>NZ_JBFNXP010000002.1:0-1023654 GCF_047501685.1 Pseudomonas sp. CAM1A | reverse complement strand
TGAGGGGACCCGGAGCGAAGCGGAGGGCCGGATGAATGGAGCGCAGCGTTTTTTGGTTACTTTTTGTCGCGTTTGACAAAAAGTGACTCGCCGTAAGGGCGAAAAGGTGAGTGCGCGTCGACATCGTAAATGAATGCGCTTACAACTATGAAAACCGATACCGACTGACTTTGACTTTGACTTTGACTTTGACTTTGACTTTGACTTTGACTTTGACTTTGACTTTGACTTTGACTTTGACTTTGACTTTGACTTGCACAGCGTGCGTTTTAAGAGTTATATGCGCATGAAGAGCAACTTCATAATCAACGCTTACGTGCACAAATACCGAAGGCGACATCGCCGATGTAAATGTCCTGCGACCGTCGCCGCTCGGCATCCAACCGCGCCTGCAATGTGTCAATCCCCACCTGCCGCGCCGTGGCCACGCCATGGCCGATGATCCGCGGCAGGCAAGCGCGGATGATCTCGCCCAGCGGGTAGGCGCTGTCGGGCGTCTGCACCAGGCATTCGGCACGCAGGTCCTCGACCATCAGCCCCGCCTCGCTGAACACACGGTGCAGGTTGAAGCCGATCTGCAGGTCCGCCCCCTCATGGGCAAGCATGCGCCGCAACCATTGCTGGGCCTTGTGGTGCAACGGGAAAGACGCCTGGCTGGCCGGGGCCAGGCTGCCATCGTGCTCCTGGAAGATCATCAGCCCGCCAGGCAACAGGGGCCGGGCCAACGCACGCAACGCCTTGACCGGGTCCGCCTGGTACATCAGTACCCGCCGCCCGACAATGGCGTCGAACAACCCCAGGGTCGCGGGCAACGCGCACAGTTCGGCAGCCACGAACTCAGGTACCGCCGCCCCTTTGCGGCGTTCACGCTGGCGCGCGATCTCCAGGGCGCCAGCCGCCCGGTCGATACCCACCACCGCGCCGTCGGCGCCTACCAGGCCGGCCAGCAGCCAGCTCACCTCGCCACTGCCGCACCCGACATCGAGCACGCGCATGCCGGGGCCGATACCCGCGTCAACCAGCAGGCGCGTGGTGAAATCCGCTTTCGCAAGTGCCATGCCATGCTCCTTCCCAGAGGCGCCAGTGTGCAGAGCAAAGGGGCAGGCGCACAAGACTGGCCTATGCTACAGCCACCTTAGACCCCGAGCATTACCATGGTTACCGACCCACTGCTGGACAGCTGGCAACACAACGCCAAGGCCTGGATCGAAGCCGTTCGCTCCGGCGCCATCGAGTCCCGCCGCCAGGTCACCGACCAGGCGATACTCCTGGCCGTGCTCGGCCTGCAGCCCGGTCGTGTGCTGGATCTGGGCTGCGGCGAGGGTTGGCTGCTCCGTGCCCTGGCCGCAAGGGGCATCGATGCAGTCGGGGTGGATGGCGATGCGACCCTGGTCGCCGCAGCACGCGAAGCGGGTTCGGCGCAGGTCCACCTGGCCAGCTATGAACAAGTGATCGCAGGCATGCAGGGCATCGGCCACGATCACGACCTGATCTGCGCCAACTTCGCCCTGCTCCAGCAAGACATCATTCCCCTGCTCACGGCCATGCGGGACCTGCTGCGGCCCGACGGCGCGCTGCTGATCCAGACCCTGCATCCCTGGACGGCAGCCGCCGGCCACTACCAGGATGGCTGGCGCGAGGAATCATTCGTCAGGCTCGCCGGCGACTGGCGCCCGATGCCATGGTACTTCCGCACCCTCGGCAGCTGGCTGAAGGCGCTGGAGCTGGCGGGCTTCAACCTGGTCGAACTGCAGGAGCCGCAACATCCGCAGAGCCAGGTGCCGCAATCCTTGCTGCTGATCGCGCGCAAAACGGCCTGACCCCTGCGGCCTCTCGTCGCAGCCTTTCCCCTCTTGGCAAATCCTGTACAGGCCGTAAAATCCCGCCTCCTTTTCGCCCGTCGCCCCAGCCGGTGGCAAGCCCCCGCAAAGACCGCGTCCGTGCCTCACACATCACGCATGTGCCACAGGCTCAACCGCCCCGCCCGGCCTTCACCCAACAGGCCCCGCGGTTGACTCTTGCCAAGCTCGCATCCCGCCCAGGCCGCACTGTACGTCGCTGTCCGCCACGTGCAGCCGAAAAGGCGCATCTGAGCTCTGTTCAACCTTGAGGTAACTATGTCTGTGCGTTTGCTGGCGATGGCGCTGGCACCCCTGCTCGGCCTGTTCATCATTGCCCTGGGCAATGGCGTGCTGTCTTCCCTGACCACCCTGCGCCTGGGCGCCGCCGGCGAATCGGCGACCATGATCGGCGTGGTGTCCTCGGCCTACTTCATCGGTCTGACCCTGGGCGCGATCTTCAACGACCGGCTGATCCTGCGCATCGGCCATATCCGCGCCTATAGCAGCTTCGCCGCCTTGATCGGTGCGACCATCCTGCTGCAGGGCCTGTTCTACGACACCACCTGGTGGTTCGTGCTGCGGCTGATCAACGGCTGGGCCGCGGTCGGCGTGTTCCTGGTGATCGAAAGCTGGCTGCTGCTGGCCGGTGACGCGAAGATCCGCGGGCGCCTGCTGGCGCTGTACATGATCGCCTTCTATGGCGCCGGAGTGATCGCCCAGGCCGCCCTGGGCGAGGTCACTGGCTGGGGCGAGACCGCGCCGTTCATGGTCGCCGGCATGCTCGCCACGCTGTCGGTGCTGCCGATCGTGATCCTGCCCCGGGTATCGCCGCTGCTGGATCAGGTCGAGCCGCTCAAGCCGCGGCAACTGCTGGGCGTGGCGCCAACCGGGCTGGTCGGCTGTTTCGGCTCGGGGGTCGCCATCGCCGGGATCTATGCCCTGCTGCCGCTGTACCTGCAACGCATCGGCCTGGACGTCGGCGAGACCGGCGACATGATGGCCTGGGTGATCCTCGGCGCCATGCTGCTGCAGTACCCGGTCGGGCGCTGGTCCGACCGCAAGGACCGCCAGGACGTGCTGATCGCCCTGGCCGCCCTGTGTACCGTGCTGTCGGTACTGATCGTGCTGCTGCCAGCCGACACCGTGCTGCTGCCGGCGCTGCTGTTCCTGCTCGGCGGCGGCGTGTTCGCGCTGTACCCGGTGGCTGTCAGCAGCGCCGCCGACCGTGCCCCGGTCGACGCGCTGGTGCCGATGATCCAGGGACTGCTGCTGATCAACTCGCTGGGCTCGGCCATGGCCCCGCTGGCCATTTCGCCGATGATGACCGCCTACGGCGAAGTCGGATTGTTCTGGGCCTTCGCCGTGATCAACCTGGCCATGGTCGGGTTCTTCTTGTGGCGTCGCGGCAAACGCCCAGCCCCGGAGCACCCTGCGCCGTTCGCGCCCACCGCAACCTTCTCGCCGACCGGCGCGGAACTGCGGGTGACCGAGGACCTGATGCATGCGGCGCAGGAGCATCCGACGCTGGAGGCGATGGACACCACGCACGCCCAGCAGGCACCACGCCCAGACGCGCACTGACGGCAGACACCAAGGACCGCCCGTCGCTTGACGGGCACCTTGGAGCCATCGCGGCAGCCCAACCATGACAGGTCATCCGACAGGAGATTCATCATGGTCAATCCACGTCCCCTCGCCTTGCTGCTGGCCCTGATGCTGGGCAGCAGCAGCTCACTCGCCCTCGCGGCCACCGACATGAACGGGAGCGGCACGCACAAAGAGCACACTACCGAGCAAGGCAAGACCGCCGGTGAAGGCAGCAGCGTCAACAGCCCCGGTGGCAAGGACAACGACAGCAGTGACACCGGTACCGACTCTGACGCCGCCGACGGTGCCGCTGGCGGCTCCAACAGTACCGGGGAAGCCACCGGCAGCGGGGCCGGGGCCTCTGGTGGCAGCGCCGAGGATCAAGACAGCCGGTGAACCGCGAAACGCGCGGTTTTCAGCGCCAGTAACGGGGCTCGTCCACCACGCGCTGGTGCTCGGCAAACAACACCGGCAGTTGCTCTTTGAGAAAATCCAGCCAGGTGCGCACCTTGGCATCCAGGTAATGCCGTGACGGATAGATCGCATAGATCTCGCGCTGGCGCAGCCGATGCGGCGCCAGCAACCGGCACAGGCGCCCTTCCTGCATGGCCTGGCTCGCCGAGTAGTACGGCAGCAGGCCCACTCCCATGCCCAGTTCGGTGGCCTTGAGCATGGCGTCGGCCACGTTGGTGAGGAAGGTGTCCTGGGGCACGATCACGCAATTGTCGGGGTGGCCTTCGAACGACCAGTCCTCCTCGAACAGCGGGTCGACGGTGCGCAGGCAGACGTGCGCTTGCAGATCCTCGGGGCGCTCGGGTACGCCGTGGCGGGCAAGGTAATCCGGGGAGGCGCACAGGATGCTGTGGATGCTGCCCAGCGGAATGGCGATCAGTTGCGAGTCCGGCAGGCCCTGGCCGATGGTGATCACCACGTCGTGCCCCTCGGCCAGCGGGTCGGGGTTGCGCTGCGACAGGGTGAGTTCCATCACCACTTCCGGGCAGGTCGCGTTGTAGCGCGCCACTAGCGGCATCATCAACAGCCCCAGGCCATGGGTGCAATGGAAGCGCAGGCGGCCACGGGGCGTGAGGTGGGCGCCGCGCGCCTCGTCCACCGCCTCCTCGGTGAGCAGCATGATCTGCCGGGTGCGCTCGAGAAAGCGCTCGCCCGCCTCGCTCATGCGCAGGCGCCGGGTGGTTCGGTGCAGCAGGCGGGTCTGCAGCTGGTTCTCGAGTTCGGCGACGATCCGCGACACCTGCGCGGCGGAAATATCCAGGGCCTGGGCCGCCCCGGCGAAGCTGCCGCATTCCACTACCCGGGCGAAGGTTCGCATCGCATGCAGCATGTCCATGGGCAGGCACCCTCATTCATACATGAAAGGCAGGAATCTATCACGGGATAGCCCATTTATTGTGAAACACAAATGAATGGATCATTAGCTATCCGCAATAAATGAGGTACCTGTCATGAAACGTTCGATTGCCCTGCTCGCCCTCAGTGCCACCCTCGCCTCGTTCGGCGCCTTCGCCGACAACAGCCCCAGTACCTACGAATACGGCATGCCGCTGGACATCGCCAAGGTCATCTCGATCACTCCGGCCAGCAACGACGCCGATTGCCAGGTCGGCACCGCGCACATGGTCTACGTCGACCACCAGGGCCAGACCCGCGAGGTCGACTACCGCCAGATGGGCAACTGCTCGCAGCTGTAAGCCCTGGGAAAAATACCAGCCATCTTGCTGAAAGTGCATTTGCCCGCCTCACACGGCACCGCATGATCTGCCGGGACAACAACAAGAACGTCCCGAACCATGAATACGATCGATACTTCCACGGCCCCGCCCGTGCGCGCCTGCGATGCTACCCACGCCCGCATCACCTGGCGGCTGATGCCGCTGCTGCTGGTGTGCTACCTGTTCGCCCACCTGGACCGCATCAACATCGGCTTCGCCAAGATGCAGATGAGCGCCGACCTGGGCTTTTCCGACACCGTCTACGGCCTGGGCGCCGGCCTGTTCTTCATCGCCTATGCGCTGTTCGGCGTGCCCAGCAACCTAGCCCTGGAGCGGGTCGGCCCGCGGCGCTGGATCGCCACCCTGATCGTGGTCTGGGGGTTGTTGTCGACCGGCATGATGTGGGTGCAGGACGCCGCCGGGTTCTATGCCTTGCGCTTCCTGCTGGGAGTGGCCGAAGCCGGTTTCTTCCCTGGCATCCTCGTGGTGCTCAACCGCTGGTATCCAGCCCGGCGCCGCGCCCAGATCACGGCGTTGTTCGCCATCGCCGTGCCCTTGGCCGGAGTGGTCGGCGGGCCATTGTCCGGCGGCATCCTGCAGGCGTTTCACGATCAGGGCGGCATGCGGGGCTGGCAGTGGATGTTCCTGATCGAGGGGCTGCCGGTGGTGTTGCTCGGGCTGGTGGTGCTCAAGGCCCTGCCGGACAACTTCGAGCAGGTGGCTTGGCTCACCATCGATCAGAAGCGCGCAATGCGCGAGGAAATGGCCCGCGAGGAGCGGCACAAGCCGATCGACTCGATGCGCGGGCTGCTGGGCGACGCCCATGTCTGGTTGCTGGTGGCGATCTATTTCGCGGTGATGCTGGCAGTCAACACCCTGGCTTTCTGGATGCCCAGCCTGATCCACGGGGCCGGCATCGGCAGCGATGGCCAGGTCGGCCTGCTCAGCGCCATCCCTTATCTGGCCGGTTGCCTGTTCATGCTCGGCTGCGGACGCTCCTCCGACCGTCACCGCGAACGCCGTTGGCACCTGTGCGGGCCATTGCTGATGGCCGCCGCCGGCATCGCCCTGGCCGGATGGGCGCCGGGCGACGCCTTGCTGGTGATGAGCGGGCTGGTGGTCGCGGGCATGGGCGCCAGCGCCGCGCTGCCGATGTTCTGGCAGCTACCGCCTGCGTTCCTGGCGGGCGGTACCCAGGCCGCCGGCATCGCCATGATCAGCTCGTTCGGCAGTATCGCCTCGTTCGCCGCGCCTTACCTGATCGGCTGGATGCGCGACAGCACCGCCAGCCCGGGCCTGGCCTTGCAGGTACTGGCCGTGGCCATCGCGCTGGGTGCCGTGCTGGTGCTCAAAGTGCCAGCCAAGGTGGTCAACCCAAGGTGAGGTGCTTCACGCCAGCAACTGGGTAATCCACTGCGCCTGACGGGTGATATCGCGCACCTTGTCCTCCGGCACTGGCTGGCGCGCCCGGGCGAAGTTGGCCAGGGTCTGGTGTTTCTGGCGCAGCATGCGTTGCCACTTGAACAGGAATGCCGGGCTACGCGCCTGCATCAGCAGCGGGCCGAAGTACAACTGCTCGGCGGTGTAGCTGACCGACTCGGCACGTTCGGCGACGATGATTTCGTAATCGAAACGGTTTTCCCGCAGCACTTCCTCGCAAACGATCCGGTAGCCGTTGTCCATCAGCCACTGACGCAGCGCGTGCTCGCCGCCGTTGGGTTGCAGGACCAACCGCTCATGCCCGCCCAGGTATTGCTTGCCGGCCTCGAGGATGTCGCGGATGGTCTCGCCGCCCATGCCGCAGACACTGATCGCGGTGATGCCGTCACCCGGCTCGATCGCCGCCAGGCCACTGGCATGGCGCACAGTGATGCGGTCCTCCAGGCCATTCTCGCGCACGGTGCGCTGCGCGGCCTGGTAGGGCGTCAGCGCCACTTCGCCGGCCACGGCCGCGACAATCGCGCCCCGACGCGCCAGCGCCACCGGCAGGTAGCCGTGGTCCGAGCCGATATCGGCCAGGCGCGCGCCCGCCGGCACATGGGCGGCCACGCGCTCCAGGCGCATGGACAATGTGTGTTCGTTCAACGAAAGCCTCTTTTCACGACCAGGGCCCGGCGCCTGTGGCCGGGTGGGGCGCGATTCTGCCGGTCCCGGCCAGGTATTTCAAATGCCCGCGACCGACCGCCCTGCCTCGACCTGCCCTGCCTGCTCGCGTAGGCTTGGCGGTTTCCTTCCGTTGCAAGGCGAAACCCCATGGCACACAGCGACATCATCTACACCCCCGACCCGGACGCCGACTCGATCTCCTCGGACGTTGCCGAGTACAACGGCATCCTGGTCAGCACCCAGATCCCCGTGCAGGCCGACGGCAGCCTCGAGCTGGGCGACATCACCACCCAGTGCGAATGCACCCTGCAGGCTTTGAAAGTTGCCCTGGAGCGCGCCGGCAGCTCGATGGACCGGGTGTTGCACCTGACCATCTACCTGACCGACATGGCCGATCGCGCCGCGTTCAACGAGGTCTACCAGCGGTTCTTCAAGAAGCCATGGCCGGTGCGGGCTGCGGTGGGCGTGGCTTCGCTGGCGTTCGAAGGGATGCGTGTGGAAGTGACGGCGATGGCGGCCAAGGGCTGACCGGCCTCCTCCGCGATTAAAGGCCCGACGGCACCCCGAGGGTGCCGTCGGGCCGTTTCACCGCTACAATGCCCGCCTTACCGTGACAGCCCGAACCTATAACGACATGTCCCTTCCAAAGCACCACCTGGAACTGCTCAGCCCTGCCCGTGACGTGAGCATCGCCCGCGAGGCGATCCTGCACGGCGCCGACGCCATCTACATCGGCGGCCCGAGCTTCGGCGCGCGCCACAACGCCTGCAACGAGGTCAGCGAAATCGCCGAGCTGGTCGAGTTCGCCCGGCGCTACCATGCCCGCGTGTTCACCACCATCAACACCATCCTCCACGACAACGAGCTCGAACCTGCCCGCAAGCTGATCCACCAGCTGTACGACGCCGGTGTCGACGCGCTGATCGTGCAGGATCTGGGGGTGATGGAGCTGGATATCCCGCCGATCGAGCTGCATGCCAGCACCCAGACCGATATCCGCACCCTGGAGCGGGCCAAGTTCCTCGACCAGGCCGGTTTCTCGCAGCTGGTGCTGGCCCGCGAGCTGAACTTGCAGCAGATCCGCGCCATCGCCGCCGAGACTGACGCGGCCATCGAGTTCTTCATCCACGGCGCGCTGTGCGTGGCCTTCTCCGGCCAGTGCAACATCTCCCACGCCCAGACCGGACGCAGCGCCAACCGCGGCGACTGCTCCCAGGCCTGCCGCCTGCCGTACACCCTCAAGGACGACCAGGGCCGCGTGGTAGCCTTCGAGAAGCACTTGCTGTCGATGAAGGATAACAACCAGACCGCCAACCTGCGCGACCTGGTCGATGCCGGCGTGCGCTCGTTCAAGATCGAAGGCCGGTACAAGGACATGGGTTATGTGAAGAACATCACCGCCCACTACCGCAAGGAACTCGACGCCATCCTCGAGGACCGCCCCGAGCTGGCTCGTGCCTCCAGTGGCCGCACCGAACACTTCTTCGTACCGGATCCGGACAAGACCTTCCACCGTGGCAGCACCGACTATTTCGTCAGCGACCGCAAGATCGACATCGGCGCCTTCGATTCCCCCACCTTTACCGGTCTGCCGGTAGGTGTGGTAGAGAAAGTCGGCAAGCGCGACCTGCTGGTGGCCACCGATGTCCCGCTGACCAACGGCGACGGCCTCAATGTGCTGGTCAAGCGTGAAGTCGTGGGTTTCCGCGCCAACATCGCCGAACTCAAGAGCGAATCCGAAGAAGACGGCCAGAAGCGCTACCGCTACCGCGTCGAGCCCAACGAGATGCCCGAGGGCCTGTACAAGCTACGCCCCAACCATCCGCTTTCGCGCAACCTCGACCACAACTGGCAGCAGGCGCTGCAACGCACGTCGTCCGAGCGCCGGGTGGCTGTCGAATGGCACGCCGTGCTGCGTGAACAGCGCCTGATGCTGACCCTCAGCAGCGAGGAAGGCGTCAGCGTGCAGGTCGCGCTGGACGGCCCGTTCGGTGCCGCCAACAAACCGGAACAGGCGCTCGAGCAACTGCACGACCTGCTCGGCCAGTTGGGTACCACGATGTACCACGCCGACGCCATCGAACTCGATGCGCCGCAGGCGTTCTTCATTCCCAACTCGCAGCTCAAGGCCCTGCGCCGCGAGGCCATCGAGGCGCTGACCGAGGCGCGGGTCAAGGCCCACCCGCGTGGCGGGCGCAAGGCCGAGACCACGCCACCGCCGGTGTACCCCGAGTCGCACCTGTCGTTCCTCGCCAACGTCTACAACCAGAAGGCCCGCGACTTCTACCATCGCCATGGCGTGCAGCTGATCGACGCAGCCTACGAGGCCCATGAAGAGCACGGCGAAGTGCCGGTGATGATCACCAAGCACTGCCTGCGCTTCTCCTTCAACCTGTGCCCCAAGCAGGCCAAGGGTGTGACCGGCGTGCGCACCAAGGTGGCGCCGATGCAACTGATCCAGGGTGATGAAGTGCTCACCCTGAAGTTCGACTGCAAACCCTGCGAGATGCATGTGATCGGCAAGATGAAGGGCCATATCATCGACCTGCCGACCCCAGGCAGCGCGGTGGCCCAGGTGGTCGGGCACATCAGCCCGGAAGACCTGCTCAAGACCATCCCGCGCGCACCGCACTGAGGCATGACCCGTCGTCGCTCCAGCGGATTTCAGCGGCGGCGGGTCTAGACTGAACAGGGGGCTGCCACACGTGGAGGTGTGAGATGAGCCAGTTCAAGCGATTGTTGGTCATGCTCGGCCCGCAGATGCGCCATACGCCTGCCCTGCAGCGCGCCGCGGCGCTGGCCGAATCCAGCGGGGCCCTGCTGGATCTCAACGTCTTCGTCGACGATGTCGACACCTTTGGCTTGATGAGCGACAGCCGCGAGCGCGAGCGCCTGCTTGCCGACAACCGCCAGTGGCTGGCCGACGAGGCCGAGCAACTGCGCAATGCTGGCCTGGATGTCTCCACCGAACTGCTGCTGACCCGTGATCCGCTGGGCTGCGTGCTGGAGCAGATCGAACGCCTGGGCTGCGACCTGCTGGTCAAGGACGTGCAGCACGAGCCCATCCTCAAGCGCCTGCTGGTCACGCCGCTGGACTGGCAACTGCTCAAGGACAGCCCGGTGGCGGTGCACCTGGTCAGCGATATCCGCCTGCCCCTGCCCCGACAGATCGCCGCCGCGGTCGACCTCAACAGCCATGGCGCCGGCGAGCACCTGGACGACGCGGTGATCCGCAGCGCCCATGCCCTGGCCCTGCAGTGCAACGCCGAACTGCACCTGTTGCATGTGTGCGATGCGGCCAGGACCCATATCGCCGACTTCGGTGCCGGCACCGTGACCATGCCCGGTTTCGATACCAGCGTGCGGACAGCACAGCGCACGGCTTTCAACCGCCTGGGCGATCACTACCAGATCGACCTGGAACGTCGTCACTTCCTCGAAGGACCGGCGGTCAAGGCAATCACCCAATACATCGCCGCTCACCGGGTAGACGTGATCGTCATGGGCAACCACCGGCACGATGCGTTGCAGGCGTTTCTCGGCGGCACTACGGCGCATGTGCTGGAGCACCCGCTGTGTAATGTGCTGGCGATCAAGGCGGTGCGCTGAAACACCAGCGCAGGCAGGTTCACGTGGGTGAGGCAGCCCGCAGCGTCCCTGCCCGCGCAGGGGCACGCCGGCAGTTTCGCCAACTGGCAATTCTGTCAGTTTTCCAAGGCTCCAGCCGGTGTTAGCGTAGACATTCCTGCACAGTGGAGCGATTTCCTTGGCGAACCTCTATCTGCCATTCACTGACTGGCAACGATCTGTACTCGGAAGTGTGGGATGCGCCAGGGCCTACACGCCCTATGGTGCACCGACAAACGTATCGGGACCGCGCCTGGCCTATTGCGGCGAGCTGCGCGACCCTGTGATCGGTATCTATCATCTGGGCAATGGCCACCGCAGCTACGCCCCAGGGTTGAAGCGTTTCCACTCTCCCGACCAGTTGAGCCCATTCGGGGCTGGGGGGCTCAATGCCTATGCCTATTGCCAAGGAGATCCGGTGAACTATCGAGATCCGACAGGCAGGGTGCAGTGGGCCAACCTGGTACCCGGCGCGGCAATGTCCCAACTCGGCCGGTTCGACAAGAATGTGATGGTTGCCTGGGACGTGGTCTCAACCAACCGGGCGGTGAACCAGGCAAGGAAAAAGGGCATTCCTGCGCATCAACTGCCTGAGACGTTCACGTATTACGAGGTAACCAAGGCTGTAGTCTCCCCAGTTGCCGATCTCATCAATGCGGGCACTTCGGTTGCCAATCTCTTGATGCCTGGAGAGCAACCCGCCCTGATGGCACTGAACGGCGCTACGGCGTTAGTGGATGGATGGACCAACAATTGGAGTGCCAACCATGCGATGGACGCCCGTAACCGGGCGACCCAAGCCAGGACTCTACTTAGCGCGAACGAGGATATTGAAGCTTCGCGAGGAGCTCAGTTCACTCCGCCCCCACCTCAAAACGCTGTCTATCTGATCGGAGATGATCAACGTAGCATCAGGAGCGATCGGGCGAGCACATTGAGCAATGTATGAAGTCGACGGCTGGTTACCCAGCCGCACTCTTGAAGCTATCAAACCTTGCGGCGAGAGTCAGAACGCCTTGCTGTAGAACAGCGAGTACGACTCGATCCCGTCGTTAGGCTGCTTCAGCCCGGCATTGGAATAGTGCATGGCGCGGATGCCGATTTTCTGCTCCGCCGGCAGCTTCAGGCCGAAACCGATCCGGTCCTCGAAGTTCACCGACGAACCCAGGCGCTGGTCGCCCACATCGGTCTTGGAGAACGCCGCCAGGCCAATACCCGCCTCGATGAACGGGGTGTAGGTAAAGCCGCTGAATTCATAGACGAACACCGGGCTGATCGACAGCGAGTGGGCCCCACTGGCCTCGCCGCCTTCCCAGTAGGTGTAGGCCGCATCCCAGTATCCGGTCAGATGGCCCGTGTTGCTCTCAAGCCATTTCTTGTCCCAATCGAAGGACAGGCCGATGCGGTAGGTCATGTCGCCCTGGCCAGTAGCACCTACGGCAGCGGACACCTGCGCGGCCTGGGCCAGGTTGGCGCCGGCGAACGCCAGCACGGCGGCGGCCAACGTTGTGGCGAGACGGGTTTTCATCAATGCCTTTCTCCTGATGGTCTTCACGGGCAGGGCCGCGAAATGCGCGTCCCTGCGTCAATGGAGGCTATGCCCCTCGTTCTTCCTGCATGGGCAACCCCTGATTGCCCTAGGGTTACAAGCGGTAATACTTCTTCGATTATTGTCAGAATGCTCTGAAAGTGAAAAGTGATTTGCCACTATTGGTTAAGGACACTGCGTTCCATTCAAGGGTTCAGTTGTTTTGCGCCTCCTCGTGTTCGCCGAAAAGCCACCTGCGCTCGATCTCGCAGGCGCTGCCAGGCCGAGGGCGGACACGTGGTAGCCCTCACTCGGTCAATCGCCTCGCGCCCAAAAGACTTTGAACGGACTGGCCCTCAACGCCAGTTGAGATCGACCCGGGCCGGCGCCTTGCCATCCACCGTGACCTGCTGCTGCACAGTCCGACCATCAGCATTGCCGATCACCCGGTAATGCCCCGGTGGCAACTGCACGAAGATCAGCGGCCCGACGTCCTGCAACGTCAGCACTGATCGTCCCTGTGCCGACTGGATGTCCAGCGCGGCGCCGCTCTGAAACTTGCCGTCCGCTCCGGTCGACAGGGTGATGTGCAGGTCATAGCCGGGCGTGCGGCGCAGGGCATTGGCCTCGTCCTGGCCAATACCGCCCTGCAGGTAGCGAATGCCGTTCTGTTCCTGGGGCTGCAATTGCACGCCCTGCGGATCGATGGGGGTATTCAGGTCGGTGGCCGCTGCGAGGCTCCAAGGCATGGCCAATGCCAGCAACAGCGCGGCGCAAAGGCCGTAATGATGAGTGCGCATGGTGCATTCCTCCCTGGGAGGGATGGTCTACACAGTTTGGAGGGTTTTCCGGGGCTCGGGTTCGCCTGTTGACGCACCGTTAGTCCGCGTGGCACTGCCCTTCACGCCGAGGGCAGTTCACGACGCTCTTCCAGCAACTTGATGAACATGCTCAAGCTGCGCGACACCGTCCCCCGCCGCCACACCAGCCAGGTCTTCAGGTAGCGGAAGTCCTCGGCCATCGGCCAGGCGCTGACCGTGCTGCACCCCGGCATGTTGTCGAGCATGCTGCGCGGCATCATCGCCAGGCCCGCGCCTGCGCTGACGCAGGCGAGCATGCCGTGGTACGACTCCATCTCGTGGATCTTGCCCGGCACCGCCTGGTCATGGACGAACCAGCTTTCGAAATGGTGGCGGTACGAGCAGTTGGCGCGAAAGGCGTAGATGCTCGAGCCGTTGACGTCGCGCGCACGGGTCACGGGCGGATGGTTGAGCGGCGCGATGACCATCATCTCCTCCTCGAACACCGGCATGCCTTCCAGCGTCGGGTGCAGCACCGGTCCATCGACGAACGCTGCCACCAGGCGCCCGGACAACACCCCTTCGAGCATGGTCCCCGACGGGCCGGTGGACAGGTCCAGGTCGACCTTGGGGTAGCGCTGGTTGTAGGCCGCCAGCAAGGCCGGGATGCGCACCGCAGCGGTGCTTTCCAGCGAACCCAGGGCGAAGGTGCCCTGCGGGTCCTCCCCCGCCACGGTCAGCCGCGCTTCGTGCACCAGGTCGAGGATGCGCCGGGTGTACTCGAGGAAGTTCCAGCCGGCCGGCGACAGGCGCAGGCGGCTCTTCTCGCGGATGAACAGTTCGACGCCAAGGTCCTCCTCCAGCTGCTTGATGCGGGTGGTCAGGTTCGACGGCACCCGATGAATCTGCTGGGCGGCGGCGCTGATGCTGCCGTGCTCGGCCACGGCCTTGAACATCTCGAGTTGCACCAGGTCCACGGTCATTCTCCAAACGTGAATGTTTCACTCATTATTATTCAGTTTTCATTAAAGCGCGCCACCACTAGTCTGCGCTCACCCCATCAGAACAATGAGAGTCCTGCCATGAGCGAGATCAGCAGCCTGACCCACGCCATCTCCGTCGACCCCTACAGCGGCGAACAGATCGGCCATTACGCCTTCGACACCGACGCCGCACTGGACGCGGCGCTGCAACGCGCCAAGGCAGGCTACGGCCAGTGGCGCACCGTGTCGCTGGGTCAGCGCAGCGAATACCTGGTCGCGCTCGGGCAGGCCCTGCAGGCCAACGCCGAGGCCTTCGCGCAGATGATCGCCCGCGAGATCGGCAAGCCGATCAGCCAGGCCCGTGGCGAAGTGAACAAGTGCGTAGGCCTGTGCCAGTGGTACGCCGAACACGGCCCGGCCATGCTGGCGCCGGAGCCGACCCAGATCGAAAAGGCCCGTATCGAATACCGTCCGCTTGGCCCGATCCTCGCCGTGATGCCGTGGAACTTCCCGGTCTGGCAGGTGCTGCGCGGTGCGGTGCCGGCGCTGCTGGCGGGCAACACCTACGTGCTCAAGCACGCGCCCAACGTGATGGGCAGCGCCTACCTGCTGGCCGACCTCTTCAAACGCGCCGGCCTGCCTGAGGGCGTGTTCGAAGTGCTCAATGTCACCCCCGAAGGCGTCACCCGCGCCATCAACGACCCGCGCATCGCTGCCATTACCCTGACCGGCAGCGTGCGCGCCGGCATGGCCATCGGCGCGCAAGCCGGCGCGGCATTGAAGAAGTGCGTGCTGGAGCTGGGCGGTTCCGATCCGTTCATCGTGCTGGCCGATGCCGACCTCGATGCCGCCGTGAAGGCCGCTGTGATCGGCCGCTACCAGAACACCGGCCAGGTCTGCGCCGCCGCCAAGCGCCTGATCGTCGAAGAAAGCATTGTCGAGGCGTTCACCCACAAGTTCGTCGAGGCCACCCGTGCGCTGACCATCGGCAATCCGCTGGACGACGCCACCTATATCGGCCCGATGGCCCGCTACGACCTGCGCGACGAACTCGACGGCCAGGTCCAGGCGACCCTCGCCGAAGGCGCCACCCTGCTGCTGGGGGGCAAAAAGGTCGAAGGCGCGGCCAACTTCTACGAGCCGACTGTGTTCGCCAACGTCACCCCGGACATGACCGCGTTCAAGCAGGAGCTGTTCGGGCCGGTGGCGGCGATCATCAGCGCCCGTGACGCCGACCATGCCGTGGCGCTGGCCAACGACAGCGAATTCGGCCTGGCCGCGACCATCTACACCGCCGACTATGCCTTGGCCGAGCGCATGACCGCCGCGCTGGACACAGGCGGCGTGTTCATCAACGGCTACTGCGCATCCGACCCCCGTGTGGCGTTCGGTGGCGTGAAGAAAAGTGGCTTTGGCCGCGAGCTGTCGCACTTCGGCGTGCGCGAGTTCACCAATGCCCAGACGGTGTGGCTGGATCGCAACTGATCTGCCAGCTTTCCCCCGCTGCCGAGCGGGGGCAAGGAACGTCGAAACCGCGGGCGCGCGGCCGGGCGATCAGCCCCTGCCGCGCCGAAGCGTCTCACTGGGCAGTTCGCGAAACAGCTGCCGATAGCTTTCGGAAAACCGCCCCAGGTGCCAGAACGACCAACGCATCGCCACCTCGGCAACGGTCGCGTCCCCCACCAGCAGGTCACGCCGCGCGCCGTTCAGGCGCCGCAGGCGCAACCACTGCGCCGGTGGCAGCTTGGTGAAACCCTTGAAGGCTTGCTGCAACTGACGCACGGAAACCCCGGCGACCTTGGCCAGTTGCAACAGGTTGAGGGTTTCGTCGGGGCAGTCGGCAGCCCATTCGCTGACCCGGCGCATGATCGCCCGTTCCTCGTCGCGCCGCCCCAGCGCGTCCCCCTGCAGATGCTGCCCGGCGTTGTCGAGGATGAACAGGCAATCCTCCAGCAACTGCTCGCCCAGCGCCCCGCCCTCCAGCGGGCAATCGGCCTGGCCCAGCTGGGTGAGCGTGGCGCTCAGCCAGTTGCCGAACAAGGCGTTCTGCTGGCAGGTCAACGGCACCATGAACAAGCCGCGCAAGCGTTCCAGGTCGAGGCCGTGGCTGGCCAAAAACGGCTGCTCGAACACCACCGCCACCTCCTGGTAGTTCTCCGGGGTGATCCAGATATTGCGGCTGTCTTCATTGAGCAGATAGAGGCTGTTCTCGCTGCGGTCGAAGCAGAACGCCAGGGCGCCGCTGGGCGCGCGAAAGAACTGCTCGACCCGGGTATTCAGGCGCTCCTCGTACACCTCCACGCCATCGAGGCCCAGCCAGCGCAACTGGCCGTTGAAATGCCCGGGGGACATCTGCCGGTATTGCTGCTGCCAGCCGGGAGTGGCACGGGTCTGTTCGGTTACATCGGTAGTGCGGTAGTGCTGGACCTGCAAGGCGGTTGGCGTTGTCACGCGCTGTCCTAGTTGCACTCTTTTGGTGCATTCGTTGCCGAAGAAAGTGGATAGATCGCCCTGGGGGGCAGCGACCAAGATAGTCCTCAGCGTCACCCGTGGGAAGTGCCCCTCGGCACAGAACGCCTTGCGTCCCACCACAACTACCCAACCAAGAGGTTTGTATGAACGCCCCCTTCGATCAGCTGTCCACCTGGCTGAAAGAACACCGGATCACCGAAGTCGAATGCGTGATCAGCGACCTGACCGGCATCGCCCGCGGCAAGATCGCCCCGACCGCCAAGTTCCTCCACGAGCGCGGCATGCGCCTGCCCGAAAGCGTGCTGCTGCAGACCGTCACCGGCGACTATGTCGACGACGACATCTACTACAGCCTGCTCGACGCCGCCGACATCGACATGGTCTGCCGCCCCGATCCCACGGCGGTGTACCAGATCCCCTGGGCCATCGAACCGACCGCGATCGTCATCCACGACACCTTCGACAAGCAGGGCAACCCCATCGAGCTGTCGCCGCGAAACGTACTGAAGAAGGTGCTCAAGCTGTATGCCGACAAGGGCTGGCAGCCAATCGTCGCGCCGGAGATGGAGTTCTACCTGACCCAGCGCTGCGAAGACCCGGACCTGCCGCTGCAGGTGCCGCTGGGTCGCTCGGGCCGTGCCGAAAGTGGCCGCCAGTCGTTTTCCATCGATGCCGCCAACGAATTCGACCCGCTGTTCGAGGACGTCTACGACTGGTGCGAGCTGCAGGGCCTGGACCTCGACACGCTGATCCATGAAGACGGCCCGGCGCAGATGGAGATCAACTTCCGCCACGGCGACGCCCTGGACCTCGCCGACCAGATCACCGTGTTCAAGCGCACGATGCGCGAGGCGGCGCTCAAGCACAATGTCACCGCCACCTTCATGGCCAAGCCGATCACCGACGAGCCGGGCAGCGCCATGCACCTGCACCAGAGCGTGGTCGACATCGCCACTGGCAAGCCGATCTTCGCCAATGACGACGGCAGCATGAGCGAGCTGTTCCTGCACCATATCGGCGGCCTGCAGAAGTACATCCCCAAGCTGCTGCCGATGTTCGCGCCGAACGTCAACTCGTTCCGCCGCTTCCTGCCCGACACCTCGGCGCCGGTGAACGTCGAATGGGGTGAGGAAAACCGTACGGCCGGCCTGCGCGTGCCAACCTCCAGCCCCGAAGCGATGCGCGTGGAGAACCGCCTGCCGGGCGCCGACGCCAACCCCTACCTGGCCATCGCCGCGAGCCTGTTGTGCGGCTATATCGGCATGGTCGAGCAACTCGAACCCAGCGCCCCGGTACAAGGCCGCGCCTATGAACGGCGCAACCTGCGCCTGCCGATCACCATCGAGGACGCGTTGCAGCACATGGAAGACTGCGAAAAGGTGCAGCAATACCTGGGGCAGCAATTCGTCCAGGGCTATGTCGCGGTCAAGCGCGCCGAGCATGAGAACTTCAAGCGCGTGATCAGCTCGTGGGAGCGGGAGTTCCTGCTGCTCAGCGTCTGATCAATCACACATCTTGTGGGAGCGGGCTTGCCCCGCGAGGAGGCCTTCAACCCAATCGCGGGCCAAGCCCGCTCCCACGATGCCCAAACACCGAACCATCGTTAAGACCACGACCAAGAACAAGACCAACGAGGTGTCGACCATGCGTCATAGCAAAGCCCTGATCCCCGCAACCTTCGCCCTGCTGTTCGGCGTCGCCGTCCAGGCCCAGCCGACGGTGAGCGTGTACAACTGGACCGACTACATCGGTGACACCACCCTGGCCGACTTCCAGGCCAGCAGCGGGATCAAGGTGGTTTATGACGTGTTCGACTCCAACGAAACCCTGGAGGGCAAGCTGCTGGCCGGGCGCACCGGCTACGACGTGGTCGTGCCCTCCAACCATTTCCTCGCGCGCCAGGCCCAGGCCGGCGCGTTCCTGCCGCTGGACCGCAGCAAGCTGCCGAACTGGCAGCACCTGGACCCGAAACTGCTCAAGCAGCTGGAGCAGAACGACCCGGGCAACCAGTACGCCGTACCATATCTCTGGGGCACCAACGGCATCGGCTATAACGTCGACAAGGTCAAGGCGGTGCTGGGCATCGACAGGATCGACTCCTGGGCCGTGCTGTTCGAAGCCGAGAACCTGAAGAAGCTCAAGCAGTGCGGCGTGGCGTTCATGGACTCGCCCGACGAGCTCTACCCCGCCATGCTCAACTACCTGGGCATGAACCCGCGCAGCGAGAAAGCCGATGACTACAAGAAGGCCGAGGCCCGCCTGCTGGAACTGCGCCCGTACATCACCTACTTCCATTCATCCAAGTACGTTTCGGACCTGGCCAATGGCGATGTCTGCATCGCCTTCGGCTACTCCGGCGACGTACTCCAGGCCGCGCACCGCGCCGAAGAAGCCGGCAACGGCGTCAAGGTCGCCTACAGCATTCCCAAGGAGGGCAGCAACCTGTGGTTCGACCTGCTGGCCATCCCCAAGGACGCCAAGAACCCCGAGCAGGCCCTGGCCTTCATCAACTACCTGCTCGACCCCAAGGTGATCGCCAAGGTCAGTGCCACGGTCGGCTACGCCAACGCCAACCCCGACGCCAAGGCCGACATGGACCCGGCGCTGGTCGACAACCCCGAGATCTACCCACCTCAGGAAGTGCTGGACAAACTGTATGTCTCGACCATGCAGAGCCCGCCGATCCTGCGGCAGATGACCCGCTCCTGGAGCAAGATCAAGTCCAACCGCTGAGCCGAGCCCACCCATGCCACAGATGAACGAACACACTGCCTCCTACTACGCCGCCTCGGCGCGCCAGGCGGCCACCTACCCCGCGCTCGATCAGGACCTGCTGGCCGATGTCTGCGTGGTCGGCGGTGGTCTGACCGGGGTCAATGCGGCCCTGGAACTCGCCGAGCGCGGCCTCTCGGTGATCCTGCTGGAGGCCCGCCGCATCGGCTGGGGCGCCAGCGGACGCAACGGCGGCCAGCTGATCCGCGGCATCGGCCATGATGTCTCCGGCTTTGCCCGGCACGTCGGCCAGGACGGCGTGCGCTACCTCAAGCAGGCCGGCATCGATTCGGTCGCCCTGGTGGCCCGGCGCATCGAGCAGTACGGCATCGAATGCGACCTGCGCTGGGGCTTCTGCGAGCTGGCCAACACCCCCGCCCAGTTCGCCGCCTTCGAAGACGAGCAACGCGACCTGGCCGAACTGGGCTATCGCCACGAGACCCGCCTGGTCGGCCCTGAACGCATGCACGAGATCGTCGCCAGCGACCTGTACGCCGGCGGCCTGGTGGACATGGGCTCGGGCCATCTGCACCCGCTCGACCTGGTCCAGGGCGAAGCCCGCGCCGCCCATGGTCTGGGCGTGAAAATCTTCGAACAAAGCCCGGTTCTGCGTATCGAGCACGGCAGCACGGTGACCCTGCACACTGCCCGCGGCAAGGTGCGCGCCCAGAGCCTGGTACTGGGCTGCAACGCCCACCTTGATGAACTGGAGCCACGCTTGAGTGGCAAGGTGCTGCCGGCCGGCAGCTACGTGGTGGCGACCGAGCCCTTGCCCGAGGCCCTGGCGCGCACGCTGATCCCGCAGAACATGGCGCTGTGCGATCAGAAGGTGGGGCTGGACTACTACCGCCTGACCGCCGACAACCGCCTGCTGTTCGGTGGCGCCTGCCACTATTCCGGGCGCAATCCGAAGGATATCGGCGCCTACATGCGGCCCAAGGTGCTCAAGGTGTTCCCGCAACTGGCCGAGGTGCGCCTGGACTACCAGTGGGGCGGCATGATCGGCATCACCGCCAACCGCTTCCCCCAGGTCGGTCGGCTCAGCCAGCACCCCAACGTGTTCTACGCCCAGGGCTATTCCGGGCATGGTTTGAACGTCACCCACTGGACCGCGAAACTGCTCGCCGAAGCCATCGCCACCGAGCAAAGCCATGGCTTCGATGTGTTCCGCGCGGTGCCGCACCTGACCTTCCCCGGCGGCAAGGCGCTGCGCTCGCCGCTGCTGGCGCTGGGGATGCTGTGGTATCGCTTGCGCGAGACACTGGGCTGACGGCCCTGTTTCAGAGGATGGCCTGCAGCCCCTTGTCGGCAATGATGTTCAGCAGCTTCAAGGCAGGCCCGGCCGGGCGTGTTTCGCCCTGCTCCCATTTGCGCACGGTCGATGCGCTGGTGTGCAGGTGGAGGGCGAACACCGGTTGGCTGAAGTTCAGGGTTTCACGCAGGTGGCGGATGTCCTGGGCAGTGAACGCTCGCACTGGAGCCGGGCAAATCGCCTCGAAGTCCCTGAGCGTGACCTTGCCGACAGCGCCCGCCTGCTCCAGGGCCGCCAGGTCGGCGCGCAATGATTCAATGAGTTTGCTGGTCACAGTGTACCTCCATCAATACTCCACAGCCCAATGCCTTGGCCAGGGCGCAGGGTGACAATTCCAGAAAAACCTTGCCTGTAAACTGCAGGGCCTTTTGCTCGGCCGGCGTGACATTGGCCTGGTCGCTTTTGGCAAATCCATGCAGGAACACATATCGATCGCCAATACGAGCCGACAGGAGCGTGCGATAACCACCCCGCTTGCCACTGCAAAGGCCCGCAATGCGCTTCTTGAACAGCAAACCGCCAAGGCTCGCATCAACCAGCCCGCTCTGCATTTCCAGAACAGCCCGGCAAAGCAGGAGGTCCGGCACGCACTCCCTGGCTTGCCAGCGGGCAAACTCCCTACGCTTATAGACATCCATGATCGACACCCTAACCATACCCGTAAAGGGCATACTTTTCCACTATCAGTGACGAATGGATAGTCAGCCCAATCAGGTTGATCGGTGGGAAACGGCAACCATCGACAGCCGAACGCTGGCCTTCGGCCAACCACCTGCTAGCGTTGTTCTGGCCCCTTCCCTCATGGACCTCGTCATCATGAAGCACCTGCCTCGCACCACCCTGCTGTGCGCTGCTCTGCTGGCCCTGGTTGCCTGCTCCAGCAACCGTGTCGACCCCAAGGACTATTCCGGGTTTCTCAAGGACTACAGCCGCCTGAAGCCGGCCGAGAGCGTCTCCGGCGCGCCGGTGATGCGCTGGATCGACCCGGACGTGAAGGCCAGCCAGTACACCAAGGTGTTCATCGAGCCGAGCCAGTTCTACCCCAAGCCGCAGCCGACCAACGTGATCTCGGCGCAGACCCTGCAAGAGATCACCCGCTACTTCAACGAAGCGATGCGCCGCGAACTCGGCAGTGTGCTCACCCTGGTCAAGGAACCTGGCCCGAACACCATCGTGGTGCGCCCGGCGATCACCGCCGTCTCTACCAGCACCGAAGGCCTCAAGCCCTATGAAGTGATCCCCATCGCCCTGGTCGCCGCGGCGGTCAACACCGCCGCCGGTGGCCGCGACCAGGCCGTGGACATCGCCGTGGAGGCGGCCTTCCTCGATGGCGCCAGCCAGAACGTGCTGGCCCAGGTGGTGCGCAAAGGCAGTGGCAAGGACCTGGAGAACGACACCACGCAGCTGACCCTGAACGACGTCAAGCCAGTGCTCGATGGCTGGGCCAGCGACATGCGCCGCAGCTTCGTGGCCCTGCAGCAGAAAGCCAAGTAAGTGACCAGCTGGTCAGTGCGCGACCGCTCGTCGGACATGCTGTAAAAATGCCATCACTGCCTGGCCGGCCTGCTTAACTCAAGCGGGCTGCCAGGCAGGCGGCACCGCGTATCAGGGATGGCTGCACAAGCCGGCTGCCAACAGCCGCTCGCACCGGGCAAGCCTGTTCTCCCCGCCCGGTCTCCCACCTCCTCCGCCGCTTCGCCCGCCTGCGCCAGTCGTGGTTATCGGTATGTCATTCATCGAATGCAATGGAGGCAATCATGTCTGAATCGCTGCTCGCACCGTCGGAAGGTCTTTTCCCGGTGTCCTACCTCATTGGTACCAACGCGCCAGGCGCCCCGCGCCTGCAGCTCGACCTGCTGGTCTACACGCCAGACCGCAGCGTCAACGGCCACGCGCTGATCACCCAGACCACCAACCCACCGCTGGAGCTGGCGCTGGATGTCTGGGGCACCTACAGCTACCTCACCGTGCAGCCGCCAAGCGAAGGCAAGATCCTGCTGACGGTACGGGGCAACCATGGCGGCCCACACGCCAACTCGCCGGAACAGTTCGAGTTGCGCGCACTGCTCGACCAGGACTGGCAGAAAGGCACGGCCAGCTACCGCTACAACAACGGTCAGCGCTGGATCGAAGTGGACAACGTACCCGTCGTGCTGGAGCTCAAGCGCATCCAGACACTGGCGAACGTCGACCTGACGACCGAACTGCACAACGCCACCCTGGAGGCAGTGATCGCCACCGGTGATGTCGCGCGAATCAAGCAACTGGCCAGCGGTGCCGTGGGCAAAGCCCTGGACCAGGCCCTCGCCTCGACCAAGAGCCCGGCCGCCAAAGCCGCCAAGAAAGCCTGAGCAGACAAGGAGAATCAGCATGTCCTTCGGACTTTTTCATACCCGCCTGAACGTCAGCAACGGGCTGCTCGGCGCCCCGATCCTGACCCTCGACCTGCTGGTGAATACCGTGCAGAAGAAGGTCACCGGCAGGGCTTCCATCATCCAGACCACGCATCCGGTCCAGGTGTTCCAGGCCAAGGTGTGGGGCGGCTACAGCGAGCTGCCGTTCGCGCCCGCGGGTAGCCCGTCGATCGTCCTGCAGCTGGATGGCAGCCCAAGCGGCCCGCTCAGCCAGATTGCCCAGACCTTCCACCTGCAGGGCCTGCTCGACCAGGGCTGGAATGCCGGCACTGCCAGCTACCGCTACTTCATCAACGGCCATTGGGTCGATCAGCATGGCCGCGTGCGCAAGGCGCCGGACATCACCCACCAGGATCAACCGCAACCAGCGGAGCGTCTGAAGGCCGCGCTCAGGCACCTGGAAAGCGTCTGACCTGAACGGCCCGCGGGGCAAGCCCTCCCCCACGCTTTCACGTGGGAGCGGGCTTGCCCCGCGATCATCGGTCAGGCCATGAAGCTGTAGGCGATCGCCGACAGCGTGATCAAGCCGATCAGCACCACGAACACATTCGACAGCTTGCCCGAATACTGCCGCAGCGCCGGCACCTTGTGCACGGCATACATCGGCATCAGGAACAGCAGGCAGGCGATCACCGGCCCACCGAGGCTCTCGATCAGCCCGAGGATGCTCGGGTTGAGGGTCGCCACCGCCCAGCAGGTCACCAGCATGAACAACGCGGTGGCGCGCTCCAGGCGCTTGGCCGGCCACGTCTTGCCGCGCCCGCGCAGGCTCTTGACGATCATGCCCTGGAAGCCTTCGCTGGCACCGATGTAGTGGCCGAGGAACGACTTGGTGATTGCCACCAGCGCGATCAGTGGCGCGACGAAGGCGATCACCGGGGTCTGGAAGTGGTTGGCCAGGTACGACAGGATCGAGATGTTCTGCGCCTTGGCCGCAGCCAGGTCCGCCGGGCTCAGGGCCAGCACGCAGCTGAAGCAGAAGAACATTACCGTCAGCACCATCATCACATGGGCCGTGGCCAGGGTGCGGCCACTCTTGCGGTCGGCGTCATGACCATAGCGGTGCTTCTGGTCGACGGCGAACGCCGAGATGATCGGCGAATGGTTGAACGAGAACACCATTACCGGAATCGCCAGCCACAAGGTCAGCAACAGTTTCGAGGCGCTGATGCCCCTCGTTGGCCTGGGCGAAGAAGGCGCCGTTCCAGTTGGGGATCAGGCTCAGTGCCAGCAGCAGCAACGAGGCGACAAAGGGGTATACCAGCACGCTCATGGCTTTGACGATGATCTGCTGGCCGCAGCGCACCACGATCATCAACCCGCAGATCAGCAGCAGCGCCAGCAGTGCCCGCGGCGGCGCGCCGATGTGCAACTGGTGCTCGAAGAAGCTGGTCAGGGTGTTGGTCAGCGCCACGCTGTAGACCAGCAGGATCGGGAAGATGGCGAAGAAGTACAGCAAGGTGATGAGCTTGCCGGCGCCCACGCCGAAGTGCTCTTCAACCACCTCGGTGATGTCCTCGTTGCCGCCTTTGCGCCCGGACAGCACGAAGCGCGTCAGGGCACGGTGGGCGAAGAAGGTCATGGGGAACGCCAGCAGTGCCAGGATCAGCAGCGGCCAGAAGCCCCCGACCCCGGCGTTGATCGGCAGGAACAGGGTGCCGGCGCCGATCGCCGTGCCATACAGGCCCAGGGCCCAGGTAGTGTCGTGGCGGTTCCAGGTGGTCGAGCCACTGGCCGAAGCCTGGGCAGCCGAATCCGCACGAACGCTCGTGGTGCTTTGTACATCAGTCATGGGTATCGCCTTGTAGTTGTTTTTGTCGCAGGTGCAGCGGGTGTTGCAGGTTCAATCAGGTTTTTTGCGGCACGTCGTGGGAGCACCCCCGCTCCCACGCAGTCAGCGCTTGTTTTTCAGCACTCGACAAACGCGACGGCCAGGCCGCCGCGGGAGGTTTCCTTGTAGTTGGCGTGCATGTCCGCGCCGGTATCGCGCATGGTGCGGATCACCCGGTCGAGGGAGATGAAGTGCTCGCCATCGCCACGCAAGGCCATCTGCACGGCGTTGATGGCCTTCACCGCGGCGATCGCGTTGCGTTCGATGCAGGGGATCTGCACCAGCCCGCCAACCGGGTCGCAGGTGAGCCCGAGGTTGTGCTCCAGAGCTATCTCAGCGGCGTTTTCCAGCTGCGGCGCAGTGGCGCCGAGCACTTCGGCCAGCCCTGCGGCGGCCATCGAGCAGGCCGAACCCACCTCGCCCTGGCAGCCGACCTCGGCGCCGGAAATCGAGGCGTTCTTCTTGCACAGGATGCCCACCGCAGCGGCGGCCAGGAGGAACGCCACCACATCGTCGTCACAGGCGCCGGGGTTGAACTTCATGTAGTAGTGCAGCACCGCCGGGATGATCCCGGCCGCGCCGTTGGTGGGCGCGGTGACCATGCGCCCGCCGGCTGCGTTCTCTTCGTTGACCGCCAGGGCGAACAGGTTGACCCACTCCATGGCGCTGAGGGTCGAACCGATTACGTTGGGCTTGCCGACCTCCTGCAGGCTGCGGTGCAGGCGCGCCGCCCGGCGCTTGACCTTCAACCCGCCCGGGAGGATGCCTTCGTTGCGCAGGCCATTGTCGACGCACTCGCCCATCGCCGCCCAAATCTTCAGCAGGCCTTCGCGCACCTCGCTTTCCGGGCGCCAGGCGCACTCGTTGGCCAACATCAGCTGGCTAACGCTGAGGTTGTGGGCCTTGCACAGGGCCAGCAGTTCGGCACCACTGGAAAATTCGTAAGGTAGCTCGACCAGGCCTTCATCGCTCGAAGGCGCGTCGATCTCGCTTTGCTCGACGATGAAACCGCCACCCACGGAGTAGTAGGTCTGGCTGAACTGGCTGCCCTGCCCGTCGAAGCTCTCCAGGCTCATCGCGTTGGGGTGATAGGCCAGGTTCTCGTCGAGCAGAAGCATGTCACGGCTGTACTGGAACTCGATCGGCTGGCTGCCGTCGAGCATCAGGCACTGCTCCTGCATCAACTGGTCGATGCGTGGCTCGATGCTGTGCGGGTCGATCCGGTCCGGCCACTGGCCCATCAATCCCAACAGGCAGGCACGGTCCGTGGCGTGACCGACACCGGTGGCCGACAGCGAGCCATACAGGCGCACCTCGACCCGTTGCACCTGGGCCAGCAGGCCGCGTTCACACAGAGCCTGGGCGAAGGTCGCCGCGGCGCGCATGGGGCCGACGGTGTGGGAGCTGGACGGGCCGATGCCAATCTTGAAAAGGTCGAAAACACTGATAGCCATGCTAATGCCTGACCGTGACGGCGATCTGCGACACGCCACGGCTCTCCGGAAAATTTGAGCGGTATTGCCAAGTTGCGCGATACTGCCGCGCTCAGGCCAGCTTGACCAACGAAACTTCCTACACAAGCCTTTAGCAGGACTAAACGATGATAGGCCCACTCAATGGCCAGGTGTTCGTCTGGCTGCATGTGTTCTCCTGTGCGGCGCGACACCTGTCGTTCACCCGCTGCGCCGAAGAGCTGCACATCACCCCCGGGGCGGTCAGCCAGCAGATGCGCCAGCTCGAGGAGCGCCTGGGCTTTCGCCTGTTCCTGCGTCGCGCCCGCGGCGTCGAGTTGTCCGCCGAGGGCCAGCGCCTGGCGCAGACCGTGGCCGAAGCCTACGGCAGCATCGAGGCCGAGCTGTTGCGCCTGGATGCCGGGGAGATCCGCGGCACCCTGCGCCTGCGTTCGATCCCCTCGTTCCTGGCCAAGTGGCTGACCCCGCGCCTGCCGCGCTTCCAGCAACGCTATCCGGACATCGAGCTGCGCCTGGTGGCCGAGGACAGCAACCAGGCGCTGCATCCAGAGGACTTCGACCTGGCCATCGACCTCAACGACGGCAGCTATCCAGGGATGCTTTCCACCCCGCTGCTCGACGAGCAGATCTTCCCGGTGTGCTCGCCTGCCCTGCTGCGCGGGCGCCCGCCCCTGCACGGGCCGGTCGGCCTGGCCCATTACCCGCTGCTGCACGACATCACCGCCTGGCGCGGCAGTTCGGAGTACGCCGAATGGGAGTTCTACCTCGACGGTATCGGTGCCGGCGGGCTGGATGTGCGCCGCGGGCACACCTTCAACCGCAACCACCTGACCATCGAGGCCGCCATCGCCGGCGTCGGCGTGGCCATCGCCCGGCGTACCCTGCTCAACGACGAGCTGGAACGCGGCGCGCTGATCGTGCCGTTCGGGGTGCCGATCGCCAACCACAAGCGCTATGTGCTGCTGTATCCGCCGGGCGGGTTGAGCCAGCCTGGAGCGCGGGCGGTGCATGACTGGCTGGTGGAAGAAGCGCAAGGCTTCCGCGCCCTGCATCCCTTGGCACTGCCTGGGGAGTGAACCAGCACAAACGCTAACGATTTGCATTGAGGTTTTCTCCTTCTGATTCGGAATCCCTAGTGAATGCCTTCACTTACTTGCGAATCGAAAGGAATCCAGCATGTCGCAACAGCGTGTCAGCCCGGCGCAGCAGCCGGCTGTGCCCCACTTCGACCTCAATCGCACCTTCGCCGCCGTACACATGGCGTTGCTGCTCGGCCTGGGCGCAGCGTCCATGAGCGTGACTGCGGCGCAGGCCGAGGAAGTGGAAAAGCCCCGCCAAGGCCAACCCACCGGCAGCCTGGAGCTGTCCGAAACCATGGTCGAAGGCAGCCGCGACACCCCCAGTGCATTGCCGCCGGTCTACGCCGGTGGCCAGGTCGCGTCGGGTGGCCGGGTCGGGCTGCTGGGCAACAAGGACTTCATGGAGACGCCGTTCAGCACCATCAGCTACACCGAGAAATACATCGAGGACACCCAGGCCCAGACCATCACCGATGTGATCGCCGCCACCGACCCGTCGGTGTTCAGCAACGGCCTCAAGGGCACCTACAGCGAGAACTACTCGATTCGCGGCTTCAACTCCAACATCAGCGACGTGAGCATTGGCGGCCTGTACGGCATGGCGCCCTACTACCGGATCTCGCCGGAGATGTACGAGCGCATCGAGGTGCTCAAGGGCCCGTCCGCCCTGCTCAACGGCATGCCGCCAGGCGGCTCGGTGGCCGGCAGCATCAACCTGGTGCCCAAGCGCGCGGGCGCCGAACCGCTGACGCGGATCACCGGCACCTACATGTCCGACGCGCAGTTCGGCGGGCACCTGGACGTCGGCCGTCGCTTCGGCGAAGAGCAGCAGTTCGGCGTGCGCTTCAACAGCGTCTACCGCGACGGCGATACCGCCACCGACCACCAACGGATGAAGGCCGAGCTCAACGCCCTGGGCCTGGACTGGCGTGGCGAACGCGCGCGCCTGTCCGCCGACCTTTACGAGAGCGAAGACCGGGTCAGGGGCCAGAACCGCGGTATCGGCCTGGCCGCGGGCGTGCCGGTGCCCAGGCCGCCGAAGTCCGAGACCTTGCTCAACCCGGACTGGGGCTTCGTCCAGACCCGCGACAAGGGCGTGATCGTGCGCGGCGAGTACGACCTCAACGACAACCTCATGGCCTATGCCGCGGCCGGCACCAGCAAGACCGATTACAAGTACAGCGGCACCATGCTCGCGGAGGTGCTCAACACCGCCGGTGACTTCGAGACGCGCATGGGCCAGTTGAAGATCGACCTCGAGAAGACCTCGGGCGAAGCCGGCCTGCGCGGTCATTTCGACACCTTCGGCGTCGGCCACCAATGGTCGCTCAATGCCACGCACTACTCGGACAAGCAGCGCGACTATGGCCGACGCAACGTTCCGGGAGCCGAATGGATCACCAACATCTACCACCCGGTCTGGGGCCCGGAGGCCGCCAGGAGCTACCCCGCCATCGCCCACACTGAATCACGCCTGAGCAGCTACGGCCTGGCCGACACCCTGTCGTTCCTCGACGAACGCGTGCAGCTGACCCTGGGCGTGCGCCGCCAGCAGGTGCTGACCGACAGCTTCAACGTCGACACCGGCGCGCAAACCAGTCGCTACAACGAAAGCGCCACCACCCCGGCCGCAGCGGTGCTGATCAAGGTCACCGACGAAGTGTCGCTGTACGCCAACTACATCGAAGGCCTGAGCAAAGGTGCCGTCGCCCCGCTTACCGCGCCCAACGCCGGCCAAGTGTTCGCCCCGTACAAGTCCAAGCAGAAGGAGGTCGGTATCAAGCTCGACCTCGGCGACTTCGCCCACACCCTGAGCCTGTACCAGATCGAACGCCCGAGCAGCTTCACCAACCCGGTAACCAAAGTGTTCTCCTTCGGCGGCGAGCAACGTAACCGCGGGCTCGAGTGGAGCTTCTTTGGCACACCGGTGGCCGATGTGCGCCTGATGGGCGGCGTGGCCCGTCTCGACCCGAAGGTGACCAAGGCCGAGAACCCCGCCGAGGAAGGCAAGACTGCCACCGGCCAGCCAAAACTGCAGGGCAAGCTGGGCGTGGAATGGGATACCCCGGTACTCGAAGGCCTGACCCTGACCGCCAACGCCACGGCCGTGTCGAAGCAGTACATCAGCGACGACAACAGCCAGTCGATTCCCGGCTACACCATCTACGACGTCGGTGCCCGCTACCGGCTGCAGGTGGCCGACCACCCGGTGACCTTGCGTGGCACGGTGGAGAACGTGACCAACAAGGCCTACTGGGGCATGCCGCTGCTCACCAGCCTGGGGCTGGGTGCGCCGCGCACCGTGCAGGTATCCGCCAGCATCGACTTCTGACCCTAGTCAGCCTTGCCTACCGGCATCGGTTGCCCCGCCAGGACACTGGCGGGGGTGACCACCTGGCCCAGGTCGATGTGACGGAAATCCGGCTTGGCCCCCAGGCGCGCATTGAAACGCACGTTGAAGGTGAACGGATCGTCCGTCGGCATGTCCAGCGACCGCCCGTAGAGCGTACTGACCGCCTTGTCGTCGTAGCCCATCAGCTTGAGCATTGTGGGGAACAGGTTGTAGTGGCTGGAGGCGTTACGGTTCACCGCCAGGTTGCCTTCCCAGTCCAGTGTCCTGAGGCCCTGCCCCTGGATCACCACCAGCGGTACCAGGCCCTCCTCCGGCACCGGGTCGCTGTCGCAATGGGTATTCAGCCCAGGGTTGCCGCGCTCATGCAGGTCCTGGCCATGATCGGAGGTGTACAGCACCACGGCCTGGCTGAGGTCGGCCTCGGCGAACAGGCGGCGGAAGAACTCGCCGACGCTCCACAGCACGGTGTTCTGGTAGGCATTGCGATACAGCACCCAGTCTTGCGGGCGGCCATCGAAACCGTCGCGGGTGCCGGTGTCGGCGATATCGACGTAGCGGCCCCGTGGCAAGGCCGGCTGGTACTTGAGGAAGTCGTCCGGGTACTTGTCATGCACCGGGAAGTGCGCGCCGACCTTGTTCACCACGATCAGCTGCGGCTTGCCATCCTTGAGTAGCGCCACCAACCGATCGAGTGCAGCCATGTCGCGCTGCACCACGGGGGTGTCGTCGAACTGGATGAACTGGTCGATATCGCGCTTCTCGGCCTCGGTCATCAGGTTCTGCAGGTTGCCGCCGGTGCGCTGGCCGTCGATGTAGACCGTCTCCAGGCCCGCGCGCTTGGCGTACTGCCAGATCGACGGCTGGGTCGAGTTGATGCGCAGGTAGTCGGCGCGGGTGCCGCCATAGCGCAGGGTGACATTGGTGTCGGCACTGCAGTTGGCAATGGATGCGGCGTAGCCAAAATTGACGATCTGCACGCCGGGCTGGGCCTGGGCCAGATGGCTGGTGACCCCGGCCGGGGTGTTCAGGTCCAGGTAGTTGCCCGAGATGCTCTCGTCGATCAACAGCACAATGTCCCGTGCCATCGCCGGGCCTGACTGCGCAAGGGTCACGGGCTGACGTGGCCCGACATGGTCGTGCAAGGTCTCGTAGGTGAACAGGCTCAAGTAGGCCAGTGGCGTGTACATCACCGGCAGCCCGCGGGCGCCCTCGCCGGCCCGCACGAACAGGATGGCGACCAGCACCAGCAACCCCAGCAGCGGTGCCAACGGCGGTAGCAGGCGCGGCAACTTTGGCGTCGGCCCCGGACGCAGGCCAATGCCCAGCAGCAACAGCAGCGCCCGTGCCGCAGCGAGCGTTATGGCGTAGTGATATTGCTGCAGCGCCTCCTGGACGAAACCGCCGGCGTAGACCATGGACACGAAGGCGCTATAGGTCAGGTACGAATCGGTGATGCGGTTATAAGCGTCAAGGAAGATCGCGCTGACCGTGAACATCAGGGCCAGCGCCCAGCGCAGCCACCCCGGGCGCGTGAACGCTGCCAGCACAAGCGCCGCCGCCAATACCGCAAACATGCCCAGATAAAGTATCAGCGGCACGCCAATACCCAAGGCTTCTATGCGCTCACGGTAATAGCCATGAAAGCTGGCCAGATAGACCAGCAGCAGCAAAAGCTTGACCCATCCGCGCATGTTTCGGCCACTCCGGTCATGGAATTCTTCCCAAACCGTAGCAGCTCTGAAACAAACCACAACGCAAAAAAGTCAAATTTCCGACGACATACCGACACCAGAATCTGGCACCTGTCGCAAGTTGTTGTTGATTATCCCTATCGTCTACAACCCGCTTATTCCGCTGCATTGAACCGTTCATCGGCTCGTCGAACGGCCAATTGCCACTAGCTATGCGCGCTAACACACGGATTGGAAACGGGTTGGTGGCAGATGGCCCGTTTGCTTGGCGTCTGTAAATGCGACGAAACATGCCATTGCTTTGACGCAATTCCACCGGGCTGAGCTATACCCAATTCACACCACTGTTTCATCTCCCTTACTCATCCATTCGAGGCACCGCGCATGGACGTGAGCGTTTTTGGCACCGGTTATGTAGGACTGGTACAGGCAGCAGCCCTGGCGGACGTAGGTCACCGGGTACTGTGCGTGGATGTCGATACCCACAAGATCAACCAGTTACGTCAGGGCGTGCCGCCGATCAGCGAGCCGGGCCTGTCGGACTTGCTCGAGGACAACATCAAGGAAGGTCGCCTGCTGTTCAGTACCCAGGCCAGCGATGCCGTCAGCCATGCCGAGCTGATCTTCATCGCCGTCGGCACGCCACCCGACGAGGACGGTTCGGCCGACCTGACCCATGTGCTCAACGTCACCCGGCAGATCGCCGCATTGATGGAAACCGACCACACCCTGATCATCAAGTCCACCGTGCCGGTGGGCACCGCCGACAAGGTCATGGCGCTGGCCCGCGACGAGTTGCAGCGCCTGGGCAAGGGCCAGTTACAGGTACGCGTGGTGTCCAACCCCGAGTTTCTCAAGGAAGGCAGCGCCCTGGCCGACTGCATGCGCCCGGACCGGATCATCGTCGGCACCCTTGACGAAGTCGCCCATGACCAGCTGGCCGAACTGTACGCCCCGTTCTGCCGCAACCACGAAAAACTGATGTTCATGGACAACCGCAGCGCCGAACTGACCAAGTACGCCGCCAACGCCATGCTCGCCACCCGGATCAGCTTCATGAACGAGCTGGCCAACCTCAGCGAACACCTGGGCGCCGACATCGAAGCGGTACGCCGCGGCATCGGCTCCGACCCGCGCATCGGCTACCACTTCATCTACCCCGGTTGCGGCTTCGGCGGTTCGTGCTTCCCCAAGGACATCAAGGCCCTGCTGCACACCGCCGCCCACAGTGGCATGCCGCTGCGCCTGCTACAGAGTGTCAGCGAGGTCAACGACCAGCAGCGGCGCATCCTCTTCGCCAAGCTCAAGCAGCGCCTCGGCGGCCTGGCGGGCAAATCCATCGCCCTCTGGGGCCTGGCTTTCAAGCCCAACACCGACGACATGCGCGAAGCGCCCAGCCGCTACCTGATGGAAGCACTGTGGGCCGAAGGCGCCACGGTGCGCGCCTATGACCCCGAAGCGATGGACGAATGCCGGCGCCTGTACGGCTACCGCGACGACCTGCAACTGTGCGCCACCCGCGACGACACCCTGCAGGACGCCGACGCCCTGGTGATCTGCACCGAGTGGAAGAACTTCCGCGTGGTCGACTTCTCGATGTTGGCCAGCAAGCTGCGCGCGCGGGTGATCGTCGATGGCCGCAACCTGTACAACCCTGAACAGGTGGCGGCCCATGGCCTGCACTACAGCGGTATCGGCCTGCGCCAGGTCAGCCCGCAGGCGGATGCACCATGAAAGTGCTGGTCACCGGCGCGGCCGGTTTCATCGGTGCCCACACCTGCCGCCAGCTGTTGCTCGAAGGGCACCAGGTGGTGGGGCTGGACAACTTCAACGACTACTACGAGCCGGCGCTCAAGCATGCCCGCGTACACTGGGTACGCCAGACAGCGGGGGATTTACCGCTGCATTGCCTGGACCTGGGCGACCGCGACGGCATGGCTCGGCTGTTCGCCAGCGAACGTCCGGAAATAGTCGTGCACCTGGCGGCCCAGGCCGGCGTGCGCTACTCGCTGCAGAACCCGCAGGCCTACCTGGACAGCAACCTGGCCGGTTTCCTCAACGTGCTCGAAGGCTGCCGCCGGCACCCGGTCCAGCACCTGCTGTACGCCTCGTCCAGTTCGGTGTACGGCGCCAATCAGCAAACGCCGTATCGGGTCGAAGACGCCGTGGACCACCCGCTGTCGCTGTATGCCGCCACCAAGAAGGCCAACGAGGCCATGGCCCACAGCTACAGCCACCTGTACGGCATTCCCTGCAGCGGCCTGCGCTTCTTTACCGTGTACGGCCCGTGGGGCCGCCCGGACATGTCGCCGATGCAGTTCGCCAGGGCAATCAGCGAAGGGCGGCCGATCCAGCTGTTCAACCATGGCCGCCACCAACGCGACTTCACCTATATCGACGACATCGTCGAGAGCCTGGTACGGCTGATCCCCCTGCCTCCGGTCGCCAACCCGCAGTGGGATGCGCTGGCTGCTGACCCGGCCAGCAGCCATGCGCCGTGGCGGCTGTACAACATCGGCGGGCAGCGTCCGGTGGAGCTGCTCGACTACCTGGCGCTGCTGGAGAAACACCTGCAGCGCAACGCGGTGATCGAACTGCTGCCGCTGCAACCAGGCGATGTCCTGGCCACCTGCGCCGATGCCAGCGCCCTGGCCAGGGTCACCGGATTCACCCCACAGATAGGCCTCGATGAGGGGCTCAGGCGCTTCGTCGCCTGGTTCAAGAGCTACTACTCGCCCGCCGCCAGCGAAGCGGCGCCCACGGGTGAGCAGCCAGATCAACGGAGGGCGGTATGACAGGACAACCCAAGAGCGCGCAACTGCAGGCGCTGTACCAGGACAAACGCATGGACCCGGCGCACCGGCAGCGCATCGATGCCGCCATCCACATGCAGGGCCGCGGCTGGATCACCGGCCGCGTCGGTGGTCGCCCCTGGACCCTTTCGCGCACCAACCGCGTGCTGTCGTGCCTGGCCGCGCTGACCCTGCTGCTGCTGCTGTCGCCGCTGTTCCTGGTGCTGGCGCTGTTGATCAAGCAGTCCAGTTCGGGCCCGGTGTTCTTCGTGCAGAAACGCACCGGCTACCGCGGCCGCGCCTTCGGCATGTTCAAGTTCCGCACCATGGTGGCCAACGCCGAGGCGTTGAAGGATTCGGTGCGCCACCTGAACAAGCATGGCGCCGACGCCATCGACTTCAAGATCGACAAGGATCCGCGCATCACCTCGGTCGGCGGCTGGTTGCGCAGAAGCAGCCTGGACGAGCTGCCCAACCTGATCAACGTGGTCACCGGCGACATGCGCCTGGTCGGCCCGCGCCCCACTTCGTTTAACGCCTACCGCTACCACGACAACCACCTGGCGCGGCTGTCGATCTACCCGGGCATGACCGGCCTGTGGCAGATCTCCGGGCGCAGCAACATCGATTTCGACCAACGTGTGGAGCTGGACCTGAGTTACATCAACGAACAGAGCCTGATGCTGGACCTGAAGATCCTGCTCAAGACCCCGTTCAAAGTCTTCACTGGCCACGGAGCAAGCTGAGATGGACGGTTCATCCTCGAGAAGCCTGACGATCGCTACCCCAAGCGAGACCAACCTGACCGCCACCGTGCTCGACCTCGACCAGCGCACCCTGCTGCTGACCGCGGCCAACACCGGCAGCGGCACCAGCACCAGCGCCCTGGCCTTCGCCAGCCAACTGGCCCTCATGAGTGCCGGCAACGTGCTGCTGATCGATGCCAGCCTGACACCTGGCGGCCTCAGCCAGCAACTGGGCCTGGCCAAGCTGCGCGGCTACAGCGACCTGCTGTTCAACCAGGACACCCCGCCATTGGCCCAGGACTGCATCGTGCGCCTGTCCGACCAGCCGTTCGACGTGCTGCCGGTGGGCACCTGGAAACGCGGCCGCGACCGCCTCGACCCCGAGCAGTTGCGCGTGCTGCTGCACCAGTTGAGCAACCAGTACCGTTTCGTGGTGATCGATGGCGAAGCCATCTACGCCAGCGCCGACAGCCTGGTGATCGGCACCCTGGTCGACGGCGTGATCCTGGTGGTGTGCGCCGAGGAGACCCGCTGGGAAGTCGCCCAGGCCGCCAGCCAGCGCCTGACCCAGGCCGGCGCGCGCCTGATCGGCAGCGTGTTCAACAAGCGCAAGTACTACATGCCCAAGTGGCTGTACGAAAATCTCTGAGAGGCCGCACAGGATGAACGCCATGAGATATCCCTCGATTGCCCTGTGCGTACTGGCCCTGGCCGGCTGCGCCAGCCAGGAAAACCGCGAGATGCCGGTGCAGATACTCACCGCGCCCCCCGCCGAAAGCCAGGCCACCGAAGTCGCCCGCCGCGAGCAGGTGCTGCGCCCGCAGGACGTACTGGAAGTGATCTTCCACGTCAGCAACCGTTCGGCCGGGGCCTACCGCATCCAGTCCGGTGACACCCTGGACCTGAACTTCATGGCCGCCAGCGGACTGAACGGCAACCAGCTGGTGCAGCCCGACGGCACCATCACCCTGCCCAGCACCAACGCCGCGGTGCGCGTCGAGGGCATGACCCCGGGCGAAGCCGAGAGCGCCATCCGCCAGGCCTACCAGGACAAGCGGGTGTTCAAGCCCAACCGTGACCAGGTCACCGTGCGGGTGATGAGCCCGATGACCGACGAGGTCAACCTGAAGAACGCCCTCAGCCACCCCGGTACCGGCATGAGCCGCGACATCACCGTGGGCAATGACGGCCGCGCCACCTTCCCGGAAATCGGCTCGGTGCCGCTGCAGGGCATGACCGTCAACCAGCTGCGTGACTACCTCAACGAACGCTACGCCAGCTTGCCGGGCCGCATGAGCGTGGACGTGCTGCTCAAGTCCACCGCCGCCAACGAGATCTACGTGCTCGGCGAAGTCGGCCAGCCCGGCGCCTTCCAGATCCGCCGCCCCATCTCCGTGCTCGAGGCGCTGACCCTGGCTCGCGGCCCGACCCTCAAGGCCAAGCTCGGCTCGGTGGTGATCATGCGTCGCGAGGGCAACACCGTGCACGCGGTCAACTACGACGTCGACCAGGCGCTCTCCGGCGGCAGCCAGAAACTCGCCTACCTGCAGCCCGAAGACATGCTCTACGTGCCCAAGACCAAGCTCGCCAGCGCCGCCGAGCTGTCCCGGCAACTGGCCGACGTGGTGCTGTTCCAGGGCTTCGGCTTCAGCTTCAGCTACCGCGTCGACAACAAAGAAAGCGACGACTGACCGGGGGACGGACCATGATCACGCAACCGAAAGAAAACTATGTGCATGAGTTCTTCCGCATCTTTTTCGCCAACCGCCAGTTGGTGAAACGGGTGTTCCTGGTGTTCGCGGTGATCGCCGTGCTGTTGCCGCTGGTGCTCAAGCAGAGCTACGACATCACCGCCGAAGTCATCGTGCAGTCCAAGAAACTCTCGCAGAGCGACACCACTTCGGCGCTCAGCCAGCAGGCCGACCAGTTCATCCCGCCGTCGCTGGCCGACATGGAGACCGAGAGCAACATCCTGCGCTCGCCCACCCTGATTCGCCAGACCATCGGCGAGCTGCGCAAGGAGGGCCACTATCCGGATGAGCCCGGCCTGCTGCGGCGCACCGTGCTCGACCCGCTGCGTCACGCGGTGATCGAGCCCCTGCACCGGCTGTTCGGCAACAGCGTGGCGGACGATCGCGACACCCAGCTCGACACCCTCACCGACCAGGCGGTCAAGGACCTCAAGGTCGAGACCCTGCCCGGCTCCAACGTGATCTCCATCACCTACAGCGCCAATGACGCGAAGCTGGGCACGCTGTTCGTCAGCCGCCTGCTGGAAAACTTCCTGGCCAACCGCCAGGACCTGCAGTCCAACGAACTGCCCGAGGCCTTCTACGAGCAGAAGAAGCTGCACTACCAGGCCCGCCTGGGCGACCTGGAAAGCCAGCGCCTGGGCCTGCTGACCGCCATCGGCTCGTCGGATCCCAAGGAGGAGATCACCTTCCGCCTCAACGCCATCAACACCGAAGAGCAGGCACTCAATCTGCAACGTGACCGCCAATTGCAGAACCAGAAGTGGCTGGACTACCTGCAAAGCAGCCTGGCCGCGGCCAACAAGGCGAAGATGGCCGACTACGCCTTCCCCTACACCTTCACCACCACGGTCGACAACGTCGCCTTCGAGGACCGCGAGATCAAGCAGCTCGGCGAGCAGCTGACCACCCAGCTGGCCCGCTACAACGGTGACGCCACGGTGTTCCAGCCAGGCTCCGACCAGATGGTGATGGCCCGGCAGCAGATCGCCCAGTTGCGCGCGCAGTTCCTCAAGATCGTCGAGAACCGCATCCGTGAACGCCAGCAGGACCTGGCCGTGACCCAGCAGGTGATCGAGCAGAAGACCCAGCGCATCGCCGACTACAGCAAGCGCATCCTCCAGCTGCGCGAGACCCAGAGCAAGACCCGCCAGCTGGACACCGAGATCGATGCCCTGCACAAGGCCTTCTCCACCTACGCCCAGCGCTACGAGGAAAGCCGTGTCCAGGGCCTGCTCGATGGCAGCCAGTCCAACGCGCGCATCCTCAGCGCCCCCTACGAGCCCACCGCGGCGAGCTTCCCGAAACCCGGCCTGATCATTCCGTTCGGCCTGGTCACCGGCCTGCTGCTGGCGATTGCCGTGGTCTACGTCAGGGAGTTCTTCGACCACCGCTTCAAGCATCCGGCGCAGATCAGCCACGAGCTGGGCCTGCCGGTGCTGCTGGTGATCAACGACCAGACCCCGGCGCTGCCCAACCCGCACAAGAGCTGGTCGCTGCCACGCCTGTGGCACTGGGTGCGCAATTGAACGCCGCGCTGCACACCGGCCGGCCGATCCTGCACCTGCTCAGCAGCGGCGGGTTCTACGGCGCCGAGCGCATGCTCCTGGACCACTGCCAGGCGACCCCTGGGCGGCATCGGGTGCTGTTTCTCGATGCCCCGGCCGAACTGGTGGCGCGCTTTCGCGAAGCGGGTGTCGAATGCGATACCTGCCGCGGTCTGGGGGCGGTGCTCAAGGTGCTTGGCGCGCAGCGCGGTGAACGTCCAATGGTCAACAGCCATAACTTCAAGGGCCAGCTGTTCGGCTGGATCGGCGCCACCCTGTGGCGCCTGCCGATGGTCAGCACCCAGCATGGCTTTACCCCGCGCAGCCGCAAGCAGCGCTTCTACACCTGGCTGAGCCTGCAGCTGTGCCGCACGCCGACGGTGGACACGGTGGTATGCGTGGCCGAGAGCATCGCCCGCATCCACCGCGATGCCGGCGTGCCTGCGGCCAAGCTACAGGTGATTCCCAATGGGCTGCCCGAGCACACCAAGGATGACCTGCAAGGTGGCGTAGGAGCGGGTTTCGTGGGAGCGGGCTTGCCCCGCGATACGCTGTCAGATTTGACATCGCCGTCGCGGGGCAAGCCCGCTCCCACAGCAGACCCTCGCCACTGCGATAAAGCCCCCTGGCTCGCTGCCTACGTCGGCCGGCTGTCCAGCGAAAAAGGCCCTGACCTGTTCCTCGACACGCTGATCCCGGTGTGTCAGCGCCAACCCCGGGTCCACGCCGTGATGCTTGGCGAAGGCCCTGAGCGCGAGGCCCTGCAACAGCGCATCGACGCTGCCGGGCTGGGCGAGCGCATTACCCTGCCGGGTTTCCAGCGTGACATGCGCGCCTGGATGAAACGCCTGGATGCGCTGGTCATCAGCTCGCGCACCGAAGGCACGCCGATGATCCTGCTCGAAGCCATGCAGGACGGTGTGCCGGTGGTGGCCTTCGGTGTTGGCGGCATCCCCGACGTCATCGAGCACGGCCACAACGGCCTGCTCGCCCGCCCCTTGGCCACGACCGAACTGGGCGAGCATCTCGAAGCGCTGCTGCAAGACCCCGAGCAGGCCGACGAACTGGTTGCCCGGGCCCGCCAGACTCAACGTCAACGCTACCACCTGCCAACCCTGGCACAACGCTGGGCCCAAGTGTATCGGGGCACGGCCGAGGAGGTTGTCGCATGATCATTCCCCTGTCGCTGATCGCCCTGGTGGCCTTGCTGAGCCTGGGTCTGCTGGCCAGCCCCTACCCGTTCCTGGCACCCGGCGGCGTGATCGGTCTGGCCGGCGTGCTGGTGCTGTACCGCAAGCCGGCCTGGGGCCTGCTGGCGATCGCCACCCTGGTGCCGCTGGAGGGGCTGCTCAAGGACGGCCTGGTGTCCGGCGCCAAGTTGGTGGGCATCGGCCTGGTGCTGATCCTCAGCCTGCAACTGGCAGTGCGCCAACTCCCCGGCGAGCGCCTGCGCAGCAACCAGTGGCGCCTGCTGCTACCGTTCATGGCCCTGTACCTGCTGAGCCTGTGGGCCAGCGACGACCTGGCCCTGTCGGGCGGACACCTGCGTGAGCTGCTGGTGGGCCTGGTGGTGTTCGTCATCACCCTGCTGGTCGGTCGCGACCTAAACCTGCCGCTGCTGGCGCGGCTGATCACCGTCAGCGTGTGCGTGACCTGTCTGTTCGCGATCTTCTCCACCAAATACCAGGAGCAGGGCCGCGCCTCGGCCATGCTCGACCCCAACGCCTTCGCCCTGCTGATCACCATCGCCATGCCGCTGGGGCTGTGGCTGGCGATCAAGGCGCGGCAGATCCCGGTCAAGCTGTTCTGGGCCGGTTGCTGCCTGTTGCTGCTGGTGGGCATGACCAAGACCGAGTCGCGCTCAGGGCTGGTGGTGCTGCTCATCAGCCTGGGCATCGTGCTGCACAACTACCGCGAACAGCTGACGCGCATCCGCCCGCGCCACCTGGGCTTCGCCATGCTCGGCCTGGCCATTGTCCTGCCCCTGGGCATCGCCTTGATGCCCGCTGGCTACGCCGACCGCATCCAGTCGCTGATGCTGCTCAAGTCCGGAGTCAACGCGCACCAGGACGAATCGCTGGGGCGGCGCGCTTCCTACCTGGTGGTGGGCAAGGAGATGATCAGCCACAGCCCGCTGCTCGGCACCGGGCCCGGCACCTTCCCGCTGCATTACGCCGACACCGGTTTCTCCAAGGCCTTCGCCCCGGTCAACAGCAAGACCACCGACCTCTACCGCCGCGCCCACAACACCTACCTGGAGCTGTTCAGCGAAGTCGGCCTGCCGGCGGGCCTGCTGTTCGTCGGCATGATCGTGCTGGCCCTGCGCAATTTCTGGCAGGCGCGCGCCGCCTTCCGCGCGGCCGGCGACCCGGACCGCGCCGACCTGATGACCCACCTGACCATGAGCATGCTCGCCATCGGCCTGTTCCTGATGTTCCTCAGCGCCCCGAGCCACAAGTACCTGTGGCTGATGCTGGCGCTGTCCAGCGTGCTGCTCGGCCAGGCACGTGAGCAGCAGCCCGTGGAGGTGGCCCGATGAGCCGGGTGAGTATCGTCATCCCGATGTTCAACGAAGCGCGCCATATCGGCCGCACCCTCGACGCCGCCCGGCGCTCGGCCAGCGCGGCGGGGCTGGCCTGCGAGCTGATCGTGGTGGACAACGGCTCCAGCGACGACGGCCCGGCGATCGCCCGCGCCCACGGCGCCCAGGTGCTGAGCGTGCCGGGCGTGGCCATCGGCGCCCTGCGCAATGCCGGCGTCAACGCCAGCCAAGGCGACTGGCTGGCCTTCCTCGATGCCGACATCGAGGTCCCGGAACACTGGCTGGACCTGCTGCTGGACCTGCAACGCCGTGGCGAAGGCGATGTCTTCGCCCTGGACTGCGACACCCCGCGCCACGCGCCGTGGTTCGCCCAGGCCTGGCAACGGCGCACCCTGCGCACCGGCCAGACGGTGCAGGATTGCACCTGGCTGCCCACCCCCAACCTGTTGATGCGGCGCAGTTGGTTCGAGCAGGTCGGCGGCTTCGACGAGCGCCTGCGCACCGGTGAGGACAAGGACTTCACCCTGCGCCTGCATGAAGCCGGTGCGCGCCTTCGCGTGCTGCGCGAACCTGCGGTGCTGCACTGGGGCTATGAAGCCAACTGGCGCGAATGGCTGGGCAAGGAGATGTGGCGCCAGGGCAGCCACCTGCAGTTGCTGCGCAGCCATGGCGTGAGCCTGCGCCTGCTGCGCTTCCCGATGCTCTCGGTGGGCGCCTGGGTGCTGGACGCCATGGCCCTGTCGGCGTTGCTCGACGGCTTCCCGCATGTCGCCCTGTTCTTCCTGGTGGTCAGCGCCCTGCCCGCGCTGCTCCTGAGCCTGCGCCAGAGCCGCAGGCACCGCGACCCGCTGCTCACCCTGCAGCTCTGGGGCCTGCACTGGCTGCGCCTGCACCTGGCCGGCGCGGCGTTCATCCTCAGCCTGTTCAACCGCACCGCAAGGAGGCCCGCCCGTGGCTGAGTTCATTTTCTGGCTATGCCTGTTGCTGCCGTTATATGCCTGGGTCGGCTATCCCCTGCTGCTGACCCTGGCCGCACCGTTCTTTGCCCGTCGCACGCATTCGCCCTTGCCACCGCAGCGGGTGAGCGTGGTGATCGCCGCGCACAATGAAGAGCGGCATATCGAAGCCAAGCTTGCCAGCGTGCTCGGCCAGGACTACGCAGCCGCCGAGCTGCAGGTAGTGGTGGCCAGCGACGGCTCCAGCGACCGTACCGTGGCCCTGGCCCGCGCCCTGGGCGACCCACGGGTGCAGGTGCTGGACCTGCCACGCCTGGGCAAGGCCGGGGCGTTGAACAGTGCCGTGCAAGTGTGCACCGGCGACCTGCTGGTGTTCACCGACGCCGACAACCAGTGGTCGACCGACACCCTCGGCCTGCTGCTGGCGCCCTTCGCCGAGGCGCAGGTCGGCGGCACTGCCGGGCACATGATCATTCCCGATCCGGGCAAGGGCCTGAGCATCGGCGACAGCCTGTACCGCCACTACGAAGCCTGGGTGCGCAAGGTGGAGAACCGCACCGGCTGCATGGTCTCGGCCGACGGCGCCCTGCTGGCCCTGCGCCGGCCGCTGTACCAGCCGATCCCGAAACAGGTCAACGACGACTTTTTCATCAGCACCTGCGCGCCGGCCGCGGGCCTGCGCATCGTCTATGTGCCCGAGGCGGTGGTGCTTGACCAGGGCGTGGACGAGGCCGACAAGCAGTTCCGCCGCCGCCAACGCGTCACCGTCGGTGGCCTGCTGAGCCTGGCCGCCCGCCGCGAGCTGCTCAACCCGGCGCGCCACGGCCTGTACGCCATCGCCCTGATCAGCCACAAGCTGATCCGCCGTCTGGCCCCGGTACTGCTGCTGCCGCTGCTGCTGGCCAACCTGTGGCTGGCCGCCGAGCCCGGTTTCTACCGCCTGACCCTGGCCCTGCAACTGCTCGGCTACGCCGCCGCCATCGCCGGCCTGCTCGACGCCCGTCGGCGCTTGCCCCGCCCGTTCCGCCTGGCCGCCTTCGTGCTGGTCACCCTCGCCGGCATGAGCGTGGGCCTGTGGCAATTCCTGCGCGGGCACAGCTACAGCCAATGGAACCCCGACCAGAATCGATGAGCGACGGACATGCCGATCAAGACCCATATCAAGCAGGCCAGCGGCTGGTTCTATTTCAACTCGCCACGCGGACGCGCCGAGCTGCGTGGCGCCGGGGTGATCCTCATGCTGCACCGGGTGCTGGCCGATGACGCCAGCGCCGCGTTGCCCCACCGCAACGAACTGTGCGTCGGCCCACGGGCCTTCGAGGGCTTGCTGCGCTGGCTGCCCCGGCATTTCGATTGCGTCAGCCTCATGGACCTGCTGCAGAGCCACGAGGAACCTCGCGGCGACAGCCGCCCCAAGGTGGCGCTGACCTTCGACGACGGCTGGCGCGACAACGCCGTCAACGCCTTCCCCCTGCTGCAGCGCCACCAGGTGCCGGCAAGCATCTTCCTGTCCACCGACTACATCGGCAGCCGCCAGCGCTTCTGGTGGGAAAGCGTCGGCGAGACCTTATGGGGCAGCCATGGCGAAGAGGCCCGGCGGCAGCTGATCGAACGCCTGCGCAAACTCGGCCGACCTCTGCCTGCGGCCTACTTCATGCACGACCACAGCAAGGCCCGCAGCCTGGTGCTGGCGCGCTACCTGCAGACCCTCAAGAGCCTCAGCCCCCAGGCCCTGCACGTACTGACCGACGCCTGCCCGCCGGAATCGCTGCCCCAGGCCATGGACTGGCAGCAGGTGCGCGCCCTGGAGGACTCCGGCCTGGTGCGCTTCGGCCCGCACGGCGCCAGCCATGCCCTGTTGCCCTACCTGGACGACCATCGCCTCAAAGAGGAACTGACCCGCAGCCATGCGGCACTCAACGAAGGCTGCCGCGCACCGCTGCCGGTGTACTGCTACCCCAACGGCGACCATGACGAGCGCGTGCGTGCCCAGGTCGCCGCGCATCGCTACCCCTACGCCCTGAGCACCCGCCCGGGCATCTGCCAGGGCCATGACGACCCGCTGGCCCTGCCGCGCATCGGCGTCAGCCAGCGCAATGCCAGCCGGCCCTCGCTGCTGGCCTGGCGCATCAGTCGCGGAGACCGCTGATGAACCGCAACAGCTACCTGCGCCACCTGGCGCTGAGCATGGGCACCAAGCTGGCGATGATCGCCCTGCGCCTGCTGCGCAACGTGCTCCTGGCGCGCATCCTCGGGCCTAGCGAGCGCGGTCTGTTCGCCTTGCTCAGCACCCTGCCCGACCTGATCAGCGCCGCCACCAGCGGCGGCCTCAACAGCGCGGTCGGCTATCAGGCGGCCAAGCAGCGCGACATGGGCCTGCTACTGACCCAGGTGCTGGTCTACGGTTGCCTGCTGGCCGGCGTGCTGACCCTGGCCTGCGTGTTCCTGGTGCGCGAGTTCGGCGCCGGGCTTGAGGTCACTGTGCAACTGGGCCTGCTGGCCTGGCTGTTGCTGCTGGCAGTGCCGATGACCGTGCTCAAGAGCGGCCTGCTGACCCTGCACAACGCCAGCGGCGGCGTCGGCGCCTTCAACGCCCTGCGCCTGACCGAGTCGCTGGCGCCGCTGCTGCTGTTCCTCGGGTTGTTCTGGATGTGGCGCGACGAGGCGCTGGAGGCGGCGCTGATCAGTTGGCTGTGCGGCATCGCCCTGGTCCTGGCGCTGGGCCTGTGGTGGCTGCGCCGCCAGCACCCGCTGGCGCTGCGCTGGGACCGTGGCGGCCAGCGTGAGCTGCTCAGCTACAGCGCCAAGAGCCACCCCGACCTGTTGTTCCAGCAGTTGATCCTGCGCTCGGACTACCTGTTCATCGGCGCCCTGCTGGGCAGCACCGCCCTGGGCCACTACGCCATGGCCAGCGCCGCCGCCGAACTGCTGCTGATCGTTCCCGAGGCGGTCACCACGCCGCTGATGAAGCGCCTGCTGCAGCAGGATGCCGGCATGGAACGCATCACCCCCCTGGCCCTGCGCCTGACCGCCACGGTGATGCTCGGCGCCTGCCTGGGCATGGCGCTGATCGGCCACTGGCTGATCGTCACCTTGTTCGGCGCCGAATATGCCCCGGCTTACCCGGCCCTGCTGGCGTTGCTGCCAGGCCTGCTGGGGCTGTGCTACGCCAGCATCCTGCGCCTGGACCTGCTGGGCAAGAACCGCCCCGGCACGGTGTCGCTGATGATGGGCGCCGGTGCTGCGCTGAACCTGGTGCTCAACATCGTGCTCATTCCGGCCTGGGGTATCGTCGGCGCGGCCGCCGCCTCGTCCATCGCCTACCTGGCGGTTACCGTGGCCATGTTGGTGCTGTACTGCCGCCTCAGCGGCGTGCCGCTGGGCCAGACCCTGGTCATCCTGCCCGCCGACCTGGTGCCGCTGCGCCAGATGCTGCAACGGCGGGCAGCATGAAGGCGGCCTTGCTGTGCGGCGCGCTCCTGGCGCAGGGCGCGTTCGCCGCGCCTGTGCAGTGGGGGGATATCCGCGACGGCAGCCTGTACCTGCTCCCCGACCGCGCCGACGAACTGCGTATCCAGTGGCAACCCGCCTGGCAGGCCGATGCCAACGCCGAACGTCTGTACCTGCTGGACGGCAAGGGCCGCCTGGCCGGCGAACGGCACATCGAAGCCGCGCAGGTACGCGGCGAGCAACGCTGGCCGTTGGCGGCGGGCGGCGGAGCCTATCGCCTGGAGGTGCCCGGCTACAGTTTCCGCGACTATCGCGTCCAGCACGGCGACAGCACCCGTGCGCTGTTCGCCCCGGCAAAGGTGCACTTCAGCGCTGAAGTCGGGCCAGGCGTTACCCTGTATTTCCGGGTCAAGGCCGGCGAACAGGCAGTATTGGCCGGCAAGCACCACGGCGGCGTGCATGGCCTGTTCGCCGAACGCCTCAGCGATGGCCGGCGCATCCAGCTGCCGCTAAAACCTTATCGCGCCTACTGGCGTTTCGATCAACAGGCGCTGCCAGCCAGCAGCCGTGACGAAACCTGGCGCCTTGGCCTGCAGGGTAGTGGCAAGGCGGCGTTCTGGCTCGACGGCAGCGCCAACCTGTTCGCCCAGCGCGCCGCAGACCTCGGCGAGTTGCCGCAACTGCCGGGCCAGGTAACCCTGGCCTTGGGTGACAAAGTGCTCGGCCCCACCCCACGGCTGGGCGTCGCCCTGCCCTACGTGCTGCCGCCGGCCTCGAGCTTCGCCGCCCTGGACGCCCTGCGCCCCCAGGCCGCCGGCTTCTACAGTTTCGTCGACGTACTGCAACGCCAGCCGGACTTCGAGAACGCCTGGCGCAAGCTCTATCAGGAGCGCTTCGGCATTGTCCACGACATTACCCTGCTGGCTGGCAGCGCCCGGGTCGCCGACCTCAGGAGCGACCGCACCAGCACCGATGGGCTCGGCGCCTGGCTCGAGGCGACCAAGGCACTCGGCGGCAAAGGCACCCACTACCTGGCCTTCGCCGACGAGCCGAATCTCAACTACCGCGACTACGCCAGCTACCGCGATTTCTTCCAGGCCATGGCCAAACGCGTGCGCGACTACGCCGGCGCCCGCGAGGCCGGCGTGCGCATCGCCATGCCGGCCTCCTCGCGCCTGCTCGGCGGGCCCTTTACCGACGACGGCAAGCAGCGCCGCGGTATCGACTGGGCACGGCGCCTGCTCGCCGAACAGGGCGCGCAGATCGACGCCCTGGCCTGGCACGAATGGATGGTCCGCGACCTGCTGGCCACCCGCAGCTACCGCGACAGCGTGCGCCAGGCCGCCGCGCTGGTGGGCCTGGATGGCCAGGGCCGGCCGCGCAAGGCGCTGCTGCTGGACCAGACCAACCTGTCCAGCGGCTCGAGCCTCAGCCCCTACGACCAGAACACCCACTACGCCGGCCTGTGGTGGACCTCGGTGGTGATCAACGCCGCCGGTGACGGCCTGCTCGACATGCTCAACTGGTTCCACGTCGCCGACGAGCCCGAATGGCCCAAGGGCATGCTGCGCGATGCCGGCGGCCAGCGCTACGAACTCAAGCCGGTTGGCCTGGCCCAGCAGTTCATCCAGCGCCACTGGCTGGACCAGGTGCTGGCCCTGGACAACGATGCCTTCGAGGTCGATGCCCTGGCCATGGCCCGCCAGCACCAGCGCAGCCTGCTGGGGGTGAACAAGGCCGAGCGCCTGCAGCAGGTGGCGCTGACGCTCGGCGGCTGCCCCGCCGGGCACCTTGAACTGTTCGGCCCCGACAACCAGAGCCGCCGCGCCAGCTTCAGTTGCACGGATGGCCAGATCCACTTTCAACTGCCAGGGCAGACCGTATTCGCCCTGACCTGGAGCGCGTCATGAGACGCACCTCGATCAGCCATGCCCAGGAGGCACCATGACTGCATTCACCAAGATCCAGGACCGCATCAAGCGCAAGGGACTGCGTGACACCCTCGGTAGCGCCTTCCGGCACTACGTCTTCTATCATTGGGAACTGTTGTGGATGGAGCGCGACCTGGTCAGCCCGGTGCCACCGCACCGGCTCAAGCCCTATGGCGCCCTGCGCGTCGAGCACATCACCGTGCACAACGTGCGTGCTTTCGCCCGCCACTTCGGCGACCGGGTCGAGACCATGCGCGAGCTGGCCACCGAGGGCCACACCGGGTTGATGTTCCTCGACGACGACAACAACGCCGTGGCATTCATCTGGGGCAGCAGCCGCCATTACCACGACCGTCACTACTACGGTTGCTGGTTCCCGGTCGGGCCGGGGGAGTTCTTCGAGTTCGGCGGCGAGCTGATCCGCAAATACTGGGGTACCGAGCTGTCGGTGGACCTGCAGCTGGAACTGTGGAAGGCCATGGCCGCCCAGGGCTGCACCAAGGTGGTGGACGTGTGCGAGCAGCACAATATTCCGGCGCTCAAGCTGCACCTGCGCATGGGTTATCAGGAACAAGGACGGATCATGAACGTGTACTGCCTGTTCGGCCGCTGGAAGTTCTTCCGCGAAAGCCGCTACACCGCCTCGCGCCTCGAACCGTTGCGCAAGCCGGAAGCTCCGGCCTCTTCGGCCACGGCGGGTTGAGCCCATGGGCCTGCAACTGAAATGGTGCGCCTCGCTGCGCGCCGGCGACTTCCCCGCCGCCGACTACGAGGCGCTGCGCAGGCGCCTGTCCGGCAGCACGCCGTTCAACCACCTTGGCTGGCTGCGCGCCGCCGAGTCTGCCCTGCTGCCGGGCCAGCGGCTGCAGGTCCTGCTCGGCTACCAGGACGAGCGCCTGTGCCTGTGCCTGCCGCTGATCCGCAGCCGCGAACCCTTCGGCCCGCTGTTCGCCCCGGTGGTGCGCCACCTGGGCTACCCGCTGAGCGACCGTATCGCCCTGCTCATCGACCTGCCGGCGCTGTATGCCGACCAGGTCCTGCAGGCCATACGCAAGCGGCTACCGCATGCCTTGCTGCAATTGAACGAGGTACCGGACAACCCCGAGCACGATGGCTGGCTGCGCCAGTGGGCCGGCGCCAGTTCCACCTGGCAGCAGCGCCTGACCTGCCGGGTGCCGGTGCATCGCATCAACGAGCAGGACCGCCAGGAAGTCGGCGGCGACCCGCGCTACAAGCTGCGCCGCGCGCGCAAACGCATCAAGGCCTGCGGTGCCAGCGTGCGCCGGGTCGTCGCCACTCCCGAGAACATGGGTGAACTGCTCGACGCCATCAGCGCCGTCGAAGCGACCAGCTGGAAAGGCGACGACGAGGTCGGCATCTTCTCCGGCGCCCAGCGTCGCCCATGGATGTACCAGGCCTTCACCGCCCTGGCCGGCGAAGGCCTGGTGTGCCTGGTACTGCTGGAACTGGACGGGCGCTGTATCAGTTACCGCCTGGGCCTGTTGGAGCGCGGCCGAATCTACGACTACAACCTCGCCTTCGTCCCCGAACACCGTGACCTGGGCAGCGGCCGCGTGCTGCTCGAAGAATGGATTCACTGGGGCCTGGACGAAGACTGGAAGTGGGTCGATGCCTCTCGGGTCAGCCTGGACAACTCCAGCCACCAGTTGCACGAGCGCATGACCGGCCAGGTCGAACAATGGCGCCTGAGCAGCTACAGCTGGCGCCCCGACGGCGTGCTGCTGGGGCTGGCGCTACGCTGCTGGCACTGGCTCAAGCCACGCCTGCGCAGGCGTTCGCCGCGCCAGGATGCCGATATTGTCGCCCCCACCCCGCCACAGGAGCGCCCGGATGCCATCCCAGGTCATAGTCAACGCTGACGATTTCGGCCTCAGCGCCCACACCAACGCGGTCATCCTGCATGCCTTCCAGGCCGGGCTGATCAGCTCGGCTACGGCCATGGCCAACATGCCGGCTTTCGCCACCGCCTGCATGCTGGCCCAGCAACCGGCGCTCAAGGGCCGGGTGGGGTTGCACTTCAACCTCACCTATGGCCGCCCGCTGAGCCAGGCGATCCTCGCCGAGCCGCGCTTCTGCACGCCCCATGGCGAGTTCGACCTGCGCCTGAAGCAACGCACCCTGCGCCTGTCGCGCCGCGAGCGGGCCGCTGTGGAAGCGGAACTGGAGGCGCAATGGAAGCGTTGCCTGGACCACGGCCTGATGCCCAGCCACCTGGACTCGCACCAGCACGTACACAACATCTGGCCGGTGGGCGTCATCGTCGCCCGCTTCGCCCGCGCCCAGGGGGTGCCGATCCGCCTGGCGCGCAACGTCGGGCACAACATCGGGCCGGCCAAGCGCGTGTTCAAGAGCCTGCTCAACCGGCGCCTGCGCCAGCTCGCCGGGAGCACCGCCGACTTCGTCTGCACTCCGGCCGACCTCAAGGCAGGCCTTGCCCCCGAGCATGGGGTGCTGGAGCTGGTGGCCCACCCCAGCGCACTCGGCGGGCACGATTTCGGCGATGCCTACCTGGCCAGCGGCGAGTCGCTGCTGGCACTGGTCGAGCAGCGCCTGGGGCAAGTGCCGCGGGTGGGGTATGCGAGCCTGGGCGTGGAAGAAGCGAGCTAACGCCCAGGCGGGCGATGCCGACGCTCGTGGTTCTCGGCCAGCCAGCCGCGCAACGCCTCGGCCGGCATCGGTCGTCCGAGCAGGAAACCCTGCCCCTGGTCGCAACCGGCGTGGCGCAGGAAATCGTACTGCTCCTGGGTCTCGATGCCTTCGGCGGTGATGCGAAAGCCCAGGGCATGCCCCAGATCGATGATCGCCCTGGCGATGGCCACCGCGTCGTCGTCTGCGGGCAGGTCCTTGATGAAAGCACGGTCGATCTTCAGGTGGTCGATCGGCAGCGCGCGCAGGTAGGCCAGTGACGAATAGCCGGTACCGAAGTCGTCCACCGCCGTGGCCACGCCCATGGCCTGCAATTGCGCCAGCACCGCGCAGGCCTGCTGCTGGCTTTCCATCAGCAGGCTCTCGGTGATTTCCACCTCCAGCAGGTTGGCCGGCAGGCCATGGCGCTCCAGCGCCGAGGCGAGGCTGGTCACGTAGTCGCTGCGCTCGATCTGCAGGGCCGCGACGTTGATCGCCAGCGGCCCGGGCAGGCCATCACTGGCACGCCATTCGGCCAACTGGGCGCAGGCCAGTTCCAGCACCCGCTCGCCAAGCGGGATGATCAACCCGGTGCGCTCGGCCAGGGGGATGAACTCCCCCGGCGAGATCAGGCCATGCTCCGGGTCGCGCCAGCGCAACAGCGCCTCGACGCCCTCCAGCTGCCCGCTGAACAGATCGACCTTGGGCTGGTACCACAGCTCGAACTCATTGTGCTCCAACGCCCGGCGCAGGTTGCGCTCCAGCTCCAGGCGCTGTTGCAGGCGCTCGGTCATGTCCGGGTGATAAGGTCGCCAGGCGTCGCGGCCGGCCTCCTTGGCGGCGTACATGGCGGTGTCGGCATGGCGCAACAGGCTGTCGGCGTCCTCGCCATGCTGCGGGCACCAGGCCAGGCCGATGCTACCGGTGACCAGAGCGGCGTTGCCATTGAGGTCGAATGGCCGCTGCAGGCAGCGCAGCAAGGCGCGGACCTGCTGGTTCACCTGCCCCTGGGCGCCCTGCAGCATGAACACGAACTCGTCGCCGCCCAGGCGGCAGAGACGATCCTGGCTGTCGAGCTCCTGCAGGAAACGCGCGGTCGCCTGCTGCAGCAGCAGGTCGCCCATCGGGTGCCCCAGGCTGTCATTGACCTGCTTGAAACCGTCGATGTCGAGCATCAGCACCGCCAGGCCATGGCCCTGCAGGATGGCCGTGCTCAGTTGCTGCTGGAACAGGATACGATTGGGCAACCCGGTGATGGTGTCGTAGTGGGCCAGGCGTTCGAGCTGGGCCTGGTAGCGCTGCAGCTCGCGATTGCGTTGCTCGAGCAGGCGCTGCTTGCGATTGAGCTGCGCGACGAACAGGCTGAACACACCCGTGCAGCTCAAGGCGAACAGGAACAGCGGCGAGCCGAACAGGTCCAGCCCCGACCAGCCGCCGCGCGGCACCGCCACCAGTTGCCAGGCGCCGCCCGGAACCTGCACGGTCATCGTCACCTGAGGCGTATCGAACAACCGTGGGTTGCCCCAGATCAGCGCACCCTCTGCGCCCTTGCCGTCACTGCCGCGCACGGCCAGCTCGAACTCAGTGTCCGGGCGCAGCCCTGCCGTGAGCAGCAAGCGGTCGATATCGGCGACGATCGACACATTACCCCAATAGAACTGCACGCCGCGCTTGCCGGTGACGAACACCGGCCGCCGGTAGATCAGCGCCCGCCCGCCTTGGTACAGCTGCAGCGGGCCGGCGAGCACCGGCTGGGCCTGCTCGCGGGCCGACTGCAGCAACGGGAACTGATCCGGCAGTTGCCGGTAGTCCAGCCCGATCAGCCGCTCATTGCCGGCCATCGGATAGACATCATCGATGACATCCCCCGGCGCCAACACAATGTGGCGCATGTAGGGGATCGACTGCAGGGCATCGCGGGCCATGCCGTGAAAGTGCGCCGGGCTGATACCGCCGTCGGCGCTGATCAACTGGGCGATGCCTTCGGCCTGGCCAAACGCCGCGCCCAACTGGGCTTCCAGTGCGCCGCGCATTCCCGCCAGACGGGCCGCGAGATTGCCCAGTTGTTCACTGCGCTCGCGCTGCGCATCCAGATGCCCCAGGGCGACCGACAGGCCGATTCCCACCAGGGCGAGGCCGACCGGCAAAAGACGATTGAGCGATTGGCGCAACGTCCCGACTGGAGCTGGCGTGAGTTCTTGAGAGTGCTGGGGAGTGGTCATAGGCAGGTGATGGCAGTCGATTACGCAGTTATCGGCGCTGCGCGGCCAATATTGAGGCCTGTTTTGCCGCTACAAGCATGTACCACCGACAGCACCTTCACAGCTGCTCTGATGTGCGCTTTGCAAGGAGCCACAGATGACAGCGAATACTCCCAACCCCCACCATGCGCTCCTGGAGCGCCAGCTACCCGCCTGGGCGCGGGAGGCCAATGCCGAGCACTGGCAGCGACTGAGCGATGCCATCCTGCCGACGCAGGGCCTGCCCGCCGCCGAGGCCGCCTGGTTCGCCAATGCCGCGCCACACCTGCGCGAAGCGGTGCGCGCCAGCCAGGCACGCCTGATGCAAGCGCAGCGTGCATTGGCAAAGCGCCTGCGCGGGCTGAAGAGCATCAACGCATTCGCCGAGCCCCTGCTTGCCGAACGCCTGCGCGCGCAGCACGCGTTCAGCGCACCGTTGCGCAGCGCGTCGCTGGTCAGGGTGAAGCACCTCTACAGCTTCCAGGTCTATCTCTCGCACCACGAACACCACAGCTTGCTCGAGGCCGCCCTGCAGAATTTCAGCGACACCGTCACCTTCAGCCGCGACAGCGCCCTCGCCCTGGACAGTGACTGGCAGGCCAGCAGGATCGTGGTCACCGGCCGGACGACACTGGGCGACAGCGAAACCGAAGTCGACATCGACCTGCCCTCGGAGCAGATCCAGATCAAGGCCCTGGCACTGTCGCCAGAGGCTTTCGCCAGCACCTGCCGGGAGCTGGACCTCGGCCAGGCTTACCAGGACCACCTGCATACCGCTTTCGCCGCATCCGGAGTGCGTGCGGCGATGCTGCGCGTTTACCAGAACAACCTGCGCCTGGCGGCTGACCTGGCCCGCGTCCGCCACCGCCTCACCGGCGCCGGATGGGATGCGCTGCAGGCCGTGCTGGAAGATGGCAAAGCATTGCCCTGCAGCCAGCTGAGCCTGTTCGGCATCCCCTTGCATGAGGCGGCCCTGATCGATACCGTCACTTCGGGCATCGTGCTCTACCTGCCGGGACAGGTCGACAGCCTGCGCGCTTTCGACAGCCTCGAGGCGCTTCATCGACAGTTGCGCAGCGACTTGCAGCAGGCGCCGTTTCTCCAGGCTTTCATGGCTTGCGTGCCAAGCGAGCAACAGGGTCAGTTCACCAGCCGGTTGAGACAGAACACCGGTGGTGACCTGCGCCTGCGCGCCCTTGCGTTCGAGGCAGGCCTTTACGATTTTCTCCACGACGACCACCTGGCGCGCCTGAAGCGCGAAGCACTGCAACTGGCCGTGCCTACCGCGCAGGCCGACGAGCAGGCGCGCAAAGCGCGCAAGGCCCTCTGGGACAGCGCCGGCCTCGATATGCTGATGATCGCCGGGATGTTCGTCCCCGCGCTGGGCACGATCATGACCGCGGTGATTGCCTACCAACTCCTGGATGAAGTCTACGAAGGTTACGAGGCCTGGCAGGTCGGTGACCGCGAGCAAGCCATGGCCCACCTCAAGTCAGTGGGCCTGAACCTGGCGTTGATCGGCAGCTTGCACCTGGCTGGCAAGGGCATGTCACGCCTCGCCAGCAGCCCGTTGATGGAGAGCCTCGAAGCCGTCACCCTCGAAGACGGCAGCCAGCGCCTGCGGCGGGCCACTCAGGCCGTCCAGCGTGACGAAAGTGCCCTGAAGAGTGCACTGAAGGGGTTGTATCTCCCCCACCAGGCCAGCCTGCTCAGCGAACGCCTGATCATCAACGCGATGCCGCAGCTGCGTGGCTGGCCGGAGCAACTGCGCCTGGAGCTACGGGTAGCGTCCCCCCAAGGCCCGCTGCTTCTTATCGCCGGGGCGCAAGACGCCAGCCGCCTCTGTACCGTGCTCAAGTCAGCCGAGGGCTACGAAGCCTACCTCGGCGAACGACCGGTCCCTCTGCAACAGGACCACGACCTTTGCCGGGCGGTCATGCAGGCGCTGTCCTCAGACGACCGTGCGGCCCTTGGCCTGACCGCCACCCATGTCGATGAGTTGCGCCGCAGGATCCACACCCTGGCCCTGTCGGACCGCGCCCTGGCCGGACGGCTACTGAACGACTCGACGCCGGGTTGGGGCAACCAGGGCCAGCTGCGCGGCGGCATGCACGAGCCTGCACCGCCCGTGCAGCGCATGGAACTCGGCGGGTTCTTCCTTCGCTACCGGGCGCTCTACCCCGAAACAGCCGATGTTCATGTCAACGAACAACTGAGCCAGTGGTTGGAGGCTGGTCTGGATCCGGCACTGCAGCTCACCGAACTGGAGCAGCAACTGCTGGCGTTCCGCGACCAGGTGCGCGCCTGGGCAGGTGACAACCCACTGCGCCAGGCCGCGGCACGCCGACTGGTAAGCAACTGGCAGCGGATCTCGGAGTTCTCCGAGGAAGAGGGCCAAGTCATCCACCAGATCAGCCTGACCGACCTGGCCCTGACCAACCAGGACCTGGCCTCGCTGGCACTACCTGATAGCTTCACCCATATTCAGCGCATCGACCTGACCGCCAACCCTGCCCTGAACGAACTGCCCGCAGAATTCCTCGAGCGGTTTCCCCAGTTGCAACGCCTGCATCTGAAAAACTGCGGTTTCGCACAGGTGCCTGCGATCACCGCGCCGCGTTCACTGCAATGGCTCGATATGCAGGACAATGGCCTCCTCTGGAACGACACCAACCAGGTTGCCCTGGACCGCCTGGACGGTCTTCGGTTGCTGGACCTGTCGCATAATCCACTGGGGCGCAGCCCCGACCTGAGCCGCCTGGACACCCTGGACGTGCTCAGTCTCAACAGTTGCCAGCTTACCGACTGGCCAACCGGCATCCGCGACGATGACGGCTGGCGCCCCGTCGTCGTCGACCTGCGCGACAACCGGTTCACCCATTTACCGGACAACCTGCACCTGTCGCGGGTGGCGGCCCAGGCGCTGTGGCTGGAGAGCGCCGAACTCGGCGAACGCGTCAGCCAGCAGATCCAGGCCTACTACGAGCAAAATGGCGTCGACCTGCTGGTAGCCGACGACGAGTACGAAGAGATGCTGGAAAACACCGATGCCGACGACTGGAGTATCTGGAACGACCTGCCCTTGCAGTATCGTCGTGAACTGCGTGGGCTGCAGGACCTGCCAGACTACACTCAGCCGCAGCTGTGGCAGCGACTGCGCACCTTCGCCGATCCACGGGCCAGGGACTATGGCCTGTCTATCGGCGCGATGAGGCTGATGGACGCCGAGGTGTTCCCGCCACCGTTCGAGGAATGATCGCAAGCGGCTGCGCCAGGCTGGCAATTTTCAGGCAGGCGGCGCATGCTCGCAAGCTGAAGCGTTTCATCATCCGGATTAGAGGTGCAGTACCCATGGACCGTCTGCTCGACTCGCTGTTTCCCGCCCCCGAGGACATCCCAGAAGACTGGCGCCTGGGCGCGCCCCTGGAGCAACGCGACTATCTGGTCAGCGGTGAACTGCGCCGCTGGGACGGGCCGCTGGCCACCGTGCGCAGCCCGGTGTGGCTCAAGGAAGGTGACAGCGAACGCCAGGTGATCCTTGGCAGCGCGCCGCTGCTGGACGCCGATACCGCGCTCAGCGCCCTCGACGCGGCCGTGGCCGCCTACGACAAGGGCCGCGGCGCCTGGCCGAACATGCGCGTGGCCGAGCGCATCGGGCATGTCGAAACCTTCCTGGCGCGCATGCGCGAGCAGCGCACGGCAGTGGTCAAGCTGCTGATGTGGGAGATCGGCAAGAACCTCAAGGATTCGGAGAAGGAGTTCGACCGCACCTGCGACTACATCGTCGACACCATCGAGGCGCTCAAGGACCTCGACCGTCGCTCCAGCCGCTTCGAGCTCGAACAGGGCACCCTCGGCCAGATCCGTCGGGCGCCGCTGGGCGTGGCGCTGTGCATGGGCCCCTACAACTACCCGCTCAACGAAACCTTCACCACGTTGATCCCGGCGTTGATCATGGGCAACACCGTGGTGTTCAAGCCCGCCAAGTTCGGCGTGCTGCTGATCCGCCCGCTGCTCGAGGCCTTCCGCGACAGCTTCCCGCCCGGGGTGATCAACGTCATCTACGGGCGCGGCCGCGAGACCGTCAGCGCGCTGATGGCCAGCGGCAAGGTCGACGTGTTCGCCTTCATCGGCACCCACAAGGCCGCCAGCGACCTGAAGAAGCTCCACCCTCGCCCGCACCGCCTGCGCGCGGCGCTGGGCCTGGACGCCAAGAACCCCGGGATCGTCCTGCCCCAGGTCGACCTCGACAACGCCGTCGAAGAAGCCGTCACCGGCGCCCTGTCGTTCAACGGCCAGCGTTGCACCGCGTTGAAGATCCTGTTCGTCCACGAGGACGTGGTCGAGGCATTCCTCGACAAGTTCCAGCGCAAGCTCGCCGCGCTCAAGCCCGGCATGCCTTGGGAGCCGGGCGTTGCGCTGACGCCGCTGCCCGAACCCGGCAAGCTCGACTACCTCGACGGCCTGGTGGACGACGCCACCGCCAAGGGTGCCCGGGTGCTCAACGAGGGCGGTGGGCAGAGCCGCGGCTCGTTCTTCTACCCTGCGCTGCTCTACCCGGTCAGCCAGGACATGCGCGTCTATCACGAGGAACAGTTCGGCCCGCTGGTGCCGGTGGTGCCCTATCGCGACCTGCAGAGCGTGATCGACTACGTGCTCGATTCCGACTACGGCCAGCAGCTGAGCCTGTTCGGCAACGACCCGCAGACCATCGGCGCGCTGGTCGATACCTTCGCCAACCAGGTCGGCAGGATCAACCTCAACGCCCAATGCCAGCGTGGGCCGGATACCTACCCGTTCAACGGCCGCAAGAACAGCGCCGAAGGGACCTTGTCGGTGCATGACGCATTGCGCGTGTTCTCCATCCGCACCTTGGTGGCGACCAAGTTCCAGGAAGCCAACAAAGAACTGATCAGCGAGATCATCCGCAACCGGCAGTCGAGCTTCCTGACCACCGACTACATCTTCTGAAGCTGACGAGCAAATGGGGCCGCATCGCGGCCCCTTCGCTTTTTTAGAGACAATCGATATAAGGCGACAGTCGATTTTCCGCCCGCGCAGACGACTCTAATCACCAAGGCGTTGCAACCCACCCCACGTGAAAGGAGATTACGCAAATGGCAGCCAAGCCCATCCCCGAAGGCCAGCACAGCCTCACCCCCTACCTCGGCATCAAGGAGGCCGCCAAGGCCATCGAGTTCTACAAGAGCGCCTTCGGTGCCGTGGAAATGTTCCGCCTCGAAGGCCCTGACGGCAGCATCGGCCATGCCGAGTTGAAAATCGGCGACTCCTCGCTGATGCTGGGCTCGCCCTGCGACATGGAGGGCGGCCTCAAACCCAGCGAGACCATCGAGACGCCGGCGGTTGGCCTGCACCTGTATGTCGAGGACTGCGACAAAGTCTATGCCCAGGCCTTGCGCGCCGGCGCGACAGCCGTACGCGAAGTGCAGGACCAGTTCTACGGCGACCGCAGCGGCACCCTGAAGGATCCGTTCAACAACCTGTGGTTCGTCTCCACCCACAAGGAAGACCTCAGCCCCGAGGAAATCCGCGCCCGCGCCGCCAAACTGTTCGCCGGCCAGTGAGCGGCAAGCTCCAGGCTGCAAGCTTCAAGTTGAAAGCCGCCGCGCTTTGCTTGAAGCTTGAGGCTTGTAGCTTGGAGCTGCCCCTCAATGCGAATCATCGAAAAATCCGGCGCCCTGGTGCGCAGCCTGACCCCGGCAGAGGACGAACTGCTGGTGGGCTTCGTCCGTGGCACCCTCACCGGCCCGCGCCTGTTGCAGGCCAACCAATGGCTGATGAAGATCCGCAGCGCCAACCAATGGCTGGCCTGCGACTGCCGCAAGGATGCCCTGCCGGTGCTCAACGTCTCGTTGAACGGCAGCACCGGCACCCTGTTCCTGCGCAACAACCCCGAGACCCCCGAGCACACCCCCGGCTGCCCGTTCAGCAAGGATGAGCGCGAAGCCGGCGAGCGCGCCGAGGAAAGCGCCGCGCCGGCCGCCTGGCTGGCGCCGGATGCGCCACTGCGCCTGCTCGGCGACTACCGCCGCGCCAGTGACAGCGAAGCACCCGCGACGCCACGAGAGCCCGGCGAACGCCGCGAGCAGCAGCGCCTGCTGTCGCTGCTGCTGACCTGGATCGAGGCCAGCGGCCTGAACCTCTACGCCACCCACCTGAAAAAGGACCTCACCGCGCAGTTCGCCGACCTGCGCACTGTCGCCAGCCGCTACCCGCTGCTGGAGCGGGTGCCCGCCAGCAACTACCTGGAAACCCGCCTGGACATGAAGCACATGATGATGCTCAAGGCGCGCCTGCGCGAGGCCACGGTGTTCGGCAACCACCGTCGGCACGGCCTGCTGCTCGACTGCGTGGACCAGGTCAAGGGGCGCAAGCTGTTCAACAACCGCAGCGAGGACGGCTTCGACTTCCAGGGCCACCACCAGTACTGGGGCGGCAACCGCGCAAGCGGGCCACTGCTGGCCCTGGCGCTGTATTCTCCGGCCACCGCCGGCAGCCATTTCTACGAACTGATCCACGTCGCCAGCGTGCCGGTGCTGTCGCGCGGGCACCTGTTCCCGGTGTACCGCGACGAAGAACGCGAGCCGCTCAAGGCGCTGGTGTCGCTGATCGACTGGATGGCGAGCAAGGGCGTGAAGGTGTTGATGCGCCGCCCGGTGATCGGCGGCCAGGTGATGGACGAACTGGTGCTGACCTCGGACCAGGACCGGGTGCTGTCGGTATCGCTGCTGGAGCAGCCGATCGGGCCGGAGCCCGATGCCGAGAACTTCAAGCGCTACGCTGACTTCAAGAGCCTGGAGACCTTCCGCAAATATGTGGCCGGGTTCTTCATGCGCGAACGCTGAGGGAAAGTCCCACAAGAGCCGGATCTCGCGGCCCTTGTGGGAGCGGGCTTGCCCCGCGATGACTCGACCGGGCTAGAACGCCGCCTTGAAGATCGCCTCGATCTCCACTTGGCTGGCTACCCGGGGGTTGGTCAACCCACAGGCATCCTTCAGCGCATTGACCGCCAGCATCGGCACATCCTCGACCTTGGCCCCCAGTTCCGCCAACCCGGCTGGAATGCCGATGGCCGCCGCCAGGTGCTCGATGGCCGAGATCGCCGCGCCCGCCCCCTGCTCCGCGTCCAGCCCGCACACCTTCACCCCCATGGCCTTGGCCACGTCACGCAGGCGCGCGGCGCTGACCTTGGCGTTGAAGCGCTGCACATGGGGCAGCAGCACCGCGTTGCACACGCCATGGGGCAGGTCGTAGAAACCGCCCAACTGGTGCGCCATGGCGTGCACGTAGCCCAGCGAGGCATTGTTGAACGCCATGCCCGCCAGGAACTGGGCATAGGCCATGTTCTCCCGCGCCACCAGGTCGCCGCCGTCAGCCACCGCCTGGCGCAGGTTGTCGCTGATCAGGCTGACGGCCTTGAGCGCGCAGGCGTCGGTGATCGGCGTGGCCGCGGTGGACACATAGGCCTCGATGGCGTGAGTCAGCGCGTCCATGCCGGTGGCGGCGGTAAGGCCCTTGGGCATGCCGACCATCAGCGCGGGGTCGTTGACCGACAGGATCGGCGTGACGTTGCGGTCGACGATGGCCATTTTCACATGGCGCGCCTCGTCGGTGATGATGCAGAAACGGGTCATCTCGCTCGCCGTGCCCGCCGTGGTGTTGATCGCGATCAGCGGCAGCTGCGGCTTGCTCGAACGGTCCACGCCCTCGTAGTCGCTGATATGCCCGCCGTTGGTGGCGCACAGGGCGATGCCCTTGGCGCAGTCATGGGGCGAGCCACCGCCCAACGAGACCACGCAGTCGCAGCCCTCGCGACGCAGCATCGCCAGCCCCGCCTCGACGTTGGCGATGCTCGGGTTGGGCTTGGCGCCGTCGAACACCCGCGAGTCAATGTCGCGCATGGCCAGCATCCCGGCGATGCGCTCGGCCACACCGGCCTTGGCCAGCCCGACGTCGGTGACGATCAGCGCCTTGCGCAGGCCGTAGCCGGCTATCGCCGTCATCGCCTCTTCCAGGCAGTCGATGCCCATGATGTTCACGGCGGGGATGAAGAACGTGCTGCTCATGGCCCGGGTCCTCTCAAGCTGACGGTAGGTGTTCAGCATCCGCCGGAATGGCCAGGCGGGCATTGATCCAGCGCAAGCCGGCCTACCCCATGAACAACCGATAAGCCGGATTCTCCGTCTCGTCCCAGTACTGATAGCCCATCTCGTCCAGCGCCCGTGGCAGCCCGGCCAGCTCGTCGTCGGGCACCTCCAGCCCGGCGAATACCCGCGCCTGTGCCGCGCCATGGTTGCGGTAGTGGAACAGGCTGATATTCCAACGCTTGCCCAGGCGTTCGAGGAAGCCCAGCAGTGCCCCCGGACGCTCGGGGAACTCGAAGCGCAGCACCCGCTCACCAGCCCCCGGCGCCGCGTGGCCGCCGACGGTGTGCCGCACGTGCAGCTTGGCCAGTTCGTTGTCGGTCAGGTCGAGCACCTGATAGCCCTGCTCGCCCAGGCTGGCCAGCAATTGCTCACGTGGGTCGTGTTGGGGGTGGGTCTGCACGCCGACGAACAGGCGCGCTTCCTTGCCCGGGTAGTAGCGGTAGTTGAACTCGGTGATCTGGCGCTTGCCCAGGGCCAGGCAGAAGGCGCGGAAGCTGCCGGGGCGCTCGGGGATGGTCACGGCGATGATCGCCTCGCGCTGCTCACCCAGCTCGGCGCGCTCGGCCACATGGCGCAGGCGGTCGAAGTTGACGTTGGCGCCGGAGTCGATGGCGACCAGGGCCTGGCCCTGCAACCCTTCGCGGGCCACATAGCGCTTGATGCCGGCCACGGCCAGGGCGCCGGAGGGCTCGGTGATCGAACGGGTGTCGTCGTAGATGTCCTTGATCGCCGCGCACAGTTCGTCGCTGCTGACCGTCACCACCTCGTCGACGAAGTGGCGGCACAGTTCGAAGCAGTGCGCGCCGATCTGCGCCACCGCCACGCCGTCGGCGAAGGTGCCGACCTGCGGCAGGATCACCCGCTCGCCGGCGGCCATGGCGGCCTGCAGGCAGTTGGAGTCTTGCGGCTCGACGCCGATCACCTTGACCTCGGGGCGCAAGTACTTGACGTAGGCGGCGATGCCGGCGATCAGGCCGCCGCCACCGACGGGGACGAAGATCGCATGCAGCGGGCCGGGGTGCTGGCGCAGGATCTCCATGGCCACGGTGCCCTGCCCGGCGATGACGTCGGGGTCATCGAACGGCGGCACGAAGGTCGCGCCGTCGCGATCGGCCAGTTGCAGGGCATGGGCCAGGGCATGGGGGAAGCTTTCGCCATGCAGCACCACATGGCCACCGCGTGAGCGCACGCCCTCGACCTTGAGCGAGGGGGTGGTGGTGGGCATGACGATGGTGGTCTTGATGCCCAGGTGCGAGCCGGCCAGGGCCACGCCCTGGGCATGGTTGCCGGCCGACGCAGTGATGACCCCACGCTCGCGCTGGGCGGGCGTCAGGCGCGACAGACGGGTGTAGGCGCCGCGGATCTTGAAGGAGAACGTCGGTTGCAGGTCTTCGCGCTTGAGCAAGACCTGGTTGCCCAGGCTGGCCGACAGGGCAGGCGCCGCTTGCAAGGGGGTTTCGATGGCCAGGTCGTACACCGGCGCCGAGAGAATCCGGCGCACTTGCTCGGACAGCAGTTGCTGGGGGGTGGCCGGGGTACGTGGGGCGGCGCTGAGGCTGGTCATCGATGACTCCTGGTTTTTTTGTCGTGCCCAGGAGTCAGAGAGAAGAAACCCGCCTCCAGGGCGGGTTCAGTGCATGTGTGCGCTAGCCCGCCAATCTGATAATGGCGGTAATAATGCTGAGGGCGCTACGCTGCGGGAATGGGTTCATGGGCTGGGAAACTAGCGTGCGGTGCAAGAGAAAGTCAAGGCTTGGCGCTACCGCCCTTGTCGACACTCATGAAGTCCCTGCCCTGTCGCAGATGAAACCCAACCGCAGATACGACGAAAAACTGCACAATTGATAGTCATTCGCCATTAACTCGTTCTCGGAACCCCCCGCCCGGGGGTAGAATGCCGCAAAACCGGGAGCCGCGATGAACCAGGACCGCCACATTCCAAGCGAAGACGATGCAATCACCGATGCCGCCGCGCATTGGTGCATGCGCCTGCACGCCGACGATTGCACGGCGGCCGAGCGCGAGGCGTTCGGCCAGTGGCTGGCGGCCGACCCGCGGCACGCCGAGGAATATCAGGCGATGCTGGAAATCTGGGACACCGCCGACCTGCTGCCGCGCAGCGCCGAGGTGGTCCCGCTGCCCGTGCGGCGTCCGGTGGCGACTCGCCACTGGCGCCCGTTCGCCTCCGCCGCCGCCATCGCCCTGCTCGCCCTGCCGCTCGCCGGCTGGGTCGGTTGGGAACAGGGTTGGCTGCCCAACAGCTACCAGCATTTCGAAGCCAGCGACCACCTGCGGCAGGTGCGCCTGAGCGACGGCAGCAGCGTCGAGCTGAATCTCAACAGCGAGCTGCGCTTCCTGAACTTCAAGGATGAGCGCCGGGTCACCCTGATCAAGGGCGAGGCGTTCTTCAAGGTCACCCACGACAGCAGCCACCCGTTCATCGTCCACGCCGCCAACGGCCAGACCCGGGTCACCGGGACCCAGTTCAACGTGTGGAAATACGAAGACCAGGTCAAGGTGACGCTGGTGGAAGGTTCGGTGCTGGTCAGCAGCGGTGGCAACGCCGGCGGCTATCGCCTTGGCCCGGGCATGCAGGCCAGCTACCACAAGGGCGATTTCGAACCCGAGCTGAACCAGAGCGACGACTACGCCAACAGCCTGGCCTGGCGCAGTGGCAGGCTGGTGCTGGACAACCTCAGCCTCGGCCAGGCGTTGCCGGTGATCAACCGCTACCTGGACAAGCCGCTGACGCTGGCCGACGACAGCACCGCGAGCATTCGCATCAGTGGCATCTACAGCACCCGTGAGGTCGAACGCCTGGTCGACACGCTGCCCAAGGTGCTGCCGGTGTACCTGACCCGCAGCAAGGACGGCAGCACCGTCCTCAACCGCATCGTGCCGGCGCCGACTCGCGGCTGATCAGAGGCGGGCCTTTGCCCCCATGGGTCGCGCGGGAGCGATGCGTTTTATGGCACCGGCTTCGCCGGTGATCGCGGGGCTAGCCCGCTCCCACGCTGGCATCTGTCCCTCAGGATCAGAGCGTCATCGCCGCCAACCAGCCAAACGCCAGCAGCGGCAGGTTGTAGTGCAGGAACGTCGGCACCACGGTGTCCCAGATATGGTGATGCTGGCCATCCACGTTCAGCCCGGAGGTCGGCCCCAGGGTCGAGTCCGAAGCCGGTGAACCGGCATCGCCCAGGGCACCGGCGGTGCCGACAATGCACACGGTGGCCAGCGGATCGAAGCCCAACTGCACGCACAGCGGCACGAAGATCGCCGCCAGGATCGGCACGGTGGAGAACGACGAGCCGATGCCCATGGTCACCAGCAGCCCCACCAGCAGCATCAGCAGCGCGCCGATGCCCTTGCTGTGGTCGATCCACTGCGCCGAGGTCTCCACCAGGCTCTTCACCTCGCCGGTGGCCTTCATCACTTCGGCAAAACCGGATGCGGCGATCATGATGAAGCCGATCATCGCCATCATCTTCATGCCTTCGGTGAACAGGTCGTCAGTGTCCTTCCAGCGCACGATGCCCGACAGCGAGAAGATCAGGAAGCCAACCATCGCGCCGATGATCATCGAATCCAGCCACAGCTGGATGATGAACGCGGCGCCAATCGCCACCCCGGCCACCAGCAGGGTCACCGGGTTGTACTGCACGCTGACCTGCTCGACCTGCTCGATGCGCTCCAGGTCATAGACACGCTTCTTGCGATAGCTGAAGAACACCGCCAGCAGCAGGCCGGCGAGCATGCCCGCTGCGGGGATGGCCATGGCATGGGTGACATTGACCCCGCTCACGTCGACGCCGGCGCGGGCGACGTTGGCCAGCAGGATCTCGTTGAGGAAGATGTTGCCGAAACCGACCGGCAGGAACATGTACGGGGTGATCAGGCCGAAGGTGATAACGCAGGCGATCAGCCGGCGATCGATGCGCAGGCGGGTCAGCACGTACAGCAGCGGCGGCACCAGCAACGGGATGAAGGCGATGTGGATCGGCAGGATGTTCTGCGACGACACCGCCACTACCAGCATCAGGCCGATCAGCAGCCATTTGACCTTGCCACCGTCGGCATGGCCCTGGCGATCGATCATCGCCAGCGCCCGGTCAGCCAGGGCATGGGCCAAGCCCGACTTGGCGATGGCCACCGCGAAGGCGCCGAGCAACGCATACGACAACGCCACCGTGGCACCGCCACCCAGGCCACCATTGAAGGCCTTGAGCGTGCCCTCGATACCCAGCCCACCGACCAGACCTCCGGCCAGTGCGCCGATGATCAGGGCGATGACCACATGCACGCGGGACAGACTCAGGATCAGCATGAGCCCGACCGCGGCAATCACTGCATTCATGGTGTGCAAACCTCGTTACGACAGACAAAAAGCGGGCATTCCGGCGACAGACTGCGCGCAGGCAGTGGCCGGACCAGGGGATGTTGTTATGAAGGGCGCACACTCTGAAGCACAGACCGGCAGAAGTCAAAAGCGTCTGCGCCGTGGCCCTTTGTAGGAAATAGACGAAAGTCGCAGGGTTTAATTGAACGTTTGAATAAAGAAAAATCCGAGCACGCCGACACAGTCGGCAGCATCAAACCTATTACAAGGGATTTTCCCCATGCCTTTGCTGCGACAACTCTCCATCCAATGGAAGATCACCCTGCTGGCGGGCCTGTGCCTGGCGGCGATCGTCACCCTCCTCGTCGGCCTTTCGCTGTACCGCATGGACCACAGTTCGGACCTGGTCAAAGCCAGCAGCATGCGCATGCTCTCCGACTCGGCGCAGTCGCGCATCGAGTCCCAGGGCGAGGTCCAGGCCCTGAATATCCGCCGTCAGTTCATGGACGCCTACCAATACGGCGCCGGCTTCGCCCGTCAGGTGCTGTTCCTGCGCGAACAGGCGGAAAAACGCTTCCTCGACGCCTACGACCTGCGCCAGGACATGACCGCCCAGGTGCGTGCCGCGCTGCAGGCCAACCCCGACCTGCTCGGCCTGTCGCTGGTATTCGAGCCGGGCGCGCTGGATGGCAAGGACAAGCTGTTCGCCGGCCAGAGCGAGCTGGGCAGCAACGAGACCGGGCGCTTCGCCCTGTACTGGTCGCAGCCGCGGGTCGGCCAGCTGACCTCGATGGCGCTGCCCGAGCACGACATGGCCAACACCGAGATCGGCCCCAGCGGCCAGCCGGCCAACACCTGGTGGGTGTGCCCGCGCAGTACCGGCACGGTGTGCGTGGTCGAGCCGTACTTCTATGACATCGACGGCCAGCGCGTGCTGATGACCAGCATCGTGTTCCCGCTCAAGGCCGGTGACAAGGTCATCGCCACCCTGTCCATCGACATCAACCTCAACAGCTTGCAGGCCCTGAGCCAGACCGCCAGCCGCAGCCTCTACGAAGGCCAGACCACGGTCGGCATCCTCAGCCCCGTGGGCCTGCTGGCCGGCTACAGCGCCGATGCCGGCAAGCTGGCCCAGCGCTTCGACCAGGTCGACCGGACCCAGGGCGCGGAGCTGGTGCGCAAGCTTGCCGAAGGCAAATTGCAGATCCTCCACGACCAGCAGCGCCTGAAAGTGCTGGCCGCCTTCGAGCCGATTCCCGGCGGCAAGCCCTGGGGCGTACTGCTGGACGTGCCGGAAAGCGCCCTGACCGGGCCGGCCGAGGCCCTCAAGGTTGAACTCGACGCCCTCAACACCAGCGGCACCCTGCTCGAACTGGGCCTGGGCCTGGCCGCCGCCATCGCCGGCCTGCTGCTGGTGTGGCTGATGGCCCGCGGCGTGACCCGGCCGATCCTTGGCGTGGCCGCCATGCTCAAGGACATCGCCAGCGGCGAAGGCGACCTGACCCGCCGCCTGCAGTACGACAAGCAGGACGAACTGGGCGAGCTGGCCGGTTGGTTCAACCGTTTCCTCGACAAGCTGCAACCGACCATCGCCGAGGTCAAGCGCTCGGTCCAGGCCGCCCGCGGCACCGCCGACCAGTCCGCGGCCATCGCCGCCGAAACCAGCGCCGGCATGGAGCAGCAATACCGCCAGGTCGACCAGGTGGCCACCGCCTCCCACGAGATGAGCGCCACCGCCCAGGATGTCGCCCGCAGCGCGGCCCAGGCCGCCCAAGCCGCGCGTGAAGCCGACCAGGCCACCCGCGAGGGCCTGGCGGTGATCGACCGCACCACCACCAGCATCGACACCCTGGCCGCCGACATGAGCGGCGCCATGGCCCAGGTCGAGGGCCTGGCACGCAACAGCGAGAAGATCGGTTCGGTGCTCGAGGTGATCCGCTCGATCGCCGAGCAGACCAACCTGCTGGCGCTCAACGCCGCCATCGAAGCGGCCCGTGCTGGCGAGGCTGGCCGCGGCTTCGCCGTGGTCGCCGACGAAGTGCGCAACCTGGCGCGTCGCACCCAGGAGTCGGTGGAAGAGACCCGCCAGGTGATCGAAGCCCTGCAGGCCGGCACCCAGGAAGTGGTCGGCGCCATGGACAGCAGTCACCGCCAGGCCCAGGGCGGCGTCGAGCAGGTAGGCCAGGCCGTCACCGCGCTGCAGCGCATCGGCCAGGCGGTGACCGTGATCACCGACATGAACCTGCAGATCGCCAGCGCCGCCGAGGAACAGAGCGCCGTGGCCGAGGAGATCAACAGCAACGTCGCCACCATCCGTGACGTGACCGAGTCGCTGAGCGGTCAGGCCAACGAATCGGCGCGGGTCAGCCAGTCGCTCAACAGCCTGGCCAACCAGCAGCAGGGGTTGATGGATCAGTTCCGCGTTTAACTGCCAAGCGCCGGGGCCGCTTGCAGGTGGTCTCGGCTGAAAAGCCTCGTCGTCTACACTTTTGCCGGAACCCACGGACCGGCACCGACGAGGCCCCGATGAAGAAAGTTCCGACCCTGCTTGCCAGCCTGCTCCTTGCCTTCGGCCTGGTCAGCACCGACTCCGCCGCTGCGGCGGAGCAACCCATCCACTTCGGCGCCATCGGCTGGGAAAGCGGCGCACTGACCACCGAGATCCTGCGCCTGATCGTCGAGCACGGTTACGGATACAGCACAGACACCCTCCCCGGCAGCACCGTGAGCATGGAAGTGGCCCTGGCGCGCAACGACCTGCAAGTGATCGCCGAGGAATGGGCCGGGCGCAGCCCCGCCTGGGTCAAGGCCGAGCAGGCCGGCCAGGTGTTCGCCCTCGGCGACACGGTAAAGAACGCGGAGGAAGGCTGGTGGGTACCGGCCTACGTCATCAAGGGCGACCCGGCACGCAACCTCGAACCGCTGGCGCCGGACCTGCGCAGCGTCGACGACCTCAAGCGCTACCCCCAGATGTTCGACGACCCCGAGGCGCCCGGCAAGGGCCGCTTCCTCAACAGCCCCAGCGGCTGGACTTCCGAGACCGTCAACAGCCAGAAGCTCAAGGCCTATGGTCTGGACGGGCTGTACAACAACTTCCGCAGCGGCACCGGCGCGGCCCTCGACGCCGAGATCGCCGCCAAGATCAAGCTCGGCAAGCCCGTGCTGTTCTACTACTGGAGCCCTACCCCGCTGATGGGCCGCTACGACCTGGTACGCCTCGAAGAACCCCCGTTCGATGCGGCCGCCTGGGCTACCCTCACCGATGCCGCCAACCCCAGCCCCAAAGGCAGCCGTTCGCTGCCGGCCAAGCTCTCGATCGGGGTGTCGAAAGCGTTTCGTGACGCCCACCCGGAACTGGTCGCCGTGTTCGAGAAAGTCGACTTGCCCATCGACACCCTGAACAAGGCCCTCGCCCGCATGAGCGAAACCCGGCAGAAACCGCGCGACGCGGCGATCACCTTCCTGCGTGACAACCCTGCGGTCTGGAAGGCCTGGCTGCCCGCCGAGAACGCCGCCAAGGTCGAGGCCGGCCTGTGAGCGGTGGTTTTCCCGAAGCCCTGCAATTCTCTTTCGCCGCCTGGGTCAACCGCTTGGTCGACTGGCTCGTCCTGCACTATGGCGACCATCTGCGCACCGTCTCCGACCAGTTGCTGCAACTGCTGTTAGCCCTTGAAAACCTGCTCCGCCTGCTGCCCTGGTGGCTACTGCTGGTGCTGGTCGGCCTGCTGGCGTGGCACGCCAGCCGCAGCCTGGCCCGGGCGTTGATGCTGCCACTGCTGCTGGCACTGATCGGCATGCTCGGGCTGTGGGACAAACTGCTGCAGACCCTCGCCCTGGTGCTGGTCAGCACCGGCCTGTGCGTGCTGATCGGGGTGCCGCTGGGCATCCTGCTGGCCACCCGCCCCCTGGCCCGGCGCCTGATCCTGCCGGTGCTCGACGTGATGCAGACGCTGCCAGCCTTCGTCTACCTGATCCCGGTGCTGATGCTGTTCGGCCTGGGCAAGGTGCCGGCGGTGTTCGCCACGCTGATCTACGCCCTGCCGCCGCTGGTGCGCCTGACCGAGCTGGGCCTGGCGCAGATCGACCTGTCGCTGCTGCAGGCCGCCCACGGCCTGGGCGCCAGCCGCTGGCAACGGCTGCGGCGCATCGCCCTGCCGCTGGCCCTGCCGAGCATCATGGCCGGGCTCAACCAGTCGGTGATGATGGCCCTGTCGATGGTGGTGGTCGCCTCGATGATCGGCGCCCGCGGGCTGGGCGAGGACGTGCTGGCCGGTATCCAGACCCTGAACGTTGGCCAGGGCGTCGAGGCGGGCCTGGCAATCGTCGCGCTGGCGATGGTGATCGACCGAATCAGCCAGGCATACGGACGCCCCGGGCGTTGAGGCGCGCATTCGCGTATCGTACCCGAGCCCTGCCAGCATCCGGAGCCTGCCACGCGTGTCCTTCAAAGCCCTGCGCACCCTGGTCACCATCGCCCGCCACGGCACCTTCGCCCGCGCCGCCGACCTGCTGAGCCTGACCCCTTCGGCGGTGAGCCTGCATATCAAGACCCTGGAGGACGAGCTGCAAGTCGCCCTGTTCGACCGCAGCCGCCGCCAGGTGATGCTGACCGAAGCCGGCCAGCTGGCGGTGGCCCGCGCCGAAGGCATCCTGGCCGCCTATGACGAGCTGGCCGACACCCTGGCCAGCGGCCCGAGCCTGCGCGGGCGCCTGCGCATCGGCGCGATCCACACCGTGCTCGCCCGGCGCCTGCCCAGGGCACTGGTGTGGATCAAGGCGCACCACCCCGAGTTGCATGTCAGCGTGGTGTCGGGCATGTCTGCGGAACTTGCCCGGCGGGTCGAAGATGGCGAGCTGGACGCGGCAATCACTACCGAACCGGTCAGCCCCTACCCGCAAAGCCTGCAGTACACGCCGCTGTTCGAGGACCGTTTCTGGGCCATCGCCAGCCCCGACCTGGCTGGCCAGAGCCTGCCGACGCTGCTCGCCAGCCAGCCGTTCCTGCGCTTCGACAAGCGCGCCTGGGCCGGCCGGCAGATCGAACAGGAACTGCGCCGTCTGCGCCTACAGGTCAACGAGCAGATGGAGCTGGACAGCCAGGAAGCCCTGGCGCGCATGGCGGCCATGGGGCTCGGGGTGGCGGTAATCCCCATGAGCGATGATGACCTCGAGCGGCTGCCTGCCGCCACCGTGCTGCCCTTCGGCGAGCCGCAGCTGACCCGGCGCATGGTGCTGCTGGAACATGAAAAGAGCCAGCGACGGCATCTAAGCGCGGTACTCAAGACTGCACTCGAAGCATGATTCCTGGACGCGCAACAGCCCTGGATCCATGCAGTTTTCCTCAACAGTCGCTAAAGAAAACAGCGTTTTTTCTGCTCACTGCACTCCGCTAGTCTGTGGCCGTACCCGACCACGGACCCACGCCCATGCTCCATCTGTTGCTCTTCACCCTCGTCCCGATCATCCTGCTCATCGCCTTGGGCACCTGGCTGCGGCTACGTGGCTTTCTCGCCGAAACCTTCTGGCCCGGCGCCGAGCGTCTGAGTTACTACGTGTTGCTGCCGTCGCTGTTCCTCCACGGTCTGGCCACCGCCAACCTCGACGGCGTGCCGGTGCTGGGCATGGTCGGCGTGCTGATGCTTTCGACGCTGCTTGGCGCCCTGCTGCTGGTGCTCTACCAGGGCGCGGCCAGTCATGACGGCGCCGACTTCACCTCGGTGTTCCAGGGTGGCGTGCGCTTCAACAACTACATCGGCGCGACCCTGGCCGCCGGGATCTACGGCACGGCCGGCATCGCCCTGGCGGCGGTGGCCAATGCCGCCATCGTGCCCCTGGTCAACCTGCTCTGCGTGCTGGTGTTCGCCCGTTTCAGCGCACGCCACAGCTCGCCAGCCACCGTGCTCAAGGCGATTTTCGCCAACCCGCTGATCATCGGCTGCGCCGGGGGGCTGTTGCTGCGGGTGACCGGCCTCGGTCTGCCGGCCGGACTGGAGCCGACGGTCAAGGCCCTGGGGCAGGCGGCGCTACCCCTGGGCCTGTTGTGCGTCGGCGCGGCGCTGGGTGGAGCGCGCCTGGGCCAGCAGGTCAAACCGCTGGTGGCGGCGTCGCTGTTCAAGTTCCTGGTCATGCCGCTGACCACCTGGGGCCTGTGTCGACTGCTCGGGCTGGGTGGCCAGGCAGCGGTGGTGGCGGTGCTGTTCCAGGCCCTGCCCACCGCCTCGTCGTCCTATGTGATGGCGCGACAGATGGGCGGCAACGCACCACTGATGGCCACCATCATTGCCCTGCAGACCATCGTCGCCGCCGCGACCCTGCCGCTGGTGCTGACATTGACGCTGAGTTGAAACGATACGGCTAGACTGTGGACAGCCCCCTCTGCGGAAACTCGACCATGCGCCTCTCGTGGATGCTGTTCGGCCTGTCCCTGATCCTGCTTGCAGGCCCCCTCCCCGCTGCCGACAGCGAGAAGGCCGCCGTTGCCGAAGACAAGGCACAGGTGCTGGAAGAAAAAGTGGCCGAGGATGCGCCACCACCAAAAAAGCGCGAGACCCTGACCCCCGGCGAAGTCCAGGCGGTCGACCCGGCGGGCCAGGCGCCGATGGACGACAGCATCACCTGCCTGGCCCGCACCATCTACTGGGAAGCCAAGGGCGCCGATGCCGAGGACATGAGCGCGGTGGCCAGCGTGGTGCTCAATCGCCTCGGCCACGAAGGCTTCCCCGACAGCATCTGCGCGGTGGTCAAGCAAGGGGTGGAGAGCAAGAGCTGCCAGTTCTCCTGGTGGTGCGACGGGCGCCCCGACCAGGTGGAAGAAGCGGAGCGCTATGCGGTGGCCAAGGAAATCGCCCGCAAGGCACTCAACCAGCAGCTCAAGGACCCCACCGGCGGCGCCCTGTATTTCCATGACCGCAGCGTGCGCCCCGACTGGGCCAAGGCCTATCGCAAGACGGCCCAGACCACGCATTTCCTGTTCTACAAGCCGAACCAGGCGCTGGCCCGATAAGCCGAGATCAAAAACCGACCGTCGCCGATACCAGCCAGGTGCGTGGTGTCGACAAGGTCAGGCCAGTGGCGGTGCCTTCCGGGACGTTGGCCGAAGCCCAATAGGCCTTGTCGAGCACATTTTCCACGCTGGCACGCAGGGTCACCGCCTTGCCGCCCAGTTTCAGCGCATAGCGCGCGCCCAGGTCATAACGCTGCCAGGCATCGATCTTCTGCTGATTGGCCGCATCCAGGTATTGATTGCCGGTGTGGATCACCCGAGCGCTGAGCGTCAGCCCGGCCACCGCCGGCAGGTCCCACTCAACGCCCAGGTTGGCGTTGACGATCGGCGCGCCGATGGCCCGGTTGCCATCGTTGCGTCCGTTCGCGGTGCGGGTCTGTTCGGCGTCCAGCAGCATCGCCCCGCCAAGCACCCGCACGCCAACCAGGGGTTCGCCAAACAGGTTCAGCTCCAGGCCCTGGTTGCGTTGCTCGCCATCGGCGCGCAGGTTGTTCTGCGCATCGGTGTAGTAGGCCGGCTTGTCGATACGGAACAGGCTGAGGGTGGTGCTGAAGCTACCAGCGTCGTACTTGGCGCCCACCTCCACCTGCTTGCTGCGATAGGGCGCGAACACCTTGCCGGCGTTGTTCGCCGTCTCCGGCGCCACCTGGCCCTGGGTCAGCCCCTCCATGTAGTTCAGATACAGCGACAACTGCTCGCTGCTGCGCCACACCAGCCCCAGGGCCGGAGAGGTGGCACGCTCGTCATAGCGCTGGTCAGGCTCGCCAGGCTCGGAACTGTCGACCTCGACCCGCTGTAAGCGGGCGCCAAGGGTGAGCAGCACGCGGTCATCGGCCAGGCTCAAGGTATCGGCCAGGGCCAGACTGGAGAGCAGCGTCTCGGTGTGGGTCGGGTTGTCCAGGGCCGTCGGTGTGCCGGGCGCAGCCAGGGCCACCGGGTCGAACAGGTTGCTCACGCCGCTGGCATAGCGCGCGCCGCTGTTGTCGAAGGTCATGTCGAAGCGATTGAGGCTGATGTTCAGGGTATGGCCGACCGCGCCGGTATCGAACCAACCCCGCGCCCCGATGGTACCGCTGATCACTTCCTCCTCGCGCTGGAACGCCCGGGGGCTGACGCTGAAGCGCCCGGTATCGTTGGTGACCTGCACCGCATGGCGCAGGAAATCGTAGTCGCCCTTGCGCGCACCCAGCGCGCCATGGACCATCCAGTTATCGCTGACATCGTATTCACCGCGCACCGCGCCGAAGTTGTCCTCGGCCCGCGAGTAGCTCCACGGCTGGGCGAAGTTGTGGTGGATGGCCTTGGCGTGCGGCACCTTGACCCCAGCGTTCAGGCCGACCCGCTCCATCGGTGCGTCGACATCACGCTGCTGATGGCCGACATCCAGCGACAGGCGCAGGCGCTCGCCGCGCACATCGAAGCCCAGCACCGAGGCCTCGCGCTCCAGGCGCTGGTGGTCCCACTCGGTGTCGCCGGCCTGACGCACCGCATTCAGACGCAGGCCGAAACGCTGCCCTTCGCCGAAACGCCGGCCAATGTCCACATGCCCTCCCCCTTGACCAGCCGAGGCGTACAGCGCGGTGAACTCGGTCAGCGGCGTCTCGCCCGCGCGCTTGGGTTCGATGTTGACCCCACCGCCAACGCTGCCATTGGGTGCCAGCCCGCCCAACAAGGCACCGGGCCCCTTGAGGATATCGACGCGTTCGACCATTTCCATGTCGATGGAGTAGGTCGGCAGCACTCCATACAGCCCACCGTAGGCGACATCGCTGTTGTACAGGCTGAAGCCGCGCACCGAAAACTGCTCGAAGCGCCCGGCGGATGGATTGGTGGTGCGTACCGACGGGTCGTTGGCCACGGCATCGGCCAGGGTCCGGGCCTGCTGGTTCTGCAACAGCTCACTGGTATAGGAGGTGATGTTGAAAGGTGTGTCCATGTAGTCACGCTCGCCCAGCAGGCCCTGGCTGCCGCGCCGCGACACCTGGCCACCGGCGTAGGTGTCGCTGGCCGAGCCGATGCCCTGGCCATTGATGGTGGTGCTGGGCAGTTCATGGGCGCTGTCGCCCGGCGCCACCTGGCGCACCAGGGTGTAGCTGCCCTGCCCGGCCGGCACCAGTTGCAGGCCCGAGCCCCGCAGCAATGCCATGAAGCCCTCTTCGACAGCGTACTCGCCGGCAAGCCCATTGCTGCCGTACCCGGCCACCAGCGCCGGGTCGACCGACAGGCTGACCCCGGCCTGGCCGGCAAAGCGGGTCAGCGCGGCGGCCAGGCTGCCAGCCGGGACCTGATAACTGCGCCGTGATACATCATCGGCCCAGGCCATCCCCGGCAAACCCAGGGCGAGCAACAGCACAGGCGTGGACAAGGGGCGAATCAGAGGGTTCAGGGACATCCGCAATGCTCTTGTTGGAGGGTGATGCCCTGAATGACCGGTGAGCGGGGGAAAAGGGACAACCGTCAGGCAGTATTTTCACGCGGTGTCAGCGACACCCAGTAACGGGTGCGGTAATGCACCGCCAGCGGCAAGCTCGCGGCCAGCAATGCCAGGATGCGGTCGGTGTCGTCCAGCTGGAAGGTGCCGGTCACCGCCAGGCGCTCCAGTGCCGGATCCCAGCGCAGCAAACCAGGGCGATAGCGTCGAAGCTCACGCAACAACTCGCCCAGCGGCTGGTTGTCGGCCAGCAGCAAGCCCTGCTGCCAGCCTGGCAACTGCGCATCGAACGCCTGTGCTGCCCCGATGCCGGTGGTACCGAGCAGCGCACGCTGCCCGGCATCCAGCCGCGCGCCTGGGCCGGACAACGGTTGCAGGTCGACCTGGCCACGGCTGACCGAAACGGCACAATCCCGCTCGCCCAGACGCACGCAGAAACTCGCCCCCCAGGCGCGCAACAGGCCGTGCCGGGTCTGCACCAGCAGCGCCCCGACGCTGTCCACGGCCATCTCGCCTGCGACCAGTTGCACCTGTGGGCGGCCGCCACTGATATCGAGGTTCACCGCGCTGGCCGTGTTCAACTGCAGGCGGCTGCCATCAGGTAACGTCAGGCCACGACGCTCGCCGGTGGCGGTGCGCAGGTCGGCGCGCCAGCTGTCCACCGGCAATTGCCGGTAACCCAGCCATCCCAGTGGCGCCAGGGTTCCCAAGGCAAGTGCCTGCGCCAACAGGCGACGGCGGTCCGGATCGGGGCGGTCGAGGCAAGCCGCCGCCAACGGTGCCGGCACCTCGCTGAAGCGTCGGCGCAGCGCTTCGGCCTTCTGCCACAGCGCCTCATGGGCAACGCTGCGCCCACGCCAGCGACTCAGGTCGTCACGCTGCTCGGCGCTCAGCCCTCCGGCATCCTGCAAGGCCAGCCATTGCGCCGCTTCGCGGGCCAGTCGCCGCGCGGCATCATCGCTGCGCGCGCTCACAGGTCCACCAACAGGCAATGCTCGTAGGCCCTGACCATATAGCGCTTGACCGTGCGCTCACTGACCCGCAGACGGGCGGCGATACTGGCGTAGTCCAGGCCCTCCAGCTGCGCCCAGAGAAACGCCTGGCGCACCGGGCGGGGCAAGCCATCGAGCAGTTCATCGAGGGCCTGCAGGGTTTCCAGCAGCACCCAGCGCTGCTCCGGGGACGGTGCCAGCGCTTCGGGCAACTGGCGCAGAGCCTCGAGATAGGCCTGCTCCAGAGAACGTCGTTGATAGTGATTGACCAGCAGCCGACGGCCGACGGTAAGCAGGTACGCCCTGGGCTCGCGCAAGCTGGGCAGGGTCTGCGCCTGCTGCGCGGCCAGCACGCGCAGGAAGGTGTCCTGGGTCAGGTCGGCAGCCGCCCAGGTGTCGCCCAGGCGCCGCTGGAGCCAGCCGTGCAGCCAGCCGCGATGTGCTTGATAGAGGGCGCTTAGCGAGGGTTCGGGTGCCGCGGTGGGGTCGATCATCAATGGCACGCAGATGCGAGTGTAAATGAGACTGATTCTAATTGACTTCAATGCATTGGCCAAGAGCATCGGCCCTGACCGGTCAGGCGGTTGTGTGCTCGCAGGTCAGGGGCATTCCACGGGGCTTCCCACCCCGCGCTATATCAATCGAACTCAAATGGAGGCTGGCAGCTACCGGATGGAGTTCGAGCGGTCCCAGCCGGGCATACGCTTGATCCAACATCACCGACAAATGTGGCGGCAACCTGCAGCGTCTTTTCGACAATGCTGCTTTGGAAGAACGGTGAAGCGCCCTTGGGAGAGTTCGTCAGCTCATTGCCATAGGCAATCTGGGCCAAGCTTGCAGATGCCAGCGACGCGGCCAGTACAACCTTTTTCATACGGTGTCCTTTCAGTGATTCCTGGTTTCATTTACGCAGGCAAAGCGTTTTCTCCTGCAGTCCGACAGACTCTATCTGTCATTCATGCCAGGCAGCGTTAGGAAATGACCGGTTTGCCGCTTTGAAGTCCTCCTTCGACTTGTAGGAAATTATGCTTTAGGGCGTATTGGACCCAAGGTAACGCGCCAGCGCCCATGAGACCGCGTCCTCTCGGCCTCATGGATACTGCACTGCTACCGCCCGCCCCCCAGCATCCCGCGCTCGACGATGAAATCGATCACTGCCTGCAGCCCCTCGCCCTTCTTCAGGTTGCTGAACGTCCACGGCCGCTCCGGGCGCATGCGCCGGGTGTCACGTTCCATCACCTCCAGCGACGCCCCCACATAGGGCGCGAGGTCGGTCTTGTTGATCACCAGGAAGTCCGACTTGGTGATGCCCGGCCCGCCCTTGCGCGGGATCTTCTCGCCCTCGGCGACATCGATCACATAAATGGTCAGGTCGGCCAGCTCCGGGCTGAAGGTGGCGCTGAGGTTGTCACCGCCGCTCTCGACGAAGATCACCTCGAGGTTGCCGAACTGGCGCGCCAGCGCTTCGACAGCCGCCAGGTTCATCGAGGCATCCTCGCGGATCGCCGTGTGCGGGCAGCCGCCGGTTTCGACACCGACGATACGCTCAGGCTCCAAGGCCCCGGCTTCGGTGAGGATGCGCTGGTCTTCCTTGGTGTAGATGTCGTTGGTCACCACGGCGATCTGGTAGTGGTCACGCATGGCCTTGCACAGGGCTTCGAGCAGCGCGGTCTTGCCGGAGCCGACCGGGCCGCCGACGCCGACACGCAGGGGTTGCTGGTAGTTTTGCATCGTGGCAGTCCTCAGGAACGGAACAAACGGGTGTATTGGGTTTCATGGCGCGACGAAGCGATGGCCAGCAGCGGCAGGCCACCGCCGAGCTGCTCGTCGTCCAGGGCCAGGGCATGGTCGAGCACGCCAGGCAGTGCCTCGCCCAGGTCGCGCAGCAGGGTCTGGGCGGCCTGCTGGCCGAACGGCACCAGCTTCACCCCCGCCATCACCGCGCCTTCGAGCCAGGCGAAGCCGTGGCCCAGGGCGAGCTGGCGCAGCGGGATCGACCAGTGCGCCCCGAGCCAGGCCATGCCGCCCAGCTGGCTGAGCTCGAGGCTGGCGCGCCAGGCCGGCTCCTGCCCCAGTTGCCAGCCATCGAGCAGACGCGCCAGGGCGCTGCCGCGCTGGCGTTCTTCAAGGCGCAGTTCGGCGGTCTCGCGGTTGGCCAAAAGAAACTGGCTCCAGTGCGCGAAGGCGTCGGCATCATCCGCCTGGCAGGCCTTGTACAGGCGCGCCAGCAACGGCCAGTCGAGGTGGCCGAGGGTGTCGTGCAACTGCTCGCGCTGCCAGGCGGCGAAGCCTTTGGCGTCCCTCACCCAACCGGCTTCCACGGCCCACTCCAGGCCTTGCGAGTAGGTGAAGCCGCCCACCGGCAAACCCGGGCTGGCCAGTTGCAGCAAGCGCAGCAGCGCCAGATCACTGTGCATCAGCCGGCCAGCACCAGCGCAGCGCCCGCCAGCAGGCCGCCGCCGAAGGCCTTCTGCAGGCCGGCATGGCGCCGCAGCAGGCAACCGACGCCGAAGCCCGCCGCCAGCAGCAGGCCGCTGACCGTGACGAAACCGGCACTGAACTGCCAGAACGCGCTGGGGGTAGCTTCCACGCCATGGGCCCAACCGTGGAACAGGGCGAACACCGGCATGATCAGCGACAGCAGCAACTGGCGGCTCGGCAGCAGCATGGCGGCGGCCGCTACCAGCAGCGAGCCGAGGATCATCTGCTCCATGCCAACCACATCGCCGAACAGATGACCGCACACCGCGCCGCCGAACATCGCCGCCAGGGTCGCCAGGGGCAGGGTCAGGTTGCGCCGAGTCAGGGCGGCGAGCACGCCGGTACCAAGCAGCATCAGCAGGTGGTCGAGACCGGTCAGCGGATGCAACAGGCCGTCCTGCAACGGGTTGGCGTCGTGGCCGGGGTGGGCGAAGGCCGGCAGGGCCACCATCAGCAATACCAGGGCGAACGTCTTTTTCATTGTGGGCTCCAGGGTGAGATCAGGAATGGGCTGGCAGGCGCACGAACGGATGGTCGTGGCCATGGGAATGGCTGTGGGGTGCGCTCTGGTAGGCACCGGCCTCGGGCTCGAACGGCGCCTGTTCGGCGGCCACCTCCAGCCCCAGGCCGCGCAGCATGTCGTCGAGCACATGATCATGCTGGTAGCGCAACAGGCCCGGCTCGATCTGCAGCGGCACATGGCGGTTGCCCAGGTGGTAGGCGGCGCGGGCCAGCAGGTGCGGGTCGGCGCAGCGCACCGTGGACACTGCCTCGGCGGCGGACAGCACGCGGATCACCTCGCGGCCCTCGGCGTCGGCGAGCAGTTCGCCGCCGCGCAGCAGATGGCCGCGCTCTAGCATCAGCCCGGCCTCGCGGCCGTCGTCGAGGGTGACGCGCAGACGGCTCTTGATGCGGCTGTCAACATTCAGGGTGACGCTGCCGGTGATGGCTTCGGCTGCAGTGATCCGGCGGGTGAGGACAATCATGTTCGCTCCTTCAGAACAGGAAATAACGCTGCGCCAGCGGCAACTCGTGCGCCGGCTCGCACACCAGCAACTCGCCGTCGGCACGTACCTGGTAGGTCTGCGCGTCGACTTCGATCAAGGGTTGCAGGGAGTTGTGGACCATGTCGGCCTTGCGTACCTGCCGGCAACCATGGGCCACGCCGATCAGGCTCTGCAGTTTCAGCTCTGCGGGCAGGCCACGGTCCAATGCGGCCTGGGGCAGGAAGGTCATGCGCGTGGCATGCCGCGCCGCGCCCAGGACGCCGAACATCGGCCGGTAGTGCACCGGTTGCGGGGTCGGGATCGAGCCGTTGATATCGCCCATCGGCGCCGTGGCGATCATCCCGCCCTTGAGCACCAGCGCCGGCTTGACCGCGAAGAACGCCGGCGCCCACAGCACCAGGTCGGCCAGCTTGCCCACCTCTACCGAGCCGACTTCGTGGGCGATGCCGTGGGTCAGCGCCGGGTTGATGGTGTACTTGGCGATGTAGCGCTTGACCCGGAAGTTGTCGCTGTAGCTGCTGTCCGGGGCCAACGGGCCTCGGCGCAGCTTCATCTGGTGCGCCACCTGCCAGGTGCGCAGCACCACCTCGCCGACCCGGCCCATGGCCTGGGAGTCGGACGAGGTCATGGCGAAGGCGCCCATGTCGTGGAGGATGTCCTCGGCGGCGATGGTCTCGCGGCGGATGCGTGACTCGGCGAAGGCGACGTCCTCGGCGATGCTCGGGTCCAGGTGGTGGCAGACCATCAGCATGTCCAGGTGCTCGTCCACCGTGTTCACGGTGTAGGGCAGCGTCGGGTTGGTCGAGGACGGCAGCACGTTGGCCTGGCCCGCCGCGCGGATGATGTCGGGCGCGTGGCCGCCGCCCGCCCCTTCGGTGTGGAAGGTATGAATGGTGCGCTCGCCGATGGCGGCCAAGGTGTCCTCGATACAGCCCGACTCGTTGAGGGTATCGGTATGGATCGCCACCTGGATGTCCATCTCCTCGGCCACGCCCAGGCAGCAGTCGATGGCGGCGGGCGTCGAGCCCCAGTCCTCGTGCAGCTTGAGGCCCACGGCGCCAGCGGCGATCTGCTCGCGCAGGGCTTCGGGCCGCGAGGCATTGCCCTTGCCCAGCAGGCCGATGTTGATCGGCAGGCAGTCGGCGGCCTGGAGCATGCGCGCCAGGTACCACGGCCCTGGGGTGCAGGTGGTGGCGTTGGTGCCGGTGGCCGGCCCGGTGCCGCCGCCGATGAAAGTGGTCACGCCGCTGGTCAGCGCCTCCTCCACCTGCTGCGGGCAGATGAAGTGGATATGCGAGTCGATGCCGCCGGCGGTGACGATCTTGCCTTCGGCGGCGATCACCTCGGTGCCCGGCCCCACCGGTACCGTGACGCCGGGCTGGACATCGGGGTTGCCGGCCTTGCCGATGGCGGCGATACGGCCGTGCTTGACGCCGATATCGGCCTTGACGATGCCCCAGTGGTCGATGATCAGCGCGTTGGTCAGCACCAGGTCCATGGCCTCGGCCGCGAGCATCTGGCCCTGGCCCATGCCGTCGCGGATCACCTTGCCGCCGCCGAACTTGACCTCCTCGCCGTAGATCGTGAAGTCCTTTTCCACCTCCACCCACAACGCGGTGTCGGCCAGGCGCACGCGGTCACCGACGGTAGGCCCGAACATGTCGGCGTAGGCCTGGCGGGAAATGCGGCTCATGCCCTGCCCTCCAGCACACCCATCACCTTGCCCTGAAAGCCGTACACCTCGCGCTTGCCGGCGTAGGCCACCAGTTGCACGGTGCGCGCTTGCCCCGGCTCGAAGCGCACTGCGGTGCCGGCCGGGATGTCCAAGCGAAAGCCTCGGGTCGGTTCGCGCTCGAACACCAGGGCGTCGTTGACTTCGTAGAAGTGGTAGTGCGAGCCCACCTGCACCGGGCGATCACCATGGTTGGCCACGCTGACGCTGACGCTCCGGCGGCCGACATTGAGCTCGATGTCGCCTGCGGCGACCTGGACTTCTCCGGGGATCATGCCGGGCTCCTCAAACGATGGGTTCATGCACGGTCACCAGCTTGGTGCCGTCGGGGAAGGTCGCCTCGACCTGGACGTCGTGCAGCATTTCCGGCACGCCCGCCATCACCTGCTCGCGCACCAGCACCTCGCGGCCCAAGCTCATCAGCTCGGCCACCGTGCGGCCATCGCGGGCGCCTTCGAGCACTGCGGCGCTGATCAGCGCCACCGCCTCCGGGTAGTTCAGTTTCAGGCCGCGGGCCAGGCGCCGCTCGGCCAGCAAGGCGGCGGTGAACAGCAGCAGTTTGTCTTTCTCTCGCGGGGTCAGCTCCATGGCGGCTCTCTCAGGTGGCCCAGATGCGCGGCGGGCACGGCGCCAGGCCAAGCACGGCCGGGCGCAGCAGGTGCCAGAGGCGCTGCAGGTTGCGTTGCAGGTGTTGGTTGTCGTGGTCGAGCAGGCGGATCACCAGCAGTGGGCCGAGCAGCGTCGCGCCGGCCGGGGTGTCGAGTTCGTCGAGGATCTGGCGCACCCGCTCCAGCACCGCCGAGTCGGCGGGTACTGCGCAGAAGGTGGCAAGCAACGGGTGCCCGGCCACCTTGTCCAGCAGCCCGCCCTCGATGCGCAGGCGCTCGTGCAGGCCCGGTTCGCCGGGCAGTTCGATGCGCAGGCGGCTGTCCAGCGCGCCCTCCTCGAAGCGCTCGCTCATCACCGGGCGGCCCAGGCACAGCGTCTCCCAGGCCAGCAGGCGCGCGCCGGGCTCGAGGCTGAAACGGCTGTCGAGGCAGGCGCGGGCGCCGTTGAAAAAGATACTGTCCTGCGGCAGCCATTCCAGGGTGCTGTCGGCGGCGAGGTGAAAGTGCTGGGCCAGCCGCGCGGTGGGGCCGATGCTGCGGTAGAACTTGCTCGCGCCGGGCATGGTCAGCAAGGCATGGCTGCCCGGCTCGAGGTGCACGTCAAGCTCGAGGCGGTCGCCGGCGACGATGCCCCCTGGCGGGTGCAGCACATAGACATGGCACGGCGCACCCTCCGGATAGAATGGCCGCTGCACCAAAAGAGGTCCGACATGACGCCGCGCACCAAGGCGGGTCACGCCCTCGCGCTGGACGAAGCGCAACTGCAGGTGGGCGCTCCAGCCCGGGTCTGCCTGCGGTGGGTCGATCTGCTGCGCCAACGACATCCTCAAACCCCTGAAATCCATGGCCTCACGGCCGGATGAGGGCCCTGCGCCGGGCGCTTGCAGGCGCGCCGGGCTGACCACTCGATCAATATTCGCTGGAGGGATATAGCAGGGACCGGGCCAACTGCGCAGATGAACGATGATGAAACTTTCGGACCGTCAGTCATGCCGCAAGGCTGCGGGCCAGAGCGGCTGCGCCCGGACGCGCGATTCAAGTGCCTGGCGGCATGGCGAAGTAGGCTAAAGTGACCACCCTGCCCTTTTTCGAGCCAAGGACGCCCCCATGCAATTCGCCCCCGCCATTCCGATCCTGCGGATCTTCTCGGTCGACAAGGCCCGGGAGTTCTACCTTGATTTCCTCGGTTTCCAGCTCGACTGGGAACACCGCTTCGCCCCAGACCTGCCGCTGTACATGCAAGTCCACCGCGACGGACTGATCCTGCACCTGTCCGAGCACCACGGCGACGCCACGCCGGGCTCGGCGGTGTTTGCCCGGGTCGAGGACCTCAAGGCGCTGGAGCGCGAACTGCTGGCCAAGCGCTACGGTTACGCCCGCCCGCAGGCCGAGGCGGTCGACTGGGGCCTGGAAATGCAGGTGGCCGATCCGTTCGGTAACCGCCTGCGCTTCTGCCAGCAGATCGACAACGTCTGATGGCCAGCGGCAAGCGCGCCCTGGCGCGCCTGGAACGGGAAATGGTCGCCTGCCTGACCGACGCCTGCGCCACCGCCCAGGGCGAGATCGTCGGTTTCGCCTGGCTCACCCACCAGGTGGACCTCGACGACTTCCCCGCCAGCCTGCGCATCACCTGGGTGTTCACCGACGACACCGACAAGGCCCGCGCGCTGGCCGGCGCGGACAAGGCACGGATGATCGCGCTGACGGCCAAGGCGCTGGGCGATGCTGGCATCGTGCTGGACCATGTGGCCTGGCACGTGCGCTTCGACAGCGAAGAAGCCTGCTGGCGCGATCATGGTGGGGACTGGAACCGGCGCTTGCGCTGAGGCCGACCCTCACCCGGGTCAAAATTACAGAAAAATCCCACAGCCAATTCGGAAGCACGGAGCTTCGTTCAACTGCAAAAACCTTTCACTGTCAGGCCCTGGGAAACACGCCCCGGCAACGAAAGGGAAGTCACAGTGCAATTCGAGAAAACCTATCAAGTCATCGCCAACCGCGGCATCGTGCTTGATGTTTGCAGCAGGTTGCCGACTTATCCCACCGGCGACAGGATGGTGTGCGCTGAGGCAACCCTCAGCGGAGGTATCGGGCCGCAGCGCTTCAGCCAATCGCTGATTATCCAGGCCCGCCCATGAATGCCTTCATCGCCGCGGCGCTGCTCACCCTTGCAGCAGCCGTGCTCCACCACAACCTTCGCGCTGCAACGGTACGCAAATGGGCCGGGCTATCTCTGTTTGCCGCAGGCGTGCTGGTTTGGCGGTTCCTTCCTCAGGGCCTGTACCTGGGCGTGGAGTCGTTTATGTGGGTGACATTTCTGCTCTGCACAGGCTCAGGCCTGTTCGTTCATCGTAATCGTCATCGCGACAGCGACTGACCCGAACGAACACGCCCGGCGGATTGTGTGACTGGCCGTTCCCGATCCGCGCCGGATGTATTAAGGTGGCGGGGTGCGCATATAAAAGCAGCCCGCCGTGTTCGGGCAAGAGCAATGAGGGTGTCATGAGTAACGAAAGCATTAACTGGGACAAGCTGGGTTTCGACTACATCAAGACCGACAAACGTTACCTGTCCGTATGGCGTAACGGCGAGTGGGACAAGGGCACCCTGACCGAAGACAACGTGCTGCACATCAGTGAAGGCTCCACCGCCCTGCACTATGGCCAGCAGTGCTTCGAAGGCCTGAAGGCCTACCGCTGCAAGGACGGTTCGATCAACCTGTTCCGCCCGGACCAGAACGCCGCGCGCATGCAGCGCAGCTGCGACCGCCTGCTGATGCCACGGGTCTCGACCGAACAGTTCATCGAAGCCTGCAAGCAGGTGGTCAAGGCCAACGAAAAGTTCGTTCCGCCACACGGCAAGGGCGCTCTCTACCTGCGTCCGTTCGTGATCGGCACCGGCGACAATATCGGCGTGCGCACCGCTCCCGAGTTCATCTTCTCGGTCTTCGCCATCCCGGTCGGCTCGTACTTCAAGGGCGGCATGACCCCGCACAAATTCCTCATCTCCGACTACGACCGCGCAGCCCCGCAAGGCACCGGCGCGGCCAAGGTCGGCGGCAACTACGCGGCCAGCCTGCAGCCGGGCTATGAAGCCAAGAAAGCCGGCTTCGCCGACTGCATCTACCTCGACCCGCTGACCCACAAGAAAATCGAGGAAGTCGGTTCGGCCAACTTCTTCGGCATCACCGCCAACAACGAATTCGTCACGCCGAAGTCGCTCTCGGTACTGCCAGGCATCACCCGCCTGTCGCTGATGGAACTGGCCGAATCGCGCCTGGGCCTGAAGGTCATCGAAGGCGACGTGGAAATCGACAAGCTCGACCGCTTTGTCGAAGCCGGTGCCTGCGGCACCGCCGCGGTGATCACGCCGATCGGCGGCATCCAGTACAACGGCAAGCTGCACGTGTTCCACAGCGAAACCGAAGTCGGCCCGGTGACCCAGAAGCTCTACGCCGAGCTGACCGGCATCCAGAGCGGTGACGTCGAAGCCCCGGCGGGCTGGATCGTCAAAGTCGCCTGAGGCCTCAGCCTGCAGTGAAGACGGGGCATGCCAGCAATGGCATGCCCCGTTTTTCTTGGCTGTCACGGCCCCTGGGCAGCCAGATGAATTTTTCTTAAATCGCCGGTTGTCTATTCTTTGGCACAATCAGGTCTCCACTCGCCGCCCAGGAACCAGCATGCCTCGCGTACTGACCATCGAAGACGACGCCGTCACCGCCCAGGAAATCGTCGCCGAACTGTCCAGCCACGGCCTGGAAGTCGACTGGGCCGACAATGGCCGCGAAGGCCTGGCCAAGGCCATCGCCGGCGGCTACGACCTGATCACCCTGGACCGCATGCTGCCCGAGGTCGATGGCCTGACCATCGTCACCACCCTGCGCAACCTGAAGATCGCCACGCCGATCCTGATGATCAGCGCCCTGTCGGACGTCGACGAACGCGTCCGTGGCCTGCGCGCCGGTGGCGACGACTACCTGACCAAGCCATTCGCCTCCGACGAGATGGCCGCCCGGGTCGAGGTGCTGCTGCGCCGCAACAGCGTGCCGATGACCCAGACCCGCCTGCAGGTCGCCGACCTGGAGCTGGACCTGATCAGCCACGAGGCCCGCCGCGGCGAACAGGCATTGAACCTGCTGCCCACCGAGTACAAGCTGCTCGAGTACCTGATGCGCCACTCCGGCCAGGTGATCACCCGGATGATGATCTTCGAGGAAGTCTGGGGCTACCACTTCGACCCCGGCACCAACCTGATCGACGTGCACATCGGTCGCCTGCGCAAGAAGATCGACTCGCCCGGCCAAAACCCGCTGATCCGTACCGTGCGGGGCTCCGGCTATGCCATTGCCGAACCCGTCTAAAGGCTGGAGCTCATCCACCAGCCGTCTGCTGGCGCTGTACAGTTTCCTGTTTGTGGCCTGGAGCAGCATCCTCATGGGGGTGCTGTACTTCGAGGTCACCAGCTACCTGAACAAGCTCACCCGCCACTCGATGCTACAGCGCCAGCACCTGTTCGCCCACATGAGCGGCAAGCAGCTGGACGACGCGCTGATCGCAAGCCAGGCCTTCGAGGAACGCAGCTTCGACGCCTACGGTTTGTTCGACACCCAGCTCAACCCGATCGGCGGGCGCATCCGTGCGATACCCTCGGAGCTGGGCCTGGACGGCAAGGTGCATGAACTCAAACGTTGCCTGGACGCCGACGATCCCCACCTGCCCCGCGACAGCTGCGATGCCGTGGCGATCAAGGTGCAGGACGGCCGCTGGCTGGTGCTGGTGCGCGACAACGGCTCGCTGTTCGTAGTGACGAGAATCATCCTCGACGCCCTGCTCTGGGGTATCTCGCTGACGTTGATCCCGGGTTTCGCCGGCTGGTACCTGCTGCGGCGCCGGCCACTCAAGCGTATTCGCGCGATCCAGGCCCAGGCCGAGCTGATCGTCGCCGGCGACCTCACCCACCGCCTGCCCCTGTCGGCCCGGCGCGATGAACTGGACATGCTCGCCGCCATCGTCAACGCCATGCTCGACCGCATCGAGCGGCTGATGCACGAGGTCAAGGGCGTATGCGACAACATCGCCCACGACCTGCGCACCCCGCTGACGCGCCTGCGCGCCCAGCTCTACCGCATCCGCCAGCAAAGCGGCAGCGACTCCGTCGAAGGCGCGGCGCTGGACCAGGCGATCGGCGAGACCGACACGCTGATGGCGCGCTTTCGCGGCCTGCTGCGCATCAGCGAACTGGAAGACCGCCAGCGTCGCGCCGGCTTCGTCCGGCTCGACCCGCAGGCGTTGCTGGTAGAGCTTCATGACTTCTACCTGCCGCTGGCCGAAGATGGCGGCATTCGCCTGAACCTGGAGCAGCCAGCGCAGTTACCGGCACTGCATGGCGACCGGGAGTTGCTGTTCGAGGCACTGGCCAACCTGGTAGGCAACGCGATCAAGTTCACCCCCGAGGGCGGACAGGTGCGTATCGTCGCCAGCGAGGACGAGGCCGGCGTGCATATTGCAGTCGAGGACAGCGGGCCGGGGATTCCGGCGGATGAACGCGAGGCGGTGTTGAAGCGCTTCTACCGCAGTGAGGAAGGCCATCGCCACCCGGGGTTCGGGCTGGGGCTGTCGATCGTCGCGGCGATCGTCGACCTGCATGGGTTCGGGCTCGAAGTGGGCTCCAGCGAACTGGGTGGCGCCAAACTAGTGCTGCACTGCTCCGTCGCTTAAAAGCATCGCGGGGCAAGTCGCATCGGCGCACCGCCGCTCCCACGCCAGCACCGTTTGGGTGGTTCTGGCGTGGGAGCGGCGGTGCGCCGATGCGACTTGCCCCGCGATTTTTCCGCCTCGTCCCCGGTCAGGCCTTCAACAGCAAGGCCTGACCGACGATTGAAGCTCGAACTCAGTCAGCCAGGCGCCAGGTGGTGGTGCCCTTGCTGTCTTCCAGCACCACGCCCATGGCGGCCAGCTGGTCGCGGATGCGGTCGGATTCGGCCCAGTTCTTGTCGGCACGCGCCTGCAGACGCGCCTGAATCAGCGCTTCCACTTCAGCGGCATCGACCTTGCCTTCAGCGCCAGCACGCAGGAAGTCATCGGCCTCCAGCTGCAACACACCCAGCACATCGCCCAGCTCGCGCAGACGACCGGCCAGGCCAGCGGCGGCCTCTGGGTCACTGTCACGCAGGCGGTTGATCTCGCGCACCAGGTCGAACAGCACGGCGCAGGCCTCAGGCGTGCCGAAGTCGTCGTTCATCGCAACGGTGAAGCGCTCGACGAATGCCTCGCCACCCTGGGCAGCCACTCGCGGCAGGCCACGCAGCGCATGGTAGAAGCGCTCGAGCGCGCCCTTGGCGTCGCGCAGGCTGTCTTCGGAGTAGTTGATCGCGCTGCGGTAGTGGCTGGCCACCAGCAGGTAACGCACCACTTCCGGATGGTACTTGTCGAGCACATCGCGGATGGTGAAGAAGTTGTTCAAGGACTTGGACATCTTCTCGCCGTTGATGCGGATCATGCCGCAGTGCATCCAGGCGTTGGCGTATTGCTTGCCGGTGGCCGCCTCGCTCTGGGCGATCTCGTTCTCGTGGTGCGGGAACTCCAGGTCGCTGCCGCCGCCGTGGATGTCGAAGCTCTCGCCCAGGCAGCAAGTGGACATCACCGAGCACTCGATGTGCCAGCCCGGGCGGCCCGGGCCCCACGGCGAATCCCAGTAGGGCTCGCCGGGCTTGACGCCCTTCCACAGGACGAAGTCGAGCGGGTCCTGCTTGGCCTCGTCGACTTCGATGCGCGCGCCGATGCGCAGGTCTTCGATCTTCTTGCGCGACAGCTTGCCGTAGCCGACGAACTTGCCGACCCGGTAGTACACGTCGCCATTGCCCGGCGCGTAGGCGTAGCCCTTGTCGATCAGGGTCTGGATCATCGCGTGCATGCCGGGGATATGGTCGGTGGCACGCGGTTCCAGGTCCGGCTTGAGGATGCTCAGGCGACGCTCGTCCTCGTGCATCGCGTCGATCATGCGGGCGGTCAGCGCGTCGAACGACTCGCCGTTCTCGTTGGCCCGGTTGATGATCTTGTCGTCGATGTCGGTGATGTTGCGCACATAGGTCAGCTCATAGCCACTCTTGCGCAGCCAGCGGGTGACCAGGTCGAAGGCCACCATGCTGCGGCCGTGGCCCAGGTGGCAGTAGTCGTACACGGTCATGCCGCACACGTACATGCGCACCTTGTTGCCGTCCAGCGGCTTGAAAACTTCCTTGGTCTTGCTCAGCGTGTTGTAGATGGTAAGCACGAAGGTTCCTCAGCTGCCCCACGAATCGCGCAGGGTCACGGTGCGGTTGAACACCGGGCGACCCGGCTGGGAGTCTTTCAGGTCGGCGCAGAAGTAGCCTTCGCGCTCGAACTGGAAGCGGTCTTCCGGTTGGGCCTGGCCCAGGGAAGGTTCCGCGCGACAACCGCTGAGCACCTGCAGCGAATCGGGATTGATGTTGTCGAGGAACGTGCCGCCGTCTTCGGTCTTCTCCGGGTTCGCGGAGCGGAACAGGCGGTCGTACAGGCGCACTTCGCACTCGATGCTGCCCTCGGCCGGCACCCAGTGGATCACACCCTTGACCTTGCGGCCTTCGGGGTTCTTGCCCAGGGTGTCCGGGTCGTACGAGCAGCGCAGTTCGACGATGTTGCCGTCAGCGTCCTTGATCGCCTCGTCGGCGCGGATCACGTAGCTGCCGCGCAGGCGCACTTCACCGGCCGGCTCCAGGCGCTTGTAGCCCTTGGGCGGCTCTTCCATGAAGTCGTCGCGGTCGATGTACAGCTCGCGGGCGAATGGCAGCACGCGCACGCCCATGTCTTCCTTCGGGTGGCGCGGCAGTTCGAGCTGCTCGACCTGACCTTCGGGGTAGTTGGTGATGACCACCTTCAGCGGGCGCAGCACGCACATGGCGCGCGGCGCGGTGCGGTCGAGGTCGTCGCGGATGCTGAACTCGAGCATCGCCATGTCGACCACGCCGTCGGAACGGTTGGTGCCGATCATCTCGCAGAAGTTGCGGATCGAGGCCGGGGTGTAGCCGCGGCGGCGGTAGCCCGACAGGGTCGACATGCGCGGATCGTCCCAGGCCTCGACGTGGCCTTCGTCCACCAGCTGCTTGAGCTTGCGCTTGGAGGTGATGGTGTAGTTCAGGTTCAGGCGGCTGAACTCGTATTGGCGCGGGTGCGCCGGCACCGGCAGCTTGTCGAGGAACCAGTCGTACAGCGGACGGTGGCTTTCGAACTCCAGGGTGCAGATCGAGTGGGTGATGCCTTCGATGGCGTCCGACTGACCGTGGGTGAAGTCGTAGTTGGGGTAGATGCACCACTTGTCACCGGTCTGGTGGTGGTGGGCATGGCGGATGCGGTACAGGATCGGGTCGCGCAGGTTCATGTTCGGCGAGGCCATGTCGATCTTGGCACGCAGCACGCGCTCGCCGTCCTTGAACTCGCCGGCCTTCATGCGCGCGAACAGGTCCAGGTTGTCCTCGACGCTGCGCTCGCGGAACGGGCTGTTCTTGCCCGGTTCGGTCAGGCTGCCACGGTATTCCTTGGCCTGCTCGGGGGTCAGGTCGCAGACGTAGGCGTTGCCCGACTTGATCAGCTCCACGGCCCAGGCGTGCAACTGCTCGAAGTAGTCCGAGGCATAGCGCACCGGGCCCGCCCATTCGAAGCCCAGCCACTTGACGTCACGCTGGATGGAGTCGATGTACTCCTGGTCTTCCTTGGCCGGGTTGGTGTCGTCGAAACGCAGGTGGCAGACGCCGCCGAATTCCTTGGCCAGGCCGAAGTTGACGCAGATCGACTTGGCGTGGCCGATGTGCAGGTAGCCGTTGGGCTCCGGCGGGAAACGGGTGACGATGCTCTGGTGCTTGCCCGCGTCCAGGTCGGCCTGGACGATCGGCCGCAGGAAGTTCACAGGGACGGCGGGGGCGCCTTTGGCAGCGGCGTTTGGCGCGTTGTCGGCAGTGGGCTTGCTCATAGTGTCCTTGAATGCAGGTAGCCGGCCGGGTAGGCCGATTGAATCAAAGGGCCTATCATAGCCGAAGCAGTCAAGCTGCTGACAGCCGGAGCACCGACAAAGTGGCGCGTTTTGTCGCCGCAGCGGTCTACAATCCGGCAGAATCACCACCCAGTGGCGTGTGTCCCGGTCACCTGATGCTGCGTCAGGTTAACCGAGCGCAGCGCGCACCCTATTTCCCGTATGCCTTGAAAGAGCGAATTTCAGCATGTCCAAAGTCAAACTGAGCACCAACCACGGCGATATCGTCATTGAACTGAACGACGAAAAAGCCCCGATCACCGTGGCCAACTTCCTCGAATACGTAAAGGCCGGGCACTACAGCAACGTCGTGTTCCACCGTGTGATCAAGGGCTTCATGATCCAGGGCGGCGGCTTCGAACCGGGCATGAACGAGAAGAAAGACAAGCGTGCCAGCATTCAGAATGAGGCCGACAACGGTCTGAAGAACGACAAGTACACCATCGCCATGGCCCGTACCATGGAGCCGCACTCGGCCTCCGCGCAGTTCTTCATCAACGCCTCGAACAACGACTTCCTCAACCACAGCGGCAAGAACGTCCAGGGCTGGGGCTATGCCGTGTTCGGTAAAGTGACCGAAGGCACCGAGGTTGTCGACGCCATCGAAAAAGTCGCCACCGGTTCCAAGTCTGGCCACCAGGACGTGCCGAAAGACGACGTGATCATCGAGAAAGCCGAGATCATTGAGTGATACTGCTGATCTCCGATCTGCACCTGCAAGAAGAACGCCCGGACATTACCCGGGCGTTTCTTGATCTGCTCGACGGCCGCGCCCGCCATGCCAAGGCGCTGTACATCCTCGGCGACTTCTTCGAAGCGTGGATCGGCGACGATGCGATGACGCCCTTCCAGCAGTCGATCTGCCAGGCCCTGCGCCGGCTGAGCGACAGCGGCACGGCCGTGTATCTGATGCACGGCAACCGTGACTTCCTCATTGGCCAGGCGTTCTGCGACGCCGCCGGCTGCACCCTGCTGGCCGACCCCAGCGTGGTCGAGCTCGGTGGCGAGGCGGTGCTGCTGATGCATGGCGACACTCTGTGCACCCGTGACGTGGCCTACATGAAGCTGCGCCGCTACCTGCGCAACCCGCTTACCCTGTGGATCCTGCGGCACCTGCCGTTGGGCACGCGGCACAAGCTGGCGCGCAAGCTGCGCAGCGAAAGCAGCACGCAGGTGCGCATGAAGAGCACCGAGATCGTCGATGTCACCCCCGAGGAAGTGCCCAAGGTGATGGCTGCCCATGGCGTGCGCACCTTGGTCCACGGCCACACCCATCGGCCGGCGCTTCACAAGCTGGTGGTCGATGGTCAGCCGGCACGGCGCATCGTGCTGGGCGACTGGGACCGACGGGGCTGGGCGTTGCAGGTGGACGAACAGGGTTTCCAGCTGGCCCCGTTCGACTTCTCCTGAAACATCGCGGGGCAAGCCCGCTCCCACGATTCTCGTAGGAGTGGGCTTGCCCCGCGATGCCATCAACGCTGCTATTTGGCGCTGACCACCTGCCCCTTGTCCCGCTCGCTGATCACATACTGCCGATACTGCGGATCAGCCTTGATCTGCGCCTCGGTGAACGGTATCGGCGCCAGTTGCTTGGCCGCGAAGGCCCGCGTCTGGTCGGCGGCATGCGCCGACGCCCGCTCGCTCGACAACGAGAACGCCAGCAGCCCTTGGGCCTGTGGGCCGTGCTCGGTGAAGCTGACCACCTGCAGATAGCTCGAACCACTCACCACCAGACGCTTGCCTGGCCCCACCGGCACACTGACCATCGCGTTGTAGACGCCCAACGCCTGCGGCCCGCCGGGCACCGGCGTGCCATCGGCGGCCTGCTGGATCTGACCCCAACGCTGGTCGGTGGCGATACCGGCCTCGCTCACCTGCGCAAGCGAGCCCAGCGCTGCCTCGCGCAGCAGCTTGCGCACCGCAGCCTGCTCCACCGCCAGACCACGAGGCGTGTGCAACGGGTCGGCAGGGTCGAACGGTACGCGCCAGCTTTGCGGATGCTCGGCCAGCGCGCCGGCGATATTGATGAAGTGGACCAGGCCGATACCACTATTCTGATCGGCCTTGCCGGTCCACGCCTGCAGGCTGGCACACACCGACTGAATGTCCGCCTCCACGCCCTTGCACCATTGCAACAAGTCCGGCATCAGCAGGCTGGCCTGGTACACCTCGTCATCGAATACCATGTGCTGCAGCTCGGCTATGCCCAGCTTGCCCTTGCCTTGCAGGCGCTGCAGGGCAAAGCGGCTGCGCAGGCCCAAGGGCTGGTCGGCACGACTGACCAGTGGCGAGAAGCCGGTCAGCGGCTGGGCCGGATTGACCATCCACGCCGAATCGTTGGCATGCTGTACATAATCGCGCCGCTCCAGGCTCGGCAACAGGCTCGCGGGGAAGATCCCCGGCTGGGCCGCCTGAGCATCCACCTTCCATTGGCAGGCACTGCGCGAGCCGTCGAGCACCACCAGCGGGCCCGACGCGCCCGGGTTGCTGCACTGCTCCAGCATTTGCTGGTCGACATAGGGCACCACCGACTGGTTCAGGTACAGGGCCTGGCCTGCAGCATCGACCGCCAGGGTATTGACCCAGGGGATACCCTGAAGCTGGCCCACCGACGCCTTCAATGCTTCCAGGCTATCGGCACGGTTGATCCGGTACCACTGCTGCAATACCCGGGTGTTGTCCAGGTTTGCGTCGCGCAGGCTGTAGGCAGCGTGATTGTCCCAATCCAGACGGCCGGGCCATTGCACCACAGGGCCGAACTTCGACAGGTGAATGGTCCGTTCGACCTGGTTGAACGTACCGTCCTCACCCTTCACCGTGACCTTCAGCAGCTTGCGCTCCAGCGGCAGCGACTGGCCGTCATACAGGTAGCGAGTGGCGTCCTTGGGGTCCAGTTGCAGGCGGTAGAGGGTGAAGTGCTTCGAGGTGTCGACCGTGTGGGTCCAGGCCAGGTGCCGGTTGAAGCCGATATTGACCACCGGCAGGCCCGGCAACGCCGCACCCATCACATCCAGTTGCCCGGGGATGGTCAACTGCATCTGGTAAAAGCGCATCCCGCCAATCCACGGGAAGTGCGGGTTGGCCAGCAGCAGCCCACGCCCATTGGCCGAACGCTCGGCGCCCACGGCCACGGCATTGCTGCCACGCTCGGCAGCGAACTGCGCCTGCCGCGCCAGGGCCACGCTGTAGTCGACTGCCGGGCGCTGCGCCGCCAGCTTGGGGGGCGTCGCGGCGACCACGGCCTCGACGAATTGCCCCACACCGCCCTCGGCCAGCAAACGTCGGGTCAGCTTGACCAGGTCACGGCTGGTGATCGGCCGCAGCCACTCCCCTGCCCCGCACTCGGCCGGCAGCCCCTCGGCCCGTCGTTCCCCCAGAGCACGGTTGTAGCCATTGGCATAACCCTCAAGCAGGTCACGCACCGCCACCGGCTGCGCCTTGAGGAAACTGTCTACCGCCGCAGGCTCGTTGAGCCAGGTGAAGAACAGGTCGCTGGAGAGGTTGTCACGCTGCTCGACCGTCTTGCCTTCGGCACCGAAATAGCGGGAGCGCTCGCCATTGACCGTCAGCACCTCGCCGGCCAGCAGGCACAGGTTGTCCTGGGCATAGGCGTAGCCGATGCCGTAGCCCAGGCCACGCTCGTCTTTAGCCAGGATATGCGGCACGCCGAAACTGGTACGACGGATCTGCGCAGAGGCCTCGCCATCGACCTCATGCGCCTGCAGGGTCAGGCTGGAAGCGACCAGGGCAGCGGCAAGGCCCAGGCGAAACAGGGGAAGAGGGATCACAGGCACTCCTCGTGCTTATCGGGGTCATCCCGAACAGACGAATGGCCAGATGAAAATTTTACGTTCGACGCGGTGCTGCAACGTTCTCAACAGAACGTGTCAGATTTTTTTCACCGGGGGTTGCAGTTTTGTCGAGCTCAAACGTCTTTAGATGTGAGGCACCCATGATTTCGGGACAGTCCACGAAAAGGAGCATTCACATGTACAACCCGCAACAATCGCTAGCGGCGCAGCCTGCACCCAGCCAGGCCGCCGCCCCCCAGGAGGAACGCGTGGGCAACGAACAGATCCGCGAGCTGCTGCGCGCCTACGGCTTGCGCACCAGCCTGATCCGCCTGAAGGTCATCGACGCTCTGCACACCGCCGGCCGCAATGGCCGCAGCATTGGTGTGCGTGGCGTGCATGCGCAACTCGAGCAGTTGGACATCCCGCTGTCGTTCCTGAGCGTGCGCGAGGTGCTCAAGCGCCTGTGCAGCGAGGGCGTGATCAACCTGGGCAGCGACAAATGCTACAGCCTGAACCCTCAGGCCCGGGCCGTGCTCGAGCAACCCGCCTCGCGCTGAGCGCATGGCCGGCAAGGATATGCCGGCCCGCCTGCTTCAGGGCTTCACCTTGCGCCGCAGGATCCCGTTGATCACCACCACGACCACCGCAATGGCGATGGCGACGTACTGGAATGTCTGCTCGCTGATAGTGCCCTGCTTCTGCAGGTAACTTAGGCCAAGCATGATCCCCAGGACCACCAGGATGATCAGGATCGAATATTTCAGGCGCTGCACGTGTGTCATCGGAGGTTCCTTGCGACATCGGGGACATGAGGCTCCAGCGGAGCCGACGCCATGATACCTCGGCCGCTTTCCCCTCGCTGCAGTTCCTGCCGACTCCCCACGCAGTAATCCCGCTTTCCTGCCCCTGCCCCACGGTAGCGTCGAGATGCGCCCGTAGGTGCATGTCTAGGTATGCTACCCAATAAGCCATCATGGAACCCTTTCTCTAGATGGTTTGGGGCCTGTAGCGCAAGGGTGAAGGCATTTCCTACTTCAAAGAACCCAATTGCCCGCAAACAGCAGACAGGGACGACTACAAGCACCGGTCCGCTTCGCGCCTAGCGATGCTTTCCATCGCTGTTCGAAAATCTGGCCACGCCACTCGGGCCAGCCGCGTGGCAAACCACGCAGCAGCCAAATCTAAATGATGGAAGGAACCTTTTCGTGGAAATGCCGGACCTGAGCAACATCGACGTTACCCAACTGCCTCAATCGCTGCAGGCGCTTATCGAGTGCATCGGCCTGGACTGTGCCTACCACCTGACGTGTGCCTTCGGCGGGCGCCCCAAGTACATCCCCAAGCATCGCCAACGCACCAAACTGGCCGATGTATTGCCGCCCGAGGCGCTCGATGCGCTGATCCAGCGCTTCGCCGGCCTGGCCTTGGAGATCCCCAAATCCGACCATTTCCAGCGCCAGCTGCGCAACCAGCAGATCCAGCGGGAGAGCGCCAGTGGGCTGTCACGCAGCCTGCTGGCCGACAAGTACGGTTTGAGCCTGCGCCAGATCGGCAATATCCGTCGCCAGGAGTGCCACGCCCGCTGAGCATCCACCCGCGGCCATCGATGGCCGAGGTGGATACGGGGGGCAGATCAGAAATCGCGCTTGTAGAAGATATCCAGCGAGCTGGCCAGGCCACTGGCCGCTTCCAGGTAGACCTTCTTGCTGAGTTTGTAGCGCAAGGCGATGGTATTGGCCGGCTCGAACACGCCCACGCCATAGCGCAGGCTCAGGCGCTCGGTGAGGTTGCCGCTGGCCACCACGCTGGTCTTGTTGCCCGAGCCCTGGGTGTCGAGCTGGAAGTCGTCGATACCCAGGTTCGAAGCCAGGCCGCCGGTCAGGCCGGCGCTGCCCATCAACCCCAGCCCCAACGCCGCCTCGGCGAGCATGTTGTTGTCCTCGCCGGAGCTGTTCAACGGCCGACCCAGCACCAGGTAGGACAACGCCTGCTCCTGGCTCATGGCCGGCTCCGAGAACACCTTGGTGGTCGGCTGCTCGGCACTGCCGCTCAGGCGAATGCCGGCGATCACGTCGTCGACCTTTCGGATCGCCTCGATGTCCAGGTATGGCTGGTCGATGGGCCCGGCGAACAGCAGCCGTGCGCGGCGAATGGTCAGACTCTGCCCATACTGCCGGTAGCGGCCGTCGGCCAGGCTGAGCTCACCACGGGTATCGAGGTTGTCGCCGATATGCACATGGCCCAGCAGGTTGGCGGTCAGGCCGAAGCCCTTGAATGACAGTTTTTCGCTGCCGACATCGACATCGATGTCCATCGCCACCGCCATCGGCGGCTTGCCCTGCTCGGTCTGGTGGCCGACGATCACCGTGTCGTCCGAGACCTTGACCGTCGACGGCGGCAGCTCGCGCACGGTGATCTTGCCTTTGGGCACCTGCACCTTGCCGATCACCGCCAGCCTGTCCTCGACCAGGCGAATGTTCAGGTCGGGCGCCACTTCCAGCGCCGCGTAGGGCTCGACGCTGACCGGCAGTTGCTGGCCTTGCAGGCGCAGGTCCATGCCCAGGGCCTGGCCCCAGGTCATATGCCCGGTCAATTGCCCACGCCCTGCCGCGCCACTGCGCCAGTTACCGTTCAATTGCACCTGCTCACCGGCGATCAGCGCCTGCAGCGACAGGTCCTCCAGGCTCACCGGCAACTCCGCACCGCTGACCTCGCCACCATTCAGGGCCAAATTGCCCGTGACCTGGGGCGCCATCAGGCTGCCGGACAAACGCCCGCTGCCGTTGAGCTGGCCGGCCAGGCGCTCGACCATCGGCAGGAACGGCCGGATGACCGACAGCTCAAGCCCGGCCAGGCGGAAATCACCGGACAAGGGCTTGTTGCGGCCCAGCGGATCAAGGCGGGTGTTCACATTCAATTCGCCCAGGCGCTCGCCACGGAAGTCCAGGCGGGTGTCGACCCGACGTGGCGCCAGGGTGCTGTCCAGGCGCAGCACCTGATAGGGGAAATCGACCCAGCGGTCCTTGTCGCGTACTCGCAAGGTGCCGCCGCCGGCATCGACGCGGATGCTGCCCTTGGGGCCGCTGGCCGGAATGTCGAGGTTGATGTCCGCGTTGAGCAAGCCCTGCCAGGCGAAATCCTTGGGCAGCCACTGCGCCAGACTGTCCAGCGGGAACTGCTTGAGGTGGTAGCGCAGGCGCGGCTCCGGCGCCAGGCGCTGGTCCTCGCCGCACAGGCTGGCCTGGCCGGAACGCCAGCAATGGGCGCCGAAATCGAGCTGGCCGCTGGCCAGGCGCTGCAGGCGCGCCGGGGCCTGCAACTGCCAGTCCTGGCCGCCGGCCTGGATGCGCCCGCTGGCCAGGCGACCGCGCCAGTCGCCCTTGGCCAAGGCGCCATCCAGCGCCAGGTCGAGCTTGAGTTGCGGGCCGTCGAGGGCCAGGGTGGCGGCCTGCTGGCGAACATCGCCCTTGCCTTGCACATCAAGGCTGCCCAGGGCGGTATCACCCACACGGATGCCGCCGGCCTTGAGCGTCAGTTGGCCGCGCTGGGCATTGTCCAACCGGGCATCCAGGTCCAGGCGTTGCACACGGTTGTCTGCCTGGCCCAACTGCTGGCCCTGCAGGGTCAGGACACCCTGGGGCGCGGCCAGGGTGCCGGCCAGGTCCAGGCGCCCCTTGGCCTGCCCTTGCAGTTGCGGCCAGAGCTGGCCCAGGCGCGGCAGGTCGAGGTCGACACGCCCAGCCAGGCGCTGCTGAACGCTGGCGCTGCCATTGATGCGGTTGTCGCCCAGCTGCACCGCCAGGCTGCCCAGGGTCCAACGTTCGCCTGCGCCTTCGGCGTCGACCTTGACCAGCGCCGGCTGGCCGCGCAGGCGTCCTTTGAGGTCCAGCTGAGCCTTGAGCGTCAGTTGCTCGTGCTTCAATTCGCCCTGGCTGCGCAGCGGGCCGGCCAGGGTGCCGGGCAGCTCCGCCAGCCAGTAGGCCGGGTCCAGCGCCGACAGTTGCAGGTCGACATCCCAGGCCAGGGTGTCGGCAAAACGCAGGGCGACACTGCCGGCGGCCTTGCCCTGCCCGGCGTTGAGCAGCAGCTGCGGCAAGCGCACCTGGCCCAGGTCGCCGTCGAACGGGCTGGCCAGGCTGAAGGCGCCGGCCGGGCCGTCCAGATCGCCGTTGAACACCCCCTTGTAGCTGCCGTCGCGGTATTGCACCTGGGCGTTGAAGCGCTTGAGTGTGACCTGGGGCGCCGCCTCCAGCGGGTACAGGCGCAACCAGGGGAAGTCCAGCCAGTCGAGGCTGGCATCGGCGCTCAGGCCCTGCTGCCAGTCGGCGCTGGCCTGCAGCTTGAGGCGCTGCTGGTCGCTGGCGTTCAGGTCCAGGGCATCGAGCCGGGCGCCCTTGGCATCGACCTTGCCGGCCAGCACCAGGCCGATCGGCCCTTGTTCGGCGGGCAGCGTGGCCGAGCCGGACAGCTGATAACCCTTGAGCAAGTCACCCTGGGCATCGAGCCGCAGCTGGTCGAGTTGCAGGGTGTCGGGCAACTCGGCGGCCGGTTTGAAGCTGTCCGCGCGAATGCTCAGGTGGGCCGGCAGGTGCTCAGCCAGGGCCTGCAGCTCACCGCTCAGCCGTGCGTCCAGGTAGCCGCTGCTGGTGGCGTCGACGGCAAGGGACTTCTGCAACTCGCCCTTGGCGGTCAACGCCAGCTGCCACGCCTTGCCATCGACCGTCGGCAACTGCAGCGTGCCCTGCAGTTGCAGCGGCCAGTCGCCCTGGGGCGTCAGGTCGCCTTGAACATCCAGGTGCAGATCGTCTCGGCGCAGTTGCAGGCTGTCCACGCGCAGGCCGCTCGCGGTCCAGCGCGCGGCCAGGCTGAGGTCACCCAGCAGGTCGCTGCCATCCAGGCGCAACTGGCCCACCTTGACCTCGCCCAGCTCGATGGCCAACGGTAGATCCAGCGCCGGCAGTTGCAATGGGCCGCTATCGGGTTTGTCCTCGCCCGGGGCGAAGGCCATGTCGATACGCTCGGCCTGCAGACGCTCGACGCACAGCGTGGCGCGCAGCAGGCAGGCTGGCGACCAGTCCAGTTGCGGGGCCTGCACCTCGACACGGTCTTCGCCCGCCGTCCAGCGCAGTTGGCTGGCCTGCCAGCTGCCGCCAAGGCGTCCGGAGAAATCGCTGACTTGCAGCCCCGGCACCAAGCCCAGTACCCAGCGACTGCCGCCCTGGGTACCCAGCACCAGGCCCAGCGCCAGGACGATCAGCAACAGCAGGCCCAGCAATGCCAGCAGGATGGGTTTGACTACACGTGTCACAGCTCAGGCCCCATGGAGAAGTGCAAACGAAAACCACCGTCGTCATCCAGGGCGCGGGCCAGGTCCAGGCGTAGCGGCCCCACCGGCGACACCCAGCGCACACCGATGCCGACGCCGGTCTTGAGGCTGGGCAGTTCCAGCGAGTTGAATGAATTGCCCTGGTCGATGAAGGTCGCCAGGCGCCATTTCTCGGCAATCGAGTACTGGTACTCGGCGCTACCGGCCACCAGGTAGCGCCCACCGATGCGGTCGCCCTGGTTGTTCTTCGGCGACAACGACTGGTAGTCGTAGCCGCGCACGCTCTGGTCGCCACCGGCGAAGAAGCGCAGTGACGGCGGGATGTTCTGCTGGTAGCCATTGGTGGCGCTGCCGCCGAACTGCACGCGGCCAAGGAAGCGATGGTTCTGGCCCAGGGTGGTCAGCCCCTTGAGCAGCACGTTGCCATGGATCAGGTTGGTGTCCGAACCCAGGCCTTCCTTGGCCGCCTGCAGGTCGAACTGCAGGCGGTAGCCATTGTGCGGGTCGATGCGGTTGTCGCTGCGCAGGTAGGAGAAACTGACGCCCGGCATCAGCAGGTTGCTCAGCCCCGAGTCGTCGCCCAGGCGATACTCCTCGCGCTGGTACTTGAGCGAGATCACCCGCTGCCAGCCGCTGGGCAGCTTGCTGTGCCACTCCGGGCCGACCGTCAGCAGCTTGCTCAGGGTGTCGGTGCCGGCGATCTCCTCGTTCTGGTAGCCGCCGGCGAAGCGCAGCTTGTCAGTGAGCGGCGGGTCCAGCGGGATGTCGTACCACAGCCCGACGTTCTGCCGGGGCGCCGACAGTTCGGTCTCCCAACCGTAGCTGTGCCCTTGCGGGTTGACCCAGTGGCGGGTCCAGTTGGCCTTGCCGCGTGGGCCGACGTCGGTGGAAAAGCCCAGGCCAAGGCCGAGGGTGCGTGGCTTGCGGGTGTCGAGGTGCACGTCCACCGGGATGTCCTCGCCCACCGCGGCGGTGGGCGCGGCGTCGACCCGCACGCTGTCGAAGTAGCCGCTGGATTGCAGGTCGTTGTTGAGTTCGGCGATCAGTTCCGAGTCGTACGGGGTGCCGGGCTTGAACCCCACCATGCGCTGCAGCAGGTCGTTGTCCAGCGGCGCGTCGCCGCCGAAGGTGACAGCGCCCAAGCGGTAGCGCGGGCCGCTCTGGTAGACCAGTTCGATATCGGCCACACCGGCCTGCGGATCGACCGCCAGACGCTGGCGCTCGAAGCGGCCGGCGAAGAAGCCGTAGCGCGACGCCTGGTTCTGGATCAGTCGCTTGGCATCCTCGTAGGTGCCATGGTTGAGCTGCTCGCCCGGGCGCAGCGCCTTGCTGTCGGGAATGCGGAACACCCTGAGCTCGCTGGCCGGCCCTTCGATGCGCACGGTCACGTTGCGCAGGCGAACCGGCTCGCCCGGCTCGACCTGGATGATCAGTTGCGGTGGTTTGTCTTTTTCGGCCGGCGCCTTGACCTCGGTCTCGACCCGCGCCTGGTAATAGCCCAGGGCCTGGGCCGCCTTGCGCGTCTGCTCCTCAGCGCCCCGGCTGAAGCGCAGCAAGGCCTCTTCGTCGCGGTCGCCCAGGCTGCCGATATACCCTTCGATATTGGACTTGAGCGCCTTGTTGGCGGGTTTGACCCGTACCAGCAATTCGCTCTGCGCCCATGCCATGGAGCTGGCGGCCAGCAACAGCAGGCCCCAGCCAAGTCTTCCTGAATACGTCATGCGCGGCATGCTACCAGAGCAAAGGGGTCAAGGGGGCTGTCGGCAAACGCCTGTCACAGGTTCGCTGCCCTCGACGAGCGCGGGTTGGGGTGGAAGAACACCCGCTCGCGGATCGGCCCCACGGCGATCTCGCCGATCTCCTCATAACCCTGACGCTGGTAGAAGGCCAGGTAGTGCGCATTGCCGGTGTCCAGCACCACGCCCTCGGTACCGGCGTCCTCGGCGCACCAGTCATGCACGGCCTGCAGCAGTTGCTCGCCGTAGTGCCGGCCCTGGAACTGCGGGTGCACGCCCAACAGCGGCAGCACGTGCACCTTGTCCCCCGGCAGGCACCCGGCCAGCGCGGCCTGGTAATCCAGGTAGCGGCGGGTGCAGCGCAGGCCGGTACCGAGGATCATGCGCAGGCGCCAGGCCCAGCTGTCGGCCACGCCGAGCCGGCGTTGCGGTGGCACGATCAGCGCCAGGCCGATCAGGCGATCCTCCAGCAACAGGCCGATCGCCGGCAATTGCAGGTAAAAGTGCTGGCGCACCCACTCGCGCACCATCACCCGCAGGCGGCGCTCGTACCCGGGACGCTGGGCCTCGAACAGCCAGGCGAAGGTTGGTTCGTGGCGGTAGGCATGATAGAGCAGCGAACGCGCCTCGCGGGCGTAGCCGGCATCGAGCAGGCAGATCCGGGCCGGGGCGGCGATGTCGTCGGGCATTGCGGGCAGTCCTCCTGGAATGGGCGTACAGGGCCTTGGAACCAGATTCCGGCGCTGGGTTCACCTCCTCCAGCACGTTAGCAGCGCCCGTAGCGCGGCGCCATGCTGGCCGTGGCCGGCGATGTCGGCTAGCATCCGTGGCTTTTACCAGGATCGTCTTGCCATGAAGATCGTCTCGTTCAACATCAATGGCCTGCGCGCCCGTCCACATCAGTTGGCGGCGCTGATCGCCAAACACCAGCCGGACGTGATCGGCCTGCAGGAAACCAAGGTCAGCGACGATCAGTTCCCGTTGGCCGACGTCGAGGCACACGGCTACCACGTGCACTACCACGGCCAGAAGGGCCACTATGGCGTCGCCCTGCTCTCGCGGGAAAAACCGCTGTCGCTGTCCAAGGGCTTCGCCAGTGACGAGGAGGATGCCCAGCGCCGCTTCATCTGGGGCACCTTCGCCGATGCCGACGGCACACCGATCACCATCATGAACGGCTACTTCCCCCAAGGCGAAAGCCGCGACCACCCCACCAAGTTCCCGGCCAAGCAGCGCTTCTACGGCGACCTGCAGGCCCTGCTCGAAGGGCAGTTCAAGAACGACCAGCCTGTGGTGGTGATGGGCGACCTGAACATCTCGCCCCAGGACTGCGATATCGGCATCGGCCCGGACAACGCCAAGCGCTGGCTGAAGACCGGCAAGTGCAGCTTCCTGCCCGAAGAGCGCGAGTGGATGGAGCGTCTCAAGGGCTGGGGCCTGGTCGACAGCTTCCGCCACCTGTACCCGGACGTGGCCGACCGCTTCAGCTGGTTCGACTACCGCAGCCGCGGTTTCGAGGACGAACCCAAGCGCGGCCTGCGCATCGACCTGATCATGGCCTCCCAGGGGCTGCTGCCGCGGGTCAAGGCTGCCGGGGTCGACTATGAGCTGCGCGGGATGGAAAAGCCTTCGGACCATGCGCCGATCTGGCTTGAATTGAGCTGATTGCGTACGGGCTGCGCGATCACCGGCGCAGCCCTACCACACCTGGATACAAATCCCCCTTAAACATCGCCTCGTTCAGTTCGTCCAACAGCACGAACTCCCGCTGTCTGCCCAGCAACCCTGAACAAGGCTTCCCCATGACCGCACCCCTGAACCGCCTCACCCTGGCCGCCCTGCTGGTCGCCTGCAGCCTGCCGGCCCTGGCCGCGGCGCCCGCGCGCAAACCCGGCAGCGTGTTCCGCGACTGCGCCAAGACCTGCCCGGAAATGGTGGTGCTGCCCGCCGGCAGCTTCATGATGGGCACCCCGGATGACGAAAAGGGCCGCCAGGACGATGAAGGCCCGTTGCACCAGGTCACGTTCAAAAAAGCCTTTGCCGTCAGCCAGTACCAGATCACCAACGGGGAGTGGAAAACCTACCTCAAAGCCACCGGCTACAAGGTCCCCAACGGCGATACCCGCCCAGGCCGCGAGTGCATCGCCGGCGTGCCGCGCTACCAGCAGGGTGACCGCCAGCCCGCCGTGTGCCTGAACTTCCACGAAGCCGAGGCCTATGCCGGCTGGCTGTCGAAGAAGACCGGCAAGGTCTACAAGGTGCTCAGCGAAGCCCAGCGCGAGTACGCCGTGCGCGGCGGCAGCACCGGGCCGTTCCCCTTCCCGCTCGATGACAACGACGAGCAGAAGTACCAGATATCCAAGCACGCCAATACCTACGGCCCCACCGACGGTTTCTCCTTCACCTCGCCGGTCGGCAGCTTCCCGCCCAACGCCTACGGCGTCTACGACGGCCACGGCAACGTCTACGAGTGGACCCGCGACTGCTACGTCGACAGCTACGCCAGCGCCCCCACCGACGGCAGCCCGCAGACCAACAGCAGCGAATGCGAGGATCGCCGGGTGATCCGCGGCAACGACTACACCGAGGCGCCGATCTTCTCGCGCTCGGGCAACCGCAACGAGCGCAGCTCCACCTTGCGTGGCGACTGGATCGGCTTCCGCGTCGCCCGCGAGCTGTAAGCCCTGCCCCGCCCCGGCGCCCTCGGCGCCGGGCGACTAAATCCGCGCAAAACCCTCTCGTCTACCAAGATCAGGACCTGCTCCTGCCCGGCGCCAACGAATACTCACGAGATGCCCCCATGACGCTCAAGACACCCAGCCTCGCCCAGGAAACCCTGCGCATACTCAAGCCGTTCTGGATGCTGGTCGCGCTTTCGGCGGCCCTTGGCGTGGTCAGCGGCCTGAGCGTCACCGCCCTGCTGGCCACCATCAACAGCGCGATGAATGCCGCCGGCGGGCCGGACACCCATACCGCCCTGCTGTTCGGCGGCTTGTGCGTGCTGACCCTGGCCTGCTCCACCGGTTCGAACCTGCTGACCAACTACGTGGGCCAGAAGGTGGTGGCGCGGCTGCGCCGCGAATTGTCCGCCAAGGTGCTGGTGGCGCCGATCGCGCAACTGGAGCGCTACCGTGCCCACCGCCTGATCCCGGTGCTGCTCAACGATGTCAGCACCATCAGCGCCTTCGCCCTGTCCGTGGCGCCGATGGTCATCGCCTTCACCGTCACCTTGGGCTGCCTGGCCTACCTGGCGCTGCTGTCATGGCAGATCCTGCTGATCACCGCCCTGACCGTGGTGATCGGCACGGGCGCGCAGTTCCTCGCCCACCGCTTCGGCATGAAGAACATCCTCACCGCCCGCAACGGCGAGGACGAGCTGCAAAAGCACTACCAGGCCCTCTCCGGCGGCGCCAAGGAGCTGCGGATCCAGCGCAAGCGCCGCCAGCACATGCATGACCAGCTGATCCACGGCGCCACCGAGCGCATCTGCAAGGCCAACATCCGTGCGGCGAACATCTTCGTCAGCGCCGAGACCTTCGGCTCGATGCTGTTCTTCGCCGTCATCGGCGTGGCCATTGCCTTCCAGGCGCTGTGGCCAAGCACCGATCGCACCGTGCTCGGCGGCTTCGTGCTGGTGATGCTGTACATGAAGGGGCCGTTGGAGCAATTGATCACCAACCTGCCGAGCATCAGCCGCGCGCAGATCGCCCTGCGCCGCATCGCCGAGCTGTCGGCGCGCTTCTCGTCGCCGGAGCCGCACCTGCTGGTGAGCGACCGCGCCCCGGCCGTGTCCAGCGTCGAGTCCATCGAACTGCGCCAGCTGCGCTACGACTACCCGCAGGTCGAGGGCAGCCAGCCGTTCCACCTGGGGCCGGTGAACCTGAACATCCGCCAGGGCGACATCGTCTTCATCGTCGGCGAGAACGGTTGCGGCAAGACCACCCTGATCAAGCTGCTGCTGGGCCTGTACACCCCGCAACAGGGCGAAGTGCGCCTCAATGGCGAAACGGTCACCCCACAGCGCCTGGACGACTACCGCCAGCTGTTCACCACCATCTTCGCCGACTACTACCTGTTCGACGAGCCGCTGCCCGGCCAGGCCGAGCTGCCGCCCGAGGCCGGCAAGTACCTGGAACGCCTGGATATCGCCCACAAGGTGAGCATCCGCGACGGCAGCTTCACCACCACCGACCTGTCCACCGGCCAGCGCAAGCGCCTGGCACTGATCAATGCCTGGCTCGACCAGCGCCCGGTGCTGGTGTTCGATGAATGGGCCGCCGACCAAGACCCGGCCTTCCGCCGCGTGTTCTACACCGAGCTGCTGCCGGAGCTGAAACAGCAGGGCAAGACCATCATCGTCATCTCCCACGACGACCGCTACTTCCCGGTGGCTGACCAACTGGTGCGCATGCACGGCGGCCAGATCGTCGTCGAGCGCAACCAGGAACCCGCCCTGCCCGCCTGACCCCGCCTCACGGGCGGTGGATCCTCGCCACCGCCCGCACTTTGTAAATTCCCCGCCGCATCGCTCGTTCCCCTATTGCCGCACGCTGAATCAACCCTGCCCACAGGGAAGTCGCAGGTCAGGCCTCTGCCAACCGTAAATATTTTTCCGGTTTTGGCATGCGCATGCGTCCTACTCGCAACGGAATAATTTTCATTTACTTTGCGTACCTTGAGCCAGAGCATAAAAATGCCAATACCAGCCAACACACTGACCCCCTTGAGCAAGGCGCTGATGCTGCGCCGGATGCTGCGTTCCTCGCCGGCCATGGCTACCCTCGGCCTCGCCCTGTCGCTGCCGCTCGCCGCGCAGGTGCAGGCCCAGGAGCAAGACTTCGACATCCCGGCGCAATCGCTGAGCAGCGCGCTGCAAGAGCTGGGTCGCCAGGGCAACCTGCAGGTGCTGTTCAGTCCCGAGACCGTACAGGGCCTGCGCAGCAGCCCGGTCAAGGGTCGTTTCTCGCCAACCCAGGCAGCTGGGGAGCTGCTGAAGAACAGCGGGATTCGCTACAGCGTGCAGGACAACACCCTGATCATCAGCGGCGCGGCTGAATCCGGTTCGGCCATGACCCTGGACGCCACCACCATCAATGGCCAGGTGCTGGGTGCCACCACCGAGGGCAGCAACTCCTACACCACCGGCGCGGTGACCATCGGCAAGACCGCGCAATCGCTGCGTGAGACCCCACAGTCGGTCACCGTGGTCACCCGCAAGCTGATGGACGACAAGAACCTGGTCTCGCTGGATCAGGTGATGGCGCAGACCACCGGCATCACCCGCGCCAACCGCGGCTATGGCAACCACCACTTCAGCTCCCGTGGCTTCGACCTCACCGACGAAAGCTACATGGTCGACGGCGTGCCCGGTCAGGCCTACGCCTACACCGGCTGGATGACCCCGGACATGGCGATCTTCGACCGCGTCGAAGTGCTGCGCGGCGCCTCCGGCCTGCTGGTGGGCGCGGGCAACCCGGGCGGCGCGGTAAACCTGGTGCGCAAGCGCCCGACCGCCGACCCGCGTTTCTCCGTCATCACCCGTGCTGGCTCCTGGGACAACTACCGCCTGGACCTGGATGCCAGCGGTCGCCTCAACCCCCAGGGCACCCTGCGCGGGCGCATGGTCGCCTCCTATGAAGACCGTGGCTACTTCACCGACGTCACCAAGTCCAAGCGGCCGCTGCTGTACGGCATCGTCGAGGCCGACCTCAACGATGCCACCACCGTCGCCCTCGGCCTGCGCCGCCAGACCTCGCGCATCGACGGCTACAGCGTGCTGGGTATCCCCAACAATCCCGACGGCAGCAACCCGCACCTGAAGCGCTCGACCTACCTCGGGCAGGACTGGACCAAGTTGCAGACCGACATGGACGAGGTGTTCGCCGACCTCACCCACCGTTTCAACGACAACTGGACCGGCAAGCTGGCGCTGTCGCACTCCGAAGGCGGTTACAACCGCAGTGCCATCGAGTGGGGCGCGCGCGAGACGCTGGAATACAACGCCCCAGGTGGCCCGACGGTCAACACCGTCAGCTACCACAAGTTCGATGTGACCTCCAACGCCGTCGACGGCCACCTGGACGGCACGTTCGAGGCCTTTGGCCTGACCCACCAGCTGACGCTCGGTGCCAACTGGTCCAAGCGCAAGATGAACGACAAGGACAACACCATAGCGCTGCCCAGCCCTATCCCGCTCAATGTCTTCGATCCCGACCATAGCAATATCCCGGAATTGCAGCGCAACGGCTGGAAGTCCATGGATGACACCATCGACACCCGCTACGGCACCTACCTGAGCGCCCGCCTGCACGCGACCGAAGACCTGAGCTTCGTCCTCGGTGGTCGTCTGAGCTGGTACAAGAACGAAGCCTGGAACGGCCCGAAGGTGACAACCAGCCGGCAGGACGAGGAATTCACACCCTTCGTCGGCGCGATCTACGACCTGAACGACCAGTGGTCCTGGTACGCCAGCTACGCCGACATCTTCCTGCCGCAGTCCAACTACCGCACCGTCAGCGGCAGCGTACTGGATCCGTCAGTCGGTTCGAACTACGAAACCGGTATCAAGGGTGAGCTGTTCGACAAACGCCTGAACGTGTCCTTCGCAGTCTTCTACATCGAGCAGGAAGACGTGGCCCTGCAAGACACGGCCAACCGCGGCAAGTGCCCGACCGATCCGGCCGGCCGCTGCTGGACCAATGGCGATGGCATCAACCGCAGCAAGGGCTTCGAAGCCGAGGCCACCGGCGAACTGCTGCCGGGCCTGCAAGTGGCGGCGGGCTACACCTACAACACCACCAGCTCGTCCGAAGGTGGCCCGATCTCGGCGCAGACCCCGAAACACATGGTGCGCGTGAACACCAACTACACCTTCCCGGGTGAATGGAACCGCCTGAGCGTCGGTGGTGGCGTTTCGGCGCAGAACTCCTACGTCGATGCCTACAACGAGGCGTACAACAGCGGCCGCGCAATCTTCGATGCGCGCGCCGCCTACAAGCTCGACGAGCACTGGACCGTAGGCGTGGACGTCGAAAACCTGTTCGACCGCAAGTACTTCGACTCGATGGGCTACTGGACCCGCGGCACCACCTACGGTACTCCGCGTAGCTACATGTTCACCCTGCGCGGCGACTTCTAAGCCCCGCCTGGCAACAACCGGCGCCCCCTCTTCAGGGGGCGCTGTGCTTTCAGCGCCGGCAAGCGCCGCCTGTTGTCTTTCCCCCCGCCTCACCGCACACTCGACCCCGCCAGCCAGGAAGCGGAGTCCGCAGTGCCCACGCCACGCCAGTTCAGCAAGAAGACCAGCACCAGCAACATGCTGCGCCTCAAGTCCGGCGATGCCGGCAACCAGCGCCCCTACCGCGTCGACTTCGTCCTGCTCGAGCATTTCTCCATGGCCAGCTTCACCGTGGCGATGGACGTGCTGGTCACCGCCAACCTACTGCGCGCCGACAGTTTCACCTCCACCCCACTGTCGCTGGGCGGCGATCGCGTGCTCAGCGACCTGGGCCTGGAACTGATCGCCAGCCCGCTCGATCCCCGCAGCCTGCACGACCTCGACCTGCTGGTGGTGTGCGGCGGCCTGCGCACGCCATTGAAGTACCCCGACCTCGACCGCCTGCTGGGCGACTGTGCCAGCCACGGCATGACCCTCGGCGGGCTGTGGAACGGCGCCTGGTTCCTCGCCCGCGCCGGGGTGCTCGACGACTACGGCTGCAGCGTGCACCCCGAGCAGCGCGCCAGCCTGGCCGAGATCAGCCCGCAAACGCGCATCACCCCGGCCAGCTTCACCCTGGACCGCGACCGCCTGAGCGCCGCCAGCCCCAACGGCGCCATGGAGCTGATGCTCGGCCTGGTACGGCGCCTGTACGGCGATGCCCTGGCCGAAGGCGTGGAAGAGATCCTGTCGTTCTCCGGCGCACGCTATCGCCAGGTCGGGCCCGGGGCGAAGAAATCCATGAGCCTGCACCTGCGCACCATCGTCGAACTGATGGAAAACAACCTCGAGGAAACCCTCAGCCTCGACCAGTTGGCCGCCTACTCCGGGCGCTCGCGCCGGCAGATCGACCGCTTGTTCCAGGCCCAGCTGGGCACCTCGCCCAGGCGCTACTACATGGAACTGCGCATCACCAAGAGCCGGCGGCTGCTGCAGTATTCGGACCTGTCGGTGATGGAGGTGGCGGTGGCCTGCGGCTTCGTCTCGGTGTCGCACTTCAGCAAATGCTATGCGGCGTACTTCGGTTATCCGCCGTCGCGGGAGCAACGGCTGGGAGAGTGATGTCGCCTGGGCCGGCCCTATCGCGGGGCAAGCCCGCTCCCACGACTGCCGTCCAGCAACCTGCGTGGGAGCGGGCTTGCCCCGCGATTGGGCCGCGGCGGACAACGCATCAGCCCTCCTCATCGAGCAATGCCTGGATCACCCGCTCCTGCCCCGCATAATCGCCTTCGCCAAAGTGCACATGGCGCACTTGGCCCTTGCGGTCGACGAAGTAGTGCGCCGGCCAGAACTGGTTGCCCCAGGCATTCCAGATCCGGTAGCCGTTATCCACCGCCACCGGATAGGCGATGCCCAACTGCTTTACCTGCGCCCGGACACTGCCGATGTCATGCTCGTAGTCGTACTCCGGTGTGTGCACCCCGACCACCACCAGCCCCTGCTCGCCGTAGCGCCGCGCCCAGTCATTGACATGCGGCAGGCTGCGCCGGCAGTTGATGCAGTCGTAGGTCCAGAAATCCACCAGCACCACCTTGCCCTTGAGGGCCGGGCCGTCCAGCGGCGGTGAGTTGAGCCACTGCTCGGCGCCGGCCAGCGACGGCATGGGGCCGTAGCTGTCGCGGGCCAGCAGGTGGCCGGCCAGGCCCAACCCGAGCAGGGCCAGGGCCACGCCGCCGGCCTTGAGCAGGCGGCGCTTGCCGCGCGCCTCAGTTGTCATGGCAGCCACTGGTGGCGTAGGAGCGGTACTCGACGCTCTGCGGCTTGCCCTGGGAGTCGAGGTAGTCCATGCGCGTGTTGACCACGCCGCAGGTGTCACTGCGGTCATCCTTCACCGACAGCACCTTCTTCACATCCAGCTTGTCGCCGTAGCGGTACTGCATCACGCTGGCGTCGTTGAGCGAGGTGCTGCTGGCCTGGGCGGTGATGGCGCCAAAGCCGAGGACGGCGAACAGGGCGGCGCTGGCGAGGGTCTTGATAGTCATGGTGGTTCTCCTGATGCGAGGTCTTGGCATGGGGAGGCGTCGCTCCCCGGTCGAGAGCCATTTCACTCCCGCCAGGTATCGCGCTTGTGTCCACCCAGGCTGTGATGTGCTTCCTCCTGTATCCACGGCAGTGCCAGATACACTGCAATACAAACCGTGGCAGGCAAGCCCGGATTCGCTCGGTACACTGCGCCCAACCCTCACTCACAAGGACACCCCATGGAGCATGTCGATCACATCCTGGTCGTCGACGACGACCGCGAAATCCGCGAACTGGTCGGCAACTACCTGAAGAAGAACGGCCTGCGCACCAGCATCGTCGCCGATGGCCGGCAGATGCGCGCCTTCCTGGAAAACAACACGGTCGACCTGATCGTTCTCGACATCATGATGCCCGGCGACGACGGCCTGCTGCTGTGCCGCGAACTGCGCGCCGGCAAGCACCGCAACACGCCGGTGCTGATGCTGACCGCGCGCAACGACGAGACCGACCGCATCATCGGCCTGGAAATGGGCGCCGACGACTACCTGACCAAGCCGTTCTCCGCCCGCGAGCTGCTGGCGCGGATCAACGCCGTGCTGCGCCGCACGCGCATGCTGCCGCCCAACCTGACCATCAGCGAAAGCGGGCGCCTGATCGCCTTCGGCCCCTGGCGCCTGGACACCACCGCGCGCCACCTGCTCGACAGCGAGGGCACCCTGGTGGCGCTGTCCGGCGCCGAGTACCGCCTGCTGCGGGTATTCCTCGACCACCCGCAGCGGGTGCTCAGCCGTGAACAGCTGCTCAACCTGACCCAGGGCCGCGAAGCGGACATCTTCGACCGCTCCATTGACCTGCTGGTCAGCCGCCTGCGCCAGCGCCTGGGCGACGACGCCCGCGAGCCCACCTGCATCAAGACCGTGCGCAGCGAAGGCTATGTGTTCTCGCTGCCGGTGCAGCTGCTGGAGTCGCCGGCATGAAGTGGCCGCGCACCCTGGCCTCGCGCCTGGCACTGATCTTCTTCACAGGATTGGTGCTGGCCTATGGCCTGTCATTCAGCCTGCAAGCCTACGAGCGCTATGTCAGCAGCCGCTCGATGATGCTCAGCAACCTTGAGCTGGACGTCTCGACCTCGGTCGCCATCCTCGACCGCCTGCCCGCCGCCGAGCGCCCGGCCTGGCTGTCGCGCCTGGAACGGCGCACCTATCGCTACCGGCTGGACGAGGGGCTGTCCGGCGAAGCCATGCCGAGCGAGAACCCGCCGATGGCCGCCGACTCGATCGTCAAGGCCATCGGCGACCGCTACCGCCTGACCTTCCAGGAAATCCCCGGCCCCAATGCGCATTTCCAGGCCCACCTGCGCCTGGCCGACGGCGCGCCGCTGACCATCGACGTCACCCCGGCATCGGTGCCGGTGGCCACTTGGCTGCCGGTGGTGCTGCTGATCCAGCTGGCGGTGCTGCTGGCCTGCACCTGGCTCGCCGTGCGCCTGGCCATCGGCCCGCTGACCCGACTGGTGCAGGCCGTGGACGACCTCGACCCGAACAGCCCCGGCCCGCAGCTCGACGAAAGCGGCCCGCGCGAAGTGCGCTACGCCGCCGTGGCCTTCAATGCGCTGCAAGCGCGCATCGCGGCCTACCTCAAGGAACGCATGCAATTGCTGGCCGCCATCTCCCACGATCTGCAGACGCCGATCACGCGCATGAAGCTGCGCGTCGAGCAGATGGACGACGGGCTGGAGAAGGACAAGCTGTGGCACGACCTCGACGCCATGGAGCACCTGGTGCGCGAAGGCGTGGCCTATGCCCGCAGCATGGACAGCGGCACCGAGGCGCCGTGCCGGGTCAACCTCGACGCCTTCCTCGACAGCCTGGTGTTCGACTACCAGGACAGCGGCGCGCAGGTGAATCGCAGCGGCAGCGCCCAGGCCACCCTGCAAACCCGCCCCCACGCCTTGCGCCGGGTGCTGGTTAACCTGGTGGACAATGCGCTGAAGTTCTCCGGCGCCGCGCAGCTGGAAGTCGGCTGCGAGAACGGCGTGACGCTGATCCGCGTGCTCGACGACGGCCCCGGGATCCCCGAGGCGGAGCTCGACGACGTGCTCAAGCCGTTTTACCGGGTCGAAAGCTCGCGCAACCGCAGCACCGGCGGTACCGGGCTGGGGCTGGCCATTGCCCAGCAACTGACCCAGGCCATGGGCGGCAGCCTGACCCTGCGCAACCGCGCCGAAGGCGGGCTGTGCGCGCAGGTCGAGTTGCGTTGAAGTAAAGGGCAAGTCTGCTGCTCAACCTGTGGCAGCGAGCTTGCCCCGCGATACGGCCACAACAAAGCAAGATCGTTCAAGCCACCCCCGGCCCCCTCTGTCATGCTTGTCTGCCCTGTCGATTCGTTGCCGCTTCCATGCCCAGCCCACCCATCGCCCGCCAAGCGTTCCTCCACGGCGCCATCGCCATCCTGCCGCTGTCCGTGGCCGTTGCCCCCTGGGGCCTGCTCGCCGGCAGCATGGCCATCGAAGCCAACCTCAGCGCCTGGCAAGGCCAGGGCCTGTCGGCCATCGTCTTCGCCGGCGCCGCGCAACTGGTGGCCATCGGCATGCTCAAGGGTGGCGCCAACCTGTTCTCGATCCTGCTCACCACCCTGCTGCTGACCTCCCAGCACCTGCTCTACGGGCTGTCGATGCGCCCGGTGCTGTCGGGGCTGCCGACGCGCTGGCGGTTGGGCCTGGGCTTTCTGCTCACCGATGAGTTCTTCGCCCTCACCAGCCACCACGACCAGCAGCAGTTCAACCGCTGGTACGCCCTGGGCGTCGGCCTGACCTTCTACGTGGCGTGGAACCTGTTCACCCTGGCCGGCATCGTCCTCGGCCAGAACATCCCGCACCTGGACCAACTGGGCCTGGACTTCTCCATCGTCGCCACCTTCGTCGCCCTGATCGCACCGCTGGTGCGCAACCTGCCGACCGTGGTGTGCGTGGCGGTGTCGCTGTTCTGCTCGGTGCTGTTCAGTTACTGGCATTGGGAGACCGCCCTGGTCGCCGCCGGCCTGCTGGGCATGGCCGCAGGCTTTATCTGCCAGAAGTTCTCCGGAGGCCGCCCATGATCTGGCTGCTGATCTTCGCCATGGGCGCAGTGGTGTTCCTCAACCGCTACGCCTTCCTCGAACCGCGCTTACCCCTGCGCCTGAGCTCCAATGCGCGGCAGTTCCTCGGCTTTGCCGTGCCCGGCATGCTCACCGCGATCTGCGGACCGATCATCTTCCTGCCCGAGCACCAGCTCGACCTGAGTCCGCTGAACCCCTACCTGCTCGGTTCGCTGGTGGCCATCGCCCTGGTGCTGTTGACCCGCAGCGTATTGCTGAGCATGCTGGCGAGCATGCTGATCTTCTTCCTCCTGCGCAGCTGGCTGGCATGACCACGCCCCTGCGCGAACAGGCCCACCTGTGGCAGGCGCCCGCCCTGGGCGATGTCGAGATGCTGCACGCCCGCTATATCCAGCAGCGCTTCGCCCCGCACGTGCACGAGGGCTATGTGTTCACCGTGATCGAGTCCGGCGCCCAGCGTTTCTGGCATCGCGGCAGCGAGCACCTGGCGCCGGTCGGCAGCATGGTGCTGATCAACCCCGACGAGCTGCACACCGGCGCCACCGCCCACGAGGCCGGCTGGCGCTACCGTGGCTTCTACCCCGAGCATGAACGGGTCACCGGCGTGCTCGACGAACTGGAACTGGGCCGCCATGACCTGCCCCGATTCAAGGACAGCGTGATCCAGGACCCGGCCCTGGCCGCAACGTTCAGCCACCTGCACCGGCTTTCGGAATCCTGCGCCAGCGCCCTGGAGCAACAGACCGCCTGGCGCCAGGCGGTGCTGGCCCTGGTGCAGCGCCATGGCCATTGCGCCGAGCCCGTCGCCCCCGGCAACGAACCGCTGGCCGTGGCCCGCGCCCGCGAGTTGCTGGAGAGTCAACTGGCCGATCCGCCGTCGCTGGAGGCCTTGGCAGCTGCGGTGAACCTTTCGCCGTTCCACTTCGCGAGGGTATTCCGCCAGGCCACCGGCCTGCCGCCGCATGCCTGGCTCAAGCAGCGCCGCCTGGCCCGCGCCCGGGAACTGCTCAAACGCGGTCAAGCCGTCCTAGAAGTCGCCTTTACCCTGGGTTTTGCCGACCAGAGCCATCTGAGCCGGCAGTTCAAGCAGGCCTATGGCGTGCCGCCGGGCGCCTATCGCCAGGCCTGTCTCAACCTGGCGTAGCGGCACGGCTCCAGGCGCCCGGCGTCAGCCCGGTCATGCCACGGAAGAACGCGATGAAGGCGCTGTCGCTGGCGAAGCCCAGCTCATCGGCGATCTCCCCCAGCGGCACGTTCAGAGCCAGGCGCTCGACCGCCCGCAGCAACCGCCACTGCTGGCGCCATTGCTGGTAACTCATCCCGGTGTCGCGACGCAGCAGGCGGCCAATGGTCTTTTCACTGGCCCCGGCTTGCTGCGCCAACTCGCCCAGCGCCGGCGGCAAGCGATCGAGGCCGTCCACCAGGCGCGCCAGGCGTCGGTCACGTGGCAGCGGCAACAGCATCGGCTGGCGCTGCGCACTTTGCAGTTCGGCGCGACACAAACCCAGCAAATGGTGATTGGCCCCATGCCGCCAGTCACTGTCGAAGGGTGCCTGGGCTATCCGCTCGAGCAGCTCGCGCAGCAATGGATTGACGTCGAGGATGGTCACCTGCTCCGGCAGCCCCACCGCCGCCGTCGCATCCAGGTACACCGAGCGGTAATCCACCGTCTCGCGCATCCGCGCACGGTGCGCCAGGCCGCCCGGTATCCACGCCGCGCGGCTCGGCGGCAACAGGCACAGCAGCCCCGGCGAGTCGATGCGCACGCAACCCAGGCGGGTGAACAGCAGCTGGCCTCGGACATGCCAGTGGTTGCCGGAGTCATGGTCACCCAGGGCCGAGCAGATGCCGATCACCGGTGCGCAGTGGGCGTCCGGGTCAAAAGCGCTATCGGGTGCGAGCCATGCCATTGCAGTTTGTCCTGTTTCATTGATTTCCTGGCCTGATCACGATAATGGATCACAGATCGCCAACCCTACCATGGGCCTCCGATCAACTGCAGAGGACAAGCCCATGCAAAATCGTTATTGGCTGGCTTTCGCCACTGCCATGCTCATGTTCCCGCAAATAGCCGAAACCCTGTACAGCCCGGCCCTCGTATCGCTGGCCGAAGGCTTCGCGGTTTCCGCTGCGGATGCCTCGTTGACCCTGTCCTTGTACTTCGTCGCCTTCGCGGTCGGCGTGCTGGTCTGGGGTCGGTTGTGCGATATCAAGGGCCGGCGGCCGACCATGCTCGTGGGCCTTGCCCTGTACGCCCTGGCGGCGCTCGCGGCACTGCTGGCCAGCGATTTCAGCCAGTTGCTGGCGGCGCGGATGGTCGCCGCCTTCGCCGCCGCGGTCGGTTCGGTGGTGACCCAGACCGCATTGCGCGACCGCTACAACGCCACGGAACTGGCCCGGGTGTTCTCGCTGATCGGCGCATGCCTGGCCATCAGCCCGGCACTGGGCATGCTCGCTGGCGGCTTGCTGGACCAGGCGTTCGGCTATCGCGGCGTGCTGGCCGCACAGCTGATCCTGGCAGCGGCACTGCTGGCCTGGGGCTGGCAGGCGATGCCCGAGACCCAGGCCACCACGCCCGCGCTGACACCGTTGCGCCAGGTGCTGATGCGCCTGCTGGCGGACCGCCGGGTGCTGCTGGCCAGTGCGCTGGTGGCCTTGTTCAATATCGCCGTGTTCGCCTGGTACAGCCTGGCGCCGTTCATCTTCGAACGCCTGGGGCAGGCACAGTGGATGGGCTATTCAGGCGTGGCCCTGGCCCTCGGCTCGCTGGCTGGCGCCAGGCTCAATGCCCTGCTGCTGGGGCGCGCAGTCGCGGCCGCCAACCTGATGAAGGGTGCCGCGCTGCTGCTTGTGCTCGGCGCGCTGGGCATGACGGCAATCGGTGAATCACCGTGGATCGTCGGGTCAATGGCCTTGGTGATGGTCGCGTTCGCCATGGCCATCCCCTTGCTGCTCAGCTCGGCACTGCTGGCCTACGCCGATTGCCGGGGTACGGCGGCAGCCTTGTTCGGCCTGCTGTATTACCTGCAGATCGGCGCGGGGCTGATGGTGGTCGGCATGCTACAGATGCTGGCGCCGGCGTTGCTGCTGATCGCGCTCGCCATCTGCGCGCTGAGCCTGGGCTATTTGCGCTATCTGCGCGGCTGACACCGTCGGGTGCAGCCGCTGCTACACTGACAAGGCTGAACGGAGGAACCCGCCATGTCCGAACGAGAAATCACCACGCTCCTGTCGCTGATGAGCCAGCGCCAAGCCTGCCTGAGCAGCGCCTGCAAGGAGATCGCCGACTGGATCGACCGCCAGGGCGATGTGCCCGCCGCCGGCAAGATCCGCGCCAGCCTGAAGGCGCTGGAGGCCGAGGATGCCCAAGTGCGCAGGACCCTGACCTCGCTGAATATCGAACGGCCGCTGCCACGTTTTCGTAGCTGACCGCTGAAAACCATCGCGGGCGATGCGGGCTTGTCGGAGCGCCGCATCGCCCGCGATGGGCGGTGCATCAGTGGTTCATGTGCATATGGTCGTGGCCAGCGCCGGCCTCGGCGTTGAGCGCACGCACCGGAGCCTGCACCTGCAGGGTTTCTTTCGCGCCCTTGGCATCCTCGATGGTCAGGGTCAGCGGCACCTGCTCACCCTCCTTCACCTGCTGGTTCAGGCCCATCAGCATCACGTGGAAGCCGTTCGGGTCCAGCTTCACCGCCTTGCCGGCCGGCAACTCGACCGCCTTCACTTCACGCATGCCCATCACGTCGCCGTTCATGGTCATCTCGTGCACCTGCACGGTCTTGGCCACGGGCGAGGCGACGCTCACCAACTTGCTGTCGCTGCTGGCGGTCAGGGTCATGAAGGCACCGGTGGCGTGCTGGTGCGGCACGCTGGCGCGGACCCAGGCGTCGCTCACGGTGGTCTGGGCCAGGGCCGGCAGGGCCAGGCTCATCAAGGCCAGTGCGGCCAGGCCGCGCTTGATCGGTTGCATCGACATTCAGCAGATCTCCATCAGGGTGACCAGGTCTTCGGCGCATTCCTGGGCGTTCAGGGAATGGCCCAGGCTCAGGCGCAGGGTGCCACGGGTATCGTAGACGTAGCTGGTGGACGAGTGAGAGATGGTGTAGGTATCGCCGGCCGGGACCTTCTCGTAGAACACCTTGAATTCACGGGCCACCGCGTCGATTTCCTCGGGGGTTCCGGTCAGGGCGACGATCGACGGGTCGAAGGCCTTGACGTAGGCATCGAGCACCTCGGGGGTGTCGCGCTCCGGGTCCAGGGTGATGAACACCGGCTGGAACAGGTCGCGGTCGCGGCCTCGCAGGATCTTGCGGATCTGCGCCACACGCGCCATGGCGGTCGGGCAGACGGCCGGGCACTGGGTGAAGCCGAAGAAGATCATCGGCATCGAGCCGTAGAAGCTCGACAGGGTGCGCTCGTTGCCTTGCGGGTCCTTGAGCTTGAACTTGCGCCCGAGGATCTCGTTGCTCATGTTCTTGCCGTACTTGAAGTCCAGGCCCCGGGCCGGGCTGCAGCCCGCCAGCAGGCCAAGCCCCAGTACGCCCATCCCGGCGACAACCGCGCGCCGGGTCAACAGATCATTCATGGAACCATCCTTTACAGGGAAGGTGCCGACCCCTGGGATGGGCCGGCCAGAAAACCGGGGCATTCTGTCACGCCACCCCCGCACCATCTACCCGACATCCGGCTGATCGGGCTGCAGCCCTTTGTTTACGGGGCGCGACCGGTTGTCGCAGGGGTTGAATTGGTAACAGTTTATTGCTACATGCCGGTTCAGTTCTGCAACCTGTCCATGCGCCTGGCTATCGTGGGGCAGCCGTTGATGTCGACAGCCTTCTGCCAGAACTCCCGACGCAACGGGCTGCGGCGATTAGCGGCAAAGCCGAGCAGCCGGTAGAGTTCGGCCTGGTAGGACGGCGCGTCGCCCCATTGCAACTGGATATCTTTCGGGTCCTGCTTGACACATTCCAGGGTCACCGACGGCTGCGGATAGTAGCCAGTGAACTGGGAAAAATCGGCAAGCGCCTTACTTAACGCTGGCGCATAGGCAGGCCCATCGACATAGCCAATGCATTGGTTGGCGATACGCAAAGCGGCTGGCGCGAAGCCTTGCTCCAGGCTCTTGACCAACAGCGTGCATTGGTCAGGGTCGTCGAGCACAGGCGCATCCGGCTGATAGGCGAACCGGTAGAGCGCCATTCGATACTGGGCCACGGCATGGCCTGCATCGACTGCGCGCTGCAACTGTTGCAGCGCCGGGCTCCATTCACCGCGCAATTGGCTCAGGCGGGGTTCCAGGTCCTGGGCGGCGGTGCCTTCGGCCAACTGTTGGATCATCCGCATCAGCTGCGGCTCGACCGCATCGAGACCGGCCACGGCCTGGCGGTAGTCGGCCTCGCTATTACCTGGGGGCTGGTAGGCCCCCAGGACGTGGGTCGAGAGCATCAGGGCAAACAGCGTGATACAGGAGCGGTTCATACCGAGCGTCCTTGTTCAGTCGAATGAAAGTAACTCAACGCACGCGGGGCAAGCCCGCTTCCACACCTGGGCAGCAGCTGCATCCAGGCGTGGGAGCGGGCTTGCCCCGCGATGGCGTCACCACTGGCGATCAGTAGTACGCGTTTTCCTTCTGGCTGTGGTCGGTCACGTCACGCACGCCCTTGAGCTCGGGAATACGCTCGAGCAGGGTGCGTTCGATGCCTTCCTTCAGGGTCACGTCGGCCTGGCCACAGCCCTGGCAACCACCGCCGAACTGCAGCACGGCGATGCCGTCCTCGACCACGTCCACCAGGCTCACGGCGCCGCCGTGGCTGGCCAGGCCCGGGTTGATCTCGGTCTGCAGGTAATAGTTGATGCGCTCGTTGATCGGGCTGTCCTCGTTGACCATCGGTACCTTGGCGTTCGGCGCCTTGATGGTCAGCTGGCCACCCATGCGGTCGGTGGCGTAGTCGACCAGCGCGTCCTCGAGGAACGGCACGCTGACCGCATCGAGGTAGGCGGTGAAGCTCTTCAGGCCCACCGGCTGGTCGTCGGGTTTCTCCTCGCCCGGCTTGCAGTAGGCAATGCAGGTCTCGGCGTAGGTAGTGCCCGGCTGGGTGATGAAAATACGGATGCCGATGCCAGGCGTGTTCTGCTTGGAGAGCAGATCGGCCAGGTAATCATGGGCGGCGTCGGTAATGGTTATAGCGCTCATGGAAGTTCCTCACAGACTTGCCGGCAGTGTACGCCAACCCGGCCGGGTAACAAAGTCCTAGCATTTGACTCGGGATAGCGCCAACGCCGGTTCCCGCGCCGCTCCGCCGGCCAACCAGCCCTTGAGCCGCCAATACAGGCCACGTTCCAGCCATTGGAAGCTGAGCCACGACATTAGTCCGATTGACGGCACGCACAAGGCGAACACCAGGTAAGGGTTCAGGCGCAACCGCTCGCTGATGAACAGGCCGGCATACAGCACCAGCACATGCACCAGGTACACCGAGTAGGAACAGTCGCCGAGGGCCTTGAGCACCTGGTTGCCCTTGAAGTACGGCTCCAGGGCAATGAACGCCAGCACTACCAGGGCGCTCGGCAGGCCCCAGTGCAACAGGCGCAGCGAAGCGTCGAGGTGATAGAGCGCGAACCCTGCCAGGCCAAGCAGCCCCAGCGGCAACCACAGGCCTTCGCGGATCAGCCCGCGGCGATAGAGCACGCCCAGGCCGATGCCCAGCAGGAACTCGTAGACGATGTCGTTGTTGTAGAAGCGGCTGAGCACACCCAGGCGCCCCAGCACTTCGCTCACCAGCAGCAATGCCGCCGTCACCAGCACCAGGTGATGACGCTGGCGCACCAGGAAGGCCAGGCCGAACAGCAGGTAGAAGAACATCTCGAAGTTCAGCGTCCAGCCAACGTTGAGCGTTGGATACAGCCCGTAGCCACCGGGGTTTTCCGCCGGGATGAACAGCAGCGACAGCAGCAGGTGCTGCCATTCGAAAACCTGGTGCGGCATCCAGCGGCTGGCTGCCAGCATCAGCACGGCCATCAGCAGGGTGTAGAACCAGTAGGCGGGCACGATGCGCAAGGCACGGTTGAGCAGGAACTGCCCCGGGGCGATGGCCTTGTCGCGGGTCGACAGGTAGATCACCAGGCCACTGATGACGAAGAAGATGTCCACCCCCACCGCGCCACGATCAGCGAGCAGTTGGCCAATGGGGCCGGTGGCGTGGAAGTCGAAGAAGATCTGCCGGAAGTGGTGGCAGACCACCAGCCAGGCGGCGAATGCCCGGAGTGCCTGAAGCGAATACAGCATGAAATACCCTGTGATCGGCGGTGCATTGAGGCATCGGCGGTCAGGCTACCGCCATCGCGGGGCAAGCCCGCTCCCACGCTTCTGGTCTCCAGAAACTGGCGTGGGAGCGGGCTTGCCCCGCGATGGCCGCAAAGCCGTCCCGAGCGAAGCCACTTACCGATTGCGACCGCAGGATGCCGGGAAAGTCCCGGCCAACCGATCAGAGGTTCTCGTAGCGGTTCATGTCCAGCACCCCCGCCTCCACCGGCTGGGTCTCCTTGATGTAGCTGTTCAGGTCATGGAAGTAGCGCCAGAAATCAGGATGACTGCGGCGCACGCCCCAGCGCATGACGATGCGCTCGAACTTGGCGGTATCGTCACGCGCCGCCTCCATGTCCTCGACGAACTCCGGCACATCGGCCGTCGGGATGTTGAAGATGAAGTTGGGGTAGCTGCTGAGCACGCCCGGATACAGGGTCAGAGTGTCCAGGCCCGGCTGGTAGCGGTAGGCCTCGCCAAGCAGGAACGCCACGTTGCTGTGCGCGCGGTTGCGCAGCAGGCTGTAGACCTGGCGCTGGCCGCCCTGCCCTTCGATGCGCAGCATGCTCGCCTCGGGCAGTTGGCCGATCACCTTGAGCCCCGCCGCCGGGCGCGACACCAGGCGGCTCAGCGACTGCTCGGCGTCACGGAGCTCCGCGGACAGGCCTGGCCGCGAGCAGTAGGCGCCCTGGCAGCGGTTGATCGGGTCCGGCGCCGCGTTCAGGCTGCCGGTGCGTTGCAGCAGCTTGAGGCCGAAGTCGCGCTTGGGATCGTGCTTGTCCAGTTTCAGCGCGCTCGGCGTGCTGGTGTCGATGTCCTCGTAGTCCATCCACATCTTCACCTTGCCGCTGTTCTGGTACCAGTCGCCGAGGATCTCGCCGCGCTTGCCCGCAGGCATCAGGCGCAGGAAGTTGACCTCGGCGCCATTGCGGATCAGGTCGAAGTACAGCCGCGTCTGCAACTGGTGCGAGACGTTGCCGAATACGTCGAAGTTCACCGCCAGCTGGTAGTAGGTGCGCTCGAACAGCGGGTAGTCGAACAGCCACATGGTCAGCGGCACGTCACCGATCAGGCCCTTGGTCACCGAGGCGCTGTCGAAATGGCGGAAGATGCTCAGCAGCGCATTGTCGTTGCCCGCCCACAGCGTCGACCAGCTTGGCGCCGGCTGTTCGGCATAGGCCTCACGGCGCAGGGCTTCGTACTCGTTGCGCTTGTCACGGTAGGCGTGCCACAGGCTCAGCACGCTGCCGACGTCATCGATCTGCCCCGGCATGGCCAGCAGCGGCGTGGCCTCGCCCCGGTACTGGGCGTCGGTGATGTACAGATCGTGGGCCGGCTCCTGGAACAGTGCCCAGAAGTTGTCGCGGATCACGTCGGTGGCGATCTGCCCGCGGCATACCGGGCCACGGATGAAGGTACGGACGAAGTACTCGGCGTTGTCCAGCATGAACTGGTAGCGGGCCACCGCCGGGATCGCCTCGAAGGTCTCGAACGGGTTGGAGCGGTGCCGCGGCCCATAGCCCGGTAGTGCGCTGGCATGCCAGTCGCCGCTGTAGAACAGCTGCTTGACCCGCTTGAGCTTCTGCGGCCCCATCGGGTAGGTGATGTGGGTCTTGTGCACGATCACGCCCTGCACCGGGATCAACCGATAGTAGAAGTCGGTGCCTGGTGGGTCGTTGGGGCGGCGGGTGGCGATCAGGTCCACCGGCTGGCCACTCGGGGTGCGCGAGCGCACCCACTGGAAGAAGTGGCCCTGCTCGCCGCCGACGAAATGGATGTGCGCCAGGAACAGGTGCTCGTACAGCCAACGGCCGACCAGCGCCTCGGTCGAGCCGGGGCGATTGAGCAGTTCTTCCCAGTCGGCGATCTGCTTCGCCTCTGCCGCGCTGGGCTGGATCGGGGTCTTTTCAACCGGCGCGCCAGCGGCCAGCCAGCGCTGCAGGGTCTGGTACTCCTGGTCGGTCAACCCGGTGACCGCCAGCGGCATGCCCTCCTTGGGATGGGCGCCGGCATAGGCATCGAATTCGTGGGGCAACGGGCACATGTTGTTGCGGTTGAGCCCCAGCACGATCTCTTCGGGCAGCTTGGCGTTGGGCGTGAGCGGGGTCTTGTGGCCCAGTTCGAGCATGCGCGCCATCAGCGCCGCCTGGCTGCCCTGCTTGTCCAGCACCGAATAGAAGCCCTGCTTGCGCCAGCCCGCTTCGTCGCGGGCATCGTAGAACAGCCGCGTGGTGGGCACCGCCTGGCTGCGTTCGCCCTGGTAGACCGGCACCTTCGAGGCACCACGCTCGGCGCCCTCGGCGCTGCCCAGGTTGAGCTGGCAGGCAGCGTCGTTGCAGGCGTGGCAGGCCACGCACTTCTCGGTGAAGATCGGTTGGATATCCCGGGTGTATGAGATCGTCGGGCTCGATTGGGGGGCCTGCCCGAACGCCGCGCCACTGAGGAGCAGGGCGAAGGCGCTGGCAAGTATGCGATGCAACATGTGCCGAATGTCCTGGTTCTTGAAAGCCATCACGATGTGCCTGGCGGGTCCTGAGGTGTTGGGGGCGTCGCGCTAACATGAGGGAAATTCATGCGAATGGGCGATACGCCTAAAATCCGTGCAGCTTTGTTATTATTCGGCACCTTCTGTTATTTGCCCGACCAGGTAGTCCTATGTCCGACCGCAGCGCTCGTTTACAAGCACTCCAGAACGCACTCAAAGAGCGCATCCTGATCCTCGACGGCGGCATGGGTACTATGATCCAGAGTTACCGCCTCGAGGAACACGACTATCGTGGCACGCGCTTTGCCGATTGGCCAAGCGATGTCAAAGGCAACAACGATCTTTTGCTGCTCAGCCGCCCGGATGTGATCGCCGCGATCGAGAAAGCCTACCTGGACGCCGGCGCCGACATCCTCGAGACCAACACCTTCAACGCCACGCAGATCTCCCAGGCCGACTACGGCATGGAGGCACTGGTCTACGAGCTCAACGTCGAAGGCGCGCGCATCGCCCGCCAGGTGGCCGACGCCAAGACCCTGGAGACTCCGGACAAGCCGCGCTTCGTCGCCGGCGTGCTCGGCCCGACCAGCCGCACCTGTTCGATCTCCCCCGACGTCAACGACCCCGGCTACCGCAACGTCACCTTCGACGAGCTGGTGGAGAACTACATCGAGGCCACCCGTGGCCTGATCGAGGGCGGCGCCGACCTGATCCTGATCGAGACCATCTTCGACACCCTCAACGCCAAGGCGGCGATCTTTGCCGTGCAGCAGGTGTTCGAGGAGGACGACGTCGAACTGCCGATCATGATCTCCGGCACCATCACCGACGCCTCCGGCCGCACCCTGTCGGGCCAGACCACCGAGGCGTTCTGGAACTCGGTACGCCACGCCAAGCCGATCTCGGTGGGCCTGAACTGCGCCCTCGGCGCCAAGGACCTGCGCCCTTACCTCGAAGAACTGTCGACCAAGGCCGACACCCACGTGTCCGCCCACCCCAACGCCGGCCTGCCCAACGCCTTCGGCGAGTACGACGAGACCCCGGCCGAGATGGCTGCGGTGGTCGAGGAATTCGCCGCCAGCGGTTTCCTCAACATCATCGGCGGCTGCTGCGGCACCACCCCGCCGCACATCCAGGCCATCGCCGAGGCCGTGGCCAAGTACAAGCCACGGGCGATCCCGGACATCCCCAAGGCCTGCCGCCTGTCGGGCCTCGAGCCGTTTACCATCGACCGCCAGTCACTGTTCGTCAACGTCGGCGAGCGTACCAACATCACCGGTTCCGCCAAGTTCGCCCGGCTGATCCGCGAGGAAAACTACACCGAGGCGCTGGAAGTTGCCCTGCAGCAGGTCGAGGCCGGCGCCCAGGTGATCGACATCAACATGGACGAAGGGATGCTCGACTCCCAGGCCGCCATGGTCCGCTTCCTCAACCTGATCGCCGGCGAGCCGGACATCTCCCGGGTGCCGATCATGATCGACTCCTCCAAGTGGGAGGTGATCGAGGCCGGCCTGAAGTGCATCCAGGGCAAGGGCATCGTCAACTCCATCTCCATGAAGGAAGGCGTCGAGCAGTTCAAGCACCACGCCCGCCTGTGCAAGCGCTACGGCGCCGCCGTGGTGGTGATGGCCTTCGACGAGGTCGGCCAGGCCGACACCGCCGCGCGCAAGCGCGAGATCTGCCAGCGCAGCTACGACATCCTGGTCAATGAAGTCGGCTTCCCGCCGGAAGACATCATCTTCGACCCGAACATCTTCGCCGTGGCCACCGGTATCGAGGAGCACAACAACTACGCCGTCGACTTCATCGAGGCCTGCGCCTACATCCGCGACCACCTGCCCTATGCCCTGACCTCGGGCGGGGTGTCCAACGTGTCGTTCTCGTTCCGCGGCAACAACCCGGTGCGCGAGGCGATCCACTCGGTGTTCCTCTACCATGCGATCAAGAACGGCCTGACCATGGGTATCGTCAACGCCGGCCAGCTGGAGATCTACGACGAGATCCCCGCCGCCCTGCGTGAAAAGGTCGAAGACGTGGTGCTCAACCGTACCCCGCATGGCACCGACGCCCTGCTGGCCATCGCCGATGACTACAAGGGCGGCGGCGCCACCAAGGAAGTGGAAAACGAAGAATGGCGCTCGATGCCGGTCGACAAGCGCCTCGAACATGCGCTGGTCAAGGGCATCACCGCCTACATCGTCGGAGACACCGAAGAGTGCCGCCAGCAGTCGACGCGCCCCATCGAAGTCATCGAAGGCCCGCTGATGAGCGGCATGAACGTGGTCGGCGACCTGTTCGGCGCCGGCAAGATGTTCCTGCCCCAGGTGGTCAAGTCGGCCCGCGTGATGAAACAGGCCGTGGCCCACCTGATCCCGTTCATCGAAGCCGAGAAAGGCGACAAGCCCGAGGCCAAGGGCAAGATCCTCATGGCCACGGTCAAGGGCGACGTGCACGATATCGGCAAGAACATCGTCGGCGTGGTGCTCGGTTGCAACGGCTACGACATCGTCGACATGGGCGTTATGGTCCCGGCCGAGAAGATCCTGCAGACCGCCCGCGAGCAGAAGTGCGACATCATCGGCCTGTCCGGGCTGATCACCCCGTCGCTGGACGAGATGGTCCACGTCGCCCGCGAGATGCAGCGCCAGGACTTCCACCTGCCGCTGATGATCGGCGGCGCGACCACCTCCAAGGCGCACACGGCGGTGAAGATCGAGCCCAAGTACTCGAATGACGCGGTGATCTACGTCACCGACGCCTCGCGCGCGGTGGGCGTGGCCACCCAGCTGTTGTCCAAGGAACTCAAGCCCGGTTTCGTCGAGAAGACCCGCCAGGAATACGTGGAAGTGCGCGAGCGCACCGCCAACCGCAGCGCCCGCACCGAGCGCCTGAGCTACGCCCAGGCCATCGCCGCCAAGCCGCAGTACGACTGGGCCGCCTACCAGGCCGCGGTACCCGCCTTCACCGGCGTCAAGGTGCTGGAGAACATCGACCTGCGCACCCTGGCCGAGTACATCGACTGGACGCCGTTCTTCATCTCCTGGGACCTGGCCGGCAAGTTCCCGCGCATCCTCACCGACGAAGTGGTCGGCGAAGCCGCCACGGCGCTGTACAAGGACGCCCGCGAGATGCTCGACAAGCTGATCGACGAGCAACTGATCAGCGCCCGCGCAGTGTTCGGCTTCTGGCCGGCCAACCAGGTGGCCGATGACGACATCGAGGTGTACGACAACGCCGGCGAGACCCTGGCCACCCTGCACCACCTGCGTCAGCAGACCATCAAGCCCGACGGCAAGCCGAACTGGTCGCTGGCCGACTTCGTCGCGCCCAAGGCCAGCGGCGTGACCGACTATGTCGGCGGCTTCATCACCACCGCCGGCATCGGCGCCGAGGAAGTGGCCAAGGCCTATCAGGACAAGGGCGACGACTACAGCTCGATCATGGTCAAGGCCCTGGCCGACCGCCTGGCCGAGGCCTGCGCCGAGTGGCTGCACGAACAGGTGCGCAAGGAGCACTGGGGTTACGCCAAGGACGAGCACCTGGACAACGAGGCGCTGATCAAGGAGCAGTACAGCGGCATCCGCCCGGCGCCTGGCTACCCGGCCTGTCCGGATCACACCGAGAAGGAAACCCTGTTCCGCCTGCTCGACGGCACCGCGATCGGCGAGACCGGCCCCAGCGGCGTGTTCCTCACCGAGCACTTCGCCATGTTCCCGGCGGCGGCGGTCAGCGGCTGGTACTTCGCCCACCCGCAAGCGCAGTACTTCGCCGTGGGCAAGGTCGACAAGGACCAGGTCGAGCAATACAGCGCACGCAAGGGCCAGGACATTGCCGTGAGCGAGCGCTGGCTGGCGCCGAACCTCGGCTACGACGCCTGAGCACACCGGGGCTGCTTTGCAGCCCATCGCCGCGGTTCGTCGCCACGACAAGCCGGCTCCCACAGGGTGACAACTGCACAGTACCTGTGGGAGCCGGCTTGCCGGCGATGGGCCGCAAGGCGGCCCCGCGTTACCCCGACACATGCACAAGGACCCCAGCATGTCTCCCCGAATTTTGGTGATCGGCGCCTACGGCAACTTCGGCCGTATCATCTGCCGCCACCTGAACCAGATGCCCGCCGTGCAACTGGTGATCGCCGGCCGCAATGCCAACAGCCTCGCGCAGCTGGCCGCACAGTTGCGCGGCACCGAAAGCTGGTGCGGCGATGCGATGGCCCCCGGCTTTGCCGATGCCCTGCGCGCGCTGCGTATCGACTGGGTGATCCATACCGGCGGTCCGTTCCAGGGCCAGCCCTACCGGGTGGCCGAGGCCTGCATCGAAGCCGGCGCGCACTACTGCGACCTGTCTGACTGCCGGCTGTTCGTCAATGGCATCGCCCAACTGGACGAACGTGCCCGCCAGGCCCAGGTCACCCTGCTCAGTGGCTGCAGTTCGGTGCCGAGCCTGTCGTCGGCGATTCTCGACGAACAGCGCCATCACTTCAGCCGTATCGAGCGCATCGAGCACGGCATTTCTTCCTCGGCGAAGATGCCCGGCCTGTCCACCATCGAAGGCGTGCTGGCCTATGCCGGCAGGCCCATCCGCCAGTGGCGCGACGGGCGCCCGTACAGCGTGGACGGCTGGCTCGGCCTGCAACTGCGCCATCTGCCCGGGCTGGGCTGGCGCCTGCTGAACAACGTCGACGTGCCGGACATGGACATCTTCGCCGCGCGCTACGGTGCCCGTGACTTGGCGTTCAAGGCCGGCTCCGGGCTGATGCTTGGCGGCCTGGCCAATGCGGCACTGGCGTGGCTGGTCAAGTTGGGCCTGGTGCGCGACCCGCTGCCCTGGGCGCGGCGCCTGCATCGGCTGGGCAGCCGTTTCGAACGCTTGGGCGATGGCAAGAGCGCAATGTACCTCGACGTTCGTGGCCTGGACCCGCAAGGCCAGCCACTGCGTCTGCAAGCCCAGGTCAGCGCCAGCGACGACAAGGGCCCGGAGATCCCCAGCTGCGCGGCGGTGGCGCTGATGGCCAGGGTGATCGAGGGCTACATTCCCGCCCCGGGCGCCCGCCCCTGCGTCGGCGAGATCAGCGTCGAGCAGTATCTGGCGGCCATCGGCGAACCGAACAAGGTGCGCTACAGCGTCAGCCTCCAGCACGAGCGAGGCTGAGATGAGCTACCTGCTGCTCAAGTACCTGCATGTGATCGCCGCCGTGTTCCTGTTCGGTTTCGGCATGGGCTCGTACCTGTACCTGATCGCCGCGAACCGCAGCGGCGACCCGCGGGTGATCGCTGCCGTGGCGAGGATGGTGGTGCGCTTCGATGCCTGGATCACCACGCCCGCCGGGGTCGTGCAATTGCTGACCGGTTACGCCATGGTCAGCATGACCGGCATGCCGTGGTCCGCCGACTGGCTGCAAGGCGCGCTGCTGATCTTCTTCGCGGTGGGCGCCTTGTGGCTGCCGGTGCTGCTGTTGCAGACGCGCATGCAGTGCCTCGCCGCCCAGGCGGCCGGCAACGGTACGGCGCTGGGCGAGAGCTACCAGCGGCTGTACCGTCCCTGGCTGTGGATGGGGGTTGCGGGGTTTGCCGGTATGTTCCTGATCGTGCTGGTGATGGTGACCAAACAGGCACCGTGGCAGTGGCTCTGATCGCCGCGAGTAGAATTTCCTACAAATAGATCAAATACGAGCAGGATTTTTTTCATTCCCCCGTCTATCGCGGGAAAAAGGAAAAACATTCATGTCGGCAGGCGCCTAGGATGATGTCCATGGATGCCGACAGGCGGTGTCCACGCACGGACCCGCCCTCGATCATGCCCAGCACCCCGCTCTACTTCGATTACGCCGCCACCACGCCGGTCGATGACCAGGTCATCGCCGCCATGCTCACCTGTCTGGGCCGTGAGGCGAACTTCGGCAACCCGGCCTCCAGCGGCCATTTCCACGGCCAGGCGGCCCGCGAAGCCGTCGAGCATTCCCGCCACCAGGTGGCCGAGCAGGTCGGCGCACAGCCCGATGATCTGGTCTGGACCTCCGGCGCCACCGAATCCAACAACCTCGCGCTCAAGGGCATCGCCCAGGGCTGCGCACAGCCAGGGCATGTGATCACCAGCCAGATCGAGCACAAGGCCATCCTCGACACCGCCGCCGAGCTGGAGCGCCTGGGCTGGGCGGTAACCCGCCTGGCCCCGGATGCCCGAGGGTTGATCCAGCCCGAAGCGGTCCAGGCCGCGCTGCGCCCGGACACCCGCCTGGTGTCGCTGATGGCGGTGAACAACGAACTGGGCACGGTGACCGACTTTGCCGCTATCGGTGCAATCGTCCGCGAGCACGGCGCGCTTTTGCACGTGGACGCCGCGCAGGCCGTGGGCAAGGTTCGCATCGACCTGGCGCAGCAGGCGGTCGACCTGATGTCGTTCTCGGCGCACAAGGTCTACGGCCCCAAGGGCATCGGCGCCCTCTACGTCGGCCCCCGCGCCCGCCCGGCGATGCGTGCGCAGATGCACGGCGGCGGCCATGAGCGCGGCCTGCGCTCGGGCACCCTGGCCACCCACCAGATCGTCGGCATGGGCAGCGCCTTCGCCCTGGCCGGCCAGCCCGGCGCGGCGGAGTACCAGCGCCTGGAGCAACTCGCCCGGCGCTTGCGCGACGGCCTGTTGGCAATGCCGGGGGTGACGCTCAATGGCTGCTCGGAGCAACGCATTCCCCACACCCTCAACCTGTGCATCGATGCCAAGGGCTTCAACAGCCTGGCCTTGGCCGGCGAGCTGGCGCTGTCGAGCACCTCGGCGTGCAACTCGGCGAGCAATGCCGCGTCCCACGTACTGCTGGCCCTCGGCCTCGACGAACACCAGGCGCGCAACAGCGTGCGCCTGAGCGTCGGGCGCTACACCAGTGAAGCGGACGTGGATACGGCGCTGGCGGTGTTTGGCCGGGTGATCGGCGCGGCGGCAGTAGCGCTCTGGTAGGGCGCGTCGCCGGCATAGGCTTCAAAAATCCAGGGTCCCCGAGAACTTCACCAGTCTCGGGTCGCCCTGGGTCAGATACCCGCCATTGGCCGACGCCCAGTAGTTCTTGTCCGTCAGGTTCTCCACATTGACCCGCAAGGTCACCGCCTTCTCCTGCACCTTGAAGCGGTAGCGTGCGCCAACGTCAAAACGGTTCCAGGTCGGCAGGCTCAGGGTGTTGGCCGGGTTGGCGTACTGCCCGCCGGTGCGCAGCATGCGGGCGTTGAGCGCCACGCCTTCCAGCCCCGGCACATCCCAATCGACACTGGCATTGAGCTGGAAGGTCGGCACGCCTACTGCGTGGTTGCCATCGGCCGTGCCGCCCTGGGTGTTCTTCAGCTCGGTATCCATGCGCGTGCCGCCGGCCATCAACCGCAGCCCCGGCAGCGGCTCGCCGAACACACTGAGCTCGAGCCCCTTGTTGACCTGCTCGCCATCCTGGACGAACACATTGCCGTCAACGAAACCATCGGTGGGCCGTTCGATACGGAACACCGCCAGGTTGGCGCCAAAGGTCTGGTAATCGAGCTTGAGTCCCGCCTCCACCTGCTTGGTCTTGGCCGGCGGGAACACCTCGCCGGCGTTGATCACCTGCCCCGATGCCGTGGCGCCCTGGGCCAGGCCCTCGATGCGGTTGGCATACAGCGAGACCGATGGGTTGAGCTTGTAGACGATGCCGTACACCGGCGTGGTGACCGCCTCGTCATAGAAGGCGTTGCGCCCCAGGTCCGGGCCCGGCCCGTCGTAGGCGTAGCCCTCTACCCGCAATTGCTGGCGCCGCACGCCCACGGTGAGCAGCAGGGTGTCATCGAACAGGCCCACGGTGTCGGACAGCGCGATGCTGCGGTTGCGGGTCTTGCCGGTCACGCCGGGGTCGTCCAGCTTGCCGCCGACGAAGGTCGGCGTGGTCGGTTTGGGCAACGGGTCGGTGCGGTAGATATTGGTGGCCTGCGAGTTGTAGAAGACGAAAGCGTTCTCTTGCTGGGTCCAGATACTCGCCGCGCCGATGTTCAACTGGTGGCTGACGGGCCCTGTCTGGAAGCGGCCATTGATGCCGCCCATGAAGGTGGTGTTGTCCTCGTTGTGGGGGATCTTCGAGCCGCCGATGGTGGCGTCGCCGCTGGCCGCGTCGGTGAGGATCGGCGTGCCGTAGAAGCCGTTCTCGTGGGTGTGCTTGACGCCGCCGGCCAGGTAGCCGCTCCAGTTGTCGTTGAAGTCGTAGTCGCCGCGCACCATGCCGAAGGTGTCCTCGGTCTCGGTCCAGGCCCAGTCCTGGCCGTAGTTGTGGTCGGCGTCCGGTGCGTGGGGGATGTCGGTCAGCCCCGCGCCCAGGCGCACCGAGTTGCGCATATGGTTGACCCGCTGCTTCTGGTAGCCGAAATCGCCCGACACCCGGAAGTTGTCGCCACGGTAGTCGAGCCCGGCAACGAACAGCTTGCTGCGTTGGTCCTGGTCGTCGACCGCGGTCTCGCCCTCGCGCTGCGAGAGGTTCAGGCGCACGCCGAAGCGATTGTCCGCGCCGAAACGCTGGCCAATGTCCAGGTGCTCGCCGATACGCCCGTCACTGCTGATGTCCTGGGTGTAGCGGCGGGTCGGCGTGTCGCCGGCGCGCTTGGGTTGCAGGTTGACGTTGCCGCCCAGGCCCGTGCCAGTGGGGCTGGCGCCGTTGAGAAAGGCATTGGGCCCCTTGAACACCTCGACCCGCTCCACCGCATCGGTGGAAATCATCTGCCGTGGCAACACGCCGTACAGGCCGTTGAACGCCACGTCGTCGCCATTGAGCGGCAGGCCACGAATGACGAAGACCTGGGACTGGTTGCCAAAGCCGAACGACTGGCGCACCGACGGGTCGTTGAGCAGCACGTCGCCGATGTCCTCGGCCTGCTGCTCCTCGATCAGCTGCGCGGTGTAGCTGGTCATGGTGAACGGCACGTCCATCATGTCCTGGTTGCCCAGCACGCCCATCTGCCCGCCACGGGCCACCTGGCCGCCGGCATAGGTTTCGGGCAGTTCGCCGGCAGGTGCCTTGAGCGCCTCGGCGTTGATGGCGGTGGCATCCAGCTCGATGGCGTCGTCTGCGCCATGGGCGCTGACGGCAACGGAACAGCACAGCGCAAGGAGGGTCGATTGATACGGGCAGGCACGTGTCATGGAGGGCTCCCGGGGAGGGTCAGCGCCGTCCTGGCGGATGAGAAACTTGAGGTGACTGAGTAGTGTTTCTAGCCGATAGTGCGAATTATTACCAAACAACCGCACTTTTTTGCCGACCAGCGGTCTACCCCCTCTTTTGCCGACTGCAATCGATTGCCAAGGCTTGGTTTTCATAGCGCACAGGGCCGGGCCAAAAGCCTTGCGCTTGTGTAGGATGGGCAGCGCAGATCCAGACGCTGCCAGTTACAGGGAGATCCACATGCGCGTCCCATCCGTTGCCGGCCTCGGCCTGACGCTGGGCCTGCTTGCCGCGACCGGCAGCCAGGCATATGCCGGCGAAGAAGCGCAACTGATCGATACGATCAACGTCTACCGCAGCCAGGCCCAGCGCTGCGGCGGCGAGGCTTCGCTGGAGCTGCCGCCGCTCAACAGCGACACCCGCCTGGCGCTGTCGCCGGAGGGCACCCGCGACCTGCAGCAGGCCATGACCCGCGCCGCCTACCCGATGGTCAACGTGCAGGCCATCAGCCTGTCCGGCCCACGGGATGCCAAGGCGGCAATGAAAGCCATCGAGGAGAGCTTCTGCCAGGTGGTGCTCGACCCGCAATTCGTCGATATCGGAGTCAGCCAGGAGGGCCGCGACTGGCGCATCGTCCTGGCCCGCCCGCTGCTCAGCGGGCGTCTGGGCGACTGGCAGGCCGAAGGGCAGAAGCTGTTGCAGGAGATCAACGCCGCACGCAACCTGCCGCGCCAGTGCGGCGGCCAGCCCTACCCCGCCGCCCCGGCGCTGGCCTGGAGCGCGACCCTGGCCGGCGTGGCTGCCAACCACACCCGGGCCATGGCCAACCAGAACTTCTTCGACCATATCGACCGCGATGGCCGCACGCCGGGCGACCGTGCGGAGCTGGCCGGCTACCTGTACCGGCAGATCGGCGAGAACATCGCCGCCGGGCGCGACACCGCGCGCAAGGTGGTCGACGGCTGGCTGGCCAGCCCCGGGCACTGCGCCACGCTGATGAACGCGGACTTCCGCGAACTGGGGGCGGCGTATGCGGTGGACCCGAAGAGCGACGCCGGGATCTACTGGACGGGGTTGTTCGGTACGCCGCAGTAAACCCACATCGCGGGGCAAGCCCGCTCCCACGCCCCTGCAAGCCACGGGTCAGACGGTGGGAGCGGGCTTGCCCCGCGATGAGTCCGGCTCGGACTTGCGCAGCGCCAGCGCCGTGCAGCCAAACCGCCGCCGCAGCCACTTGCCCAGGTAGCTCGCATCGCCCATGCCCACTTCATCGGCGATCTGCGCCAGGCTGTGGCTTGAGTTGAGCAACCGCCAGCGCGCCTGTTGCAGGCGCAGCTCCTGCCACCAGGCCTTGGCGCTCATGCCATGGCAGGCCTGGAACTGGCGGTCGAGCTGACGCCGGCTGATCCCCAGCTGCGCCGCCAGCGCCTCCACCGGCAGCTGCGCCGCCAGGTGATGGCGCATCAGCGCCGTGGCCCGTTGTACCTGGCGCCCCTCCCCGGCGCCGGCCTCCAGCGAGCGCAAGGCATGGCGACTGTCGCGGCTTTCATCCACCAGCATGTCGGCCAGGCCCTTGAGCGCCCGGGCGCGGCCGCAGGCGCGGGCGATCAGCTCCACCGCCAGGTCGATGGCCGCCGTGCCGCCGGCGCAGGTGATACGGCTGCCGTCGAAGCAATACAACTGGCCGGTCAGCAGCCGCACACGGGGAAACGCCACGCGGAACTCGGCCTCGTGGCGCCAGTGCACCACCACCTGATGACCGTCCAGCAGGCCACAGGCCGCCAGCAGGAAGGCCGCATTGTCGACGCAGACCAGCTTCACCCCCGCCTTGGCTGCCTGCTTCAGCAAGGCCCGGTAGCCCGGTGCCAAGGCCGCCGTGGCGCTGGCGTTGCGCCCGCCAAACAGTACGAGGTGGTCGTAGTCGCCCCAGTGGATGTCCGCGGGGGTCGCCTCGACCTGGACAACCGCCGCGCTGCTGGAAACCACCGGCTCGCGGTCCAGTCCGAGCACGGTCCAGCGACAATAGCGCTGGCGGCTGTAGTCCTCCTCATCGGCGGAAAAGCGCAGCTTGTCGAGGAACGCGCCAAACGGCAGCAAGGCGAACTCTGGCAGCGGCAGAATAAGCAGGCGCAGGTCGGGCGTCATTGCGAGATGTCCAGATATGACCATTGGATGACCAGATATTACCCCGTATCTGTACCTCCCTGCCCTACACTGGCGCCCTCACCACCGACAAGGCTCTCCCATGGCACTCGACACCTGGCTCATCTACCTGCTCGCCAGCATCGGCCTGTCACTGACCCCAGGCCCCAACAGCCTGCTGGCCCTGACCCATGGCGCGCTGTACGGCGCCCGGCGCACGCTGTTCACCATCCTTGGCGGGGTGCTCGGTTTCAGCACTCTGATCGCCCTGACCATGTTCGGCCTGAGCGCCCTGCTGCAGGCCTCGGCGTCAGTGCTGACGGTGCTCAAGTGGGTAGGCGGGGCCTACCTGGTCTGGCTGGGGATCCAGCTGTGGCGCACCCCGGCGCTGCATCTGGAGCAACCTCTGGGCGGCGTGGCGCTGAGCAATGCCGGGCTGTTCCGCCAGGGCTGCCTGTCGGCGCTGGCCAACCCCAAGGTATTGCTGTTCTATGGCGCGTTCCTGCCCCAGTTCATCGACCCGCATCGCGGCCTGCTGCTGCAGTTCGTGGTCATGGCGGCGACCTTCGCCAGTGTCGAATGCCTGGTGGAGTATCTGCTGGCGCGCCTGGCGTTCCGTATCCGCCCGTGGCTGGCCAAGGGCGGCCGCGGGTTCAACCGCGCCTGCGGCAGCCTGTTCGCCCTGATCGGTGTAGCCCTGCCGTTGGGGCGATGACCGCCCTGGGATCAGCGCCGTGAAACGATCAGGAACACCACCAGCGCCACCGCCGGCAATCCCGCGCCCAGCAATGCCACGCCACTCCAGCCAAACTGCGCATACACTCCGCTAGCCAGCGCCGAGCCCACGGCCCCGCCGAGGAAGATGCTGGTCATGTACAAGGCATTGAGCCGGCCACGGCTGGCCGGATCCAGCGCATAGACCTCGCGCTGGCCGATGACCAGGTTCATCTGCACGGCAAAATCCAGCAGCACCCCGGTCAGCCCCAGGCCGACCACGCTGGCGCCCGGTGCGCTCAGGCCCAGCAGCAACGCCAGCGGCGCCAGGGCCATCGCCAGTAGCGAAGCGCGCCGCGCATGCCCGGCATCGGCTAGCCGCCCGGCCAACGGCGCCGCCACCGCGCCCACCGCGCCCACCAGGGCGAACAGCGCGATCTGGCTCTGCGACAGGCCATGTTCAGCGACCAGCGCCAGCGGTACCGCCGTCCAGTACAGGCTGAACGCCGCGAACATCAGCGCCTGGTACAGCGCTCGCTGGCGCAACGCCGGATAGCGACGCAACAGCACCAACAACGAGGCCATCAGCCCGGCATAGCTGGCCTTGTGCGCCGGTACCCGGCGCGGCAAGGTCAACGCCAGCAGCAGGATGATCGCCACCATCACCCCGGCCGCGCCGACGAATACCGCACGCCAGCCGAAGTGATCCGCCACCAGGCTCGCCAGCGGCCGCGCCAGGAGGATGCCCAGCAGCAACCCGCCCATGATGTTGCCGACCACTCGGCCACGCTCACGCTCCGGCGCCAGGTGCGCCGCCAGCGGTATCAGCATCTGCACCGCCACCGAGCTGAAGCCGATCAGCAGCGCGTACAGCAAGAACATCTCGCCCTGCCCGTGGCCGCTGGTGCCGGCCAGCAGCAGACTGCCGGTGGCCAGCACTGCCGTGGCGATCATCAGCCGACGGTTCTCCAGCAAGTCAGCCAATGGCACCAGAAACAACAGGCCCAGGGCATAGCCGATCTGGGTCAGCGACACGATCAGACCGGCCCGTTCGGGGGACAGGCCCACATCCGGGGCGATCAAGCCGACGATGGGTTGGGCGTAGTAGATGTTGGCGACGATGGCGCCGCAGCAGAAGGCCAGCAACGTCACCAGGGCCCGGCTCAGGCCTGGAGCCGTTGCCTGGGCAACGGCGAGGGAGGGATTCATTCGAGGTTACCTCGGCTTGCGAAAGGATGTGCGCGAAGGGTGACGGACATCCGCCCCGGCGAGAATCCATCGCCCGCGCAACGGGCCTTTGCGCGAAGCGCAACACCTCAGCCGGTCAGCACCCCCTCGCAGAAGGCAACGAACGCCATCACCCGGCGCGAACCACGGTGATTGGGCAGGTACAAGGCGTTGATGCTGGCGCTGGCCACCCCCGGGCTCACCGTCCAGTCGGCGAACAGCCGTTGCAGGCGCCCGGCCTCGACGTCCTCGCGCACCAGCCAGTCGGCCAGCAGCGCCACACCGCTGCCGGCGATGGCGGCCTCGCGCAACAGGTCGGCGTTGGCGCTGCGCAACGGGCCGCTGACATCCAGCTCCAGGCGTTGTTCGCCCCGGCTCAGGCGCCAGGGCCGCGCCGACTGGCCGTAGCGAAAGCGCAGGCAGGCATGCGCGGCCAGTTGCTGCGGCTCGGTCAGTGGCGCCTGCTGGCGCAGGTAGGCCGGGCTGGCCACCAGCCAGCGCTCGAAGCGCCCCAGCGGACGACACACCAGGTCATCGCTGGGGGCCGGCTCGCCAAGGCGGATGGTCAGGTCGTAGCGGCCATCGAGCAGGTCGTCGAAGCGATCACTCAAGTCGATGTCCAGCTCCAGTGCCGGGTGCCGGGCAAGGAACGCGCCCAGGTGCGGGGCGATCACCCGACGACCGAACTCCACCGGCAGGCACAGGCGCAACACACCGACCGGCTCCTCGCCGCGGTCGGCGACGCTGGCGTCGGCCTCGGCCAGGGCCTCGAGGATCTCGCGGGCGCGCTGGTAGTAGCCGGCACCGGCCTCGGTCGGGCTGACCTGGCGGGTGGAGCGGTTAAGCAGGCTGGCGCCGAGCGCCTGTTCTAGGGCATCGACCTGGCGGGTGACCGAGGAAGTTGCCACGCCCAGTCTGCGGGCCGCTGCGGAAAAGCCCCCGGTTTCGGCAGTGGCCATGAACGCCTTGATCGCTAGCAACTTGTCCATCATGGTTTTCCGTGGGGGCAAAGGCCGAAACCTTCCTACAATCCCTTTCTGCAATCAACTACTGCGAGCAGCACCATGCCCGACAACCTGTTCACCGCCCTACCGCCGCTGCCCCCCGAGGCCGACGAGCAGTTCACCGAGCTGCTGCGGCGCCCGGGATTGCGCATCGAGCGTATCGTCTCCAGCGGCCAGGCCAGCCCGCCGGGATTCTGGTACGACCAGGCCGAGGGCGAATGGGTGGTCGTGCTCAGCGGCAGCGCCGGCCTGCGCCTGGAACACGAGCCGCACACCCGCGTGCTGCGCGTAGGCGATCACCTGGACATACCGCCCGGCTGCCGCCACCGCGTGGAATGGACCGAGCCCGGCGTGACCACGGTGTGGCTGGCGGTGTTCTATCAGGGCTGAACCAGCGCCGCGGTGAGCGGCCTTGCCTGCAGGCGATAGAAACGCCACGGCAGCAGCACCGCCGCCACGGCCAGGCCGCAGGCGAAGCCCACCCACACCCCCACCGGGCCCAACGCGGAATGGAAGGCCAGCCAGTAGCTCATCGGCAGCGCCAGCAACCAATAGCTGACCAAGGTCACCCCCACCGGCCAGCGGTAGTCCTGCAGGCCGCGCAAGGCGCCCAGCGCGGTAGACTGCAGGCCATCAGCCACCTGCATGGCCGCGACCACCACGAACATCGGCACGGCGATGGCGATCACCTGCGGGTCGTCGCTCATGGCCTCGGCGATGGAGCGGCCAAACACCGCCAGCAGCACGGTGGCCACCAGCATCCACGCGGTAACGCTGGCAAAGGTGGCGCTGCCGATGGCGCGGATGCGCGCCGCCTCGCCGCGGCCCTGGGCCTGGCTGATACGGATGCTCACCGCCGCGGCCATGCCCAGCGGCAGCATGTACAGCAGCGCGCCAATGGACTGCACCACTTGGTTGGCGGCCAGTGCGGCATTGCCCAGCCAGCCCAGCATCCAGGCGGCGATCACCACCGCGCCGGCCTCGGCCAGGTAACCCAGCCCCAGTGGCCAGCCCTCGCCCAGCAGCGTGCGCCAGGTCAGGCGTGGCCCCTGCGTGGCCGTGCGGTAACGCGCCAGCGAAGGCGCCAGGCGCCAGTAAGCCAGGGCCAGCATCACCGCCAGCGACTCGGCGATCACCCCGGCAATACCCGCCCCCAGCAGGCCCAGTGCCGGCAGGCCGAAATGCCCGTGGATCAGCCCGTAGCTCAGCGGGATGTTGAACAGCACCGCGCTCATCACCAGCAACACCGCCACCCAAGGCCGGCCGATGGCTTCCAGCACATCCTTGAACACCACGGCCAGGCAGTACGGAATCAGGAACACCGCCATGGCTTGCCAGTACGGCGTCAACAGCGCCACGTCCGGCAGCGGCACGCCTAGCCATTGCACCAACGGCAGGCTGGCCAGCATGGCCAGGCAGCCGAGGATGCCGACCAGCAATCCATAGCCCAGGCCGCCACGCAGCGTGCGCGCCACTTCGCCCGGATCATCGGCACCGAAGGCGTGGCCGACGCGCACGCTGAGGGTGGCGAGCATGCCGTACAGCCCGGCATGGAAAATCAGCCCGGCACTGCTGGTCAGCGCGACACAGGCCAGCACCACGGTACCCAGCGAAGCCAGCAGCACGGTGTCGGTCAGGCTGATCAACTCGGCCGCCGACAGGCCCAGCACCAGCGGCAGCGCCAGGCGCAGCAGGCCCGGCAGCTCGCCCAGCCAGGCAGTGGGTTTACGCGAAACGAGAGCAGACACGGTGACAATCTCCAATTGACATACGCCGCGTATGCTAATGCCATTTAATGACATACGCAACGTATGCTAATTTGCAGCCATCGCTTTTCACCCGGAGCTCTCCATGTCTACCCCTCGCCGCAGCCGCGCCGCCATGAGCGCAGACACCACCGAACGGCTGATCGCCGTTGCCCGTCGCCAGTTCGCCGATAAAGGTTTTGCCGCCGTGGTCATGGACGAACTGTGCGCCGAAGCCGACCTCACCCGAGGCGCCCTGCACCACCACTTCGGCGGCAAGGCCGGGCTGTTCACCGCCGTGGTGCAGCACCTGCTCGACGAGATCAACCAGGCCATCGACGCCCGCTACGCCACCCACGACGACCCCTGGGAGGGCTATATCGACACCTGCCTGTACTACTACGACCTGCTGCATGAACCGGCGCTGCGGCGCATCCTGTTGCAGGATGCCCCCGGCGTGCTCGGCCCGCGCCTGCGCGAGATGGAAGAGGCCAGCTACATCGGTCCCATGGCCCAGGGCCTGGTGGAACTGCAGCAAGCCGGCCGGCTGCGCGCCTTCGATGCCGTGGCCATGGCCCACCTGCTCAACGGCGCCATGGGCGACAGCGGTATCTGGGTGATCGCCCAGGACGATCCGCAGGCGGCCGCCGAGCGCGTGAAAGGGGCATTGCGCTGCCTGTTGGAGGGATTGCAGGCCTGAGTTCATTCTGGTTTTGGCGCGTGCTGCGTGGGAGCGGGCTTGCCCCGCGATTGCGTCCTCCCAGCCAACCTGGTTGTAGCGACTGGCCTCATTGCGGGGCCAGCCCGCTCCCACGTGGACGGTTAATCGCCTGCTCTACCTGCGACAATCTGCCACGAATCAAAATGTACTAACTTGTTAATTAGCTTGCTAAGGGATTAAACTGCCGGTATTCCACCTGCGAGATCCCTGGCATGAACGACTCACCCCGCGCCACTGGCGCCTCAACCTTCATCCTGGTCGGCCTGGGCGTTGTCATCGCCCTGCTCGGCCTGCTCCTGGCCGCTGGCGGCGTCAAGCTGGCCGGCCTCGGCGGTTCCTGGTACTTCCTGATCGGCGGCCTGGCCATGGCCATTGCCGGCATTCTCATCGCCCGTCGCAAGCCAGCTGGCGCCTGGCTGTACGCGGTGTTCCTGGTAGGCACGGCGATCTGGGCCGTGGCCGACACTGGCCTGGTGTTCTGGCCGCTGTTCTCGCGCCTGTTCATGTTCGCCGCCATCGGCCTGGCGGTGGCGCTGACCTATCCGCAGCTGGTCCGCCGCAAGGCGCACGGTGCCTATGGCATCGCCGGCGTGCTGGCCGTGGCCCTGGCCATCGCCGCCGGGAACATGTTCGTCGCCCACCCCAGCGTCGCCCCCACCGGCAAGGGCCCGGGCCTGACGCCGGTGGAGCCCGGCCAGCAACAGAAGGACTGGGCCCACTACGGCAACACCGAAGGCGGCAGCCGTTTCGCCGCGCTGGACCAGATCAACCGTGGCAACGTCGACCAGCTCAAGGTCGCCTGGACCTACCACACCGGTGATGTCGCCCTGAGCGACGGCAATGGCGCCGAAGACCAGCTCACCCCGCTGCAGGTCGGCGACAAGGTGTTCATCTGTACCCCGCACAACAACCTGATCGCGCTGGATGCCGACACCGGCAAGCAGCTGTGGAAGAACGCCATCAACGCCCAGTCCAAGGTCTGGCAGCGTTGCCGTGGCATGGCCTACTTCGACGCCACCACGCCGATCGCCCAACCGAGCCAGCCGAACAGTTCACCGATCACCCTGGCCAACGTGCCGGCCGGCGCCAACTGCCAGCGCCGCCTGCTGACCAATACCATCGATGGCCGCCTGATCGCAGTCGATGCCGACACCGGCGCGTTCTGCGAAGGCTTTGGCGACAACGGCCAGGTCGATCTCAAGGCCGGCCTGGGCAACGTGCCGGACTCGTACTACCAGCTGTCCTCGGCACCGTTGATGGCCGGCACCACCGTGGTGGTCGGCGGCCGCGTGGCCGACAATGTACAGACCGACATGCCCGGCGGCGTGATCCGTGGCTTCGATGTGATCACCGGCGCCCAGCGCTGGGCCTTCGACCCGGGCAACCCGCAGGATCGCGCCGCTCCGCAAGGCGACCAGACCTACGTGCGCAGCACGCCCAACAGCTGGGCGCCGATGTCGTACGACCCGGCGATGAACACCCTGTTCCTGCCGATGGGCTCCTCGTCCACCGATATCTACGGCGTCGAACGCAACAAGCTTGACCACACCTACGGCGCCTCGGTGCTGGCCCTGGACGCCACCACGGGTAACGAAAAGTGGGTGTACCAGACCGTGCACAACGACCTCTGGGACTTCGACCTGCCGATGCAGCCGAGCCTGATCGACTTCACCAAGGATGACGGCAATACCGTGCCCGCCGTGGTGATCGGCACCAAGGCCGGGCAGATCTACGTGCTCGACCGCGCCACCGGCAAGCCACTCACGCAAGTCGATGAAGTGCCGGTCAAGCCCAGCAACATCCCCAACGAGCCATACTCGCCGACCCAGCCGAAATCGGTGGGCATGCCGCAGATCGGCGCGCAGACCCTGACCGAGTCGGACATGTGGGGCGCCACCCCCTATGACCAGCTGCTGTGCCGCATCGACTTCAAGAAGATGCGCTACGACGGCCTCTACACCGCGCCCGGCACCGACCTGTCGCTGAGCTTCCCGGGTTCGCTGGGCGGCATGAACTGGGGCAGCATTTCCACCGACCCGGTGCATGGATTCATCTTCGTCAACGACATGCGCCTGGGCCTGTGGATCCAGATGATCCCGTCGCAGAACACGGGCGCGGCGGCGGGCGGCGGCGAGGCGCTGAACACCGGCATGGGCGCGGTGCCGCTCAAGGGCACCCCGTACGCGGTGAACAAGAACCGCTTCCTGTCGGTAGCCGGCATCCCGTGCCAGGCGCCGCCATTCGGTACCCTGACCGCCATCGACATGAAGACTCGCCAGGTGGCTTGGCAGGTGCCGGTCGGCACCGTCGAGGACACCGGCCCCCTGGGCATCCGCATGCACCTGCCGATCAAGATCGGCCTGCCGACCCTCGGCGGCACCCTGTCCACCCAGGGCGGCCTGGTGTTCATCGCCGGCACCCAGGACTTCTACCTGCGCGCCTACGACAGCGGCAACGGCAACGAGATCTGGAAAGCCCGCCTGCCGGTCGGCAGCCAGGGCGGCCCGATGACCTATGTGTCGCCAAAGACCGGCAAGCAGTACGTGGTGGTCACCGCTGGCGGTGCGCGTCAGTCCACCGACCGCGGTGACTATGTGATGGCGTACGCCTTGCCATAAGTGTCGACCCCATCGCGGGGCAAGCCGGCTCCCACAGCCCGGCCCCAGAGGCCTGGCACATAAGGTTTGTGGGAGCGGGCTTGCCCCGCGATGGCCTCCAGCAGCTCCCGAGATTTCCGAAATGCCATTTGTTTCACGCCTCACCCCCACCCTGCTTCTTGCCCTTGCCTGCACCCCTGCATTCGCCGCCGACAACACCCTGACCGGCGACTGGGGCGGCCTGCGCCACCAGCTTGCGGAAGACGGCATCACCTTCACCGGCGACTACAGCGGCGAGACCGCCTACAACGCCCACGGCGGCCTGCACCGTTCGGCCCGCTACTCGCAGAACCTCAAGCTGGGCGTGCAGTTCGACCTGGCGAAACTGTATGGCCTGGACAACGGCGGCAAGGTCCAGCTGACCCTCAACGACCGCCGCGGCAACAGTGCCTCGGAGGACCTGGTGGGCAACCGCCTGCCGATCCAGGAAAACTACGGCGGCCTCTACACCCGCCTCACCGAACTGAGCTACGAGCGCAACCTGTCGCCTTCGCTGAACCTCAAGCTCGGCTACATGGCCATGGGCAACGACCTCGGCGGGCTGGACAGCGGCATCCTGTGCAACTTCATGAACGCCGGTTTCTGCGGCCACCCGCTGAACATGTCCGGCGGCAGCGGCTGGACCAACTACCCCAACGCACACCTAGGTGCGCGGCTCAAGTACGACCTGGCGCCGGACTGGCAACTGCGCGTGGCAGCGTTCAACGTCGACCCCGAGAGCAACGGCAATTCCAGCCGCGCCTGGCATCTGGGGCCCAAGCACAGCACCGGCACCGTGCTCCCGCTGGAGCTGGTGTACAAACTGCGTGGCGAGCTGCCGGGCGAGTACAAGGTCGGTTACTACTACGACAGCTCGAACGTGAAACGCATCGGCAGCAGCGAGGACGTCGCCGGTCGTGGTGGCCATTACCTGCTGGTCGACCAGGCCATGTGGAACGACCCGGCATTGCCGGGCCGCCACCTGCACGCCTTCGGCCAGTACTCGGCCTCGAGCAAGGCCGCCTCGCCATTCACCAAGTGGTACGGTGCCGGCGTGGTGCTGTACCAGCCGTTCGCGGGCCGGCCTCGGGATACCTTGGCGCTGGGTTACGGGCGCGCAGTGCCGAACCCGCGCAGCCGCGACGTGCTCGAGGAGGCCGCATTCAATGCCGGCCAACCGTTCCCCGACATCGACAGCGCCGAGCAACTGATCGAGCTGAGCTACGGCTACCAGGCCACCTCCTGGCTGAACCTGCGGCCGGATGTGCAGTACATCGTCGAGCCGGGTGCGTTCTCGGGGAAAGACATCGACAACGCGTTGATATTCGGTTTGCAGGTCAAGGCGACGTTCTGAGCCCAGGGGCCGCCCTGCGGCCCCTGCCAACCCAGTTTTTTCCTCTGTACCAACCACATATTTACTAATTTCCCCACCTGCCACCCTGTCTCAGTATCTGCGCACTACAAAAACAAAGAGCGGGGAACTGTCATGAGTGCAAGTGCGTCCGTGCCTGCCAGCGTGCAGCACGATCAAGCCGGCTTTCGCCGGGTCCTGGGGCTGGGGTCGCTGCTGGCGGTGGCCGTGGGCCTGGTGGTGTCGCAAGGGGTGATGGTGATGATGCTGCAGGGGGTCGGCGCCGCCGGCCTGGGCTTCATCGTGCCGTTGGGGCTGGCCTACCTGCTGGCCCTGAGCTACGCCTTTTCCTTCTCCGAACTGGCACTGCTGGTGCCGCGTGCCGGCAGCCTGTCGAGCTATACCGAAGTGGCGCTGGGGCACTTCCCGGCGATCCTCGCGACCTTCTCCGGTTACGTGGTGGTGGCCATGTTCGCCCTGTCCGCCGAGCTGCTGTTGCTCGACCTGATCGTCGGCAAGGTCTACCCCGGGGTGTTCCCGCAGTATTCGGTGGCCTTCGGCGTGCTCGCGCTGTTCACCGGCCTCAACCTGATGGGCATCGACATTTTCGCCAAGCTGCAGAGCGCCATGGCCGTGGTCATGGTGATCGTGCTGCTGATCCTCGGCGTGGCCGCGATCAGCGAAGGGCACGCCGAAGGGGTCACCACCACCCTGCTGCAGGGCGACTGGAACCCCATGGGCGTCGGGGTGCTGGCCCTGACCGCCATGGCCGTGTGGGGCTTCGTCGGCGCCGAGTTCGTCTGCTCGCTGGTGGAGGAAACCCGCAAGCCCGAGCGCAACATCCCGCGCTCGATGATCATCGGCCTGACCGTGATCTTCGCCACCATCGGCCTGTACGGGTTGGGCGCGCTGTTCCTGGTGCCCCGCGAAGCCCTGAGCAGCGATGCCCTGCCCCACTACCTGTTCGCCACCACGGTGTTCGGCAAGACCGGCGAGGTGTTCCTGGTGATCGCCGCGGTGACCGCCACCTGCAGCACCCTCAACACCTCGCTGGCGGCCATCCCGCGCATGCTCTACGGTATGGCCTGCAATGGCCAGGCGTTCCCCCAGTTCAAGCAGCTCAGCCCGCGCGCCCGCACACCGTGGGTCGCGGTGTTGTTCGTGGCGGCGATCACCGGGCTGCCGATCCTGCTGATGGGCCAGGACGCGGCAGCGATCAACCTGTTGCTGCTGGCCGCCGCGCTGGCCTGGCTGCTGGCCTACATCATCGTGCACCTGGACGTGATCGCCCTGCGTCGACGCTACCCGCACCTGGCGCGACCGTTCCGCACACCGTTCTATCCGTTGCCGCAGCTGTTCGGCATCGGCGGCATGCTGTATGCGATCTGGAACGCATCGCCCAGCTCCGAGATGAGCCTGAAGATCTACGGCACCGCCGGGCTGGTGCTGGCGGTGGTTTCACTGATCGCGGTCGTGTGGATCAAAGTGGTGATGAAGAAGCCGTTGTTCAGGCCCGAGCCTTTGCGGCACTGACCGCCCATCAAGCCGATGCGCCGCGCTTGGCCCGGTAACTGCCCGGGCTCTGCCCGGTCCACTTCTTGAACGCCCGGTGAAACGCGCTGGGTTCCTGGAAGCCGGTGTGCTCGGCGATCTCGGCGATGCTCAGATGGCCTTCGCGCAGCAATTCGAAGGCCATTGCCCGACGCACCTCGTCCTTGATCTGCTGATAGGAGCGCCCTTCGCGCTCCAGCTGGCGGCGAAAGCTGCTGGCGCTGAGCTTCTGCCGTGCGGCCATGGCATCGAGCGTCGGCCACTGCCCGTAATGCAGCGCGCGCAAATGCCGGTAGACCTCCGCCACCCGGCCATTCTGGTTGCGAAAGCGGATCACCAGCCCCTGCGGCGCGCTGCGCAGGAAGCCCTTCAGCGCCGCCAGGTCCTGCACCACCGGCAGGCGCAGCCAGGCGCTGTCGATCTCCACTTCGGTGCGCCCGCTGCCCAGGCGCAGGTCCGGCCCCCAGAGCAACGCGTCATCTTCCTGCGCCGGGCGCGCCAGGGCCAGCTCGGTACGGTCGATGGCGATGCGCCGGCCGGCCAGCCAGCACAGCAGGCCGATCACCAGCACCAGGTAGGTTTCCTCGGCGTAGACCCGGGTCAGCGGATCGGCGATGGTCGACTGCACGCTGATCACGGTGCGCGCGCCACGCACCGTGACATTGCCGTTCAAATCACGCAGGAACAGGGCGAAACTGCCCAGGCACTGGCGTAGCGCCTTGCCCAGGGTCGGTTCCTGGATCAACCCGCGGCAGATCAGGGCGAAGCTGCCCAAAGGCATGCCGTGGCTGTCGAGCTGGAAGAACTCATCGTGCAACTCGTCGATCAGCGCCAGCCACAGCTGGGCGAAGGCCTTGGCTGGCACCCGCGCCAACGGCTGGGCCAGCATCTGCGGGTCGATGCCCACCGCCCGCAGATGGGCGTCGCGCGCCTGTGGCCGGTCGCGCAGGGCGTGGACCATGGCATTGAGGAAGTACACCGCGACCGTGTCGCTATCGCGCATGGCAGAAGTCCGCTGTCTATGCTGAGTGGCAAAAAATGCCAGGTTGTCTGAACAGATCCGGCATAGGCCGCCTGAGGGCCTTTGCCTAGACTCGATCCACCCCGGGAGGGTGCGGCCGCCATTCTCGCAGAGCCACCCCCGCCCCGCCACGCCTTCGCAAACGGAGCCCCAATGAGCAGCACAGAAATCTTCGTCGTCAGCGCGGTACGTTCGGCCATCGGCAGCTTCGGCGGTTCGCTCAAGGACCTGCCCCTGGCCGAGCTCGCCACCCAGGTGACCCGCGCCGCCATCGAGCGCTCGGGCGTGGCCGCCGAGCAGATCGGCCACGTGGTGATGGGCAACGTGATCCCCACCGAGCCGCGCGATGCCTACCTGGGCCGGGTGGCTGCAATGAACGCCGGCATCCCCAAGGAAACCCCGGCCTTCAGCGTCAACCGCCTGTGCGGTTCGGGCCTGCAGGCCATCGTCTCGGCCGCCCAGGGCCTGCTGCTGGGCGACAGCGACATCGCCCTGGCCGCCGGCGCCGAAGCCATGAGCCGCGGCCCGTACCTGCTGCCGCAAGCCCGCTGGGGCGCGCGCATGGGCGACCTGCAGGGCATCGACTACATGGTCGGCATCCTCCAGGACCCGTTCGAGCACTTCCACATGGGCATCACCGCCGAGAACGTCGCGGCGGCCCACGGCATCAGCCGCCAGATGCAGGATGAGGTCGCCCTGACCAGCCAGCTGCGCGCCGCTCGCGCCATCGCCGAAGGCCGCTTCGACGGCCAGATCGTGCCGATCGAGATCAAGACCCGCAAAGGCAGCGTGCAGTTCGCCGTGGACGAAAACGTGCGCAGCGACGCCAGCGCCGAACAATTGGCCGGCATGAAGGCGGTGTTCAAGAAGGACGGCACGGTCACCGCCGGCAACGCCAGCAGCATCAATGACGGCGCCGCCGGCCTGGTCCTGGCCACGGGTGACGCCGTACGCCGCCAGGGCCTCAAGCCGCTGGCGCGGATTGTCGCCTACGCCCATGCCGGCGTGGATCCGGCGCTGATGGGCCTGGGCCCGATCCCGGCCACCCAGAAGGTGCTGGAGAAAGCCGGCCTGAAAGTTGCCGATCTAGATGTGATCGAGTCCAACGAAGCGTTCGCCTCCCAGGCCTGCGCCGTGGCCCGCGCCCTGGGCTTCGACCCGGAGAAGGTCAACCCCAACGGTTCGGGCATTTCCCTCGGCCACCCGGTCGGCGCCACCGGCGCGATCATCGCCACCAAGGCTATCCATGAACTGCACCGCGTCCAGGGCCGCTACGCCCTGGCCACCATGTGCATCGGCGGCGGCCAAGGCATCGCCGTCGTCTTCGAACGCGTCTGAAAGGAGTCAGCAGCATGAACATCGAACACATCGCCGTGATCGGCGCCGGCACCATGGGCAACGGCATCGCCCAGGTGTGCGCACTGGCCGGCTACCAGGTCCTGCTGGTGGACGTTTCCGACGCCGCGCTGGAGCGCGGCGTGGCGACCCTGGGCAAGAACCTCGAGCGCCAGGTCAGCAAGGGCACCATCGACGCCGACAAGGCCAGCGCGGCCAAGGCGCGCATCCGCACCAGCACCGACTACGCCCAGCTGGCCAGCGCGCAGCTGGTGATCGAGGCGGCCACCGAGAACCTCGCCCTCAAGCAGCGCATCCTGCAGCAGGTGGCGGCCAATGTCGGCGCCGAGTGCCTGATCGCCACCAACACCTCGTCGCTGTCGGTGACCCAGCTGGCGGCCTGCATCGAGCAGCCGCAGCGCTTCATCGGCGTGCACTTCTTCAACCCGGTGCCGATGATGGCGCTGGTCGAGATCATCCGTGGCCTGCAGACCAGTGACGCGACCTACGCCCAGGCGCTGCTGGTCACCGAGCGGCTCGGCAAGACGCCGATCACCGCCGGCAACCGCCCGGGCTTCGTGGTCAACCGGATCCTGGTGCCGATGATCAACGAGGCGATCTTCGTGTTCCAGGAAGGCCTGGCCAGCGCCGAGGACATCGACACCGGCATGCGCCTGGGTTGCAACCAGCCGATCGGCCCGCTGGCCCTGGCCGACCTGGTGGGCCTGGACACGCTGCTGGCGATCATGGAGGCCTTCCACGAAGGCTTCAACGACAGCAAGTACCGCCCCGCCCCGCTGCTCAAGGAGATGGTTGCCGCCGGCTACCTGGGTCGCAAGAGCGGCCGCGGCTTCTTCACCTACTGACGGAGCCGCGCCATGCCCCCGGTCAACGCGGCGCTGCGCTGCGCCAATTTCGAGGAGCGGCGCGACCGGGCCATGGCCCTGTTCGCCGAAAAAGGCTTCGGCCAGGTCAGCATGCGTGAGCTGGCGGCGCACGTGGGCTTGACCGCAGGCTCGCTGTACCACCACTTCCCCAGCAAGCAGGACCTTTTGTACGACCTTATCGAGGAGTTGTACGAGGAGCTGCAGGCCACTCTGGACCAAGGCCGCCGGGCGCGGGCCCAGGGCAAGCCGGTGCTGGCCTGCCTGATCGCCGCGCACTGGCAGTTGCATGGCGAGCGGCCGTTGCAGTTTCGCCTGGCCGAGCGGGACTTCTGCTGCCTGAGCGAGGACCAGCAGGCGCGCCTTGCGCAATTGCGCGAACGCTACGAAACCGGGCTGCTGCGCCTGATTGCGCCGCAGGCGCGGTTGGCCGGGGACACCCTGGCAGCCACCGGGCATGTGCTGGCAACGCTGCTTAACCAGTTGCCTGGAATGTTGCGCGGCAAGGGCCTGGGCGAAGCCGAGGGGGTTGGGTTGATGGAGGGTCTGGTGGTGGGCGCCATGGAAAGGACGCTCGGTTAGCGCTTTGATCACGCCCTACAGACTGCCCCCCAACGCCCGCCGCAACTGTTCGCCACGGGCATCGTCCACCGCGCTGACCAGGACAAAGCTGTAATCCCCATGGGACCAGTAGCAGAATGCGGCCAATTCGGTGATCGAGGCGCTGCTCGACGGGGATGGAAATGGAGCAGGTGGACAAGGCTGAACTGCGTATCGTATGAGGGCTTGCAGGGCCTCATCGCGGAGCAAACCGCTTCTGGCTGTGAGAGCGGTTCTGCGTGTGTAGTCATGCCCCGGCGGGATTGATCACTTCCACACCAGCCTGCTCATAGCACTCCAGTGTTATTACCTCTACCTGATATTTTTGCCAGTTGTTAGAAACCTTGCATGCGCCTCTAATAAGGCCATCAAGCAAGGCGCACTGTTATGGATTCTTCAGGCAGTAAGTCGCCACGCGAGCTGATGCTGGCGGCAGTTCGACCAGAACCTGCTTGGTACGGCAACAGGTTAGCCCATCGTGAAACAACACATGCCTTCGCCGAAGCATTGAATGTGTTCCCATTGACTGAGTGTCGCGAAGTCGCTACGGGACAAGCTACTGGGAAAATATCGAAGACCAAATGTATCAGCTGTATTGTTCAGGGGCGGACCATCACGCGCTGATCAAGGAGAATAGAATTGAACTATCGTATCCAACCAAGCACCTTCTTTATCGTCCACGCGCTGATGTTATGTGCAATACTGGCCTGGAGCGAAGGGGCGTATTCCAAAACCGTTCCGTACATCTTAGTGTCTGCTAAAAATCAAACATGCGCAGTCAATTTCGAAGGAGGTAATTACACAACAAAAGTCGCATGCAAACTCCCTGGCGATGCCCCAGCAGAAAAAGTCATTATCGATGGCGGGTATCCAACTCCGTTTAGCTTCTGCGCATTGGATGAGCACGGACTCAGGCAGTATTGTGTAATAGGCAGCACATATACAAACCCAAACATTAGCATCTCCCTCATAGACCCCGATCCAGCACACAACTTTCTTGGAGTGCTAAAATACACCAACCCCCCCTACAGAACTGCAAAAATTGAATATGGACCACCTGTTACAGCGGTAGAGCTGTATCCTGGACTAAACTTGCAAGGCATTCGACTATGTGTCGTGTTCCTCTCCCAAGGCGACTCCAAGCGAACATGCGATGAATCAGGACGGCAAGCCGGATCTGCACGAATACTTGGGATTCCCGAATCGCCACCTAATACTAATATAGCCCCGGATGTAATTTGCTTAAGAACGCCTAAAGACGAATCCAATCGTTGCTTCCGCTCGACCTCATTTTCGGCCCCCGTTCGGATCATGGATATTAACAGCAAAACCCCCCCCAGAAATGGTGTAGTCATCACTACAAAGGGAGGAAACCTATCAGGCTCACTGTACAGCATAGATAATTTATGTACCCCCCCTCCCGATAGATGCCGTGCCTCCACGGCCAGCGAACCAGAGCGGCCCTAGGGTCTGTACGAAAAGTCTTGAGACGCAGGTCAGGCAAGGCGAAAACAGCCGAGGAACGGTCGGAGTCGCGCACGACTGTACTGAGTACATGAGCATTCCGAGGCTGTTTTCAACGCAGCATGAACAAGTATCAAGGCTTTTCGTCAGAGCCTTATCACGGGGCAAGCCCGCTCCTGCACTGTGGGACAGGTCAGCGTATGTAATCACGGTATCGAGGGGGGATTGCTTCCCTACAACAGATACTCATGGCTTTCCAGGTACTTGCCCCTACCTGATGTTTCGCCTCCAGATGAATCTATTGAGCAAGGGAGCAAAATTATGGATTCTGCAACTAGAAAGTCGCTGGCGGTTCTTACGGTAATTTTCCTGCTTTCAGCGTGCTCTTCCATCAAACAGATTTCTGCGCCGGTGACCACCGAGCTACCCGTGCTGCTCGAACTTGGCCCAGCAATGGACCGCCAAGCTTGGATCGACCAACAACACCAACTGAATCTCGCGCCCTATCTGAATGATTTGCTTGACGACCCCGCCAATCGGGAGCTTCGGCCGGTGAAGGTCAATCCGGCGCTGCTCGGGCGCGAAGCCAGGTTGATCTCGGTACAAGTGGCGGATCACCAGGTCGTGCGCTACCAGCTTCGCTGGTCCGCTGACGACAACCCGGTCAAGACCTACTGGTACGGCGACAGCCCCTCCGATCGCAATCAGCGATTCACCTCCCCCGCAGAGGTGGACGTGGATCCGATCAACTGGATGTCGCTGGCTCGCTACGGCGACAAGGTACTTGGGGACATACATGTCGATGGCCAACTGTATCGGCTCGATTACCTGGGAGCGGGGCAGCAGGTGCTGATCAAGGTCGACCCCTCGAAACGCACACTTGCCCAGACCTGTCTACAGGTGGAAGACCCGGATCCTTCGCTCCCCAGCCAGCTTGCTGCACGGCGGCCTGCAGTACAACCGAGGGCAGTCAGTATCATCCGGGTCATGATGATGAGTACTGTCGAGGCCCGTGCGGGTTATTCCCGGCGGCCGACAGACTATCCAAGCCTCTCGGATATCATGGAAGATCGCCTGATATTTGCCAATCGACAGTTAAAGGACAGTGGCGTGGACATCCAGTATGAGTTTGCTGGATATATTGAAAGTATTGTCAGTGAAAAAAACCTGACACCCAACGCTGTCTTGAACTTGATCCGCATGCGTGGCAGCGATGCTTATAACCAGATGCAGGCTGAGCGTGAACGCTTGCGTGCCGATCTGGTACTCACCGCCATTATTGATCCAAGCGTATTCGGAAGTTATTATTTGGCGTCACGCAAGGAAACCGGGTTTTCCACATGGAACGTGCTGGGCGACCACCTCGACATGGGGCATGTCTTGGGCCACAATATAGGCGCTCAGCATTACTGGAAAAGCGGCGACCCCGATTTCGACCCGAAATACCAACACGGTTATCTACTTCCCGGTGGCAACGCGATGACCATCATGGCAGATTATGAAGATTGCAGAACCTGCACGAGGTTGAACTACTACTCGAACCCTCGTAAAGTGTGGCAGGGCGTACCGCTGGGCACGGCAGAGCGGCATGATGCCGTACGTCGGTTGAATGAGCGACGCACAGAGGTTGAGGCATTCTATCCTTGATCACAGTTTTACCTGCGGCCTGAGATTTACTACGCTGATGTTTCAGCGGCACTGCTGAAACGCCCTACCTGCGCTGACAGCATGTAGCTCTAGATATTCTGCCGGTAAAAAATAGACGAAGGTAAACGGGCGAGCACTATGCAGACATGCAAGCTCAGGCTGTTTGGCCAGCATCGCCGTGGCGATGACTGGGTCATTTTAATCATTCACATAGCAGAGAGTGCCCGCTTTATGTCCCCAATAAATTACTTGAACGCTTTTGAAAAGTAGATGGCGCCGGCCTCGATCTGCCTACAGGCTGACGTCCAGCGCCCGGCGCAACGACTCGCCGCGTGTGTCATCCGCCGCGCTGACCAGGGCAAAGTTGTAATCGCCATGGGACCAGTAGCGCGCCTCCAGCTGGCCATCGGTGCGCTGGCCGGTAGGCATGCGCTCGAAATGCTCGCCGGGTGAACGCAGGAACAGGCTGATGCGCTGCCCCTGGCGATCTTCGAACACCAGCAACGCCGCTGGCCCCGCCTCGTTGCTCAACAGCCGCGCCCCCACTGGCGCAAAGCCATAGCCCGCCAGGTCCGGCAGGCGGCCGACGCGGTTGAAGTGAGTGCCCAGCCAGGCCTGCAGGCGTGCCGGGTCGCGAGCCTCGATATCCAGCGTGCTGGCCTCGGCGAACAGCCTGTGGGCCTGCACCGCATCGGCCATGGGCAGCATGCCGGCGAACAGCGTCGCCTCACGCGCCTGCCAGCCGCCCAGCCCGCCCAGGCCTACCGCCAGCATCAGCACCGCCGCTGTGGCCAGACGGCGCTGCCGACGTTGGCGCAGGCGGCGACGCAGTGGCGCCAGGTCAAGGTCCGGATCGCTCGGCCGCTCGCCAAAGCCGGCCAGGGCCGCCCGCAGGCACCGGGCATCGGCACGCCAGGCCTCGATGCGCGCGGCCTCCCGCGGATTGGCGGCCAGCCAGGCCTGCACCTCGGCCCGGCGCGCCGGCTCCAGGCGCTCGTCAACATAGGCGTGCAACTCGTGCTCGGTGGGGATCAGGCGTGTCATTTGAGTCTCCGCAGGGCCGGGGGCGTGGGGCTGCCCTCGGTCAGTTCACGCAGGGCGGCACGGGCACGCGACAGGCGCGACATCACGGTGCCGATGGGGATGCCAAGGGTTTCGGCCGCCTCCTTGTAGCTCAAGCCCTCGACACTGACCAGCAACAGCAATGCCCGCTGCTCGGGCGACAAGCGGGCGAAGGCCTGCAGGTCGGCCTGGGCCAGCACGATGCTCTCGATCTCGCCGCCCGCCGGCTCCTCGGCCTGGCCCCGGCCGAACCAGGCCAGCCAGCGCGCATGCAGGCGCTCGCGGCGCTTGCCGTCGAGGAACAGCCGGTAAAGGATGGTGAACAGCCAGGGGCGCAGGCTGTCGGTATCACGCTGCTGGCCGCGACGGCTCAAGGCGCGCTCGACCGTGGCCTGAACCAGGTCGTCGGCGCTACCGGGCTCGCGGGTCAGCCACAGGGCGAAGCGGCGCAGGCGCTGCAGCAGCTCGCGCCATTGTTGGTCGTCCAGGTCATGCATGGTCGGGTTCCGGGCCCTGCGGGCTGTCAGTGTACAAGGCAGACGCGCGGGCACGGAATCTATTCCCCCGCCGGGAATAAATCGTTGGCCCCTGCGTCGTACCGGTTCATTCCACCTGACCGGACCGTTCCCATGACGACTCCCCTGCACGGCCCCGCCAAGGCCCTGCGCCTGGCCGCCATCGCTGCCACGCTCGCCGCCCTGGGCGCAGGCTTTGCCTACGCCGCCGGCTGGATCGGCGCGCCAAGGCTGACCCCGCAACGCATCATCGACACCTTCGAAGCCCAGGCCGGCCACCACCCCGGCTACCGGAAGAACCATGCCAAGGGCCTGTGTGTCAGCGGTTACTTCCAGGCCAGCGGCCAGGCCGCCTCGCTGTCCAGTGCCCGGGTGTTCAGCCAGCAGAAGGTGCCGGTGATCGGCCGTTTCGCCATCGGCGGCGCCAATCCGTTCGCGCCGGACACCGCCATACCGGTGCGCAGCCTGGCACTTCAGCTGACCAGTGACGACGGCCAGGTCTGGCGCACCGGCATGAACAACCCGCCGGTGCTGGCCGTGAGCACGGTCGAAGGTTTCTATGAACAGGTCCTGGCCGGCACTCCGGACCCGGCCACCGGCAAACCCGACCCGGCCAGGCTGCAAGCCTTCTTCGCCGCCCACCCGGAGAGCGCGGCGTTTCGCCAGTGGGCAGCCAGCTACAAACCCAGCGACAGTTTCGCCAGCACCGCCTACAACAGCATCAACGCCTTCCGCCTGATCGATGCCAAGGGCCAGGCGCACCCAGTGCGCTGGGCGCTTGAGCCGCAGGCCGCCTACGCCGCCTTGCCCGCCCAGGTCGACGACAAGCAGTTCCTGCAGCACGACCTGCAGCAACGCCTGGCCCAGGGCCCGCTGCGCTGGACCTTGCGCCTGACCCTGGCCGAGCCCGGCGACCCGGTGGACGACCCTGCCCGCCCCTGGCCCGCCGAACGCCGCAGCCTCGATGCCGGCACCCTGGTCATGGAGCAGGTCGACGGCCCCGAGCAAGGCGCCTGCCGCGACCTGAACTTCGATCCATTGATCCTGCCTCACGGCATCGAACCCTCCGCCGACCCGATCCTCGCCGCCCGCTCGGCCGCCTATTCGGTGTCGTTCAACCGCCGCAGCCACGAGTCGCTGACCGAAGGAGCCCGCCCATGAGCGCCACTGCCTTTCACCCCCTGGCCCGGCTGCTGCACTGGCTGATGGCCGTGCTGATCCTGGCCATGCTGTTCATCGGCGTGAGCATGGTCGCCGACCTGTCGCCCCGCCACCCGTGGTTGATCGAGCTGCACAAGGCCACCGGCCTGGCCCTGCTGGTGCTGGTGATCCTGCGCATCATCCTGCGCCTGAGCCTGGCGCACCCGCCACTGCCTCGCGACCTGCCCGCCCTGCAGCGCCTGGCCGCCGGCGCCTCGCACCTGCTGCTGTATGGGCTGATGCTGGCCATGCCGCTGCTCGGCTGGGCGATGCTCTCGGCAGGCGGCTACCCCCGCCCGCTGCAACTGCCCGCCATCGCTCCCCACGACCTGCAACTCTATGCCGTGTTGCGCGAGGCTCACGGCTGGGCCGGCTACCTGCTGTTCGCCACCGTGCTGGTGCACCTGGGCGCGGCCTTGGTGCATGGCCTGGTGCGTCGCGACGGCGTCTTGCGTAGCATGTGGCCAGGTCCGTTGCGTCGCGGTGAGTGAGCACCGCCAGGGCTCGACAAATGTAAATAATAATTACTAACATCGACGCTCATTTCGTCGAACCGCCCTGGACTGCCTTATGAACGTTGCAAAGGACCCTGCCACGCTTGCCCCGGTGAGCAGCCCGCCCAGCACCCTGGACCTGCGCCCGCTGATGCTGGCCAACATGGCCTGCACCATGTCGATGATGGCCTTCGTCGCCCTGATCGGCCCGATCGCCCGCTTGCTGGGCATGGCCACCTGGCAGGCCGGCGCGGCGGTGACCGTGGCCGGCGTGGTCTGGGTGCTGCTGGCCCGGCCCTGGGGGCGCCTGGCCGATCGGCTTGGGCGGCGCCGGGTACTGCTGCTGGGCAGTGGCGGCTTCACCCTGGCCTACTGGGTGCTGTGCCTGTTCATCGACGGCGCATTGCGCTGGCTGCCGGGCGCGACCCTGGCCTTCTTCGGCCTGATGCTGGCCCGGGGCATGATCGGCGCCTTCTATGCCGCGCTGCCGGTGGGCGGCAACGCGCTGATCGCCGACCATGTCGAACCGCAGCGCCGGGCACGGGCCATGGCCTCGCTGGGTGCGGCCAACGCGGTCGGCCTGGTGCTGGGCCCGGCCCTGGCCGCACTGCTGTCGCGCTACAGCCTGAGCATGCCGTTCTATGTGCTGTCGCTGCTGCCGGCCACGGCGTTCTTCGTGCTGCTGTTCAAGCTCAAGCCGCAGCCGTTGGCCCAAGTCCATGCGCCCAACCCGGTGCGGCTGTCCGACCCGCGTCTGCGCAGGCCTCTGCTGGTGGCCTTCAGCGCCATGCTGAGCATTACCGTGTCGCAGATCGCCGTCGGTTTCTTCGCCCTCGACCGCCTGCAGCTCGAGGCCGGCGCCGCCGCCCAGGCCGCGGGCATCGCCTTGACCAGCGTGGGGGTGGCGCTGATGCTGGCCCAGGTGTTCCTGCGCCAGTTGGAATGGCCACCGCAGAAGATGATCAAGGTCGGCGCCTGCGTATCCGGGCTCGGTTTCGCCGCCGCGGCCCTGGCCACCAGCGCGCCATGGCTGTGGGGCGCGTTCTTCGTCGCCGCGTTCGGCATGGGCTTCGTGTTCCCGGCCTTTTCGGCCCTGGCGGCCAATGCCATGCACGCCAGCGAACAGGGCGCGACGGCCGGCTCGATCGGCGCCGCCCAGGGCATGGGGGCGGTAATCGGACCACTGGCCGGCGCCCTGGTCTACGCCCTCGATCCGCGCCTGCCGTTCCTGGCCGTGGGTGCCCTGCTGTTGCTGGTCGGGCTGTGGCCGGCAGGGTCTGACCAGCGCCACTGATGCGCACAGCGCGCAAGCCTGCAGAGTGTGTTTTAATGCCTCGCCCATTATTTTTGACACCTCTGCAAACAAGGCGGCTATGGACACGGGGACACGACTCAAACTGGTGCGTGAACGCAACAACCTCTCCCAACGGGAGCTGGCCCGCCGCAGCGGCCTGACCAACTCGACCATCTCGCAGATCGAGCAGAACCGCGTCAGCCCTTCGGTCAGCTCCCTGAAGAAACTGCTCGAAGGGATCCCCATGTCCCTGGCCGAGTTCTTCAGTTTCGACGAGCCGGTGCGCGAGGAGCGCTTTGTGTTCCGTGGCGGCGAACAGCCCGACCTGGGCCGCAACGGCCTGCGCATGCTGCTGGTCGGCGCCAGCGTCGAAGGTCGGCAGATGCGCATGCTGCGTGAGCTGTACGCACCGGGCGCCGACTCCGGCGAGCCGATCGTGCATGCCGAAGGCGAGGAATGCGGCCTGGTCACCCGTGGCACCCTGGAACTGTGGGTCGATGGCCAGGTGAGCATTCTCAACGCCGGCGACGGCTACTACATCCCCACCACCCTGCCCCACAGCTTCAAGAACATCGGCCCCGACGAGGCCGAGATCATCAGCGCCAACACCCCGGCGAATTTCTGATTCGCCAAAAGGGTTTCAGCGCTTGTGAGATCGAGCTCCGCCCGCGCGGCGCTCGATCTCACTAGCGCTACAACCCTGACGACATGCTCCTGACAGCCATGAAGCAATAGCGCCCAAGATCTTTGAAAGCGCTGCCTGCAAGAACGTGGTTGTACTTCATGCCTGCCTGACCAAGGCCTGCTCGACGAAATCCAGCCGGTCCTGGCCGAAGAACATCTGTCCATCGACGAAGAACGTCGGCGCCCCGAACAAACCGCGCTCGACCGCCTCCTCAGTGGCTTTGCGCAAGGCGTCCTTGACCTCTGGCCGGGCGGCCAATTCATGGAACATCTCGGCCTCGAAGCCACCGGCGGCCAGGGTTTCATTCAGTACCGCGGCGTCCGCCAGATTGCGCCCGTGCACGAACAGTCCTTCGAAAAGCACCTTCAACAAGGCTTCGAAACGCTCTTCGGCGAACAGCTGCACCCCCGTCAACCCACGCATCAAGGTCAAGGTATTGACCGGAAACCCTGGCGGCAGGGTCAGCGGCACGCCATAGCGATCGGCATAGCGCTTGAGGTCGATGCGCAGGTAACGCCCCTTGGCCGGCACCATGACCGGCGAGGCATTGCCGGTGGCCTGGAACACTCCGCCCAACAGAATCGGCTTGTACACCAACCGCGCCCCATGACGCGCGCACAGGGCGGGTAGCTGGGTAGAAGCCAGGTAAGTTGCCGGGCTGCCCAGGTCCAGGAAGAACTCGACGGTCTTGCTCATGATTCAATCCTTGTATGAGGGTGGGATTTACCAGCGCTCCATCCACGGGCGCAGGTCAAGCTCGAAGGTCCAGGCGTCCCGTGGCTGGGCGTGCAGGAACCAGTAACTGTCGGCGATGTGCGCAGGATCGAGGATGCCGTCCTGGTCCTTGAGCGCATAGCGTTCAGGGAAGCTGTCGCGGATGAAGGCAGTGTCGATGGCACCATCGACCACCACATGGGCGACATGGATGTTCCGCGGCCCCAGTTCCCGCGCCATGCTCTGGGCCAGGGCGCGCAGGCCATGCTTGGCACCAGCGAAGGCGGCGAAACCGGCCGCACCGCGGGTACCAGCGGTGGCACCGGTGAAGAGGATGGTGCCGCGTTCGCGAGTCACCATGCGCCGGGCGACCGCCTGGGCAGTGAGAAAGCCGGCGAAGCAAGCCATCTCCCAGATCTTGAAGTACTTGCGCGGGGTTTCCTCGAGGATGCTGCACGGCACATTGGCGCCGATGTTGAAGACAAACACCTCGATCGGGCCGATATCGCGCTCGATGGTCTCCACCAGTTCGGCGACCTCCTCTTCCTTGCGCGCATCCGAGCCAAAGCCATGGGCCTGGCCGCCAGCGGCACGGATCTCGTCGACCAGCGGCTGCAGCTTCTGCGCCTCGCGCCGGGTCACGCAGGCAATGTAGCCCTCACGAGCGAAACGCTTGGCAATCTCGCCGCCGGTAGCATCACCCGCCCCGATCACCAGCACGACCTTTTGTTGTTCTGCCATGGACCGCCCCATTGATGAATGATCGTTTAGTAAACGAACGCTATGCTACGATCAGCTCATCGTCAAGCCCACACCACGAGGTTGCGCGCATGCGCTATGCCACCGACCACAAGCAACAGACCCGCGAGAAACTGCTGGCCAGCAGCGGCGCCCTGGCCAAGCGCGGCGGTTTCGCCGCCACTGGCGTGGCCGGGCTGATGAAGGCCATCGGCCTGACCGGCGGCGCCTTCTACAACCACTTTCCGTCCAAGGACGACCTGTTCAGCGAGATTGTCCGCCGTGAATTGGCCAACAGCCCGCTGGCGCGCCTGGTCGAACGTGGCACCGACCGTACGCGGCTCAAGCGCCTGCTCGACCAGTACCTGAGCCTGGCACACCTGCACAATGCCGAAGGTGGATGCCCGTTGCCGCCACTGGGGGTGGAGATCGCCCGCGCCGAACGGCCGGTGCGCGAACAGGCCGAACACTGGCTGCTGGAATTGCACCAGGCCTGGAGCGAAACCCTGGATGACCCCGACCTGGCCTGGGCCTTGCTCAGCCAGTGTGTCGGCGCGCTGGTGGTGGGGCGCATGCTGGCCAGCGAACCGGTACAGGCACAGGTGCTGGACGCCAGCCGCAAGCTGGTCGAGCGGGTCTTTGATGAGGTTCGCTAGCACGCTGCTGGGGTTGCTGATGACCCTGCCCGCCTTCGCCCAGGACAGCTGCCCGGCCGGGCAGTATCAGGTCTGCCTGGTGGTGTGCTTCTGCGCGCCCATCGACCCCAACCAAGGAGGCCAGGTGCTGCAGGATGTCGAGCGCATGGCCACCGGCAGCCTGGTGTTCGCCCTGCGCCAGGCCCGCGACGAAGCCACCGCCAACGGCACGCAGCCGATTCCCCTGCATATCCGTGCCCAGCTCGAACCCTGGTACGACTTCGCCGTGCTCGACGCGGCACGTTACCGGGTCGGCAACGAACAGCAGGTCAGCGCCGCCAATGCACTACTGCAGAACCCGGACGTCAACGCCGTGACCCTGATCGACACGGTCATCTTTCGCCGCCCCGCCGATGCCGAGGACAACGTGGCGTTGTGGGCCCATGAGCTCAAGCACGTGCAGCAGTACCAGGAACTGGGCGTCGAGGGCTTCGCCCAGCAATACACCCGCGACTACCAGGCGCTGGAGGGGCCCGCCTACGAGATCGAGGCCAAGGTGGCCAAGGCATTGCGTGAAAAGGCCGCTGGCGGGCCGCGCTGACTCAACAGCCTGGCCCGAACGGCACTTTGAACTGAGCGTGGGAGCGGGCTTGCCCCGCGATTGCGTCCTGATGCCCTAACGGCATCGCGGGGCAAGCCCGCTCCCACGGGTAAACGTTGAAGTCGACACCATGCACCATTGTCGATGACAGCACCCGACATATCATTGCCCGTGATAATAACCTTCGCTCCATTTGATTCGTGCGTCACGCGCAAGACACTCAAACTCCGCCCACTACTAATATCTCGGCGGAGTTCTCCATGGATCACTCACTCAAACCCTTGCGCTTCCCCCTCGCTGCCCTGGCAGTGGTGGTGCTCAGCGCTTGCGGTCGCACCCCAGACGCCGTGCAGGCTCCCGCCGCGCCCAAAGTCAGCGTCGCCAAGGTGATCGAACAACCGATCAACGAATGGGACGAGTTCACCGGCCGCCTCGAAGCACCGGAAACCGTCGAAGTGCGCCCACGGGTGTCCGGCCAGATCGACCTGGTCGGCTTCACCGAAGGCGCCCAGGTCAAGAAAGGCGACCTGCTGTTCCAGATCGACCCGCGCCCATTCCAGGCAGAAGTGCGCCGCCTCGAAGCCCAGTTGCAACAAGCCAAGGCCACCGCCATCCGCAGCGCCAACGAAGCCCGCCGTGGCGAGCGCCTGCGTGACAGCAACGCCATCTCCGCGGAACTGGCCGAGTCGCGCACCAGCGCTGCCGCCGAAGCCCGCGCCGGGGTCGACGCGATCCAGGCCCAGCTCGACCTGGCCCGCCTGAACCTGAGCTTCACCCGCGTCACCGCGCCGATCAGCGGCCGGGTCAGCCGCGCCCAGTTCACCGCCGGCAACATCGTCACGGCCGACGTCACCCCGCTGACCAGCGTGGTTTCCACCGACAAGGTCTACGCCTACTTCGACGCCGACGAGCGCGTGTACCTCAAGTACAGCCAGCTCGCCCGCGACGGCCAGCGTGGCCAGAGCACCCCGGTGTACCTGGGCCTGACCAACGAGACCGGGAACCCGCACCTGGGCCAGATGAACTTCGTCGACAACCAGGTCAACCCGCGCACCGGCACCATCCGTGGCCGCGCCGTGTTCGACAACCGTGACGGCCAGTTCACCCCCGGCCTGTACGCGCGCCTGAAGCTGGTCGGCAGCGCCCAGTACGATGCCGTGCTGATCAATGACGAAGCGGTCGGCACCGACCTTGGCAAGAAATTCGTGCTGGTCATGGACAAGGACAACAAGGCCGCCTATCGCGCGGTGGAACTGGGGCCCAAGCTCGAAGGCCTGCGCATCGTGCGCAGCGGCCTGGGCAAGGACGACCGCATCGTCGTCAAGGGCCTGCAGCGCGTGCGCCCCGGCTCGCCGGTAACCCCGGAAGAAACCGCCATGGCCAGTGAACAGACCCTCGCCGCCCTCGCCCAGCAGCGTCAGGCCCTGGAAGCCAGCAATCCGGCGCCGAAGGTTGCCGGCGCCAATGTCAAAGTCGCCAGCGCCCAAGCGCCGCGCGGTTAAGGGACAACACCGATGAACTTTTCGAAATTCTTCATTACCCGGCCGATCTTCGCTGCGGTGCTGTCGCTGGTGCTGCTGATCGCAGGTTCGATCTCGCTGTTCCAGCTGCCGATCAGCGAATACCCCGAAGTGGTCCCGCCCACCGTGGTGGTGCGCGCCAACTTCCCCGGCGCCAACCCCAAGGTGATCGGCGAAACCGTCGCGGCGCCGCTGGAGCAAGCCATCACCGGTGTCGAGAACATGCTGTACATGTCCTCGCAGTCCACCGCCGACGGCAAGCTGACCCTGACCATCACCTTCGCCCTGGGTACCGACCTGGACAACGCGCAGGTGCAGGTGCAGAACCGCGTCACCCGCACCCAGCCCAAGCTGCCGGAAGAAGTGACCCGTATCGGCATCACCGTCGACAAGGCCTCGCCCGACCTGACCATGGTCGTGCACCTGACCTCGCCGGACAACCGCTACGACATGCTCTACCTGTCCAACTACGCCATCCTCAACATCAAGGATGAGCTGGCGCGCCTGGGCGGCGTCGGCGACGTGCAGCTGTTCGGCATGGGCGACTACTCGCTGCGCGTGTGGCTCGACCCGAACAAGACCGCCTCGCGCAACCTGACCGCCAGCGACGTGGTGGCGGCGATCCGCGAGCAGAACCGCCAGGTTGCCGCCGGCCAGCTGGGCGCCCCGCCCGCCCCAGGCTCGACCAGCTTCCAGCTGTCGATCAACACCCAGGGCCGCCTGGTCAACGAGGAAGAGTTCGAGAACATCATCATCCGTGCCGGTGCCAACGGCGAGATCACCCGCCTGAAGGACATCGCCCGGGTCGAGCTCGGCTCCAGCCAGTACGCCCTGCGCTCGCTGCTGAACAACCAGCCGGCCGTGGCCATCCCGATCTTCCAGCGCCCGGGCTCCAACGCCATCGAGATCTCCGACGAAGTGCGGGCGAAGATGGCCGAACTGAAGAAGGACTTCCCCGAAGGCATGGACTACAGCATCGTCTATGACCCGACCGTGTTCGTCCGTGGTTCCATCGAGGCGGTGGTGCACACCCTGTTCGAAGCGCTGATCCTGGTGGTGCTGGTGGTCATCCTGTTCCTGCAGACCTGGCGCGCCTCGATCATCCCGCTGCTGGCCGTACCGGTCTCGCTGATCGGTACCTTCGCGGTCATGCACCTGTTCGGTTTCTCACTCAACGCGCTGTCACTGTTCGGCCTGGTGCTAGCCATCGGTATCGTGGTGGACGACGCCATCGTCGTGGTGGAGAACGTCGAGCGTAATATCGGCCTCGGCCTGAAGCCGCTGGAAGCGACGCAGAAGGCCATGAGCGAAGTGACCGGCCCGATCATCGCCACCGCGCTGGTGCTGTGCGCCGTGTTCGTGCCGGCGGCATTCATCTCTGGCCTTACCGGGCAGTTCTACAAGCAGTTCGCCCTGACCATCGCCATCTCCACCGTGATCTCGGCGTTCAACTCGCTGACCCTGTCGCCGGCCCTGGCCGCCGTGCTGCTCAAAGATCACCATGCGCCGAAGGACCGTTTCTCGCGGTTCCTGGAAAAACTGCTGGGCAGCTGGCTGTTCGCCCCGTTCAACCGTTTCTTCGACCGCGCCAGCCATGGCTACGTCGGTGGCGTGCGTCGGGTCATCCGCTCCAGCGGCATCGCCCTGTTCGTGTATGCCGGCCTGATGGGCCTGACCTACCTTGGCTTCTCGTCCACCCCGACCGGCTTCGTCCCGTCCCAGGACAAGCAGTACCTGGTGGCCTTCGCCCAGTTGCCTGACGCCGCCAGCCTCGACCGTACCGAGGCGGTGATCAAGAAGATGAGCGAGATCGCCCTCAAGCAGCCAGGCGTGGCCGATTCGGTGGCCTTCCCGGGCCTGTCGATCAACGGTTTCACCAACAGCCCGAACAGCGGCATCGTGTTCACTCCGCTCAAGCCGTTCGACGAGCGCAAGGACCCGAGCCAGTCGGCGGCGGCCATCGCGGCAGCCCTGAACGCCCAGTTCGCCGATATCCAGGACGCCTACATCGCGATCTTCCCGCCTCCGCCGGTACAAGGCCTGGGCACCATCGGCGGTTTCCGCCTGCAGATCGAAGACCGCGGCAACCTGGGCTATGAAGCGCTGTACAAGGAAACCCAGAACATCATCGCCAAGAGCCACAACGTGCCCGAACTGGCGGGCCTGTTCACCAGCTACCAGGTCAACGTGCCGCAGGTCGATGCCGCCATCGACCGGGAAAAGGCCAAGACCCACGGCGTGGCGATCAACGACATCTTCGACACCCTGCAGGTCTACCTGGGCTCGCTGTACACCAACGACTTCAACCGCTTTGGCCGCACCTACCAGGTCAACGTCCAGGCCGAGCAGCAGTTCCGCCTCGACGCCGAGCAGATCGGCCAGCTGAAGGTGCGCAACAACCTGGGCGAGATGATCCCGCTGGCGACCTTCCTCAAGGTCAGCGACACCTCGGGGCCTGACCGGGTGATGCACTACAACGGCTTCATCACCGCCGAGATCAACGGTGCCGCGGCCCCCGGCTACAGCTCCGGCCAGGCCGAGGCGGCAATCGAGAAGTTGCTGAAAGAGGAACTGCCCAACGGCATGACCTTCGAGTGGACCGACCTGACCTACCAGCAGATCCTCTCGGGCAACACCGCGCTGTTCGTGTTCCCGCTCTGCGTGCTGCTGGCCTTCCTGGTGCTGGCCGCCCAGTACGAAAGCTGGAGCCTGCCGCTGGCGGTGATCCTGATCGTGCCGATGACCCTGCTGTCGGCCATCACCGGGGTGATCATCTCCGGTGGCGACAACAACATCTTCACCCAGATCGGTTTGATCGTACTGGTGGGCCTGGCGTGCAAGAACGCAATCCTGATCGTCGAGTTCGCCAAGGATGAACAGGCCAAGGGCCTCGACCCGCTGGCTGCGGTACTGGAAGCCTGCCGCCTGCGTCTGCGGCCGATCCTGATGACCTCGATCGCCTTCATCATGGGTGTGGTGCCGCTGGTGTTCTCCTCCGGCGCCGGTGCCGAGATGCGTCACGCCATGGGTGTGGCGGTGTTCTCGGGGATGATCGGGGTGACCGTGTTCGGCCTGTTCCTGACCCCGGTGTTCTTCTTCCTGATCCGCCGTTTCGTCGAGCGTCGCCAGGCCCGCAAGGCCGAGCACGCCGTGGCACTGGAGAACCATGCATGAAGTTGCTCAAACACCTGACTCCGAGCCTGCTGGCACTGGCCCTGGCGGCCTGCGCGGTGGGCCCGGACTACCAGGCCCCGCTGACCGAACCGGCCAAGCTGGACGCCGGCCTTGAAGCCAGAGCCTATGACCGCAGCCGCTTCGAAAGCGTGTGGTGGAAACAGTTCGACGACCCGGTGCTGAACCAGCTGGTGCAGGCATCGCTGGACAGCAACCGCGACCTGCGCGTGGCCTTCGCCCGCCTGAAAGCGGCGCGGTCGATTCGCGAGGACGTGTCCAACGACCAGATCCCCGTGGTCACCAGCCGCGCCAGCAGCGACCTGGGCAAGGGCCAGGTGCCCGGCCAGACCGAGCGCCGGGTCAACAGCGAGCGCTATGACCTGGGCCTGGACATGGCCTGGGAGCTTGACCTGTTCGGCCGCATCCAGCGCCAGATCGAGGCCAGCGAAGCCCAGGAAGCCGCCGCCGAAGCCGACCTGCAACAGCTGCAGGTCAGCCTGATCGCCGAGCTGGTCGACGCCTACGGCCAACTGCGCGGCGCCCAGCTGCGCGAGCAGATCGCCGTGGCCAACCTGAAAACCCAGCAGCAGTCGCGGGACATCACCGTGACCCTGCGCGACACTGGGGTCGGCAACGAGCTCGACGTGGTCCGCGCCGACGCCCGCCTGGCGGGTGTCGAAGCCACCGTGCCGCAGTTGCAGGCCGAACAGGTACGGGCCAAGAACCGCATCGCCACCCTGCTCGGCCAGCGCCCGGACGCCATGACTGTCGACCTGTCGCCCAAGGCCCTGCCGGCTATCGCCAAGGCCTTGCCGGTGGGCGACCCCGGCGAGCTGCTGCGCCGCCGCCCGGACATCCGCAGCGCCGAGCGCCAGCTGGCCGCGGCCACGGCCAACGTCGGCGTGGCCACCGCCGACCTGTTCCCCCGGGTCAGCCTTAGCGGCTTCCTCGGCTTCACCGCCGCACGTGGTTCGCAGATCGGCTCCTCGGCGGCCAACGCCTGGGGGCTGGGCCCGAGCATTACCTGGGCGGCGTTCGACCTGGGCAGCGTGCGCGCCCGCCTGCGCGGCGCCAAGGCGGATGCCGAAGGGGCGCTGGCCAACTACGAACAGCAAGTGCTGCTGGCCCTGGAGGAGTCCTCCAACGCCTTCAGCGACTACGGCAAGCGCCAGCAGCGCCTGCTGGCGTTGATGCGCCAGAGCGACGCCAGCCGCAAGGCGGCGGACCTGGCCTCGGTGCGCTACCGCGAAGGCACGGTGGACTACCTGGTACTGCTCGACGCCGAGCGCGAGCGCCTGAGCGCCGAAGACGCCCAGGCCCAGGGCGAGGTCGAGCTGTACAGCGGCATCGTCGCGATCTACAAGGCGCTTGGCGGCGGCTGGCAACCCGAAGTGGTGGCCAGCTCGCGCTGACCGCCCCCTGATGTAACGGCTCCTTTGGTTGGTTCCTCCCCCAACCGTTTGCCCCGAAGGCCTTGGTCTTCGGGGCTTTTTTATGCCTCGCTGCTGCCTAGGCGTATTCCCTGGATCGGCCTTTCACGTGTTCGACGTTGGAGTTGCAGCGCTCTTCAGATCGAGCGCCGCTGCAAGGGTCGCGACGGACACTGCACCGTCATGGCTTTGCAAACGCCGCGAATGATGGCATATATCGAGGTCTGCCTGCCCCCTTCACCAGGAGACTCCCCATGCTCGGCGTGACCGACTACGGCGCTTTCGTGATCGCGTTCCTCATCCTCCTGGCGATCCCCGGCCCCGGCAACTTCGCCCTGATCACCGCCACCGGCAAGGGCGGCATCAAGGGCGGGCTGGCCGCCACTTTCGGGGTGATTCTCGGCGACCAGGTGCTGATGTGGCTGGCCGTGGCCGGCGTGGCCACCTTGCTGGCCACCTACCCCACCGCCTTCCACGTGGTGCAGTGGGCCGGCGCCGCCTACCTGGCCTGGCTCGGCCTGCGCATGGTGCTGAGCAAGCCCGGCGGCGCGCCGCGTGACAGCGGCATGGCCAGCGGCCGCTACCTGCGCCAGACCATGATGATCACCCTGCTCAACCCCAAGGCGATCATGTTCTACATGGCGTTCTTTCCACTGTTCATCGACCCGGTGCGCCACCAGGGCGTGGTCACCTTCGCCTTTATGGCGCTGACCGTGGCCGGGCTGACCCTGCTCTACGGCCTGATCGCCGTGCTGCTCACCCACCGCCTGGCCGAGCGCATGCGCGCCAGCCCACGCATCGCCAACCTGCTCGAACGCCTGGCCGGTGTCTGCCTGGTGGGCTTCGGCATCAAGCTGGCGGCGATGCGCTGAGGTTCAGGCGTCGTGTAAACACATAACCATTGACAAAGCTGCGGATATCATCGCACCGACTCGTCCGCAGTGAATTCGATTGCCACCGAGGGGGCACTCACACACTCGAGCGGGGAAACAGGTGTTGCTCAACAAGGAACTTATCAATTCCTCCCAGCTCGAGCCGGGACCTGCAAAAGATCTTTTTCATCCCTTCGTCCAGCATCCCCTTAAATCTAGGAGAAAATATCAACCTATCCTTGAGCGCAAGCATTAAGTCGGAGACATCCCATCGCCCCTGCTGCGTCGAGATATCACAACGCTCGAAAATCTCTTGCTTGAATTTATTATCAAGCGCTCCAACATAGAAATACGACTCTCCATCAAAATTTTTTTTGGCCAGGAACGTAAAAAAATAATCTTCTCCTGGAAGCGTCATGTCCCTACAGGCAGAAAACATATAGCCAGGCTCATTAACCAAAAACTTCTTCACCACAATCGGCTGTTTGCCTTCCTGCACATCAACCGCCACTTTATCGTGAATATAGGCAACCCGTTCTCTCGCAGCCTGCTGATCATCAAGATGCCCCGTCATTATAAGCCTGGCTTCTTCAACCCCTTCCCCAGGGCTTTCAAGCGCAAGCGCTTCAAGCTCTTCAACCATAATCTTCAAAGCGCGTACTTTCTGGTCGTAGTCAGCCTTCTCTCTTCCGAGCGCTCTCATGAACTGAAGGTTCATCAAATGAAAATTGTCTGGGTCGGACATCTTGTCGAGCTCAAAAAACAATTTGCCATCATGCTCCTTGCAATAACCAATGAATGTCGTAGCCGACTTTACAGGCGTCTCCTTGAAACACATCTCATAGGGATTCTCTCTTAGATCATCCGTGAGAGCGTCTACAAACACTCGATCATTTTCTCTTTCAGCAAGGAACCTGACCTGTCGACTTTCAGCTATCTCGTGCGACCTGATCGCGACATTTGTACAGCCTTGAAAGCAACAGAGAAAATCGCTTGCTTTCACCTTGGCGCGCAGACGATTGAAAGCCTTTCTGAAGCTATTCCTGAGGCGATCACTCGGATTACTCAATAAGAAAGATCTAACAACCTCAGCCAGCACTTCATCCTGCTCAGCCAACTCCGCCACCAAGGTTTCAACACCTAGATAGTCCAAATCCACTATTTCGCTCCCCATTTATTAGCCGGTACGCAGCAGAGTGAAGCAGTATTTTTGTCTTAAATTGAACTGACAAGCATCACCGCCACGTATTGGGTTTCAAGCATCGCGCAGCAGGTCGTGGGCGTCGAGCAGGCGGAAGGCCACCTGCGGATTGCGCTCCAGCCCGCGGCGGATGGCAGCGGGGATCGACTGGCGGGTCTTGCGGCACAGCCCCGTCTGCACCGCAAGCTCGATGACAATACCACGCATGGTGCGTACCTCGTTGAAGCCCGGGGCGATATGCACGCGGATGCCCAGTTGTTCGTAGAGGCGCGCCTGCAGGCGCTGCAGGTCCTCCAAATCCTTCAGGTTTTCCAGGCGCTCGACCAGGCGCTTCTCCTCCTCGCGGGTGAGCAGCAGGATGCGTCGCTCGGGGCCGTCGGCCAAGTCTTCGCGGCCGCAGTCGCAGGCGCCCGGCGGACAAGGATGGCGTAATGGAGGCAGGTTGGTCATGGGGCAAGGATAGTCGCTACCCGACTACTGCTGGAAGTGGCCGCACCGCGATTACGGCCTGGCCTGACTATCCTCCCGCCAGCAGGCTGCGGTCGAACATGAACGCCCCGTTCCCCTGTGGGGTATGCCGGTACAGCTGCTGTGGCCGTCCCAGCCTGGGCTGGTTCTTCTCTCCGGTGTCCTGCACCCAGCCTTCACTCTTCATGCGCTCCAGGCGTTTGCGCAACGAAGTGTTGTTGACCGGCTGGCCCAAGCACGCCTGCGCTGCGGCCAGGGCATCCAGCACGGTGAACCGTTCCGGTGCCAGGTACAACGGCAGGTTGGTGTACACGGCCTTGGCCGCCAACCGTTCACAGGCGCGCTCGACCAGCAGGCCATGGTCGAACGGCAGCGACAGCTCACGCGACAGAACGCTTTGAAGGTCAAAGAAGGCAACCTGCGCGTTCTCTACCACGACCGCAGGATCGAGCAGCGCCAGGTAGTAGGTGCTCAAGGTCCAACCCCGCGGGTCGCGAACGCCATTGCCTTCGGTGCCTACCTGCTCCAGATGGCGGGGGACCACCTTGGCCTTTTCCGCCAAGGCCCGCGCGGCGGCGGCATCGAGACTGTTGTCCGAGGTGCTGCCATTGACGATGACACCTGGCAAGGCCCATTGGCCGTTGTAGGGCTCGCGCCCACGCCGGTGCAGTAATACCTCCAGGCAAAGGCTGTGCGGCGACAGGCGCAGCGCGATGATATCCACGCTGGCCAGGACTTGTGCTGCGCTCACGGTACGATTCCTTCTGGTAACCCACCTATATTCCACCAGAGCCACTAAGTCTATCAAGGGCTAATTATAATTTAGGGATAGCCTTGACACATATAATGCACCAGGTGAATTATATAGCCATCTCAGCCGAGAACCTCTGCCCATGATCATCGCCAGCTTCGACGTCGACGCGCAAAACGGCTTTACCGCCAACGCTCCCCAGGAGTTGCCGGTACCTGGCGGCCACCTGATCGCGCCTGCGCTCAACACCATGGCCCAGCGCGCTACGCTGCGCCTGGGCAGCAAGGACGCCCACCCGGCCAATGCCGCCTGGGTGGTCGCCGACGCCGGGCAGATGCTGCAACCGCTGCCCCTGGCCAACGCCGACCTGACCTGGGTCAGCCACTGCGTCCCCGGCACGCCCGGCTTCGAACTGCTCCCCGGCCTGCCCGCCCCCATCGACTACGACTACTTCATCTGGAAAGGCGTCGAACCCGACCTGCACCCCTACGGCGCCTGCTACCACGACCTGGCCGAACGCCGCTCCACTGGTGTCATCGAGTTCCTCAAGGTGCAACAGGTACAGGCGATCATCGTAGGCGGCCTGGCGCTGGACTACTGCGTGCGCACCACCGCCCTGCAACTGCGCCGAGCCGGTTTCGAGGTGTTGCTGTACCTGCCGGCCTGCCGCGCGCTGAGCGCTGATGGCGCACAGGCTGCCTGCACTGCAATGGCCAATGCCGGCATCCAGTTGTGCGGCGACGAACAGGCCCTCGACGACCAGCTCACCGCCCTCAAGGAGGCTCGCCCATGAGCGACAGCGTTTTCGGCCCACGGATCATCCAGAACCTGCTGGATACCGACTTCTACAAGATCACCATGATGCAGGCGGTGCTGCACAACTACCCCAACGCCGAGGTGGAATGGGAGTTCCGCTGCCGCAACAATGAGGACCTGGCGCCCTACCTCGCCGAGATCCGCTACCAGGTCGAGCAGTTGGCCGATGTGTCGATCACCCACGACCAGCTGGCGTACCTGGAGAAGATCCCCTTCATCAAGGCGGACTTCATCCGCTTCCTCAGCCTGTTCCGCTTCAACCTGCGTTATGTGCAGGTGGGCCTGGACGACGCCGGGCAGCTGGCGATCCGTCTGCGCGGCCCCTGGCTGCACGTGATCCTGTTCGAGATCCCGCTGCTGGCGATCATCAGTGAAGTGCGCAACCGCTATCGCTACCGCGAGGTGGTGATCGAGCAGGTCGGCGAGCGCCTCTACCAGAAACTCGACTGGCTCAAGGCCGAGGCCAGCAGCGACGAGCTGGCCGGCCTGCAGCTGGCCGACTTCGGCACCCGCCGGCGTTTCTCCTACCGGGTGCAGGAAGAGGTGGTGCACATCCTCAAGCGTGACTTCCCCGGGCGTTTCGTTGGAACCAGCAACGTGCACCTGGCCCGCGAATACCAGATCAAACCGATCGGCACCATGGCCCACGAATGGTTCATGGCCCACCAGCAGCTCGGCCCGCGCCTGGTGGACAGCCAGGCCGCCGCCCTCGAGTGCTGGGTGCGCGAGTACCGCGGCCAACTGGGCATCGCCCTGACCGACTGCATCGGCATGGACGCGTTCATGGAGGACTTCGACCTGTACTTCGCCAAGCTCTTCGATGGCCTGCGCCATGACTCGGGCGAGCCGCTGGCCTGGGCCGAGAAGGCCATCGCCCACTATGAGCGGCTGGGGATCGACCCGAAGGGCAAGACGCTGATCTTCTCCGATGGGTTGGATTTCCAGAAGATGCTTGAGCTGTACCGTGCGTTGAACGGCAGGATCCATGTCAGCTTCGGCATCGGCACCAACCTGACCTGCGACATTCCCGGCGTCACGCCGATGAACATGGTGATCAAGATGACCGCCTGTAACGGCGCGCCGGTGGCGAAGATTTCCGATAGCCCGGGTAAAACCCAGTGCCGGGACGAGAATTTCGTGGCGTACCTGCGGCATGTGTTCAACGTCCAATAACCCCGGGGCTGCCATGCAGCCCTTTCGCCGGCAAGCCGGCTCCCACAGGCTAGGCACTGCGGTCCAAGGTTTTTCACCAAGGCCCTCGTTGCCACGCACATTTGCTTGTATGGTGTTGTCCAAGAAGGATGTTTTACCCGCACAGGAAAGACCAGATGCCCCAACGCAATGTCATCAACGCCTCCGTCAGCCCCAAGGGCAGCCTGGAGACGCTGTCGCAACGTGAAGTCCAGCAACTGAGCGAAGTCGGTACCGGCAGCCTCTACACCCTGTTCCGCCAGTGCGCCCTGGCCATCCTCAACACCGGCGCCCATGTCGACAATGCCAAGACCATCCTCGAGGCCTACAAGGACTTCGAGGTGCGCATCCACCAGCAGGACCGCGGCGTACGCCTGGAACTGCTCAACGCCCCCGCCGACGCCTTCGTCGATGGCGAAATGATCGCCAGTACCCGCGAGATGCTGTTCAGCGCCCTGCGCGACATCGTCTACACCGAGAGCGAACTGGCCAGCCAGCGCATCGACCTGGAAAGCTCGCAAGGCATCACCGACTACGTCTTCCACCTGCTGCGCAACGCGCGCACCCTGCGCCCCGGTGTCGAGCCGAAGATGGTGGTGTGCTGGGGCGGCCACTCGATCAGCACCGAGGAATACCAGTACACCAAGAAGGTCGGCCACGAACTGGGCCTGCGCAAGCTGGACGTCTGCACCGGCTGCGGCCCGGGCGTGATGAAAGGGCCGATGAAGGGCGCCACCATCGCCCATGCCAAGCAGCGCATGCACGGCAGCCGCTACCTGGGCCTGACCGAGCCGGGCATCATCGCCGCCGAGGCGCCCAACCCGATCGTCAACGAGCTGGTGATCCTGCCGGACATCGAGAAGCGCCTGGAAGCCTTCGTGCGGGTCGGCCACGGCATCATCATCTTCCCCGGCGGCGCCGGTACCGCCGAGGAGTTCCTCTACCTGCTCGGCATCCTCATGCACCCGGACAACCAGGGCCTGCCGTTCCCGGTGGTGCTCACCGGGCCGCGCAGCGCCGAGCCGTTCCTGCTGCAGTTGCATGCCTTCGTCGGCGCCACCCTCGGCGAGGCAGCGCAGCGCCACTACCAGATCATCATCGACGACCCGGCCGAAGTGGCCCGGCAGATGGTCGAAGGGCTCAAGGCGGTCAAGCAGTTCCGCCGAGAGCGCAACGACGCCTTCCACTTCAACTGGCTGCTGAAGATCGACGAAGGCTTCCAGCGCCCGTTCGACCCGACCCACGAGAACATGGCCAACCTGGCGCTGCGCCGCGACCTGCCGCCCCATGAGCTGGCGGCCAACCTGCGCCGGGCGTTTTCCGGGGTGGTTGCCGGCAACGTCAAGGACAAGGGCATCCGCCTGATCGAGGAGCACGGGCCGTACCAGATCCGCGGCGATGCGGCGATCCTCGACCCGCTCGGGCGTCTGCTGCAGGCGTTCGTCGACCAGCACCGCATGAAGTTACCCGGTGGGGCGGCGTATGTGCCGTGCTATGAAGTAGTGGCCTGAGGGCACTGGGGGGCCGCTTTGCGGCCCTTTCGGCGGAGAGCCGGCTCTCAAAAGAGCAGATAATTCCTGGCTTTTCGCAATATTTTGCAGATATTTCCTGTGTCAGGTGGTGAACCTGCCTACAAAAAAACGGTCTTTCGCTGACGGTCAATCCACCCGACCGGATCGCCGGCCCAGTCATCGGGCCTTCATTCGTCCTGTTTCAGCGAAGACCAGCATGCCAGACATCCAGCCCGCTTCCCCTGCCCTCACCGCCCTGCGCGGTGGCCTGATCGCCGCCCTGATCGCCCTCGCCGCCCCGGCCCACGCCGAGGAGCCGGCCACTGATGCACGTTGGGTCAGTGACAGCCTGAACACTTACGTACGCAGCGGCCCCACCGATGGCCATCGCATCGTCGGCACGCTCAAGTCCGGGCAGAAGGTCACCCTGGTCACCAGCCAGGGCAACTACAGCCAGGTACGCGGGCAGAGCGGCGACCTGGTGTGGATCCTCACCAGTGACCTGCAGGCGGTGCCCGGCCAGATTGAGCGCCTGCCGCAGCTCGACGCCCAGGTGGCCGAACTGTCCGGCCAGCTCAAGACCATCGACGACAGCTGGAAAAACCGCGTGCAGGGCATGCAGGAGACCCTCGACTCGCGCAAGGCGCTGATCGACGAACTGGAAACCCGCAACAAGGCACTCAACGAGCAGCTCGAGCAGAGCCAGTCGAGCCTGCGCGACACCCAGGCGCGCCTGGGTGACGAGAACAAGCAGGTGATGATGCGCTACATGGTGTATGGCGGCAGCATCGCCGGGGCCGGGCTGCTGGCGGGGCTGATCCTGCCGGCGCTGACCCGTGGGCGCAAACGCAACGATCGCTGGTTCTGACCCTCATGGCCGCTACATTTTCAAGAAAATGCTGAAACTGTTCCTGTGATTGCGATGTTTTTGCGATAAATCTTGCAGGCTATGGTTGCCCCTCTACCACTCAGGGACCCAGATGCCATGAAAGCCATCGTCTTCACCCAACACGGCCTGCCACTGACCGACCCGGCCTCGCTCTACGACAGCGAGCTGCCCGCCCCTGCCCCCGGCCCACGCGATTTGCTGGTGGAGGTCCGCGCCATCGCGGTCAACCCGGTCGACACCAAGGTCCGCGCCGGCAGCGGCAGCACCGGCCAACCCAAGGTGCTGGGCTGGGACGCGGTCGGCGTGGTGCGCGCCATCGGTGAACAGGTGACCCTGTTCCAGCCCGGCGACGAGGTCTTCTATGCCGGTGCCATCGACCGCCCGGGCAGCTACAGCGAACTGCACCTGGTCGATGAACGTATCGTCGGCCACAAGCCACTCAGCCTGGACAATGCCAGCGCCGCCGCCCTGCCGCTGACCTCGATCACCGCCTGGGAGCTGCTGTTCGACCGCCTTGGGGTGCGCGAAGGCGGCGGCGAAGGGCAAAGCCTGCTGATCGTCGGCGCCAGCGGTGGCGTGGGTTCGATCCTCACCCAACTGGCGCGCCAGCTCACCAACCTCACCGTGATCGGCACCGCCTCGCGCCCCGAGACCCAGGCCTGGGTACGTCAACTCGGTGCCCACCAGGTGATCGATCACAATCAGCCGCTGGCGCCCCAGCTGGACGCCGTGGGCATTGGCCAGGTGGACCTGGTGATCAGCCTGACCCACACCGACCGCCACTTCGCGCAGTTGGTCGAGGTGCTGCGCCCACAAGGCCGCCTGGCACTGATCGACGACCCGGCCAGCCTCGACGTGGTGCCGCTCAAACGCAAGTCGCTGTCGTTGCACTGGGAGCTGATGTTCACCCGTTCGCTGTACCAGACCGCCGACATGATCAAGCAGCACGAACTGCTGGAACGAATCGCCAGGCTGGTCGATGAAGGCGTGATCAAGACCACGCTGGGCGAGCATTTCGGCGCGATCAACGCGGCCAACCTGCGCCGCGCCCACGCCTTGATCGAAAGCGGCAAGGCAAAGGGCAAGGTTGTACTGGAAGGTTTCTAGTCCGATAGAGGCCCTGTAGGCGCGATGACGCACCTGCAGGCGCCTTGCTAGCCCAACTGGGCAAACTTCTCCCGCAGGAAGCCCCGCAACCGCTGGATCGCCGGCGACACTGCCTGGCGGTGCACGCACACCAGTTGCAGTGGCGCCGCCTGGCCGCATTCCGCTGGAAACAGCTCCACCAGCCGCCCGGCCCGCACATCGGCCAGCACATCCAGCCGCGACTTGTAGACGATCCCCTGCCCCGCCACCGCCCAGCGGCGGACCACATCGGCGTCGTCACTGCTGCGGTCGCCCGAAACGCTCACCGTCCTGACCCCGTCCGGCAAGTGGAAGCCCCAGCGTTCGTGGGTCTGCTCGCCCATCACATAGCGCAGGCAGTTGTGCCCGGCCAGTTCCTCCGGTGTGCGCGGCGTGCCATGGCGGGCGATGTAGCTCGGCGCGGCGCACAGCGTGCGGCGGTTGTCCGGAGCCAGGGGCAGGGCCACCAGGCCCGAATCGGCCAACTGACCATAGCGGATACTGGCATCCAGGCGATCCCCAACCATGTCCGCCACCTGGTCGCTCAGGCGCAGCTGCAGGCTGATGCCCGGGTGCTGCCGCTGGAACTCGTCGAGCCAGGGCAGCAGCACATTGCGCCCCAGGTCCGAGGGCATCGACAGGCGCAGTACCCCGCCGATCTCTTCACGCCCCTGCTCCAGGGCCATTTCGCCCTCCACCAGAGCCTCGAGCACCTGCCGCGCATGGGGCAGGTAGCGCTGGCCTTCATCGGACAGACGCAGACGCCGGGTCGAACGCACCAGCAGGCGGAACCCCAGGCTGCGTTCCAGGCGCTGCACCGCGCCGCTGGCCAGGGCCGGCGAGATGTCCAGCTGGCGCGCCGCCGCGGAGAAACTGCCGGTTTCCACGGTGCTGACGAACACCTGCAGATCGTCCATGCGCACGAGCTTCTTCATGCTGGCACCTCGTTGGCCAGGCGCAGGGGCGAACGCAGCTTGCCGCTGGCGAGGCTGAAATTGCCCAGGGCATAGACCGGCCGCCCGGCCAGCAGGTTGGCGATCTCGAACACCGACTGCGAGGCCAGCGCCATCACCTGAAAACCTTCGTACGACAGATAACCGACCCGATGCATGGGCACACTCCGGAGCATGTCTCAAATTCGTACTGTATGGGTCATTTCCGTCACCGGTAAAGCCTGGCCTTCCCCCAACCCTCGGAGTCGCAACCATGTCTGGCGCATCGTTACGGGCTGTAGCTGCAACGGCTCGGGCGGCCATTCATCGGGTAGGGTCTACGCTGAAGGGTTCATGACAACGAGACCCTGCCCATGCATCTGCGACTTTGCACTCTGGCCCTTGCCCTCGCCTGCACCACCGCCCAGGCCGCCGAGCCCACGCCCCAGGACCTGCTCCAGCAGGCCCAGGCCGAACAGCCGCACTACCTGGAAACCCTCAAGACCCTGGTTTCGGTAGACACCGGCACCGGTACAGAGGCGGGCCTGAAACAGGTCGGCACCGAGCTGGTGAAGCGTCTCCAGGCCCTCGGCGCCAAGGTCACCACCCAACCGGCCACGCCGTCGGTGGGCGACAACATCGTCGGCACATTCAAGGGCACCGGCAGCAAGGATTTCCTGCTGATGGTCCACTACGACACGGTGTTCGGCCCCGGTACCGTGGCCAAGCGTCCGTTCCGTATCGAAGGCGAACGCGCCTATGGCCCTGGCGTGGCCGATGCCAAGGGCGGCGTGGCGATGATCCTGCATGCGCTGAAGCTGCTGCAGGACCAGCAGTACAAGGGCTATCGCACCCTCACCGTGCTGTTCAACCCGGATGAGGAAATGGGCTCGGCAGGCTCCAGGCAGCTTATCGCCGAGCTGGCGCGCCAGCACGACTTCGTCTTTTCCTACGAGCCACCGGACAAGGATGCGGTGACCGTCGCCACCAACGGCATCAACCGCCTGAAACTCACGGTGAACGGCCGCGCCTCCCACGCCGGCTCCGCGCCGGAGGCCGGGCGCAATGCGCTGATCGAGCTGGCGCACCAGTTGCTGCAATTGAATGCCCTCGGCGACAAGGACAAGGGCACCACCGTCAACTGGACCCTTGCCAAGGCCGGAGAGAAGGCCAACATCATCCCTGCCCTGGCCAGCGCCGAGGCCGACATGCGTTATTCCGACCTGAGCGAGACCGAGCGGGTGCAGGAGGATGCCTTGCGGATCATCAAGCAGCAGTTGGTCGCCGATACCCAGGTCGAACTGGTCATGGAAAAAGGCCGCCCGCCACTGGCGAAGAACGAGGCCTCGACGCAGCTGGCACAAACTGCGCGACAGCTGTACAGCAAGGTCGACCGACAACTGCAGCCAATCGCCATGCGCTTCGGTACCGACGCCGGCTACGCCTACGTGCCCGACAGCGACAAGCCGGCTGTGCTGGAGACCCTGGGCGTGGTCGGCGCCGGCCTGCATGGCGACGACGAGTACATGGAGATCGCCAGCGTGGCGCCGCGCTTGTACCTGACGGTGGCGATGATCCGCCATCTGGCGCAGTAGGCCTGCATGAGCATTCTCTACGACGAACGTGTCGATGGACCGCTGCCAGGCGTGGACAAGTCGGCACTGCTGGACGCGCTGCGTGAAGCCCTGCCCGACCTGGACATCCTGCACCGCAGCGAAGACCTCAAGCCCTATGAATGCGACGGCCTCTCGGCCTACCGCACACTGCCCCTGCTGGTGGCACTGCCCGAACGCTTGGAACAGGTACAGGCACTGCTGCGGCTCTGCCACCAGCGCGGTGTGCCGGTGGTGGCACGGGGCGCCGGCACCGGCCTGTCGGGCGGCGCGTTGCCACTGAGCCAGGGCATCCTGCTGGTCATGGCGCGCTTCAAGCGCATCCTCGAAGTCAACCCGCAGGGCCGCTTCGCCAGGGTCCAGCCTGGCGTGCGCAACCTGGCGATTTCCCAGGCGGCGGCCCCCCACGGCTTGTACTACGCGCCGGATCCCTCCTCGCAGATCGCCTGCTCGATCGGTGGCAATGTCGCCGAGAACGCCGGCGGCGTGCACTGCCTGAAGTACGGGCTGACCGTGCACAACCTGCTGAAAGTGGAGATCCTCACCGTCGAAGGCGAGCGCCTGATCCTCGGCAGCGACGCCCTGGACAGTCCCGGCTTCGACCTGCTGGCGCTGTTCACCGGCTCCGAGGGCATGCTCGGCATCGTCACCGAGGTCACCGTCAAGCTGCTGCCCAGGCCACAAGTGGCGCGGGTGCTGCTGGCCAGCTTCGCCAGCGTCGAGGGCGCCGGGCGCGCGGTGGCCGATATCATCGCCGCCGGGATCATCCCCGCAGGCCTTGAGATGATGGACAACCTGGCAATCCGCGCCGCCGAGGCGTTCATCCACGCCGGCTACCCGGTGGATGCGGCGGCGATCCTGCTGTGCGAACTGGACGGGGTCGAGGCCGATGTGCACGACGACTGCGCCCGCGTCGATGCCGTGCTGCGCCAGGCCGGTGCCCGCGAGGTGCGCCTGGCCTGCGACGAAGCCGAGCGCGTGCGCTTCTGGGCCGGGCGCAAGAACGCCTTCCCGGCGGTGGGGCGCATTTCGCCGGACTACTACTGCATGGACGGCACCATCCCGCGGCGCGAGCTGCCGCGGGTGCTCGCTGGCATCAGCCAACTGTCCGAGACATACGGCCTGCGGGTCGCCAACGTGTTCCATGCCGGCGACGGCAACATGCACCCGCTGATCCTGTTCGACGCCAACCTGCACGGCGAGCTGGAGCGCGCCGAAGCCCTCGGTGGCCGGATCCTCGAGCTGTGCGTGGCGGTGGGCGGCAGCATCACCGGCGAGCACGGCGTGGGCCGGGAGAAGATCAACCAGATGTGCGCCCAGTTCAACAGCGACGAGATCAGCCTGTTCCACGCGGTCAAGGCCGCCTTCGACCCACGGGGCCTGCTCAACCCGGGCAAGAACATCCCCACCCTGCAGCGCTGCGCCGAGTTCGGCGCGCTGCATGTGCACCATGGGCAGTTGCCCTTCCCCGACCTGGAGCGCTTCTGATGGGCACGGATCTCAGCCAGCAACTGCTGGAGCAGGTCAGCCAGGCGTTGCGCCAGGGCACCGCGTTGCGCATCCAGGGCGGCAACAGCAAGGCCATGCTCGGCCGCCCGGTGGCGGGCGATCTGGTCGACACCCGTGGGCACCGTGGCATCGTCAGCTACGCCCCCACCGAACTGGTGCTCACCGCCCGCGCCGGCACGCCGCTGCGGGAGATCGAGGCGACGCTGCGCGAGGCCGGGCAGATGCTGCCTTGCGAGCCGCCGCACCTGGGGCCCGAGGCGACACTGGGCGGCATGGTCGCCGCCGGGCTTTCGGGGCCACGCCGGCCCTGGGCAGGCGCGGTGCGCGACTATGTACTGGGCACCCGGGTGATCACCGGTCACGGCAAGCATCTGCGCTTCGGCGGCGAGGTGATGAAGAATGTCGCCGGTTACGACGTATCGCGGCTGATGGCGGGCAGCTTCGGTTGCCTGGGGCTGCTCACCGAGGTTTCGTTGAAGGTGTTGCCCAGGCCGCGCCAGTGCCTGGGCCTGCGCCTGGAAATGGATGCCCGCCAGGCGCTGGCCAGGCTGGCCGAATGGGGCCAGCAGCCATTGCCGATCAGCGCCGCGAGCCACGACGGCGAGGCGCTGCACCTGCGCCTGGAGGGCGGCGAAGGCTCGGTGCGCTCGGCCCGCGAGCGCCTGGGCGGTGAGGTACTCGACCCGCGCTACTGGAGCGACCTGCGCGAGCAACGCCTGGCGTTCTTCAGCGCGCCGGCCACGTTGTGGCGGCTGTCCCTGCCCATCACCTGCGGCGTGCTCGACCTGCCCGGGCAGCAGCTGATCGACTGGGGCGGCGCCCAGCGTTGGCTCAAGTCCGAGGCGCCTGCGGCCAGCCTGCGCGCCCTGGTGGCCGAAGCCGGCGGCCATGCCACCGCCTACACGCCCGGCGACGACAGCAGCGCGCCGCTGGACCCGATGACGTTGCGCTACCACCAGGCGCTGAAGCGCCAACTCGACCCCCAGGGCATCTTCAACCCTGGCCGCCTGTATGCACACTTGTGAGGCCGCGGCATGCAAACCCGACTGAGTGACTCCGCCCGCCACCTGGCCCGCGCCGACGAGGCCGAGCGCATCCTGCGGTCTTGCGTGCACTGCGGCTTCTGCACCGCCACCTGCCCAACTTACCAGCTGCTCGGCGACGAGCTGGACGGCCCACGTGGGCGCATCTACCTGATCAAGCAGGTGCTCGAAGGCGAACCGATCAGCGCCAGCACCCAGACGCACCTGGACCGTTGCCTGAGCTGTCGCAATTGCGAGACCAGTTGCCCCTCCGGGGTGCAGTACCACAACCTGCTCGACATCGGCCGCGCCGTGGTCGACCGCCAGGTGCCGCGGCCTCTGGCCCAGCGCCTGCTGCGCAGTGGCTTGCGTGCGGTAGTGCCGAGGCCGGCGCTTTTCAGGGCCCTGCTGCACAGCGGCCTTGCCCTGCGCCCCCTGCTCCCGGCCAACCTCAAGGCCAAGCTGCCGCTGCGGATCGCCGCCGCCGGGCAGCGCCCGTCAGCGGGGCACGCCCGCCGCGTGTTGCTGCTTGAAGGTTGTGTGCAGCAGGCGCTCTCACCCAATACCAACGCCGCCACCGCACGCCTGCTCGACCGCCTCGGCATCAGTGTCGAACCGATAGCCGAGGCCGGTTGCTGCGGCGCCGTGGATTATCACCTGGATGCCCAGGCGCGCGGCCTGGAGCGTGCCCGACGCAACATCGACGCCTGGTGGCCGGCCATCGAGGCCGGCGCCGAGGCCATCGTGCAGACCGCCAGCGGCTGCGGCGCATTCGTGCGCGACTATGGCCACCTGCTCGAAGGTGACCCGCGTTACGCCGCCAAGGCCGCCAAGGTCAGCGCGCTGTCCCGTGACCTGGTGCAGGTGCTGCAGGCCGAGCCGCTCGAACATCTGGGGCTGTGCGCCGAGCAGCGCCTGGCCTTCCACTGCCCGTGCACCTTGCAGCACGCCCTCAAGCTCGGCGGCGTGGTGGAGGGCCTGCTGACGCGCCTGGGCTTTCACCTCACCGCGGTGCCCGATGGTCACCTGTGCTGCGGCTCGGCCGGCACCTACTCGCTGACCCAGCCGACGCTGGCACGGCAACTGCGCGATGAGCGTATCAATGCCCTGGAGAGCGGCAACCCACAGGTCATTGCCACGGCCAACATCGGTTGCCAGGTGCACCTTGGAAGCGCCGGGCGAACACCGGTGCGGCACTGGATCGAGATCGTCGAGGCAGCGCTCGATGCCAAGCGCACTGCAACGCTGTAGTCCGTCTGACTGGGCATGAACGGCCTCGGCAACAGGTGCTGGAGCTGACGCGGATCAAGGCGATGTTCAACCTCCTGCCTGTATTTTCGGAACCCTCCTACCGAAAGCAAGGACGCTTCTTGATTGTTGCCACATCCGCGGCGAAACATCATCCGACCTGGAGACGTTACGGCCGCCCTGGCGCGGCCAACCCCATCCAGACGAGGCCATGCCATGCCCACACACGACCGCCCTACCCGCGAACTGCGCCATACCCTGCGCCAGTTGCTGGCCCATGAAGTCAGCAACCCCGACGACAACCCGCACCTGTCCGGTGTGCGCTTCTTCTGCGCCACCGACGAGCACACCCGCCAACTGATCGAGCGCGTCGAACTGCTCGCCAGCGAGGCCTTCTTCGACACCAAGGGCCGCGCCATCCCCGCCCGCATGCGTGAGGCGACGGTGGATGGCGTGTGCATCAGGCAGAAACGCAAGGCCTGCGACGACGAAACGGTGATCCGCATCGCGCTGCCCGAAAAAGGCTACATCACCATCAGTACCGCCCGCCTGTGAACACCCGCTGCCCGCAGGCGCGGACCTGGCTCGCGCCTGCGGCCCTTGCGGCTTTGCCGATAAACCCCGAAGCTTCTACATCCCTGCGCTTCGGACCCTTCCCACGATGGAACTGCACATCCGCCTCGATGGCCGCAAAGGCCTTGCCGAGCAGCTCTACCGGCAACTGCGCGCCGGCATCGACAGCGGCCACCTCGCCGCCGGCACGCAACTGCCGCCCACCCGCCTGCTGGCCGAACAGCTGGGGGTCTCGCGCAAGACCGTGGCCGAAGCCTATTCACGCCTGACCTACGACAACCTGCTCAGCGGCGTGGTTGGCCGTGGCACCTTTATCACCCCACGCCACACCTTGCGCCAGGGCGACAGCGAGCACATCCCGCTGGCCGCCGCCGACACCCTCGAACGCTGGCGCCAGCGCGCCACGGTACTGGCCCAGCGGGCGCTGGACGCGCCTTCGCGCTATGACTTCATCGGCGGCGCCTCGAGCAAGTCGCAGTTTCCCTACGATCAGTGGCGCAGCTGCATGAACTACGCCCTGCGCCGCAGCCAGCGCCACCCCGAGCGGCAGTTTTCCGCCCAGGGCCTGCCCGAGTTGCGCGAGGCCATCACCCATCACATCGCCTTCACCCGCGGCATCCAGTGCGCGCCCAGCGATGTGCTGGTGTGCAACGGCGCCCAGCAAGCCCTGGACCTGATTGCCCGGGTGCTGGTCGAGCCCGGCTGCAAGGTGGCCATGGAAGACCCGGGCTACCCACCGGCCCGGCAGTTGTTCCAAGCCTTGGGCGCACGCCTGCAGTCAGTGCCGGTGGACGACCAGGGATTGTGCGTGGAGCAGATCGAGGATGGCACCCGGCTGATCTACGTGACCCCCTCGCACCAGTTCCCGCTGGGCATGCCCATGGCCGCGCCACGGCGCGAGGCGCTACTGGCGCGGGCCGCCGAGCTGGGTGCGCTGATCATCGAGGATGACTACGACTGCGAGTTCCGCTACCAGGGGCCTGCCGCCGAGGCCCTGCAACGCATGGACCGGCATGGCCTGGTGGCGTATGTCGGGACGTTCTCCAAGACCCTGCTGTCCGAACTGCGCCTGGGCTACGCGGTGCTGCCGCCCGCCGTGCTGCAGGCCGCCTGCGTGGCCAAGCACCTGAGCGACTGGCACAGCCCGACCCTGCAACAATGGGCGCTGGCGCGGTTCCTTGGCGAAGGCCACCTGAACAAGCACATCCGCCGTTGCCACGAGGTGTACAGCGCACGCCGCGAGCGGATCCTGGCGCGGCTTGGCGGCGACCTGGCGCCGTGGTTCGACGCGGTGCCGACCAGCGCCGGCTTCCACCTGAGCGCACTGGCCAAGCCGGGAGTGAATGTCGAGTTGCTGATCAACCTGGCGCGCAAGGTGGAGGTGGGCCTCTACTCCCTGGCGCCGTTCTTCAGCGAAGCCCCGGTGCGACCGGGGCTGCTGCTGGGCTTTGGCGCCATCGAGCTGCTGGATATCGACCCGGCGCTGGACCGCGTCGCCGACACCCTGCAGCGCCTCAGTTGACCAGCGCTTCAGCGGGCTGCTGGCCACGGGCAATCGCCCTGGCGTAGCTCTTCGGCGCGAAGCACGCGGTCACCAGCAACATCGCCAGCACGGTGCAGGCCAGCAAGGTCCAGGAGGCCTGGAAGTCGCCGCTGACATCGCGCAGCCAGCCGGTGATGTACGGCACGATGCCAGTGACAATGAAGCCCACGCCCTGGACGAACGCCGCCAGGCTGCCGGCTTCGCCGGGGCTGCGCAGGTGCTCCAGGGTCAGCGTCAGGCTGAGGCTGAAACAGGCCCCCAGGCCCAGGCCGATCATCGCCACCCACAGGCCCATGGCGCTGGCCGGCGCCAGCAGCAGGCCGAGGAAGCCCCCGAGCTGGATCAGCAAGGCCAGCCACAGGCCGGGCCGCCGATCGACCAGGCGCCGCAGCAGCAATGGCAGGCCCAGGGCACCGCAGACCTGGAAAATGGTCATCAGGCCGACCAGCTCACCGCCCCCCTGGGCCGTGCCGCCGTGCTCCAGGTGATAGGCCGGCAGCCACGCCACCATGCTGGTATAGCCGCCATTGATCAGCCCGAAATACAACGCCAGCAGCCAGGCCCGGCGGTTGCCGAACCAGTGCCCGCCACTGCCGGCAGCCAGGCTTGGCGTGTGCTGGCGCGGACGCAGCAGCACCCAGGCGGCCATTGCCAGCAGCGCCGGCAGCGCCCAGAGGCCCAGGCCGAACTGCCAATGGCCGAAGTGTGCGGCAAGCGCAGGGCCGAGCACCGCGGCCAAACCACCGCCGCTCATCAACGCCGCCGAATACAGCCCCATGCTCGCCGCCAGGCGGCGGGGGAACCAGCGGTTGACCAGCCCCGGCATCATGCCCTGCACCACGGCAACGCCCAAGCCGGCGACCACGGCGCTGGCGATCAACGCCCAGGCGCTGTCCAGCTGCAGGCGCCACAGGCAGGCCAGGGCAATGGCCGCAAGCCCCGCGAGCATGCCGCCATGCTCGCTCAACCAGCGCCGCAGCCAGGGTTGCAACAACGGCACCAGGCCCATGCACAGCACCGGCAGCGCGGTCAGCAACGCCGCCTGCTGGTAACCCAGGCCGGTGCCCTGGCGCATGGGTTCGAGCAAAGGGCCAATGCTGGTGAGGATCGGCCGCAGGTTCAGGGCCAACAGCACCACCAGCAACAGGTTCAGCGCGCCCCTCATCCTTGGCTGGCCTGCTGCCATTCACGGTACAGGCCGCTCTCCCCCGTGGGTTTCAGTGGGCGCAAGGGCAGGCTCTGCTGCTGCGGCGGGCGGGCCATCTGCGCATACACCGCGGCGGTGGACAGGCCATAGGGCCCGCCTTCGTCGTTGTCGTAGGCGAACCAGGCACGCTCGATGCCACACAGGTGCATGGCTGCCAGGCACATCGGGCACGGGTGGCCGCTGGCATAGATCTCGGCGCCTTCCAGGCGCGGCCTGCCAAGGACCTGGGCGGCCTGGCGGATGGCCTGCATCTCGGCGTGGCTGGTCGGGTCCTGGGTGCTGTGGATCTCATTGACGGCGCGGGCGATCACCTGCCCCTGGTAGACCAGCACGGCGCCGAACGGGCGGCCGCCGGCCTGGATATTGGCGCGGGCCAGTTCGAGGGCCTCGCGCATGTAGCGATCTGCGGACATGAAACGGTTCTCCGGTATTGACCCGGCCATTATCCCGGCTGCGACGCCCCGACAGAAATGAAGAGATTGGATGCCTGTCAGTGGCCATCCAAATGCGCGATTGGCCTCCTGGCAAAGCGCGGGATTGGCTATTCGGCACGGCACGACTGGGCGCTAAGGTAGTGCCACTTGCCACCTGCACACCTTTGGAGCCTCACCATGCATGACCGTATCGAATGGGCCAAACACTCGCCGGAAGCCTACAAGGCCATGATCGGCCTCGAACAGGCGCTGGTTGCCTCGGGCCTGGAACACTCGCTGCTCGAGCTGATCCGCCTGCGCGCCTCGCAGGTCAATGGCTGCGCCTACTGCGTCAACATGCACGCCAATGATGCGCGCAAGGCCGGTGAAACCGAGGCGCGCCTGCAGACCTTGAGCGTCTGGCGCGAGACCCGCTACTTCACCCCACGCGAACGTGCCGCCCTGGCCTGGGTGGAGAGCCTGACCCGCCTGCCTGAGCGCGGCGCGCCGCAAGACGAGTACCAGGCGTTGCTCGAGCACTTCAGTGCCAAGGAAATCGCCAACCTGACCTTGGCCATCGCCACCATCAATGCCTGGAACCGCTTCGGCGTGGGCTTTGCGATGGTGCCGGCGTAACAATCGACAGGGTCCCCGCCCCGGCTGGGGCGGGTGTGCACCGCGATCGATCATGCCTGCGCCAGGTACTCGACCAAGCGCCGCAGCATCGCATCACAGCCGCGCAACTGCTCGACGCTGACGAACTCATCGGGCTTGTGCCCCTGCTCCATGCTCCCCGGCCCGCAAACCACGGTGGGAATCCCCGCCTGGTCGAACAACCCGCCCTCGGTGCCGAACGCCACCGTGCCGAAGTCATCCGAGCCACTGAGCAACGCCACCAGTTGCGCGGCCTCGCTGGCGGCAGGCGTGGCCAGCCCCGGGTAGGCGCTCAACGGCCGCAAGCGAATCGCGCTGGCCGCATTGACGGCGCGCATGCGCGGCAGCAGCTCGGCCTCGGCATAGGTCTGCAGTTGGTCCGCCACCACCTGGGCCTCGAAGCCCGGCAAGGCGCGTACTTCGAAATCGAATTCGCATTCCTCGGGGACGATGTTGAGCGCCCTCCCGCCCTTGATCACCCCGGTCTGCACCGTGGAGAACGGTGGGTCGAAACGCCCATCATGATGCTCGGGATGCGCCAGCTCATCACCGATCTCGCCCAGTTTGCCGATCAACCGCGCCGCATACTCGATGGCATTGACACCATAGGGGGCATAGGCCGAATGGCAGGCAGCACCGTGCACCTCGCAGCGCATGGCCAGCTTGCCCTTGTGCCCGAGCACCGGCTTGAGCTCGGTGGGCTCGCCGATCAGGCAAAGGCGCGGCTTGTGCGGGCGCCGTGCCAACGCCGCCAACATCGAACGCACGCCCAGGCAGCCGACTTCCTCGTCATAGGAGAATGCCAGGTGCACCGGCATCTTCAGGGGTTGGGCGAGAAACGCCGGCACCGCCGCCAGTACCGAGGCGATGAAGCCCTTCATGTCGGCCGTGCCGCGGCCATACAGGCGCCCGTCGCGCTCGCTCAGGCGAAACGGCTCGACACTCCAGGCCTGGCCGTCGACCGGCACCACATCGGTGTGCCCGGACAACACCACACCGCCCCGGTCAAGCGGGCCTATCGTGGCGAACAGGTTGGCCTTGGTGCCTTCGTCGTTGTGGAACAGCTCGCTGTGAACGCCAAACCCGGCGAGATAATCGCGAATGAAGGCGATCAGCTCCAGGTTGGAATCACGGCTGACCGTGGCGAAGCCGACCAGCCGATCCAGCAGCGCTCGGCTGCTGGCCTCACTCATCGCCGGGCACTCCGTAGCTGGGCGCGGCGGTCGGGTTCAGCGCGCGGGTCACGTAGTCCTGCATCTGTGGGCGATAGGCTTGCCACAGGGTGTCCAGTTCAGCGATCGGGTCCTGCTCGCTCCAGTCCACTCGCAAATCAACCAGCGGCCAGGTCAGCTCGCCGGCGATCTTCAGCGCCGCCGAGTGCACCGGCCCCGCCTCGCCCCCGGCCGTCATGGCCGCGTGCATGGCCGCCAGCAGGCGGTCGGCCAGGTGGCCACCAGCCTGCTCGAACGCCGTGACCATGGCCGCGATCACCGCCTGCGACGACAACAGGTTGCCGGCCGCCGCGCATTGCTCACCGGCCACCGCATGGTGCGTGCCCAGCGCCTCCTTGCCGGTGAACAGCGCCACCTGCCCGTGGCTGTCGATCACCGTGACCTGGCGGTACTCGCTCCAGCCATTGGCACTGAGCACCCGGTCCAGCGCCGCGGCGGGCGGCAGCTGGCCTTGTTCCAGGGCATCGAGGATCTGCGGGCCGAGGGCCGGCAGGGTGATGTTCTGCGTGGCCACGGCACCGACCCCGGCGCGCACCCACGGGCAACGGGCGCCGACGGCGATGCTCGATGAACTGATGGCGATGCCGACCTGGCCGGTTTCCTGGCAGCGGCCGATGATGGAGAAGGTCATGGTGCAGCTCCTGTGTTGAGTTACCGGCATTCTCGGCGGGCCAAGGCAGCGGCGAAACCAACATTTTCCTCGGTACAGGGCAGGAAAAAACTATGGCGGCGCCAAGTAGACCCCGTGGGAGCGGGCTTGCCCCGCGATGAGGTCGGCCAAAGCCCTCTTCGATGGCCTCGCGGGCACTATCGCGGGGCAAGCCCGCTCCCACGCATCACATAAAACCCGGTCGAGCCCTTCCCACCCTTCGCCAATTTATCGGCAAGCCCCAGCTAAATACTATTTTCGCGATTTCCCGCCCATCCCTAGTCTGGCCCCAGGCAAAGGCGGTCCCCACCGACCTGAACAAGAACGCCGCTGAAGAAGGGCTGGGACATGACACTGAACAACATCGAAATCGACACCCTCGTCGTCGGCGCCGGCCAGGCCGGCGTGGCCATGAGCGAACACCTGAGCAAGCTCGGCGTGCCGCACCTGGTGCTGGAGCGCAAGCGCATCGCCGAGGCCTGGCGCAGCGGGCGCTGGGATTCGCTGGTGGCCAACGGGCCGGTCTGGCACGACCGCTTCCCGGGCCTGGAATTCGACCTCGACGCCGACGCCTTCGCCGGCAAGGACCAGGTCGCCGACTACTTCGAGCAGTACGTACGCAAATACAACCTGCCGGTACGCACCGGCGTCGAGGTCAAGCAGGTGGTGCGCAACGCCGACCGCCCGGGCTTCACCATCGAAACCAACCAGGGCGTGATCCGTGCCAACCGCGTGGTGGCCGCCACCGGCCCGTTCCAGCGCCCGGTGATCCCGGCCATTGCGCCAAAGGACGACGGCCTGCATCAGATCCACTCCGCCGCCTACTACAACCCCGAGCAACTGCCGGCAGGCGCGGTGCTGGTGGTCGGCGCCGGCTCCTCCGGCGTGCAGATCGCCGAGGAGCTGATGCGCGCCGGGCGCCAGGTGTACCTGTCGGTGGGCGCCCACGACCGCCCACCGCGCAGCTACCGCAACCGTGATTTCTGCTGGTGGCTGGGCGTGCTCGGCGAATGGGATGCCGAGATCGCCAAGCCCGGCCGCGAGCACGTGACCATTGCGGTGTCCGGCGCCCGTGGCGGCCACACCGTCGATTTCCGCGCCCTCGCCCACCAGGGCATGACCCTGGTCGGCCTGACCCAGTCGTTCGAGGGCGGCGTGGCGCGCTTCCAGGACAACCTGGCCGAGAACATCAACCGCGGCGACGAGAACTACCTGGCCCTGCTGGACGCCGCCGACGCCTATGTCGAACGCAACGGCCTGGACCTTCCGCTGGAGCCCGAAGCGCGCAGGCGCCTGCCCGACCCGGCCTGCGTCAGCAACCCGCTGCGCGAGCTGGACCTGGCCCAGGCCAACGTCACCACCATCATCTGGGCCACCGGCTACGGCGTGGACTTCAGCTGGCTGCAGGTGGACGCCTTCGACGCCAACGGCAAGCCGCAGCACCAGCGTGGCGTGTCGAAAGAACCAGGCGTGTATTTCCTCGGCCTGCCCTGGCTGTCGCGCCGCGGCTCGTCATTCATCTGGGGCGTGTGGCACGACGCCAAGCACGTCGCCGGTCACATCGCCACCCAGCGCACCTACCTGGCCTACCGCGACCGCGAACAGCGCACGGCGGATGAGCAGCAACCCTCGATCAGCAACGTCAGCACCTTCGGAGCCCACTGATGCCCACTCACACTCGCATCCGCATGTTCAACACCAAGGCCACCTACCCCAACCAGACCCTGGACAACGACCTGTGCCAGGCGGTGCGCGCCGGCAACACCATCTACGTGCGCGGGCAGGTCGGCACCGATTTCGAAGGCCGCCTGGTAGGCCTGGGCAACCCGCAGGCGCAGGCCGAACAGGCAATGAAGAACGTCAAGCAGTTGCTTGAAGAGGCAGGCTCGGACCTGTCGCATATCGTCAAGACCACCACCTACATCACCGACCCACGCTTCCGCGAACCGGTGTACAAGGAAGTGGGCAAGTGGCTCAAGGGCGTGTTCCCGATTTCCACCGGGTTGGTGGTGGCGGGGTTGGCGCAGGCCGAGTGGCTGATGGAGATCGATGTGATCGCGGTGGTGCCGGATCAGGTGTGACGCGCTAAAAAAACGCGGGGCAAGCCCGCTCCTACCTCTGTGGGAGCGGGCTTGCCCCGCGATGCGTTTTCAGCGATTGGCGCCGAGTTCGACGCCGCCCATCTGCCCAAACCGCCCGGCCTGGAAATCATCGAACGACTCGGCGATCTCGGCCTGGCTGTTCATCACGAACGGGCCATACCCGACGATGGGTTCGTCGATCGGCTCGCCGCTGAGCAGCAGCACACTGACGTCCTCCAGTGCCTCGAGGCGCACATCGCTGCCATCGCGCTCCAGCAATACCAGGCTGGCCGCACCGGCTTCGCGCTCATCGTTGACCCGCAGCGTGCCGCGCAGCACCACCAGCGCGGCATTGCGCCCGGCGGCCACCGGCAGTTGCAGCGTGGCACCGGCCTTCAGGCGCAGGTCCCAGACGTCCATCTCGGTAAAGGTGCGCGCCGGCCCCTGATGGTCAAGGTAACGCCCGGCGATCACCCGCAGGCTGCCCGCCTCGCCTTCCAGCGTCACCAGCGGAATGTCACTGGCCAGCAACGTCTGGTAGCCGGCGGCGGCACGCTTGTCCCTGGCCGGCAGGTTGACCCACAGCTGCACCATCTCCAGCGTGCCGCCGCTACGGGCAAAGGCCGGGGAATGGAACTCCTCGTGGATGATACCGCCCGCCGCGGTCATCCATTGCACGTCGCCCGGGCCGATCAGGCCGCCCGCGCCGGTGGAGTCGCGGTGCTCCACTTCGCCTTGGTAGACGATGGTGACGGTCTCGAAGCCGCGGTGCGGGTGCTGGCCGACACCGCGCCGGGTCGTGGTCGGGGCGAAGTCATGCGGGCCGGCATAGTCCAGCAGCAGGAACGGGCTGATATGCCGCGCCAGGTGGTCGTAGGTGAACAGGCTGCGCACCGGGAAGCCGTCGCCCACCCAGTGGGCGTTGGGGCTGCGGTGGATACCCTGGATCTTTTTCATGAGAAGCCTCCTGTTGATGGGTTACACCTTACAGATGAGGCCAATACTGCGGTAGATAGCTGAAATGACATGGATCGTTCCATCAGTGGAACAACCCAACGCATCGCGGGGTAAGCCCGCTCCCCCGCCTGAACGAAGCAGGCAGTGGCAGCAGGCTTGCCCCGCGATGTGTATCAGCGTCGATCAGGCGATCGCCGCGTCCACCAGCACCTGGGCTTCGGCCACCAGGCGCTTGAGGTGCGCCTCGTCGATGAAGCTTTCGGCGTAGATCTTGTAGATATCCTCGGTACCGGACGGCCGCGCGGCGAACCAGCCGTTCTCGGTCATCACCTTCAGGCCGCCGATGGCCTGGTTGTTACCCGGAGCATGGCTGAGGATCTGCTGGATCGGCTCGCCGGCCAGCTCGGTGGACTTGACCTGCTCCGGCGCCAGCTTGCTCAGCAGCGCCTTCTGCCGTGCGTCGGCCTTGGCCTCGACGCGGGTGGCGTACGGCTTGCCCAGCTTGGCGGTCAGGTCGGCGTAGATCTGGCTCGGGTTGCGCCCGGTGCGGGCAGTCATCTCGGCCGCCAACAGCGCCGGGATCAGGCCGTCCTTGTCGGTGGCCCAGACCGAGCCGTCCTTGCGCAGGAACGAGGCGCCAGCGCTCTCTTCGCCACCGAAGCCCAGCGAGCCGTCGAACAGGCCCTGGGCGAAGAACTTGAAGCCCACCGGCACTTCATACAGCTCACGGCCAAGCGCGGCGGTGACCCGGTCGATCAGACCGCTGGAGACCACGGTCTTGCCTACCGCCGCATCACTGCGCCATTGCGGGCGGTTGCGGTACAGGTAGTCGATGGCCACGGCCAGGTAGTTGTTCGGCTGCAGCAGACCGTCGGCGGTGACGATGCCGTGGCGGTCGTGGTCCGGGTCGCAGGCGAAGGCCACGTCGAAGCGCTCGCGCAGGCCGATCAGGCCTTGCATGGCGTAAGGCGAGGACGGGTCCATGCGGATCTGCCCGTCCCAGTCGACGGTCATGAAGCGGAAGGTCGGGTCGACCTCGGTGTTCACCACTTCCAGGTTCAGCTGGTAGTGCTCGGCGATGGCCGACCAGTAGCGCACGCCGGCGCCGCCCAATGGGTCGACACCCAGGCGCAGGTTGGCGCCACGGATCACGTCGAAGTCGATGACGTTTTCCAGGTCGGCGACATAGCTGCTCACGTAGTCGTGACGCTGGGTGGTCGGCGTCGCCAGCGCCTGCTGGTAGTCCATGCGCTTGACGCCAGCCAGGTTGGCTGCCAGCAGCTCGTTGGCCTTGGCCTCGATCCACTTGGTCACATCGCTGTCGGCCGGGCCACCGTTGGGCGGGTTGTACTTGAAGCCGCCGCTCTGCGGTGGGTTGTGCGACGGGGTGATGACGATGCCGTCGGCCAGGCCCTGCTGGCGGCCACGGTTGTAACAGAGGATGGCATGGGACACCGCCGGGGTCGGGGTGTACTCATCGTCCTTGCTGAGCATCACCTGCACGCCGTTGGCGGCCAGCACTTCCAGGGCGCTGGCGGCGGCCGGGGCGGACAACGCGTGGGTGTCGGCACCGATGAACAACGGGCCGTCGATGCCCTTTTCCTGGCGATACAGGCAGATGGCCTGGGTGATCGCCAGTACGTGGTATTCGTTGAAGCTCAGCTCAAACGAAGTGCCGCGGTGGCCCGAGGTGCCGAAGGCCACGCGCTGGGCCGCCACCGCGGCGTCGGGACGGCCGGTGTAGTAAGCGGTCAACAGGCGGGGGATATCGACCAGCACGCTGGCCGGAGCCGGCTTGCCTGCCAAAGGACTGAGCGTCATGCGGAACCTCGAAATCAACGGATGTTGGTGTTTGAACGCGCAGTGTACTGGGAGTTTCAGCGCCAGGCGATGGCGGCGTTCACGCCAATTGCCACCAGCCGGGGAACATCTGCCGCACCCGCGGTTCGGCAAAGCGCTCGTCGATCAGCACCAGTACGCCACGGTCGTGGTCGCCGCGGATCACCCGGCCTGCGGCCTGGATCACCTTGCGCACCCCCGGGTAGAGATACGCATAGTCGAAACCGGCGCCGAACTGCCGGCCCAGGCGCTGCTTGAACTGCTCGTTGACCGGATTGACCTGGGGCAGGCCGAGGGTGGCGACAAAAGCACCGATCAGCCTTGTGCCCGGCAGGTCGACACCCTCGCCGAAGGCGCCACCGAGCACGGCGAAGCCCACCCCCTGCCCGTGCTCCACGAAGCGCGCCAGGAAGGCCTCGCGGCTGGCCTCGTCCATACCGGGGGACTGGCGCCAGACGGGTAGCGCCGGGTAGCGTTCGGCCAGCAGCCGCGCTACCTGTTCGAGGTACTCGAAGCTGCTGAAGAAGGCCAGGTAGTTGCCCGGCTGGCCGGCAAACTGGGCGGCGATCAGCTCGACGATCGGCGCCAGTGATGCCTGGCGCTGCTGGTAGCGGGTAGACACGTCGCTGACGATGCGCACCAGCAACTGCTCGGCGCGAAACGGCGCGGCGACCTCCAGCCAGGCGGTATCGGCCGGCATGCCCAGCAGGTCGGCGTAGAAGTGCCGGGGGTTCAGGGTCGCGGAAAACAGCGTGACGCTGCGCGCCGCGCTCATGCGGGGGCCCAGCAGCCGGGCCGGCACCACGTTGCGCAGGCACAACGTGGCCAGGCGCCGCCCACGGGGTCCGTTACGCGGGCTGATATCGAACAGGAAATGCTCGTCGAACAGCTCGGCGATACGGCTGAACTGCAAGGCCTGGAAGTAGAACTCCAGCACCTTGGGCTCGACCTCGGCGGGCGCCTGGTTCATGCGTTCCTGGATCAGCCCGATGCACTGCTGCAGGGCGCGCAGGAAGGCGTCGGGCAACTGTTCACTGGCCTGGTACGGCGCGACCTGCGCCTTATACAACGCGTTCCATTGCCGATTCAGCCGGTCGAGGGCGCTGCCCAGGCCGGCCGGCTTGCCCTGGCGCAGTGCCAGCAACTGGCCCTGGTCGAGGTTGGCGCTGTACATCTGCCGGCCCCGCTCGACCAGATTGTGCGCCTCGTCCACCAGCACCGCCGTGCGCCACTGGTTGGCCTGGGCCAGGCCGAACAGCAATGCATGGGCGTCGAAGTAGTAGTTGTAGTCGGCTACCAACAGGTCGACCCAGCGCGCCATCTCCTGCCCCAGGTAATAGGGGCAGACCTGGTGCGCCAGGGCCACCTCGCGCAGGCTGGCGCGGTCAAGCAGCGGCACCTGCGCGGCCGCTTCACGGGCGGCCGGCAGGCGGTCGTAAAAGCCCCGCGCCAAGGGGCAGGACTCGCCATGGCAGGCGTTTCCCGGGTACTCGCAGGCCTTGTCGCGGGCGATCAGCTCCAGGCTGCGCAGGGCCGGTTGCGGTGATGCTCGGGTGATCTGGCGCAGCGCATCGAGGGCCAGGGCTCGCCCCGGGGTCTTGGCCGTGAGGAAGTAGAGTTTGTCCAACTGCTGTGGTACCACGGCCTTGAGCAGCGGAAACAGGGTGCCGAGAGTCTTGCCGATGCCGGTGCTGGCCTGGGCCATCAGGCAACGGCCGGTGCTCACCGCCTTGTACAGGGTCTCGGCCAGTTGCCGCTGGCCTTGACGGAACGCGGGGTAAGGAAAGCTCAGGGCCTGCAGGCCCCGGTCACGTTCGGCCAGGCGTCGCTCCTGCGCCTGCGCCCAGGCCAGGAAACGCTGGCACTGCGCCTGGAAAAAGCGCCCGAGGTCGTCGGCGCCGTAATGCTCACTGATCACGGTCTGGGCGTCGCTGTCGACGTCCAGATAGACCAGCGCCACATCGATCGCCGACAACTGCCGCGCCTGGCACAGCAGCCAGGCGTAGACCTTGGCCTGGGCCCAGTGCAGCTGGCGGTGATTGTCGGGCTGGCGGGCCAGGTCACCGCGGTGGGTCTTGATCTCTTCCAGCCGGTTGCGTGCCGGGTCGTAGCCATCGGCACGGCCGCGCACCCGCAGCCCTTGATATTCGCCCTCCAGCGCCACCTCCGACTCATAGCCGGCGCCGCGCTTGGCCACCACCCGGCGGTGCCCGGCAATGCCCTCCTGGGCACTGGGCGACGGCGTGAAGCGCAGGTCGAGATCACCGACCTTGGCGCTGAATTCGCACAGGGCGCGCACGGCCACGGTGTAACTCATGCCGGCGTGGCCTGCCAGCGCACATGGCAGACCGCCACCGGCAGGCCGTGGGCGTGGCAGAACTCGAGCCAGCGCAGCTGGTTGTCCTGCAGGCGGTCGCCCGGCCCCTTGACCTCGACCATGCGATAGCCGCCCTGCCCCGGCCAGAACTGGATCAGGTCGGGCATGCCGGCGCGGTTGGCGCGGATGTCCTGCAGCAAACGCAGGAAGCAGGCTTTCAAATGCTCGGGCGGCAAGTGCTCGAGTGCCTGTTCGAGCAGTGGCTCGTCGAGCATCTGCCAGAACACGAACGGCGACTGCAGCCCTTGCTTGGCCGCATGGCAGTCGCGGATGGCCTGACGGTAGCTGCCGTCGTCCAGGCGCCCCAGACAGGTGTCGAACAGTGCACCGCGACGCTGCTGGAAATCGCTGTCGTGCAGGTCTTGCGGCCCGGCCTGGAATGGGTTGAAGAAAGCGCCGGGGACCGGTGCGAAGATCGCCTCCCAGCACAGCAGGCCGAACAGGCTGTTGAACAGCGTGTTCTCGACATAGTGGACAGCCCCGCCCTGCTGTTCCAGGTGCTGACGCACCGCCTCTTCCACCCCCAGTGCCGCCATCGCGGCGGGCAGTTCCAGCTCGATGAGCGTGACCGCGCTGGTGCGCCGACGCGGCTGTGGCGGGCCGCCGAGCTTGCGCGCCAGGCGTGGCAGCATGCGCTCCAGTGCCTGGCGCTCCAACGCGTTGGCAGGCGCCTGGGCCATGGCCTGGGCCAATGCGAGTGCCGGCTGCCACTGCTCGCTGCGCTCATAGACCCGGACCTGGCGGATGCGCGCCTCGGGGTGGGCGCAGTCGGCATAGACCTGCAACGCAAGGTCCCAGTCGCCAACGCGCTCGCATTGCTGGCCGATGCTGAACAGCAGCCGCGCCCGCCTCCGGACCAACCAGGGGTTGCTGTGGTCCAGGCCCGCGAGTGCCGCGAGCAGTTCGGTGGGCGCGGCGCCCTGTTCGAGGCGCTCGGCGCACTGGTGCAGGGCCATGGCCAGTTCGACCTCGCTACGCTGGCGCAAAGCTCGCGAGTCGGCGCTGAACGCCACCTGTTCGTAACGGAACACGCCCAGGTCGGCGAGCACGAAATCGGACCAGCTCTGGTACAGGTTGCCAAAGAACAACAGCCGCAGCCGGTCGCATAGCGGCTGCCGGCTCCAGTGCAGGATCAGCGTCGGGAAATCGGGGCACCACTGTGCCAGGGGCCTGGGCGTCAGCTCGAGTGCCTGCAGCTGTTCCAGCAATTCGGCCTTGCTGGCCCGAGGCCGGGGAATTGTCCCGGCGAAAAGTCCGGCCAACTCGTCCTTGCGCAGCAAAGCCCACAATTGCTCGACGGCCAACGGTGCGTCGGCTGCTACCCAGCCCAAAGCCAGCAACGGCTCCAGGGCCGCGTCGGTATCGCCGATCTCGGCATAGTCGAGCTTGTCACTGCGAAACCACTCGCCCTTGCGCATGACCATCCGTACCAGCAAGGCCTGCGCGGATACCGGCAGCTTGCTGAACGCCTCGATGAAAGCATGCTCGTCGCGGTCCAGCAGGTCGGCGTAGCGTTGCCCGACCCAGCTCAGGACCTGACGGAAGTTATACAGGTAGTACAAGGGATCATCGACGGAATGGGCGATCACGGTGCAGGTCGGATACGGGAAACAAGCACTGGTTATACATACAGACTACCCGCTGGGGCAAGCGCGCTGGATCAACGGTCACGCTCTGCTCCACGCTCCAGCCGGCAGCGGCCGCAGCCACAGGTCGCGCCGCCCCAGCAACTGGTACAGGCGCCGTGCCTGGCTGCCGAGCGTGCCGGCGTACAGCGCCCGCAACTGCACAAGCTGCAGGCCGCTGGTGTCCACCAGCCACTGGCTGACAGGCTCCGGACAAGTGCGGCCCTGCAGGGCACGGTGCAGGTACGGCAACGCCACGCGCATACCAGGATGACAGCGCAGCACGAAGGCTTCGAGGTTGTGCCCCTGCGCGTCGAAGGGGGTGAACAGTTGGCAAACCAGCTGCGCTTCATTGACGCCGTATGCCGCAAGCAGTCGCGCCTTCGCCTCGTCGCGCAATGCCCGCCCCTGCGGCCAGGCCACCGCCGGCTGGCGCAAACGCTGGTAGAACGCCTGCGCGCCCTCGCGGTAGGTGCGCTGCTCGAGGTACTGCGCCTTGAGGCCATGCAGGTGGGCCAGCGGCAAGGGGTCGAACAACCCGGCCGGCCCCTGGGCATGCCAGGCCTGCGCCTCCTCCCGCCCAAGCATGCGGTCAAGGTGCCCGCCGTCATCGGGATGGCGCAGCAGATCCTCCACCGTCATCAGGTGGGTATCGCTCCAGGGCTGATCGTGCTTGGGCGCTGTCGGCGGCTGCCAAGGGTCGGACAGCACCTGGTGCAGCTGTTCGACACCCGCGGCCAGGACGCTGTGGGGGGTCACGGTGTGCGCGACCTCCCCGCTATGGCGCAGGCAACGCCGCCCCCAGGCCAGCAGGCGGTGGCGCTGGGCAAGCGGCGCGGCGCTGACCAGGAGTTGCTCGCCGCCTTGCCCACCCAGCACCTGCCCAAGGCTGGCCCCCACATCCAGATATCCCCTGGCCCCGAGCAACGCCCCCGGCTGCCCGCCGGCGAGGTGCCCGAACAGCAGCCAAGCGTTACCCGCAGCGGCCAATTGTTCGGCCGAACAGGCCTGCCGGGCACCAAACGGGCCGAGCTGCCCGCCATCGGCGCGCAACAGCTCCACCCGCGGATCATCGTGCAGGAACAGTGCGCTGAAGCAACGGTCGTGAAGGGCCAGGGCGGTGTCGTCGAGGGTGGGCAGGCGGGCCGCCAGCACCCGCAGGCGGAAAGTGGCGGCGTGGCGAATGGCGATACTCAGTTGCGCGGCGCGCAGGCAAGCCAGCAGATGGGCGCTGCGCCGATCCACGCCGTGCAGCGCCAGTACCCGCAGGTTGCCGATGCAGTTCTGGCCACCGGCGATGACCAGCAGGCGCTGGATCAGCAACTGCACCGAGGCGCGCTGGGCCTGGCTCATGTGCTCCAGCAGGCGCTGCAGGACCTGCTGGTAGATATAGTGCATGGCTTGGTCGTGGGTTTCGGTCATGCTATCGCTCCATCTCCCTGACGGCTTCGAATTGAAGTCCGATTCTGGCAGATGAATAGCTGACCGGGCTTGAAGGAAACTTCCCAAAACCGGGTAGGAAAATGAGCTGTATTTGGCGGCGAGGCCACAAGGCAAAGCCCACCCCTACAGGGCGGGCTTCATGCCGCAGCGCTAGAAGCGGGCTCGCCCGGCGCTGGCGTCGGCAGCGTCAGCCCTGCCCGCCCATGTCCAGCACCACCCGTCCGCCGCAAGGGCATGCATCCATATGCCGGTGCGCCTCGACCACCTGTTCGAACGGGTACACCTTGATGATCTGCGGTGTCAGCAGCTGGTCGGCGGTGAACTGGTTGATGTCGCGCAAGGCCCGCTGCAACGCCACCTGGTCCTGGGCAATGCCCAGCTCCGGCTTGCCGGTGAAGTTGCCGATGCAGTGCACATGGAACTGGATGTTCTTCTGGAACGCCGCGCAGGCCGGGAACGGCGTCTGGTTGCCGCCCTGCAGGCCATACAGCACCAGGCTGCCGCGCGGCGCCAGGACATCGCCGAGCAGCGACATCTGCGGGCCGCCCATGCCGTCGAGGACCATGTCCACGCCACGGCCATCGGTGTACTTGCCGACCTGCATCAGCAGGTCCTGCTCCTCGGTGACGATTACCTTGTCCGCGCCCAGGCTCAGCAGGTATTCACGCTGCTCGGGTTCCTTGGTGGCAGCGAACACCTTCAGCCCCAGGGCCTTGCCCAGCTGCACGAAGGCCGGCCCGGCGCAGTGGCTGGCGTCGGTGACCAGCGCGGTCTGCCCGGCCTTGGCCCGGGCCAGGTCGACATAGGCGAAGTAGGCGATCAGCAGCGGGGTGTAGTGCACGCTGGCCTCTATCGGGGTCAGCACGTCCGGGTAACGGGTGATGGCGCTGCGCGGCAGCACGATCACGTCGCCGTAGACCGGATGATCGTTGGGGCTGGTGGCCGGGAAGCTGGCGACCCGGTCGCCCACCGCGATATCGTCCACGCCCTCGCCGACCGCGGTGACCACGCCGGCCATCTCATGGCCGATACCCGCCGGCAGCCGCGCCTGGGACGGCGCCAGGTTCTGCCGCCAGAGCACGTCGTACCAGCTGATGCCGATCGCCTCGACGCGGATCTGCACCTCGCCGGTGGCCGGGGACGGTTCGGCCTGCTCCTCGCAACGGAGCACATCGGCCTGGCCGAACTTGTGGAAACGGATCATGCGGGACATCGCATACCTCGCCTGTGTGAATCTCGTATTACCACGGACTTTATCCGGGCTTTCACGGTTGGACCATCAGTGGCTGTTAATAGTCGACATGCCTGTCATTGATTGGGCCCCTGACAAATCTGTGCATTGGCACCCGGAAATCGGTGCAGGGTACCAGCCTTTGGCCTTAAGATTCACCCCTGCCCCACTTCAGGCGAGCCGCATCGAATGAATCGTAACGACTTGCGTCGCGTAGACCTCAACCTGCTGATCGTGTTCGAGACGCTGATGCACGAACGCAGCGTGACCCGCGCCGCCGAGAAACTGTTCCTCGGCCAGCCGGCGATCAGCGCCGCGCTGTCGCGCCTGCGCAACCTGTTCGACGACCCGCTGTTCGTGCGCACCGGACGCAGCATGGAGCCGTCGGCGCGGGCCCACGAGATCTTCGCCCTGCTGTCGCCGGCGCTGGACTCGATCTCCACTGCCGTCAGCCGCGCCGCCGAGTTCGACCCGGCCACCAGCAACGCAGTGTTCCGCATCGGCCTGTCGGATGACGCCGAATTCGCCTTGCTGCCGCAACTGCTCAAGCGCATCCGCGCCGAGGCGCCCGGCATCGTGCTGGTGGTGCGCCGGGTCAACTACCTGCTGATGCCCACCCTGCTGGCCTCCGGCGAAATCTCGGTGGGCGTGAGCTACACCAGCGACCTGCCAGCCAACGCCAAGCGCAAGGTGCTGCGGCGCAGCATGCCCAAGCTGCTGCGCGCCGACAGCATGCCCGGCAACATCACCCTGGACGACTTCTGCGCCCGGCCCCATGCGCTGGTGTCGTTCGCCGGCGACCTGTCCGGGTTCATCGACGAGGCGCTGGACGAGATCGGCCGCAAGCGCCATGTGGTGCTGGCCGTGCCGCAGTTCAACGGTTTGGGGAGTTTGCTGGCGGGGACCGATATCGTCGCCACGGTGCCGGACTACACCGCCGATGCCCTCACCGCGGCGGGCGGCCTGCGGGCCGAGGACCTGCCGCTGGAAGTACGCAGCTTCGAGCTGCATATGGCCTGGCGTGGGGCGCAGGACAACGATCCGGCGGAGCGGTGGTTGAGGTCGCGGATACAGATGTTCTTTGGGGATCCTGACAGCCTTTGACACCCCTCCTCTGAGGGTTTCACTGCCCTGCTCACCCCTTACCGTTGTTCCACCAACCCAACCTGCCCCGCATCATCGACATGGGGAATCAGCGCACTGTCATCCAGGTCACGCATCAGTTCAGTCAGCATCTGCCGTTGGTTCTCGGTGATCGGCGGTGGCACATACCAGGCGCCCACACTCATGCCCTCACGCTTGTAGCTGAAGCTGCGCAGCAGCTCGCCGTCCTTGTAGACCTTGCCGGTCAGGTTGTGCACGTAGCTATAAGGCATCGGGAACGTCAGCAGCGTCAGGGCGTTGAGCGCGACCAGAAAACCAGCCCCCTCCCCTGGCGGTTGGCTGATGACCAGGGCGTAACCCTTGCGCGGCAGTCCGTGGTCGACGAACGAGAACGCGCCGGACGACCTGACCGCCTTGGTCAGCTCGTCGCGCTTCTGGACGTCCAGGCGGGTGTAGCCATCCGGCAGCACCAACAGGCTCATTGGCACGTAGGGCTTTTGCGCATGATAGCCCAGCGGCTTCATCGACGGGTTGCAGCCGCCGAGCATCGCCAGCGCTGCCGCCATCAGCCCCGCCTTGACCAGGTTGTTCATCGCTGCGCCTCCAGCGGCTTGCTGGACTGGTTGGCGACCTGCATGTCACGGGCGAAGGCGCGGGCGACCCGACGAATGTTTTCCTCGCGTTCAGGAACACCGAGGTCGAGCAGCCAGGCGTACTTGGCCATGTAGTTCTCATAGTGATAACGCTTCAGCACCTTGCCATCACGCATCACGGTGAAGTCGGCCTTGGTGTCCAGGTCACTCTGCAAGGGCAGCAGGAACAGGGTGGCGGCGCTGAGGAACAGCAACGGCACAGGCGCGACCTTGCGCTGGGCATCGAGCTTGACCATCACCTGGGTCTGCCCTTCGCCTGCGGCACCGTTCTCGACGTTGCTGAACACGCCGCTCTCGCGCAGGTAATTGCGCAGCTCGGTGCCGTGCTCGAGCGAATCGACCATTACCGCGATTGGCGGCAGGTAATCCTGGCCTGCCTCGATGTGCGGATCAGGCAAGGTCTGGGTACCTGCGCAACCGGCCAGCAGCAGGCTGGCGCTGAGGAACAGAGTCTTTTTCATTGCTGGGCTTCCTGGGTACGGGTCACTTCGCCGGCTGGGCGGTTTGGGGCAGTTGCATGACGAAGGGGAATGCCGGCGCCATGTTCAGGTTCAGCGCCTGCAGGGGCGGCAATGCAGGGGTGTAGCGCCGGGCGATCACTTCATCGCGCGGCTGTTGATCGCCATGGAAGAACAGGCAGGCGGAAGTTCCGAGGCAGCGCGAACGGAATTCGCCGATGTAGTACGCCTTGCCTGGCTCCAGGCGCATGGGCACGAGGAACTGTTCCCGTGCCCGGATGGAGCTGTAGCCACCGTTGTAGCCGATCCAGAAGAACTGGAAGTCATAGAACTCATAGTCGCCGGGCTTGAGGGGCATGACGAACACGCTGGCCTCGCCGGGCAGCGCCTGCTTGTCGGGGCCGCGCACCTCTTCGATGTCCTTCGGGGTGTGCGCCGCCTCGGCGAACCCCCACCATGCTGCCGCGCCGTCCTGCGCGCCACGTTTGCGCAGGAGGATGCGCTGGTTGGTGTAGGCACTATCACGGCCAAGGGGGCCGATGCTGCCTACCAGGTAAGTCACCGGGCCACCGGCGGCGGGTTGCAGGGCCTCGCTGACGAGGACGGGAGATTGGGCGGCGCAGCCAGTGAGCAGGGCAAGCGGTAACAGACGTGCGAATGCACGGAGCAATCCAGGCATGAAAAATCCTTGGGGCGGGTCTCGATCCACCGGCAGCTGCGATCAGGGAGCAAGCACCTCAGCTGCGGGGGCGCAATGATATAGCGCGGCAAGGGATGAGGCGAGCAGGAATACGGCCTTTTGCCACCCCCTTGGGCAGGCGCTATTTCCGAGCCACGACAACGAATTGAGCCGAACACCCCATTGGTCAGACGGTCATGGCGGATCGCCTTCAGGGGGCTATCGTTGCTTGTCTGGGCGACCACGACCGACGAGGGCGGTGCCATGAATACCAGTGATCTACTCGAACAGCTGCTTCGGGCCGGACAAGCTTCGCAGATGCAACAAGGGAGCGGCGGCAGGTCATCGCAAGACAGCCTGGGTGGCTTGGGTGGCTTGCTCGGCGGCCTGCTTGGCGGCGGCGGTACAACGGCTGGCGGTGGCGGCCTCGGTGGTTTGCTGGGCGGTCTGTTGGGCGGCGCTGGCAGCAACACTGGCGGCTCTACCCAGGGACGCTCCGCAGGCGGCGTCAATTACGCGGCCCTGGCGTCGCTGGGGATGATGGCGTTCAAGGCCTATCAAAGCTGGCAGCGCAGCCAGGCGGCAGCCCCGCAGCAGGCGGTCCGCACGGTGGATCAACTGTCCGGCCCCGAGGCCGAGGATCACAGCCATGCCATCCTGCGCGCGCTGATTGCGGCGGCCAAGGCCGACGGTCGCATCGACCAGCAGGAAGAACAGTTGATCTACGCCGAAATCAAACGCCAGACCAGCGACCCGCAACTGCAGCAATGGCTGGATGAAGAAGTCAGCAAGCCACTCGATGCTGCTGAGGTGGCGCAGTCGGCGCGGGACCCGGCCATGGCCGCGGAAATGTACCTTGCCAGCGTGATGCAGGTGGATGACCAGCAGGAAGCTGAGCGGGCCTACCTGGATGAGCTGGCCGGCGCCCTGCAACTCGATCCGGCCTTGCAGCTCCACCTGGAACAGCAGGCCAAGGGCGTCGCCTGACCGGGCTGCGGTGCCTGCGCTTGCCATTGATCCGAGGCCAGGGCAGGCAAGGATTTGCGAACGACGGTCGTGGGGCGATAGCTGCCATTCGGGACGTCTGCTAACGACCCAAAGCTGTCTTTCGTTAGGCGTTGAAAGCGCTTTGACCAGCGTCAAACACTCGATCTTCGAGCACGACCCGGTGACACGCCATAGTGCTCCTTGAACTTCTTGCTGAACGCGGCTTGTGACTGGTACCCGACCTGGCAGGCAATATCGGTAAGGCCATGTGGGGTTTCACTGAGCAGCCGCAAGGCCAGCTCCATTCTCACGCGCGTCAGCAATGCCCAAGGTGATTCCCCCGCAACTTTGACAAAGCTGCGCATGAAGGTCGCCCGCGACATGCTGGCGTGTTCGGCCAGGCTGTCGATTGTCCATTCAAATGCGGGGTCATCCAGCATGGCTTGCCAGGCCTTGTTCAGGCGTTTGTCGCTCAATAACGCCAAAGTGCCGCTGGCCGGAGCGTGGTGGAGCAGGTAGTTGCGCACTATCAGGGCAAACAGCGCGCTGGACAGGGTATCGATCAGAAACCGCGCACCTATCTGTTCGCCATCGGCTTCGGCGCGGAGCAGGCCAACCAGAGCGGACAACTGATCAGTTATTTGCGGGTAAGCGCTGGACACCTTCAGGAAACCGGGCAGGGCCCCCAGCAACAGCGATTCGCGCTGGTACAGGAAGCGGCCACACAGGATATCCAGCTCACCATCGCCGCTGCCAACCCGGTGCAAGGGAAGCAAGCCGCCCTGGCTGACCAGGGCCTCTGAGGGCGCGTCGTCATAACCTTCACTCTGCAACCTGTGAGGCTCGCCATCGGCAATCATCAGAATGTCGCCGGCACGCAGTGTGATAGGGGCATGGCCTGGCTGCACCGCCTGACAAACGCCCGCCAGCACAATGTGGTAGCGGGCCACACCGACGGGCTTCTGGTCGTGCTCCCGCGCCCAACTGCCTTGAAACCTGCAGCGCAGGTCCAGATTGCCCCTGACGCCGGCGAGCTGGATGAGTTTATCAATCGAATTCATAGGCTCACTTCAAAAACACGGCATGGGGTTGCTGAGCGAATTCTACCTGCTAGCCGACATTGGCGGCACCGCCCTTGCGGGACAGGCTGTCGCAGCCAACTGAGACTTCTCGACAAAACCTTGAGTGCAACGAGCAAAAGCGCACTGCGCAGGTTCTGCATCATGAGCGCACTTGTTCATTGCTCTTGGTTCGAGAGGTTCCCATGTCACGCTTCAAGCTAACGCTGCAACTACTCAGCAAACTCGATACACCCGGTGTCACGCTCATCCGCTTTGCCATAGCAGTGGTCTTTCTGTGGATCGGCGCACTCAAGTTCATCCCTTATGAGGCGGACAGCATCACGCCCTTTGTGGCCAACAGTCCGGTCATGTCGTTCTTCTATGAACACCCCGAAGACTACAAGGCGCATCTCACCCACGAAGGCGAGCTGGTGCCGGAAAAGCGCGCCTGGCAGGCCGCCAACAATACCTACGGCTTCTCCCATGGCCTGGGGGTGGTGGAAATCGCCATTGCCCTTCTGGTCTTGGCAAACCCGCTATCCCGACGTCTGGGTTTGCTCGGGGGTTTGCTGTCGTTCGGTACGCCGCTGGTGACCTTCTCGTTCCTGATCACCACCCCTGAGGCCTGGGTGCCTGCGCTGGGCGATGCGCATCACGGTTTCCCTTACCTGTCTGGGGCCGGGCGGCTGGTGCTCAAGGACATCCTGATGTTTGCCGGAGCCGTGGTGATCATTGCCGACTCTGCCCGCAGCCTGTTGCGTGAAAACGCCTGATTCCCCCGATTGGAGGTACACCATGAAAGCCAGAATTGGGTTACTGCTCGCTGCAGCGCTACTTGCAGCCTGTTCCAACCTTGCGCCAATCGGCCAGCCGGATATCGCCAAGGTCATCTCGATTACAGACACCCATGCGATCTGTGGTGTGGTGCCGGTAAACATGCTCTATGAAGACAGCCAAGGCATGCGCCACAGCATGAGCTACCGTGTGTTGGGCGATGGCTGCCACGATAATTGATAGACGCCGAAGGTGCTCAAGATGACTCAGAACATTGAAACGGCAGCTGACTTCGGTACGCCAAAAGCAGCTGCTCACGAAGGGCGGCTGGCCTACCTGCCGGTCGCCCTGTTCGGCTCGGTGATGGGCCTTGCCGGGCTCTCGGCAGCCTGGCAACTGGCAAGTCGGTTATACGGGTTGCCACTGTGGGTAGCACAGCTGATTGGCGTGTTGGCCATACTGACCTTTGGCCTGGTCGGCGTGGGTTACGCCATCAAGGCGGTCACCGCACCGCATGCAGTGAAGGCAGAGTTCCAGCACCCCATTGCCGGCAACCTGTTCGGCACGGTGTTCATCTGCCTCTTGCTGCTGCCGATTCCCTTGGCCGCCTATAGCCTGGAGCTGGCACGAGGGCTTTGGGTGGCGGGCGCCGTGGGCATGGTGGTATTTGCCTGGGTGATCGTGTCCCGCTGGCTGAGCCAGCGACAGCAAGCGGCGCATGCCACGCCGGCCTGGATCGTGCCGGTGGTGGGCTTGCTCGATATCCCCTTGGCCATGCCAGTGCTGCCGTGGGACAGCCTTGCTGGCGTGGGCCTGTTTGCCTTGGCGGTGGGGCTGTTCTTCGCGCTACCGCTGTTTACCCTGATTTTCTCCCGCCTGCTGTTCGAAGCCCCCATCGCTGCCGGCTTGCGGCCGTCGCTTTTGATATTGCTGGCACCCTTTGCAGTCGGTTCTTCGGCCTACGTGAGCGTGATGGGAGAGGTAGACCGCTTTGCCAGTGCACTGTACATGTTGATGCTGTTCTTGCTGGCTGTTCTGCTCGGGCGCTTGCGCTACCTGCTGAACAGTTGTCCGTTTCGTCTATCCTGGTGGTCGGTGGGCTTTCCATTGGCGGCAGCTGCGGGCTGCGCATTGCGGTATGCCGGACATGCCCCTGGATTGTTCAGCAACGGTGTGGCGATCCTGTTGTTGGCAGGCGCAACATTGATGATTCTCGGTATGGCGATGCGCACACTGTATGGCGTTCTGCAAGGACGTTTGCGGGAACTGGCGGGTTAAGCAGCCTCCAGATCTGGGGGCTCCGCAATACACGCACTCTGGTCTGCAGATAGCCGCAACACCCGCCTGAGCGATACCTGCACAACTGTCTGCTATGAGTCGGAAGCGGCCATTGCTAAGCGTCTGCTTTCGACCTATTGCAACCCGCCCGAAAAGGGCAGCTAATGGCGAAAAGCATTTGACGGACCAATGGGTAGATTAATATCTGCAGGCGTCGCCGGCAGTGCCTGCCCTCATTGCTATCCCCAATACATAATCAACCATCATGTTTCCCCTTAATCAAAGTCTAGCTCGAGAGAAATTCTACTTATTTTAGCTGGCGAGCCGTCCGCGGCTTGGGGGCATTGACGGAAGTGGGACTTATGCGCAAGAGGGACGACGAAACCACCTCGTTGAGCATGATTTTCTTGTCCCGCACAAGTTGCGCTCTGACTACGGTGTAGCTGTACCTCAGAGAAGGGCTCCGGCACCACGTAATCATAGCCCTTCAGTTGCTCGATCAAACCGGTGTAGTTCTGCAGCGGAATGGTTCGAGCCGGCTTATCCAAATCGTTGCCGAAGAAATTTTCCCAGTGACCTATCAGGACAAGCCGAGGGCGCGTGACTCGTAGAAGGCCGGCCGGGTAGTACGGCACCTTGTCCCAGCTGGCCGCGCAGAGGATCTCCACATCATAGCCTTTGCCGTCGGCCATCACAGGCGGGAACCCCCACGGCGGTTCCGCAGCACTATCCTGGTAATGAATCCGGTACATAGGCTTGCCATCATCACCCAGCAGATCGATAACCCAGGCCAGGGTTACGTGACCGAGCTTCCAGTCAAATATGGAGGTCGGCACCTCCTTAAGATCCTGGTCGTATGCGCCTGGCAGCCAGTTTCTGCCCCAGAAGTGCGGGGCATGCCTGCTTTCGACAGGCATCGCCCGGATCCTCCCCCGCGGTTTGCCAATCGGCAGAGCTGACGGGGACTCTCCATCCGTGATCCACTGTCCGGAAGAATAGAACCAGGTACCTCGCCAGCTCGGCTGCTTGGGATAGCTAATCTGGAACAGCTGAGGCTGTACGGTTTTGATGGGGTTCTTCTCCGCATGAAGCAGGTGCCGAACAGTTTCCGACCCATACACCACTGCGTTTGGGGTCTTAGTTCGTACAACATGGTCGACGTCCAACAAGTGATCGTAGTGGGCGTGACCGACCAGTAACATCCGCACATCCTTGGCCTCGGGCATATAATATTCGATTTTCTGAAAATCGGCGCTCACCCTGAAAGGGGGCAGCCCCTTGATGTTAAAAGAGGCCTGGTTGCTGAACGAAGGAGCGAGCAGCAGACCCTCCCCCTTCCAGTGCAGTAGCCAGCCACCAACGCCGAGATACTGGATCTTCGGACCTTCCCGGTTTTGCCGGTTGGATACCACCAAACCCTCGCTCACAGGTTGTGATGTGCACGCGATAAGCGGTAGCAAAGCGAGTAGCAGAATCCATCGCATATATAAGCTCCCGGTTGTGGCTTCCATTACGCTCTCAGTAAAGCATCCCACGCAGCCGAAGGCCTCCAAAACCCTCCTTGAGGGGACTGCCAGCAGCTTTTCAGAGCTCGTGAACGGTGTAGGAATTTCCTACAGACTCGGCCAATTGAAAACTATGGAAACCCTGCTAGGATCCATGATATAGCCAAAAGCCATATAACTTTTCACTTCACCGCTTCTCGTACTTACAGCACAGCATGCATATGGCGAATGAAGCTATGCGTATATAAGGAGCAACGTCATGCATACATTGCGGGAATGTGCAATCCACTCATCTGCAGCTCAACTTCGCATCCTGGATGCTGCCACTTTAATCTTTGACCCCATGAAGACCTTTCCGCTCTTTAGATGCACAACCTAAGATTCCGTGAGATATGGATCACACGCTTTAATGGGGGTAGGACCATGAAACATCACGTTTTGACGTGTATAAACTTCGCCCTTCTGTTGTTCGGTCTGGCAGGATGTAACTCGACTATTCGAGTTCTGCCAGACTCTCCATCTGCTACACCGATTGCCGGCGGCGACTTCCCCACCGCCGTTGTCTACTTTATAGCCGACAATCAGGAGAGGGAGCTATTCGGCGATCCAACATACTATTCCGCGCGCATTGCGCAAGACACCAGCGACGTCGCCATTCGCTCCGTCGAGCAGGATCTCTACACTAAATATGTTGCCGAGTCGGTAATGCGGCGGATCACTCAGCAAGACGGGACTCCCCCAGTGATCCACCTAGGCGATCTTTTGGACTATTCATGCCATTCCGAATTTAAGCGCCTTCAACGCTTTTCCTTTCTCTCTGCTCCAAACGTCTATATTGCCAAAGGAAATCACGATGGAATTTTTCAGGGAAACATGAGTTACGGTGGATGGATCGGAATGGCGTGGCTATACATCCGAAAAATCACTGTCAACTACAGCATTGACCCCTCCCTGGAGGGGCACTTCAATGCCGTCTGCGGCCAGCTAGATGATAATCCCCTTGCATCTGATGCCAATAGACTGCGCCCATTTCCAGATGCCCGTGAATGGCCACACCAGTTCAATTGTGATTACCTGCGGTTGAAGAGTAACGGTAGACTCCCAGTTGCTATTGAGACCTTCTGCAACGCCTCGGACTACCACCGACGCGTACTCGTGGCCCCGGGCGAAGAAACTCCCTCACTCGTTAATTCGCAACTGACTGTCCACGCACCATACAACTACACAGCAACCATGAACACGGGCAATTCGGTAAATAAATGGAACAGGGGCTCGCTGCTTCAATCCTTACGCGTCCCACTAAAGCAGCATGGCAATACCACCAGTGCGGAGCTTGGTGTGATTCTGCTCGACACAACGGATTGGCCCAGCGTGCCGAGCTTTAAGTTTCTTTCGAAAAAGTCGAACTCAGGTTTTGGCACGATTCGCCAAGGCCAGCGTGACCTCGTCGTTGAGCAGCTCAAGTCATGGCGGGACGATCCGACGCACAGCGTCAAGGCTGCGGTACTGAGCGGCCACTATCCGCTTCGGGCGCTTGACCGCAGTTCTGCACAGTGGATGCTAAAGCTGCGCGACGAGTTTCCTTTCTTAGCCCCCGTATACTTCAGTGCACACACGCACGAGGGATATACCTCTGTCGGTGACGACCAGGAAGTGTCCAAGTCCGTTATCCGGGAGATCAACGTCGGTTCGCTGATCGATGCGCCCGTCCACTACCGCAGAGCGGCCTTCAGCTGGGACGCAGAACGTTCGCGCTTGCTTCTTACATCTGAACTACGTACCCCCTGGACGGAATTAAACTGTGCGGCCGACGGATCGCCTCAAGCCAAAGCAGCTGCTGCAGGTAAGACATCAGCCGAAGCATACGCTCAGCGCAAACGCTTTCAGCCGCAACGGCAATGGTGCGAACGCCTGACTTTCGCCGGTAGGTCCATGCGTGACCTCGCAGGGCAGGCGGTAGCAGAAAAGGACTACGCCGAGTGCACTGGTAGCGAGCTGCGCCCGAGACCAGATTTTTTGACCCGCTACAGCATCGCTCAAGCATCTATGGATGCATCGCTGACTGGTAGCATTTCCGAGCAGGAGCGCCTAGCTTGCGCCGCTCTCGCTGGCGCAGAAGTCTTCTCGTTCAATAAGAAGCACAAGCCTCCGGGGACAGTCAGCTATGCCTTCGATTTGGTTGTAGGTGGCCCCTAGGCTCTGTACGAAAAGTCTTGAGACGCAGGTTAGGCAAGGCGAAAACAGCCGAGGAAGCGGAGTGTACTGGAGTACATGAGCATTCCGAGGCTGTTTTCAACGCAGCATGAACAAGTATCAAGGCTTTTCGTACAGAGCCTAAAAGTCCCGCAAGCACTGAAGGTGATCTGATCCTGAGCAAAGCTTCCGGCCGGTAGCTGCGCCCTACGAAGCGCAGCTTTGGATCGGAAGCCGCCGGTCGCAAAAGGCCGCTATCGACCCGAAGCTGACAGTCAGACTTTCACTCTATGGGTAGTCACGGTACCATTGATCAATCTGTCCATAAAACTAGAAGACGAGGCAAGTAGGCATGGCTTCATTTGAAGTAACTGAGTGGACACTGGAAGGTGTTCTAGACGAGATGAAGCGAATTCACAACACCATGAAAGATCGCCAATTCGCGTTCATTCTCGGTGCTGGAGCCTCCTTTACTTCTGGTATTCCCACGGGCCAACACCTAGCTGTAAGATGGCTTAAAGACCTGCATTTACGAGAGTGTTCAGATGGCTGCCCTCTAGAGAATTGGGTGGCTGGATGCGGGGTCGGTGACGTTACTCTCACCTTGGAAGCTGCGGCAGAGCATTATCCACAAATCTTCGAACGCAGGTTTGAAGGTGACCGTGAAGCCGGGTATGCCGAACTGGAAGCGGCTATGGAAGGGAAGGCTCCAAGCCTCGGCTATTCCCTTCTTGCTGAAATTATTCAACATACCCGCCACAAAGTGGTGGTCACCACAAATTTCGACAACCTGGTCGCCGATGCACTAGCCATGCATGCTCACCAGTCTCCCCTCGTCGTAGCCCATGAATCCCTTGCAGGTTTTGTTCGTCCGCAAATGCGACGTCCACTGGTCGCAAAAATTCATCGTGATTTATACCTTCACCCCATCAATGATCCGGCCGGGGTGTCGACGATGGAGCGAGGCTGGAAAATCGCTTTAAAAAAGCTATTTCAATATTTCACCCCCGTAGTAGTTGGGTACGGTGGTAACGACGGCAGCCTAATGAACATGCTCATGGGCCTGGACCAAGGAGATATCGCCGGGCGAATGATTTGGTGCTACAGAGCAGGTTCTCCTCCTCCAGAAAAGGCAATGGGTGTCTTAAGCAAACACAACGGCTTACTTGTAAAAATTCCTGGGTTTGACGAATTCATGCTTCAACTGGCGGCCAAATTAGTTACTGACTTTGATGTCGCAGCCATCGCTGAACGTACCGCAAAACTTGGGCACGAGAGGGCAGCTCGCTATCGTGAGCAGGCCAGTACACTCACCGAATCTTCAATCCATGGTTCCCCTGCCGAGCAACGTGCTGGTGAAGTTCTGACTCAATCGTTACGTTCAAACCACAGTTGGTGGGCATGGGAGATTAGAGCCAAGGCCGAGCAAGATATTGAAAAGCGTAAGCTCATTTATCTTGAAGGCATCGGCCAATTTCCAAACAGTCCAGATCTTGTTGGTAAATACGCTGCCTTTCTTGAGCTTGCGTACGATGACTTAGACAAGACCGAGGAAGTTTACAAAAAGTCGCTTGAGCTGGACCCTATGCACGCGCATAACATAGGGAATTATGCGAGCTTTATTGAGGATCACCGCGAAGACTACGACGTCGCTGAAGAGCTATATAAGAAATCGATCGAGCTTGACCCGAATCACGCAAACAATATTAGTAGCTATGCTAATTTTTTGGTTGAACACCGGCAAGACAACGATGCAGCTGAGGCACTATATAAGAAAGCTCTTGAAGTAGCACCTAGCAATGGGTGGAGTGTTTGTAACTACGCGATTTTCTTATCAGAGCACCGCCAGGACTATGACGCCGCTGATGCGTTGTATAAAAGGGCAATCGAATTAGATCCTAGCAGTGCTTGGGCCATCGGGAACTATGCAAAATTTCTCGCTTATAAACGCCAAGATTACGCCACGGCGCAAGCACTCTTCGAAAAGGCGGTAGAGTTAAAGCCTAGCTTCTGGAATAAGGCCAATTTAGAAGAGTTCATAGCGAGTCAAAATAAAAAAAATTGACTCTTTATTTGCCATTGAACCGCTCTCCGTGAATAGATAATTTTAGCACTTTACTGTAGTCGATAGCTGACCATGCCTCATGGCCGCTTTTGGCCGGTAGCTGCCTTCCTCGAAGGACCGCTATGGGTCGAAAGCAGCCGCCCACAGGTATCGCTTTCGATCCGCAACGACCGATGTGGACAACAGTGATCTTTGTGAGACCCGATTTGCCCGCGCACCAGGCAACACACTGAATCGCACGGGTTTCATCCATGTACCCCCGCCAGTGCCAGCCACTCATCGATCAGGCTGATGATTACTATCGAGCGCCCCGCCTGTTGGCTCGGCAAAACCGTCTCTTATAATCGCCAACCATTTTTCCCGCTCCCCTGTCCGCCCCTGGCGGCATCCCCCCATGGAATCCCGCACCATGCCAAGCGTCACTCCGCCGTCTCACGGCCGTCCCGAACACAGTCAACAGAGCGTCAGCCAACAGTGGCTGGCGATTCTCTCGGTCGCCGTGGGCGCCTTTGCCCTGGTCACCAGTGAATTTCTCCCGGTGGGCGTACTCAACGATGTCGCCAGCGACCTGGGCATCAGCGCCGGCCAGGCTGGCTTGATGGTCACCCTGCCCGGCATCATGGCCGCCCTCGCCGCGCCCCTGCTGTCGGTGGGCATCGGCGCCCTGGACCGTCGCTACCTGCTGATCGGCCTGACCTTGATCATGATCCTCGCCAACGCCGTCGTGGCCTACGCCAGCGACTTCAGCCTGCTGCTGTTCGGCCGCGTGCTGCTGGGCATCAGCATCGGCGGTTTCTGGGCCACCGCCATTGCCCTCAGTGGCCGCCTGGCACCCAAGGGCGTGGGTGTGGCCCAGGCCACCTCGATCATCATGGTCGGCGTGACCCTGGCCACTGTGCTGGGCGTGCCGGTCGGCACCTGGCTGAGCGGCCTGATGGGCTGGCGCATGACCTTCCTGGTCACCGCGCTGGTGGGCGTGCCGGTGCTGCTGGCGCAAGTCTTCCTGCTGCCGCGACTCACCCCCGACAAAGCCATTCGCATCAGCGACCTGCCGGCGCTGTTCGTCAACCCGCAAGCGCGGGTCGGATTGATCGCGGTACTGCTGATCGGCCTGGCGCATTTTGCCGCCTATACCTATGTCGCACCGTTCTTCAAGCAGAGCGCCGGCTTCGATGGGCCAACCATTGGTTCGCTGCTGTTGCTGTATGGCGTGGCCGGGGTGATCGGCAACATCTTCGCCGGTTTCGCCGCCAACCGCAGTGTGCGCCACACCCTGTTGCTGGTCGCGCTGATGATCGGCATCAGCACCGCCCTGTTCCCCTACTTCGCCACCGGCATGACCGGCGCCGCGATGCTGATCGCGCTGTGGGGCTTCGCCTTTGGCGCCTTCCCTGCCTGCGCCAGTATCTGGATGTTCGTGGTGGCCCCCAAGGATGTCGAACGCGGTATGCCGCTGTTCGTCGCCATGTTCCAGGTGATCATCGCCTTGGGCTCGTTCTTCGGCGGGCGCATCGTCGACCAGCTCGGTACCGCGGTGCTGCTGAGCCTGGCCACGGCCTTGGTGGGCTGCGGTTTTGTCGCGGTACTGGTGCTCGGGCGCAACGTCTCCAATCGGATGGCGGCGCAGCCTTGCTGACCGATTGCGCTGGATAACACTGGGCCGCAGCTGGCCTCGGGAAGACACGAGCGGTAAGGCGAACGCCTCGATGTGCGGTATGGTTGCACGATCGCTACGGCGTTGCCGATCAACGCCGCGCCCCTCCGGAGACCAGCATGCTGCGTGTTTTTGAACGATGGCTCGACCCCTTCCCGCCTGACGAAATCCCACCGCCACCGCTAGGCCTGCTGCGTTTCTTGTGGGCCTGCACGCGGGGCGCGCGCGGGTACATCCTGGCTCTGGCGCTGTTCAGTGCCGGCGTGTCGATCTATGAAGCCTGGCTGTTTTCCTTCCTCGGCCAGGTGGTCGACCTGCTTCCCGCCTGGCAGGCGGGCGGCGCAAGCGAACAGGAAAGCCGCGTGCTGTGGAGCATCGGTATCGTGCTGCTGACCAGTATCGTGCTGGTGGCCCTGCGCACCCTGATGCAGCACCAGGTGCTGGCGATCAACCTGCCGCTGCGCCTGCGCTGGGACTTCCATCGGCTGATGCTGCGCCAGAGCCTGTCGTTCTTCTCCGACGAGTTTTCCGGCCGGGTCACCACCAAGGTGATGCAGACCGCGCTGGCCGTGCGCGAGGTGTTGTTCACCCTGATCGAGGTCCTGCCCGGCATCGGTGTGTACTTCATCGCCATCATCGCCCTGGCCGGCGGTTTCGCCCTGCAACTGATGCTGCCGTTCCTTGCCTGGGGCGCCCTGTTCGGGCTGGCCATGCTGTACTTCGTGCCGCGCCTGGGCAAGGTCGGCCAGGAGCAGGCCCATGCGCGGTCATCGATGACCGGGCGCATCTCCGATGCCTACACCAACATCACCACGGTTAAATTGTTCTCCCATTCCAAACGCGAAGCGCACTTCGCACGGGCGGCGATGGAAGACTTCAAGCTCACCGGTTTTCGCCAGATGCGCCTGGTCAGCCAGTTCGAGATCGTCAACCAGGCGCTGGTGGTCGGCTTGATCCTCGGCGCCGGCGGCTATGCCCTGTGGCTCTGGCACCAGGGCCAGGTCGGCGCGGGCGCCGTGGCGGCGGTCACGGCCATGGCCCTGCGGATCAACGGCATGTCGCACTGGATCATGTGGCAGATGACGTCCCTGTTCGAAAACATCGGCACCGTGCAGGACGGCATGGCCACCCTGACCCGCGGCCCCAAGGTGCAGGATGCGCCCGACGCCGGCACGCTGGTGACCCGCGGTGGCGCGGTGACCTTCGACAAGGTGAGCTTCAACTACAACGGCGAACGCCAGGTGCTCGATGACCTGACCCTGCACATCCGCCCCGGCGAGAAAGTCGGCCTGGTGGGCCGCTCCGGCGCCGGCAAGTCCACGCTGATCAACCTGCTGCTGCGCTTCTACGACGTCAACGACGGCGAGATCCGCATCGACGGGCAGAACATCGCCCAGGTCACCCAGGACAGCCTGCGCAGCGCCATCGGCATGGTCACCCAGGACACCTCGTTGCTGCACCGCACCATCCGCGACAACATCGCCTATGGCCGCCCCGAAGCGACCGAGGCGCAGATCCGCAGCGCCGCGGCCAACGCCCAGGCCGATGGTTTCATCAGCCAGCTGAGCGATCGGCAAGGCCACAGCGGCTACGACACCCTGGTGGGCGAGCGTGGCATCAAGCTGTCCGGCGGCCAGCGCCAGCGCATTGCCATTGCCCGGGTGATGCTCAAGAACGCGCCGATCCTGTTGCTCGACGAAGCCACCAGCGCCCTGGACTCGGAGGTCGAGGTCGCCATCCAGGAAAGCCTCGACGACATGATGCAGGGCAAGACCGTGATCGCCATCGCCCACCGCTTGTCCACGATCGCCGCCATGGACCGACTCATCGTCATGGACGAGGGGCGCATCATCGAACAAGGCAGCCATGCCGAACTGCTCGACAGGAACGGCACCTATGCACGGCTGTGGCGGCATCAGAGCGGAGGTTTCCTGGGGGAGGACCAGGGGCTGGCGGAGGCGGTGGAGTAGCGGCGGGGAAACGTCGTGAAAGTCGCGACTCGGAAAGATACCGCCCCCTACCCTCTAGCCACCGCCAAGCTGCCCACCCAGCCAGTCGATGAACGCCCGCACCGGCGGGCGCTCGAGCTTCTCCCTGCGGGCGACCACGTAGTAGGCGAAGCGCGACGGCCAGGGCCGGTCCAGAGCCACCACCAATCGCCCTTCGCGCAGGTCATCCTCGGCATGCTGCGCCTGCACCAGCGCGATGCCCTGGCCAGCGACGGCCGCGCGCAACAGCAGCAAGTCCTCGTCGAAGCTCGGCCCGCGCCGGCTGTGGCTGTCCGGCACCACGCCGTGGGCCTGCAGCCACAGCGCCCAGTCGGCGCGCTCGGCCTCCTGCAGCAGCGGGTACTGCAGGCAATCCTGCGGCTCGCGCAGCAGCGGCCCGCCCGCGAGCAGGGCCGGGCTGCAGACGGGCAGCAGCACCGGTGCCAGGAAGGGGGTCGATTCTAGCCCCGGGTAGTCACCCAAGCCATGGCGCAGGGCGATATCGACGCGCCCGCGGTGCAGGTCGACCAGTTGCGCGGTGGCCTCCACGCGCACCTCGATATGCGGATGCAGCGCATTGAACCCAGCCAGGCGCGGCACCAGCCAGCTGGAGGCGAACGAGGGCTGGGTACTGATGGTCAAGGTGCTGGCGCCCACCAACGCATCCAGATCCAGCAGCGCACTCTCGATCTCGCCGAAGCCACGTGAGAGGCCCGGGTACAGCGCCGCCCCCGCCTCGGTGAGCTGCACGCCATGGCGGCTGCGGGTCAGCAAGCTGACGCCAAGACGGTCCTCCAGCTGGCGGATCTGCTGGCTGATCGCTCCAGGCGTCACCCCCATGCGCTCGGCTGCGGCCTTCAGGCTGCCCAGGCGAGTGGTTTCGGTAAAAGCGCGCAAGGCGAGCAATGGCAGGACAGCGCCCATAGGCAATTCCTTGATTTAGAAAATCTAATTCTGGTGACAGAAGCTATCGTTTTAAATACGCATACAGCATGCATAGCATAGCGCTCAGGCCAAACAACTTACGTTAGTTTCCCTGAGGTTATCCAGTATGCAAGACCCCTCCCTGGTTCTCTACACCGACAGCTCTCCCAACGGCTTTAAGATCACCATCGCACTTGAAGAGATGGGCCTGCCCTATCGCCTGGAGCATGTCCACATCGAGCACGGCGAAAACCTGCAACCGGCGTTTCTGGCGCTCAACCCGGCAGGCCGCATACCGGTGCTGGTCGACCGTGATGCCGACATCGTGCTGTTCGAGTCCGCCGCCATCCTGCTTTATCTGGCTCAGCTCAGTGGCCAGTTGCTTGATCGGGCAGCGCAACCCCGTTGGGCCGCGATCACCTGGCTGATGTACCACAGCGCCAGCATGGGGCCCCTGCTCGGCCAGCGCGTGCACTTCGAGTGCTTCGAGGCCACGCCCAACCCTGCGGCGCTGCAGCGCTACCGCAGCCTGACCGAAAGCACCTTCGCGACGCTCGAACAGCACCTGGTCAGCCGCTCGTGGCTGGCTGGGGACGCTTATTCGATTGCCGACATCGCCACCTTCGCCTGGCTGCATATCGCAGCCCTGGTGGGCTTTGATTTCAGCGCCCACCGCCACCTGACGCGCTGGTACCGGCAGGTCGAACGGCGCCCGGCCGTGCAACGCGGTATCCGCCTACCCGCCCCGGCCACCGGCCCATGAACACGCTGACCCAAGGAGCAGTCATGAACACCACCCCGAGCACCTGCGGCGCCAACGCCGATGCCTTTCGCGAGCACCCCGGCTATCGGCGTATGTTCGCTCCCGATACGCTGACGCTGGGCATCTTCATGCCGCTGCGCTTCTATGACGGCGATATGCGCGTGCTGTCCGGCCAGGCACGGCTGGTCGGCAAGATCGACCAGCTGGGCTTCGCGGCGGTCTGGGTGCGTGACGTGCCGTTGTTCGACCCGCACTTTGGCGATGCCGGGCAGGTCTTCGACCCATTTGCCTACCTCGCCTATCTGGCCGCCCATACCGAGCGCATCGCCCTGGTGACCGGCAGCACCGTCTTCCCCCTGCGCCACCCCATCGACCTGGCCAAGGCTGCGGCCACCCTCGACAACCTGTCGGGCGGGCGCCTGGTGTTGGGCATCGCTTCGGGGGACCGGCCCGTGGAGTTCCCGGCCTACGGCCTGGACCACGCTAGCCGTGGCGAACGCTTTGCCCAGGGCGTGGACTACTTCCGTCGGCTGCTGGCCCAGCAACCTGGGCCGATCGACTCACCGCTGGGGCAACTGGACGGCGCCCGCCTGCTGCCCGCGCCTGTCTGCGGGCGTATCCCGCTGGTGATGACCGGTTCTTCGCGGCAAAGCCTGCAATGGCTCGGCGAGCATGCCGATGGCTGGCTCACCTACCCGGACGCCACCCACGACAGTCGCGGGCCGCAACGTCTGGCGGAAAAAATCCGTGCCTGGCGCGCAGGTATCCCAGGTGGCGGTTTCCGCCCGCACATGACCAATGAATGGATCGACCTGGATGACGACCCGCACTTTCCCCGTACGCCGGTGCAGGGCGGCTATGTGCTGCGCACCGGGCGCCACGGGTTGGTGAGGCTGCTGGAGGAATGGCGCGAGGCCGGGGTGAACCATGCTGCGCTGGGTTTGCAGATGGCCAGGCGCCCCGCACAGGAGATCATCCAGGAACTGGCCGAGGAGGTGCTGCCGCTGTTTCCGACGCTGCCTGGGCCACAGCCTCACTCCCAAGGCTGGTAGCGCCAGGCATCCTCGGCCGTGCCGATGGGTCGGGTGGCGCCACGCCTGTGGATCACCCGGCCCGCCTCGCCTGTGTCAGAACGCGTAGACCAGCGTGGCCGTGGCACTGCGCGGGGTACCGTACCAGCCGCGCGCGCCGATCGCGGTGTAGTACTTCTCGTCGAACAGGTTGTTGAGGTTCAGCGACACGCTGGTTTGCGGCGTGAAGGCGTATTGCGCCATCGCATCGACCACACTGTAGGCGCCCTGGGTGAACGTCTCCTTGTTCGGGCCGGCGTTCTTGTAGTACTCCATCCCCTGCCAACGCACGCCACCACCCACTTTCAACTGCGGCAGGGACTGCAGGCGATAGCTGGTGAACAACTTGAAGGTATCGCGCGGCACTTCGGTCAGCAGGCGCTTGCCATCGGCGTTCTCGGCCTGGGCGTAGGTGTAGCTGGCAGAGACTTGCCAGTCGGGCAGGATCTGCCCCGCCATCTCCATCTCGAAACCACGGGTTTTGGTACCGGACTCGGCGCGGTAGGCCTGGTTGCCGTCCGGTGCGCGTTTGTTGCCGTCGGCCACGGCCAGGTTGTCCTGCTGCACCTCGAACACGCTGAAGGCGGTGGTCAGGCGCTTGTCCCAGAACTCGCTCTTTACCCCCAGTTCGTAGTTCACCCCCTCCAGCGGCTCAAGGTAGCCGCCGGTGGCGTCCTGCCGGCTCTGCGGCTTGAAGATGGTGGTGTAGCTGGCATAGGCCGACCAGTGCTCGTCGATGTCATAGACCAGCCCCACATACGGCGTGACCACCCCATTCTCGCTGCGCGAGGTGCGCTTGGTGGCGCCGGTGGCCAAGGTGGTATGGCTTTCGTCGCGCTTCCAGTCGATCAACCGCGCCCCGGTGATCAGCGACAGGTCATCGGTCAGGCTCCAGCGCACCGAAGCCACCAGGCCGTCCTGGGTTTCATCCAGGGCATCCTCGGTAGACTGGGTGTGGATGGCCGCCGGGATCGCCAGCGAACCGTCCCAGGTATGGATGTTGTCGATGCCCTGGAACGTCCACAGTGGATAACCAGGGTTGCGGTAGTAGGCCCGGTAGTGACTGGCGCCCAGGTACCCCTGGTGCTCGCGGGTGAACAGCTCGAACGGGCCGGAGGCCGACAGGTCGAAAGACGTCTGCCTGGGGTCGCCCGCCCAACGGCCGGTCCAGGTACTGATTCCGCTGCCATCGGGCTTGACGGTGCCACTGGCGGCAGTGGCGAACGTATCGTCATAGCGGCGACGGCTGTGCTCGGCGTTCAGCTTGAGCTGCCAACCGTTGTCCAGCTGATGCTCCAGGGTGGTGAACAGGGTTTTCGTGCGACGCTTGTGGTAGCTCCAGTCCGAGGCCGAGTTGAACGAACGCGACGGGTTGAAATGACTGCCGTCCGAATTGAACATCGGGAAGCCATGGTTGCCTGCCCCGTCGTTGTCCATCTCCTGGTACTCCGCGCCCACGGTCAGCATGGTGCTGTCGGCCAGGTCCCACTCGAGCACCCCGTAGGCCACCTGTTTTTCCAGCGACTGACGGTCGACATGGCTTTGGCTGTCGGTGGTCGAGGCCACGAAACGCCCGCGTACATGACCGCTCTCCGACAACTTGCCAGACACATCCAGCTCGGTACGGTAGCTGTCCCAGGAGCCGGCCTTGAGGGTCAGCTTGCGCTGGGTGTCGAAGGTCGGCTTCTTGCGGATCAGGTTGATGGTCGCGCCGGGGTCGCCGGTGCCCGACATCAGGCCCGTGGCGCCGCGCACCACTTCCACCCGGTCGTAGCTGACCATGTCGGCCAGGTCGTCGCGAAAGCCAAAGGTGTCGGGGCGACTGACGCCGTCGACCTGGATATTGCCGACCTCGAAGCCACGCACATAGATATGGTTGGCGTCGCTACCGGCCGGCCCCATGCTGCTGACGACCACGCCCGGCGTCTGTTCGAGCACTTGGGCCACATCGGTCAGGTTCTGGTCCTCGATCTGCTGACGGGTCACCACGCTGACCGACTGCGGCGTCTCCCGCGCTGAAAGCCGCAGGCCGGTCGCGGTGCTGGCCGAACCTGTGGTGTAGCTGCCGGTGCCTTCGGTGGTGCTGCCCAGGCCCAGGGCGTCGATGCTGGTCGCGCCGAGTTCGACGGCGCCGTCGTTGTGCACCTTGCTCAGCACATAGCGCTTGTCGCCGACCTGCTGCACGCGCAGCCCCGATCCCTGCAGCAACGCGGAGAAACCCTGCTCAAGCTCGAAGCTGCCGTGCAGCCCCGCGGAATGCAGCCCGCTGGTTTCGTCATTGCTGAAGCTGATGGTCACGCCGCTGGCGGCGGCGAACTGGCTGATCGCGGAGGCCATGCTGCCAGCCGGGATATCGTAGCGCTGCGCGGCGGCCCAGGCGGTCGAGGTCGCCAGCGCGGCGCCGCAAAGGCTCAGTGCGAGGGTCGCCTGGCGAATACTGCAGGCTAGCGAGGTACGGCGTGCGGACATGAAAAGGGGTTCCTGTTTCGGGTTGGCTTGGGCACGCTTGAGGCGCGCGCCCTCAAGAGCCGAAGCAGCGAAGGAAATCTGCTACCCCAAATGCGAAAAATTCTTGAATGCTCGAGAACGGATGAGATTTCACCCACTCTTCCTGGCTCAGGTCTCCCACGTTTGTGGGCCCCTACCCCTTGCCGATTGGCTCCAGACGCACCCAATAGCGCGTCATGCGCCGTGCGCGAACCGGCAACGCGTCTTCCAGGCTGGCCAGGGCGACGTCGGTGTCGTCCAGGTTGAATGCGCCAGACAGGCGCAAGCCCGCGACCTCCCCGGCGCAGCCGAGATAACCGGGGCGGTAGCGCGTCAGCTCGTGGACCACCTCGTCCAGGCGCCAGTCGACGCTGACCAGCATGCCCTCGGCCCAGGCCTGGCCACCGGGGGCCAAGGGTTGCAGGGGGCCGATGTGGTCGGCGGCAAAGCTCAGGCTGTACCCGCTGTCGATACGCACCACCTGTGACGCCCGGCTGGGCCGCACCTCCACGGCATGGGCGGCCACCGCTACATGGCTCACGTCGTTGTCCTGACGCACGCTGAAGCGAGTACCCAGGGCCAGGATGTCGCCTGCCACGGTGCGCACGCTGAGTGGCCGCGCATCCTTGGCGGTTTGCACCAGGATCTCGCCGCGCTGCAGCTGGATCAGGCGCTGACCCGCGTCGTAACGAACATCGACACGGCTGTCGGTGTTGAGGTCCAGGCGCGTGCCATCGGCCAGGGTCAGTCGGCGGCGCTCGCCGATCCGTGTCGCATAGTCGGCACTCCAGGGCGAAGCCCGGTACCCCTGCCAACCAACGGCCCCGACGCCGAGCAACAGCGCCAGTGCCTTGACGGCATGGCGCCGGTCGCGCCGGGCGTTCTCCAGGGTCTGCGCGGCACTGCGGGGGGCGCTGCCCAGGCGGCCTTGCAGTTGCTCCAGGCGCGCCCAGGCTGCGGCGTGGCGAGGGTCGGCGGCGCACCAGGCTCGCCACGCGGCGCGGGTGGGTTCATCGACGTGGCTGTCATGCAGGCGCACGTACCAGTCCACCGCCTCGCTGAGAATGGCCTTCATGCGTTCTCGACCAGCAGGCAATGCATCAGCGCGCGGGCCAGGTGCTTGCGCACGGTGCTCACCGAAACGCCCAGGCGTTCGCTGGTCTTCTCGTAGCTAAGGCCGTCCAGTTGCACGGCGAGAAACACAGCCCGCGTACGCGCGCCCAGCCCATCGAGCATACGGTCGATGGCCATCAGGGTATCGAGGACCGCGGCGTGGGTTTCGGCCGAGGGCGCATACCGCTCCGGCTGCTGCGCCAGGGCTTCGAGGTAGGCGCTTTCCAGGCTGCGGCGGCGATACAGGTCGATGGTCAGCCCACGCGCGATGGTCGCCAAGTAGTGCCGCGGCTCCTTGAGGGTGCCAGCGGTGCGCGCCAACAGCACGCGGATGAAGGTGTCCTGGGCCAGGTCCGCGGCATCGGCAGAGTTGTTCAGACGCTGGCGCAACCAGCCGTGCAGCCAGCCGCTGTGCTCACGGTACAGTGTTTCCAGGCCAGTATGCGCAGTGCCATCGGGAACAACGGTGGACATCACGCCTCCCTAAAAAGATTACCAGGTGCAAATAAGAACTTGTCTCAAGTGTACCCAGTGAGGGAGGGATTGGGAATGCTGGGATGTGAAAGGGGTCGCAGGGATTGAAGTTCGCCATAGGCCCTGGTGGGGTCTGGGCATAGCTGGATGTTTGGACGAGCGCAAAGCGAGGCGAAGAGGACTTTGCTAGTGGCTCCTTTCGACCCGTAGCTGCCAGTGAGTCCTGCGCCTACAGAAATTGCAGTTGAACTCATCGACAGCTTCGGGTTGAGTGCGCTCATCGGCGATGTCTTGCCGGTTGGCTTGCCTGCATCAAAAAACAGGCGTGTAACGCACGGTCAGCATCAGGTTGCGCGGATCGCCGAAGCTGTTGGCGCCCCAGCTGTTGCTGATGTTTTGGTAATAGTGTTTGTCGAAGGCATTGTTCAGGTTGGCCTGCAATTGCCACTCTTGCGATGGCCGATATGCGATCATGAAGTCGCTGACACCATAGCCACCCTGTTTTACCCCAAAGCTGGTGTAGGAGCCGCTCTGTGTACGCCAGCCACCACCCACCGTCCAGCGCTCAAGCTCACCGGGCAGTCGGTAGGTGGTGAATACCTTGAACAGGTTGTATGGAGTGTCGCTGTCGAAACGCTCACCCTTCTCTGCCGAACCGGTGGATTTAGTGTATTCAGCCCCAGCGTATGTGTAGCCAGCAGACACCTGCCAACCTGGCATCAGCTCTCCACCCACCTCCAGATCCACACCGCGAGTTCGCACTTCGCCACTGGCTTCAGAGCAGGCGCTGACGCCAGGGGCACATTGGGCGGACGGCAATGATTTGGCGAGGTTTTCCTGCACAAGCTGGAATACCGCCGCGCTGGCGTTGAGCGCGCCGCCGAAGTATTCACCTTTGATGCCGGCTTCATAGTTGGTGCCGGTGATCGGATCCAGCAAGCTGCCGCTGGTGTTTTGCGCAGCCTGTGGTTTGAAGATCCGCGTCCAGCTGGCGTACACCGAGTAAGTGTCGTTCAAGTCGTAGATTATCCCGGCGTAGGGGGTGAGTTCCCGGGTAGCCTTGTAATCGTCACCGAAGCTGTATTCACCTGAATGGGTAAGCTGTTCGTACTCGTACCAATCCAGGCGCGAGCCGAGGATCAGCCGCAGGTCGTCACGCAGATTGAAACGCAGCATGGCATAGGTACTCGATTGTTCCTCATGCCCCGTACGCGACCAGTTGTTGTCTATGTCAGGCTTTGGATAGGCACCAGGCTCAAAGTGCTGCGGGTCGATTATCACATCCGAATCAATGCCCGGGCCGCCCGGGCCATCATTGGTTTCGTCGCGCCGCCAACTGGCACCGACGACCAGTTCATGGGTAGTGCCAAAAAAGCTGAAAGGACCAGAAGCGTATGTGTCCAGGCTTTTCTGGGTGTGCTGGTAGGTGTAGCCACCGATGTTCAGGTGGTAGGCATTGTTCTCGTCGGTGTAAAGGCTGCCGCCGAGCATGTCCATGTCGCCGCGCAGCCAGGTGGCGTTCAAGCGTAGCTTCCAGTCATTGTCCAAGCGGTGCTCAACCTCGGCGAATGCGCTGCGGTTCTTCTTGTTCCAGTAGGTCCAGTTTGGCGCCGTGCGCGTCGACCGTGAAAAGTCGAAAAAGCTACCGTCAGGGTGGGTAGGCAGCCCGTTCCAATCAGCGCCGGGGTTGTCTTCGCGGTTATACCAGGCGCCAAGGGTGAGAGTGGTGGCCGGGTCCAGATCATATTCGGTAATGCCATAGAATAGCTGCCGCGTATTGCCATAGGCGTCGACGAAGCCGTTGCGATCCTGATAGGCGCCGACGAAACGGCCACGCAGGGTACCGCTGTCGTTCAACTTATTGCTGATATCGACCTCCCCCCGATAGTCGTCCCAACGCCCCGCGCTGCCGGTAAGGGACAACTGTGGCGTCAGTGTCGGGCGCTTGCGTATCAGGTTGAGGGTGCCAGAGGGGTTGCCAGCACCCACCATCAAGCCCGAGGCACCCCGCACCACCTCCACATGGTCGTACATGGCCAGCGTCGAGGTACCGAGGGTATCGCTGTCATAGGCCACGGGCAGACCATCGATCATGATGTTGTCGATGGCGGCCCCTCGCGAATAGAACTCGGGGCGCTCGCCACCTGTCTTGCGCAGGGTCAGGCCTGGCGTGTAGGTGGCAATGTCCTCGAGCTTCTGCAGGTTCTGATCGTCCATACGCTGGCGTGTCAGCACTGTCACCGATTGCGGGGTTTCGCGCAGCGAGATCGGCAACTTGGTCGCGGTCTGCATAGCCCCGGTGGTGTACGACCCGGTGTGCTCGCTGGTCATGCCAAGGCCCTGCCCCTCAATGGTGGTCGCGCCCAACTGCACCGCCGTTTCGTTGTCGCTGCGTTGCTGCAGATAGGCGCGGTTGCCATTGGCCATGACGAAACCCAGGCCAGTGCCGGCCAGCAGTTGTTGCAACGCAACGCTGGCCGTGTACTGGCCGTTTACGGTGTTGCTGGTCTTGCCACGGGTCAATGCGCCGTCGGCGAACAGCTGGATGCCGCTGCTGGCCGACCATTGCGCAATCGCGCTTTCCAGCGGCTGGGCGGCAATGCTGAAGGTGCGGGTCTGCGCCTGCACTGCGTTGGCCGCGTGTGCTTGCGGCATAGCGGCGAGCGTGCAAACGCAGCTCAAGGCGCTGACCAGCAGCAATGGCTTGAAGGGGGTGTTAGGGGTGGGCATTCGAATTTCCAGTCCGTCCTGATGGCAGTATTCGCAACTCATTCGCGTTTGCGATCAAGACTAATGACGTGCCACCGGCCAAACACAACGACGCGGATTTTCAGTTTTTTCAATCAGCGCTGTACTGGGCGTACCAAAGTCAACCACGGGCCCACAGTGGTAACACGAATCGGCAGGATGACCTGCAAGCTCTGCAACGCCGCATCGGCTTCTTGAGCTTGCATCGCTGCCGTGACCCGCAACTGAGCGAGGCTGTTGTCCGTCAGCAGCAAGTGCGCGCGGGAATACGATTGCAGACGCTGCAACACCTGCGTCAATGGCTCATCGCGGAACACCAGGCGTTGCTCACGCCAGGCCAACTGTTGGCCGGTATCCACATGCCTTAATGCGCCAATGCCCTGCGCGTCGAAATGCAGAGCCTGACCCTCTCCAGCCTCGGCCTGCTGCCCCGCACGGCTGACCCGCACGCTATGCTCGGTCACGGTCACGTTCGCGCCGCCCTCCAGCACCTGTATGTCAAACGCGGTACCCAAAGCGCGCACATTGCCACCTGCGGCTTCGACGATGAAAGGCCGCGCCGGGTTGGCCGCCACCTTGAACCAGGCTTCACCCTGGTACAGATGCAGGCGACGCTCACCTGCGCTGAAATTCACGCTCAGTGCGGTTTGCGGAGCCAGTTGTACGGTAGAGCCGTCTTCCAGCGTCCAACTGCGTACCTGGGCCACGTCAGTGCGGTAATCTGCCCAGCGCGCCGGCGAAAGGGCGAACACTGTGGCGGCCATCAGCACCGCCGCGGCGCTTGCCAATCCTATGGACGTGCGCCTGGAGATGCGCTTGCGCAAGGCACGGCTGGCGGCAACTTGGGCGTGGCCCGCCATCCCTGCCGCATTCCACACCTGGCTGGCGCGCTGCCAGGCAGCCGAGTGGCTGGGGTCGGCGGCAAGCCACTGCGCGAATGCCTCATGCTCGGCCGGTGTCGCCCCCGCATCCTGCAGGCGCACGTACCATTCAAGCGCCTGGTCCAAGGGGGTGTGAGAGTCGTGTTCGTTCATCATGCAAGTGCAGGCAGGTGACAGTGAAAACGCACGCAGTGTAACCAGCCTTTCATGACATTGCCTTCTCGATGCGCTGCATAGCCTTGACCATCTGGGAAACCACGGTGCTTTTGGAAATGCCCAGGCGCTCGGCAACTTGCTGGTGATCCAGCCCATCGATACGGCACAGGATGAAGACTTCGCGGCAGCGCGGTGGCAATTCGGCGATCACCTGCATCACCTGTTGCAACTCGCGGCTCGATTCGGTCTTGCGCGCCGGGTCGCATTTACCGTCCGGGATCATCTCGACCACCACCGGGTCGGCCTGCACCTCGATGCCCAGGGCTTCACGACGGCGGATATCCATGCCGAGATTGCGGGCAATACGGAAGATATAGGCCCGCGGGTTGCAGATACGCTCGCCCACCTTGCGGCTGGCCACACGCAGCCAGGTTTCCTGGGTCAGGTCATCAGCGATGGTCGTACTTCCGAAGTGACGCACCAGGTAGGCTTTGAGCGCTTCACGGTTGTCCAGGAATGTCGATGTCAGATGATCGCGATCTTGCGGCATTCACCAAGCGTCCTGCGCAGCGGCGGGGAATTGGCAGCAAGGTATCATTTGTTGCTAACAATTCTCAACTGCGTGTATTGACAGGGACGTGTGGGTGTAGGGATATCCACTGCTACAGGATTCGCTTCAAGTGAGAGAAATTGGGCAAGCCGACAGCGCTTTGGGCGTCCAGCCAAGCATCTGCTAGATACTGGCTGGCCTGTCAGTGCAAGCTTTGCCAGGCGCGCAGCACTGCATAGCCGCGCCAGGGTCGCCAGCCCTGCGCGGCTTGCGTTGCCGCCTGTGCGCTGCTAACCCCCAGGGCTTTTTGCAGCGCCACATCACCGGCCGGGAAGGCATCGGGCCAGCGCAACGCCCGCAAGGCGATGTATTGTGCGGTCCAGTCGCCGATCCCCGGCAGTGCGCGCAAGCGGGCACAGGTGGCCGCGACGTCCACCCCGGGGCTCAGGACCAGGCCGCCCTCCAGCACCGCCTCGGCCAGTGCCTTGAGCGCCGCCTGGCGTTGGCGGGTGATACCCAGCCGGCCCAGTTCATCACCGCTGGCCGCAATCAGCGCGGCGGGCGTGGGGAACAGACGGTCCATGCCAGCCAGCGGCGTTGTGATGGGTTGTCCGAAGGCCGCGACCAGGCGTGCGCCCAATGTGCGCGCAGCGGCCACGGTGATCTGCTGGCCCAGCACGGCGCGCACGGCCAGCTCGAAACCATCCACCGTCCCCGGAACGCGCAGGCCCGCACCCGAAGGAAACGCACTGTGCAGCACAGCGTCGATGGCGAGCGGGTCGGCATCGAGGTCGAACGCGTCGCGCACGCGGTTGATCAGCGTGGGCAGGACGCCCGCCAGGGAATTGCTGATCGTCACCCGCGCCTGGGCGCGCATCTCGTCAAAGGCCACGCTCAACCAGCCGCAATGTTCCTGACCGTCCTGCATGAGGCGCAGCGTACGGGTGTATGTCCCCTCCTCCACGCGCTCCATGCCGGGTATCGCCCGCAGGCGCAGAAAGCCGAGCATCGCCGCAGTGTCATAGGGCGCACGCCAGCCCAGGAGGACGCAGGCGTCGCTTTCGGTGGTGTCGATGATAGTGGTCATGGGTCACATGTTAGCCCTTGTGCAGGGCAGTGACTCGCCATTTTCGGACCTGCACCCTATCGACCAGGCACAAAAAATCCGATGCCTTGCGGCATCGGATCTTCATGTGGTGATCAAGCCGACAGGCCTCGACTGTCGGGCATCAGGCACGTCTGCCGGATGCTGGCTCGATCAGGCGTCGACGGACGCTGTGGCCTTGTTGCCACTGTTGATCAGCGGCCCGTAGCGCCGACTGAATTCCTGGTTGTAGGGCACGTGGTTCTTGTTGACCCCGCTGTCCCAGTTGACCGACCAGGTCATCAGGCCCTTGATCGACACGCCCTTGGCGTAGAGACGCTTGAACGCGTTGCTCACCGCCGTCGGGTTGATCACATAGCCGGTGGCGGCGGCATCGACGTTGGCCGGCAGGCCGATGACGAACTTGTCGGCCGGGATCCGGGTGAAGCCGCGGGTGCCACTGATCAGGCTCTCGGTCAGGTAGAACAGGAAGTCCTCCTTCATGGCATCGTTGTTCTGCGCGATCCAGGCGCCGTTGCCATTGTTGGCCTCCTGCACCCAGAGCCCGTCGCCCCCCTGGTTGTAGAACTGCGGGGCGATGAAATCGTAGTACCCCTCCAGTGCCTTGAGGTAGTCGACGTAGCGCCCGGCGCTGGTCAGGTAGGGAAACTCCGGGGCCATGCTGATGATGAAATGCTTGCCCTCGGCGGCGTAGTGATCCTTCACCAGCTTCAGCGCGGCAGGCAACACGGTCTTGTTGGCGGCGAAATCGATCGCGCTCTGTTCAAGGTCGATGTCCAGCCCGTCGAAACCGTAGGTTTCCACCAGGCGAATGATTTCATTGGCCAGCGGTTGTTCATGGCCCGGGTTCAGGGCGATATGCGCATCGGCGCCGCCCAGGGACATCAGCACCGCCCTGCCCTGGCTGTTGAGCACGCCCACCTGGCGGCGGAACTCGGCATCGGACAGGTTGTACGGCTTGAAGGTCGGTATGCCGCTGCCCTTCATGAAGGCCACCGCCACCACGTTGTAGTCGCGCGGCACCTCCTCCAGGCTCATGTTGGCGAACTGCCCGCGCTGGTAACCATCCGCCGGGCCGGCCGGCCAGTTGTGCCAGTAGCCCATGAGGATCTTCTTGCCCGCCAGGCTGGGCATCCGCGATGCAGCGTCATCCTGCGCCGCCTTGAGTTGGGTAAAGTCAATCGTTGCCATGTTCTAATCCTTCAGAACGTGTGTAGATCCCGCGGACTTACTGGAAGTCGACGTCGAATGCCTGGTAGAAGGCGTTGCCGGTGTTGGCGACGATCCACATCAGCACGATCACGTGACGGCCTTTCTTGTTGGCCGGCAGCTTCACTTCGTGATCGACCTTGGCCTTCAGCTCGCCGGCGTGGCTGTAGTACGGCACCTGCGGGTAGAAGTCCTCGGCGAACGGCTTGTCTTCCAGTTGCGCACGGGTGATGCGTTGTTTCGGGTCCCAGCCGTCCTTGGTGATCAGCCAGCGATAGCCGCGGGTGGTGTGTGGTGCGGTGTAGCGCCAGGTCACCTTGAACACTTGCCCGGCGTCGACATTGATCAGCGGCCAGGTGAAGGCGCGGTTGAGCTTCTTGCCCATCTCCTCGTCGGTGAAGTTGACGCAGTCACGGGCGTCGGTCTTGCCACCGCTGAGGATGTAGCCATCGGCGGGCGGCGCGACGCTCGGGTTGTCCGACTGGAACGGTGCGGGGAACGGACCGGCGGCCAGGGCCGGGAAGTTCTTGCCGCCTTCCATTTCATCGACCTGCCAGCCGCTCAGTACGCCGAGGTCGATGGCGACGGCGCCACGCGAGGCTGGGGTGGTGACGCGACCGTGACGAAGCGGGTTGTGGTTTTCTGGTTGGTTCATCGTTGTAACTCCATGTGGTTTGAGAACTCTCCCTTTCCGAAGGAGAGGCCTTCAAACTAACGGAGCTGGATTTATTGTCCACGCAGCCATTTTTGGTCCTGGCGTGCTCAAGTATTGGAACCGCCAATGAATACTGGACAAATATACAGTGCCACTTAAATTATCCTACCCACCCTGAAGCAAAACACTTACACGTCAGCGCGACGTCTGGCCAGTGTCAGAGCCTGTCAGCCAATGAAGTACTGCCGGCGCTTCGAGCGGTAGTTCGACGGGTCCAGGTGCACGGGCAGCCATTGCCCGGTCGCCTCCTTCAGATAATTGCCCTGGCTGCCGGGGCGGGCCTGGTACCTTGCCGCCAGGTAGCGGGCGTAGTGATGGTCGAACAGGCGCATGAACTCGCCGAAGTAGATGTCCGCCACCCGGGTGTCGCCGTGGATCACCAGCATGTTCTCGTCGTTCTTCACCTGGGAAGCACTGCTGAAGTTCGCCGAGCCCGTCACCACCGTGGGCTGCTCGCCCAAGGGATCGACCAGCATGTACTTGGTGTGGATGTAATCGTTGCTGTTGAGCGGGTTGTCGCGTTCCTTCAGCGCATTGGCCAGCGTGTTGTCCTCGCTCAGGTGGCTACCGGCAGCGAAGATCACGTCACCGTCGGTACCGATGTTCTCCGTCGCCCTGAGCGGATCATCCTTGATCACGTAGCGCAGCACATCGTTCTGTGCCTGGAATACCGTCTGGAACTCGGCGGCGATCTCGAAGGCAGCGGTGAAGCACACCAATTGACTGGCCGCACTGGCCAGGTTGGCGTACCACTGCAAGGTCTTGCGCGCCTGGAGCTCGTCCTTGTCTTCGCGCGGGCTGAACACCGGATAGGTGCCCGGCTGCAACGGCAAGGGCGGCAGCGGGCTGGCCTGGGCATTGGGGGTGCGCAACTTGCCCGGCGTCAGGTTGCGTTGCAGGCGTGTCCAGTAGTCGAGGTATTGCCGGGCGATTTCGGGGTCGTGGACGACGTGCCCCACGTTCGAATGGCCGAAGATCCCTCCGGCCGAAATATTGGTCGAGCCGGTCCAGACACTGACCGGCTGGCCATTCTCGAGCAGCACGATGAACTTGTTGTGGCGAATGCCCTCGCTGACCGTGCGCGGATGAGCGTGGGCGGCCAGGCCGGCCTGGGCGATGGTGGCGTGGTTCTCGGCCTTGTACTTGCTGGCCGCGTCATAGACCACCTGCACGTCGCCTTCACGCGCGGCATCGCCTAGCGCCTGGGCGACCGGCAGGTAGTGGAACTCATATAACGCCGCGCGCAACCCCATGCCCGGCCCGGCACCGCGCTCGATGAAGGCCAGCAGGGCTTCGTACAAGCCTCGCGAAAGCCATCGCATCGGCTTGGATTGCGGCGCGTCGGGGTCGGGGGCGACGTTGTCGAATTCCCGGGCGTAGGCCTGGGAGCCGATCACACCACGGTTGAAGTGCACGTCGTGGCGCACGCCCGCGCCCGGCGCTGCCGTGCTTTCGCAGCGCACACGCACGGCAACACCCAGGGCCTCATCGACACGCAGGTTCTTCGGCTCGCCGAACACCGGTTGCACCGCGTACTCGTAGTCGCCTTCGGCCGTGGCGGTGTAGTCCGCCCACAAGAAACTCTGGATGGGATGCTCGCTGGTCGGCACCCGCGTGCCCGGGGGCAGCCCCTTGTCCTTGTCTGCGAAGCGTTTCAAGCCACGCAGGTAATAGCGGGTACGCACCTTGCCAGTCGCATCGAACTGCTTGCGCTGCACGGCAAAGCCCAGCAGGTTCTGCTCGCCGATCAGCGTCGCAAGGTTCGGTGGCGTGACGAAGTCCCAGGCCAGCACCACCACATGGGTGCCGGCGATGGCGCGTACGCGCAGGTAGTCGCCAGTGGCGGATGCTCGCATGGGAGGCACTCCTTGCAGGAAGGTTACTGGTTGGGTGTGCGGACTTTGATCTGCTGGTTGTCGGGGGTCCCGCCGGCTGGGCACGGCATTGGGCCGAGCTGCTTGTCCAGGCAGACCCAGAGCTCTTTCAGGCGGTTGCCCGAACCCACCGATACCCGCAGGCTTTGCGCAGGCAACGCCGGGTTATGGGCCAGGAACGCCTGCTTGATGTCGCTCACCTTGGCGTCCACCAATTGGTTGGGACCTGCTTCGCGGCCGAGCATTTCCTGCAGGGAGGGTCGATGCAGCGAGTCGTAGACCTGCTGGATATCGGCAAAGTAGCGGTCCGGCGACGACCAGCCGCAGGTGCCGTGGGCTTGCCATTCGTTCTGCATCAGGTCCGGCCCGGGCATCATGCACAGGTGCTGCCTGACCAAGGGTGCCGGCAGCGAACCGACAGTCTGGCAGTTGCGCGGATGATCCTGGTTGGACCTGGCGTAGCCATTCTGCGGCCACAGGCCGTGCACCACCCATTCGAAACGATTGCCCGAGAAGCACTGGAAGGCTTGCTTTTCGCGTTGCGCCTTGGGCTTGTTGCGCTGGGCTTCACAATGCTCCGGCGACCAGGACAGCACCAGGGCCAGGTAATCGGTGGGCAGGTCCTTGTTGACGTAATCCACCGGGCGCGCCGGCGCAGGCTCGACATTGTCGGGCAACGCGCAGATCTGTTCGGCGAAGGTGGACGAGGCGGCGGCTGCCAGGCAGCCAAAGAGCAGCGCTTTCAGGCAGGTTGCAGCGTGTGGCGTCCATTGCATGATGACCTCCTTGACGGGTGCGACAGGCTCCATGCCTGTCGCTCGGTTGGACCCGTCAGGTGATGGTGTAGCGCGAATATGACGATTCGCCAGTGGCGGTTTGCTGTATCGTTCGATCCTGCCGCAGCAAGCGTCAATGAAGTGGAAAAACATGAACCGTCGCAAAAAGATCAACCAGCTGTTGAAAGCCCACGCCAAGAAGGCCAGCGCCAAGTTGGCGCCGAAAAACAAGAACCCCTACATTTCCAAGGCCGACCGATTGAAACTGGCGGCCGAGGCCGGCCAGTCCACCGAGGCGGACTCGGTGAGCGACGTCGCGCCGGCACAGCCCTGAACCTTCTGCATAAGCGAGCAATGCGATGGACCTCACGTTCAGCCACGTGGATGTACTGGTCGCCGATCTGGACGCCGCCTGTAGCTATTACACGCAGGTGCTGGGCGCCGACATTTCCAGGACGCTGGTCTGGGAACGCGGCGGCCTGCACGTCCATTACGCGATCGCCCGGGTCGGCCAGGAGCGTTTCATGCTGGTGCAGCCGCTGGCGGGCAACCTCAAGGACCTGCTCGATACCCATGGCGAAGGGATGATCTACCGCCATTGCTATTCCACGCCGGACATCGAGCAGGCCTATGACCAGCTGACGGCCAACGGCATCCAGCCCGAGGACGAAAACGGCAAGCCACTGGCTCGCGAGCACCTGCAATCGCCTGCCGGGGCCCGCATCATCTGGTTGCCCAAGCGTTTCGGGCATTTCTCGATCGAGATCATCGAGGCGCAGGCGCTCGAAGCCTTCATCGAGGACGCCTTCACCGCCCCGGTCGCTGCTGGCTGACGGCTCAAAAGCCTTGCGCCGGTCAGCCGAAGGACGGCGGCCGGCGTTCGCAGAAGGCCTCCACCCCTTCGGCAAAGTCGTCGCTGCCACTCACGCTCACGAATACCCCGCGCTCCCTGTCCAGCGCTGCGGCCAGGTTGCCATCCATGCCAACGCGCAGCAGCCGCTTGGCCCCCGTCTGTGCGGCGACGGCAGCGGCGGCCAGGCGCAAGGCCAGCGCCTGGCCCGTGGCCTGCAGGGCATCGCTGGCCACCACGTCGACAACCAGCCCAAGCGCCAGAGCCTCGCGCGCCGACACCGGTTGATTCAGCAACGCCAAAGCCAACGCCCGGTGCAACCCGAGCTGGCGCGGCAGGTGCCAGCTGGCGCCGCCGTCGGGCGTGATGCCAATGGCACCATAGGCGTAGAGCAGCCGGGTATCCTCGGTGGCGACCAGCAGGTCGCAGCCCAGTGCCAGGGACAGCCCGAAACCGGCGACGGCACCGTTGAGCAGACCCAATACCGGGCATGGCAGCTCGGTGAGGCCAAGTACCGCCTCATTAACCGCAGCGACCAGTTGCGCCACACCGGCGCTGCGAGCGTTCGACGGACCTTGCAACAACTGCTGGAAATAGCGGACATCACCGCCGACCGAAAAGTGCTCGCCTCGACTACACAGCACCACCACCTTCGGTGGCTGCGCCGCCAGGCCGCGCACGGCGTCACGCAAGGCAATGGCCATGGGCAGGTCGACACTGTTGCGCCGCTGCGGCTGGTCCAGGGTGAGAAACGCGATACCTTCGCGGCGCTCGACATGAATAGGCATGAACATCGCTCCTGAAGATTGGCGAGATCCTGTAGAGGGTGGTTTGCAGCCATTACAAGGTGATTGGCCGCAAGCTCGCGTCGAAATCATCCAGCGACGGGAACACCAGCGGCGCCCGTTCATCGAGTGTCAGCAGATGCTCGCGGTACTGCGCCAGACACGCCTGGCGCGCCTGTTCGCTGATGTAGGGAACATGGAACGCCACGAACGGCGGCAGCACCGACAACCCGACATAACCCAGCACTCCGCGCTGGATCGGGCGCAACATCGCGTCGAGTTCGCCATGTACGGCATCCGGCCCGAACATGTGGGTCTGCCCGCCCAGGGAGAAGCTGAGCATCGCCCGCTTGCCCTTGAGCCCGCCACGGTCATAGATGCGCGTGCCGCCATAGCAGTAACCCGAGACGAACACCCGATCAATCCAGCCCTTGAGGATGGCCGGCATGCTGAACCAGTAGATGGGGAAGTTGAGGATGATCAGGTCGGCCCGGCGGATCTTGTCCAGCTCTGCAGCGATGTCCGCGGCCAGGGTGCCGTTGTTGACCGCATGGCGCTGCTCCAGGGCATAGACCAGGTACTCGGCATTGGCGCGCTGGCGGAAGTCATCGGCGCTCGCGACCGGGTTGAAGCCCATGGCATAGAGGTCCGACAGCTGCACGCTGTGGCCCTGGTCCTCCAGGACCTCCACAGCCAGACGGGCCATGGCGCTGTTGAAGGACTGGGGTTCGTTGTGGGCATGGACGATCAGGACGTTCATGGCAGCTCCGCAGTGGCAGGTGGCAAGGGGGATTCGGCCAGCAAGCGCACGCCGTTGTATTTGAGGAAGAAGGTGTCGGCTTGACGCACCACGTCGCGGTAGCGGCCATTGAGGGCCATACGCATCATGTCCAGTTGCAGTTGCTCCTGATCGATCATGTAGTCCAGGAAGCGCCCGGCATCGCTGGGACCGGCGTTGCGTAGCGCCTGCAGAAAAGCCATGTATTTAATCGTCTCGCGATGAACGACGCGCAGCAGCAGGCCTTGCAAGGGTCGGGGCAGCGATGACACCAGCCAGGACTTGAGGCGCGTGAGCAGCCCGGGATGGGTGTCCAGCCCCCAGCGGTCGGCGGCGGCCTGGTAACGCGGCTGGTTGAAAGCCTCGAGGTCGGCGTAGGCCTTCCAGAACGAGTGCGATGGCTGGCCGTCCAGGCGGGTTGCCATGCGCTGTACCGCCGCCCTGGCGAAGGCGCGGTTGGCCAGTTCGTGGCGCAAGCCTTTGATGAAGGTGGGTGATGGCATAGATGGGCACAATTTCCGTGGGGTTGAAATCCTGGGGACGCATGGAGCGCCGACTCATGGGCTGGCGATGTAATCGAGCAATAGCCGCCGCTGTTCGCCGTCGTGCAACTGCAAGGCAATGCCGCGCATCCAGATGGCCAGCTCGCTGCCATGCCGCTCGCTACCTCGCGCGCCTTCACTGAACGCCGTCAACTGTCGGTCGAGATAGGCCCGGTCGAGCAGGCGCAGATTAGGCGTCTTCAGGTGCGCGAAGCCTTCGCCACGCGGCCCGTGGCAAGCCGCGCAGGTGCCCTGGTAGAGCGCCTGACCCGGCGCATCGGGCGCAAGCGACGCGGCGCTGGAGGTGGCGCCCAGGTCGGCGAAGTACCGCGCCAGCAGCGCCTGATCGCTGTCGCCAAGCAGCGTGGCGATCGCTCGCATCTGCGCGCCATGGCTGTCCCCGGGTGCGTAGCCGCGCCGCCCGGCCTTGAAATCGCGCAGCTGCGTGACCAGGTATTCGGCCTGTTGCCCGGCCAGGCGCGGCGCACCCAGGGCCGGGTTGCCCAGGCCTTGGGCACCATGGCAGGCCACACAGGTGGCGGCCTGGACGGGTGGGGTTTCGGCGTGCGCGCTGCACGTGGCGACAAGGGCCAGCAGGCCGGCGCAAAGGCGTAGCTTCATCGGTCGGGATGCTCTCATTGTTGTTCTCGTTCGGCGATGCGCTGCAATAACCGATTGCGCGTTGTCTCGACATCGACGGGTACCGAGCCGCGCCACTGGCCTACTTCAACGCCGGTATAGGGTTTGAAGTCGATGGGCAGATGACCGGCGTCGAAACGCGCCAGCATCCAGTTGAGGACGCCGGCCAAGGCATCGTCCGACAGCCCGGACAAGGCCGAGCCAGGTACCTGCACCAGATACTCGCGACCGCCGGGCACCCACAGGAACTTGCCCAGCTGGCCAGCGAAGGCCGGCACGCTGCGCTGCGGATTGCCGCTGCCGTCGGGCAGGTGGCAGCCCTGGCAGTTGAGCATGTAGTCGAACTGACGCGGCTCGGTGGCCAATGCCTGCGTCGACAACGCCAGCAGCACCATCCAGGGCAGTCGGCCGGCCATGTCCTACTCCTTGACCCCGATCACCACCGACAGCGAGCAGTGGTAGGGCATGTCCGCCTGGCTGCCGGAGCACCAATTGAGGTCGTTGGAATTCTGCGGGCGGTACAACGGCGTGTCGCCCTGGTCGCGCTGGCACACGCAACGGCCGCAGTTGCTCTTGCCGCAGCAGTCGTTGTACGAGATCACGTAGTCCTTGCCGTCGGTGGGGTTGCGGCAGGTGCCGATCCAGGTGATGTCCGAGCGCACGGTGCCCGGTGGGCAGCTGCTGGACGTGCCGCCGCAGCAGCCGCAAAGGAAACCGTCGATGGCGCAGTGGCGCCAGTATTCACAGCTGTTCGGGTCGCCCGACTCCTGCAGCCCCGCGCTTGGCTGGGCAAAGGCGCCGCCGCGAAACACCGGCAGCAGGGTGGTCGCCCCGGCGCCGACCAGCAAGGTGCCCAGGCCGCCGAGAAAGCCCCGGCGCGAAGTGCCGCGGGCGACACGGCGGGTGAGCAGTTGGGTGGCCTCGTCGAACCAACGGATGGTCATGGTTGCAGCCCCTGTTGCGCGGCGTTGTACGCCTGGACGGTGGCATGCCCCAGGCGCCGTGCTTCCAGCAGGCTTTCCAGGTGCTCGCGGGTGTTGACCAGGCCATGGCTGGCGACGCTGCCGTGCTCATCGATCAGCACGCCATAGGGCAGCCTGCTGATCTGGTAGGCCAGGCCCACCTGCCGCGACAGCAGGTAAGGGAATGCCTGCAAGCCGTGGGCGGCGATGAACGCCAGGTGCTCGTCGGCTTCGCCATCGCTGGCCAGCACGACCCTCAGGCGTTCCTCGCGGCGCAGCGCATCGAGCACCGGCAGCAGCGTCTTGCACACCGGGCATGTTTCGGAAAGGAAGAACAGCAAGGTGCCCTGCCCTTGCCCGCTGGAGCCGCCGAGGCTGACCGAGCCTCCGGTCAGACTGGGCAGGGTGAACACAGGCGCCGTGTCACCGGCCTTGATCGCCTTGCCCAGGGACAGCGCCCCCACCGGCTGGATGCGTTCATGCAGCAGCCCGACCTGGCGCGCCAGGGCCCACACGGCAAGGATCAGCATCAGGATGATCGCCCAGGACAACAGGCTGGAAATGATCAGTGCATAGGTCATGGCCGTTGCCTCGGGAGTGCACGGTTGGAGATCAGCTGGTTGGCCAGCAGGTACAGGGCGGCGACACAGACGAAGGCGAACACCAGGGTGCAGCCGTCGAGCCAGGTCAGCGCGCGTTCGTTCATCGGTGCCAGCAGGTTGCCGGCGGCCAGCGCCAGCAGCAGGTTGCGCCAGACCAGCGCCCGGGACGGCGGCTGGCGGCGGCCGCCGAAGTGGCAGCCACAGTCTTCCAGGGATGTACCCTCGCCTACGGCCGCCGCCAGCACGCCGGCATATAGCACCAGCAACACCACGGCGGGCAGCGTCGCCAACGGCCACCACAGGCTCAGCAGCAAGCCGGCGGCGGCCAACACGTCCAGCACCGGTAACAGGTGCACCCACAGCGGCGCCGCGCACCAGCGGCCCAACACCAGCGCATAGCGTTGCAGCACCTCGGCGAACGCCCGGGGATCGTGCAGCTTGTGCAGCGCGGCAGCGCCGAGCAGCAGGGCCAGCCCGCCGACGCTGGCAACATGCACCAAGGGGTCATGCAGCAGTTCGACGGTCACCATGGCATCACCACATTGAGGAAGCCCAGGGGGATGTCACCGACGCTGCGCAGGTGCTCGCCGCTGTCGGCGTCGTACAGGTTCACGCCCTGGCGCAGCAGCGGGGTCAACCCGGCCTCGCCTTCGCTCAGGTAGACCCACAAGGTGAACAGGCTCGGCATCGGCACCATCCAGTCCAGGCTGTACAGCCGTGGTTGCGCGCCCTGGCTGACGCCGATGGCGGTGCTCTGTTCCTTGAGCGACAGGCGCGCCACCCGCTGCTGGGTGGCCACATCGAACACCCACACCTCGGTGCCGGTCTTCTGGTAGTTCTCCGGCTTGTCCTTGTGCATCAGCACGTACAGGCGCCCGCTCTGCCGGTGCAAGGCCACGCCGTGGTTGCCGGCGATGCCCCAGCCATCGGCGCGCTCCTGATCGCTCAGCAGCGACCACTGCTTGCGCGGGCGCACGCCCTCGGCGCTCATGTCCAGGGCATAGGCGCGATTGTGCTGGGAGACAAAGTACCAGGTGTCGCCATCGCGCACGCCGGTGGTCAGCAGCAGGTCCTGCAGCGGATCGAACGCTGGCGGCGTGCGCTCCTGCAACGCCACGTGCCCCTGCTCGTCCAGGCGCAGGTGAAAGAACCCGCCGTTGCCGCAGATGGCGTAAAAATCGCGAGGTCCGGCCGGGTAGATCGACGCGCAGCCGGGGATCGCCACCTCGGTGACGAAGCGGTCGTTCGCCAGGTCCACCACCGAGATGGACTGTGCCGGGGTGAAGTTGAGCACCAGCAGGAAGCGCTCGTCATCGGACAGCACGCTGAGGCCCGTGGAGATCAGTGCGGTCATGCGCTTGGCCGGAATCGGGATCTCGCGCTTGGGGCTCAGGGTCCTGGCGTCGTACACCGTGACCACGTCGCTGCGCTGGCCGCGCACGCCACGGCTGAAGTAGATCTCGGTGGCATACAGCTCGTCACGGCTACGCGCCAGCTGCAGGCCGTTGGACCAGATGCCGGTGCTCAGCTGGCCGAGGTTGCGGCCCTGGTCGTCGAACAGGTAGGCGCGGCCATCGACCATGTTGGGCGCATTGCTGCCCCAGATCCAGAACCAGTGCTGGTCACGATGATCGCCAAGCACTTCGACACGGGCCTGTTCCGGCACGAAGTCGGCCAGTACCGACGCGGCGCCGGCGCACAACGACAGACCACACAGCAGATGACGCAAGTAACGCTTGAACATAGGGGCTCCGCAACAGGCGATCGGCCTGGCTTGAGTCTATCGAGGGGCATTGGCGGTGGATTGGCGCGGGGTGACAGCGGCATTGGCATCTGGTGCCACACCCTTGACCACGCCGGCGGCACCGAACAGCAGCAGGTGGCCGGATCGCGCGGCCAGGGCCGACAGGTTCAGGCGGTCTTCCCGTACTGCGCTGGTGAAGTGCGTCACTCGCGCATCGGAGATCGCCACCAGGCCTGAGTTGCCCACCAGCGCCACCCGGTCGTCATCCAGTTGCGTCACGGCGGTGATCGCTTCGCGGCTGCCGCTGTCGAGAGCCTGCCAATGTCGGCCATCGCGATCGCCCAGCAACACCCGCCCACTCATCCCCGCCAGCAGCACGCGACCATCACGCAGGCCGGTGCCGGTCCACAGCGAGCCACTGACGCCGGTGTCCAGCGCCTGCCAGGACCCGCCCTGGTCAGTGGAGCGGTAGGCATGGCCGGCCTCGCCGGCGATGAACAGGCTGCCGTCGGCGGCCTGGAACACCTGGTTGAGGTGAAAGTCGTCGCCCTCCTCGCCGACGGGCATCGGCTGCCAGCTGACACCGCCATCCGCCGTGCGCGCCGCATAGCCATAGGCCCCGACGACCAGGCCGTGGCGGGCATCGCTGAACAGCACCGACAACAGCACCGGCTTGCCCGCCAGGCGCTGTTGCAGGACCCAGTTCTGGCCGCCATCAACGCTGTGCAGCAGCACCCCGCCATGCCCTACCGCCCAGCCTTGGCGCTCATCGACGAAGCTCAGGGCAGTCAGCAAGCCATCCACCGGCACGCTGCGCGCCTGGCGCCATTGCTGGCCATCGCCGGACAACGCCACCACACCGTGGTCACCCACCGCGACCACCCCGTCTGCGGTCCGCGCCACCGCCACCAGGGGGGCATGGCGCACGTCGCTCAGGGCAATGGCCGGCGCCGCACTGACCTGCCCTGCCCATATCAACCCCAGCAACCAGGGCAACACCTGAACAGTCTTCATCCTTCAGCCCTTCTCAATGGGCGATCAGGGGCGCGCGGACCGGCCCCCGTCGCGGAACCAGCCTTTCCAGCACCACGGCCAACGCCGGCAGCAGGGTCACCGCCATCAGCATGTTGGCCATGAACATGAAGGTCAGCAGCAGGCCCATGTCGGCCTGGAACTTCAGCGCCGAGAACGACCAGGTGGCCACCCCCACCGACAGCGTCAGCGCGGTGAACACCGTGGCCACGCCCACTTCGCGCAGGGCCTGCTGGAATGCGGCAACGATGTCGCGCCCCTCTGCCAGATGCAATTGCAGGCGGTTGTAGAGGTAGAAGGCGTAATCCACCCCCACGCCCACGGCCAGGACCATCACCGGCAAGGTGGCCACGGTCAGGCCGATGTCCAGGGCCTTCATGAACCAATAACCGAGGAAGGTCGCCAGGGTCAGCGGCAGGCAGCAGGCAAGCATGGCCCGCCAGTCGCGGTACACCAGCCCCACCAGCAGTACGATGGTCAGGTACACGTAGAGCATCATCGGCAGCTCCGAGCCCTCCACCACCGCGTTGGTGGCGGCCTGTACCCCGGCGTTGCCGCTGGCCAGGCGCACGTCAACCCCTGGCAGTACATGGCGCTCGCGGTACTGCTCGACGGCCGCGGTTATCTGCTTGAGGGTGCTGGCCTTGTGATCGGCCAGGTACAGGTTGACCGGCAGCACGGTGCAGTCGGCATCGAACAGGCGCAGTGCTTCGGGCACCTGGCGCACGGATTCGCCCAGGGACAGCTCGTCGACCGGCAGCGCCGCCCATTTCGGGTTGCCCTCATTGACCCCCGAGGCCGCCAGCTTGGCCATGGCCGGCAGCGACTGCGCCGACAGTACGCCGGGCAAGGTGCCCAGGTACCAGGTCAGGCGATCGACATAGGCCATCACGTCGTGCCGATAGCACCCACCCGCCGGGGTCTGCACGGCCACGGTGAACAGGTCCAGGCCCAGGGCAAAGTGCCCCACCACCTGTTCCACGTCCTGGTTGTAGCGCGAATCGGCGTGCAACTCGGGCGCGCCCGGCAGCACATGACCGATGTGCCGACCCTGGCTCTGCCACACCGCCAACGCCATCAGGCCGACGCCCAGCACGGTCACTCGCACCGCGTTGCGCGGTTCGGCGATGCGCCCAAGGCCGGTCATCTGCCGCTCGCGGCGTGCCCGCAGGCGCTCGACCCTGGCCACGTAGCGCCCATCGAAACGGCAGTAGCTGGCCAGCACCGGCAGCATCACCAGGTTGGTGATGATCTTGTAGGCCACCCCCACCGACGCGGTGATGGCCAGTTCGCGAATCATCGGGATCGGCACCAGCACCAGGGTGGCGAAACCGACGAAGGCGGTGATCAGGGCCAGGGTGCCGGGAATCATCAGGCCGACGAAACTGCGTCGGGCGGCGGTCATGCCATCGGCGCCGGCGCAGACTTCCTTGGCGATGAAATTGACCTGCTGCACGCCGTGGGACACGCCGATGGCGAACACCAGGAACGGCACCAGGATCGCCAGCGGATCGAGGCCGAAGCCCAGCAGTGTCAGCGTGCCGAACTGCCACACCACCGACACCAGCGAGCACACCAGCGGCAGCACGGTGAGCCGCCAGGAGCGGGTGTACCAGTAGACGGCCAGCGCCGTGAGCACAAAGGCCAGGGCGAAGAATCCGACCACGCTGCGGGCGCCGGCGCCGATATCGCCCATCTGCTTGGCGAAGCCGATGATCTGCACGTCGAAGTCGGCATCGGCGTACTGCGCCCGCACCTGGTCCTCCAGCTGGCGGCTGAAGGCCAGGTAATCGAGGCGTTTGCCCGTCACCGGATCCGGGTCGGCCAGCTCCGCCACCACCATCGCCCCACGCTGGTCGTTGGCCACCAGGCTACCGACAAAGCCTCCAGCCAGGGTGCGCTCGCGGATGCCGGCAATGGCCCGGGCATCGAGGTTGCCGACGGTGACATCACCGCCGACCACATCCTCGGCCTTCATGCCCGCCTCGGTGATCTGCACCGCGCGGGTGTTCGGCGTCCACAGCGAGGTGACGCTGCGCCGATCGATGCCCGGCAGGAAGAACAGCGTCTGGGTCAGGTCGTGCAGGCGGGTCAGCGCCGCCGTGTTCCAGATATCGCCATGGCGCGCCCGCAGCACCACGATGACGCGGTTGGCGCCGAACAGCACGTCACGGTACTGGTTGAACGTCTTGATATAGGGGTGCTGCTGCGGCAGCTGTTTGTCGAAGCCCGCCGTCATCTCCAGACGCGCGGCGAACAGGCCCATCACCAGGGTGACCACGGCCAGCAGGCCGAGGGTCGCCAGGCGATGGCGAAAGACCAGGCGCTCAAGCGCCGAGACCAGATTAGCCAGCATGAATAGCCTCCCCACCACGCGCCCTGCAAGCGCGTGGCGGCCGGATCAGAAGGAGTAGGAAATATTGCCGCTGACGAAGTCGCGGTCGGCCATCAGGTTGTTGTCGCCTCCGCCCCAGTAGCGCACCCACTGCAGACCGCCTTTCCAGCGGTCGCGGTGGTTGAACAGCAGGGAGGCGGTCAACGACTTGCGCCCCTCGACGAAGGGCATCGCGTTGGGCGTGGTGCCCTTGACGTCATGGCTGAAGTCCAGTTGCGGGGTGACGGTGACGCCGCTGCCGAACAGGTTCGGGTAGTTGACCCCGAACTCGGCCACATAGCCCCACGAGGTGCGGTCGGGCAGCGAGTAGTCCGGCAGCACGTAGGGCACCTCGCCCGACAGATCCAGGCCCGGATAGCGCACCACCGCCACCTCGGCCAGCAGGAACGCGTCGGAGGCGCCCAGGGCGTCGGGGATGAAGCCCAGCGGGTCGTTGCCCGAGAAGGTGTAGGTGGCATTCACATCGGCCTGCCACTTGCGTGTCTCGACGAAACCCTTGTGCTCGCCGGTGTCGAACACGCTGTAGCGGTTGTAACCGCCACTGAAGGCCTGGCCGAAGGGTACGGTGGGGTCGATGGCCACGCTGTCCCGGGGCCGGAACGACAACTCACCGGCCACCGCCACCGGTCCGACCAGGGTGCTCACGGACAGGCCGAACAGGTCCTTGTCCTCGCCGTAGTTGATGAAGTAGTCGTCCACCACCAGGGCATCGGGGTTGCTGCGCGCGGTGTAGCCGACAAAGGGCAGCTTGTCGTGGTAGCGCTGGTAGAACAGGCCGAACTCGGTGCCGATCGACTCGGCCATCCAGCGCAGGGCGACACCGTACTGACCGCCATTGCCGGCCTTGCGCTCGCCGCCGTAGGGCACCGCCAGGCCGCTGGCGACGATCTGCTCATGGCTCAGGCCGCTGCTCAGCGGGTCGCCACAGCGGCCCGTCGGCGTGCCGGCGCAGACGCCCGGTTGCAGGCCCTCGATGTAGTTCGTCGGGTAGTAGATCGCCCGGCGCCCTTCCCCGGCGATATCGACGGTGGAAAAGTAGCTGCCCACCGGGTCCAGGCCGTAGGCATTCCACTTGAACTGGTAGTAGCCCTCCAGGCTCAGGCTATCGCTCAGCCCCAGGCTGAACGAAGCCATCGGCGCGGGGATGAACACCTCTTTGAGCTGGGTGCCCGGTGTGTGGTACTTGGGCAGGCTCAGGGCGTTGATCTGGTTGATGCCACCGCTGATGAACATCTCCGCGCCCCAGCTGATCACCTGGTTGCCGACCTTGACCTTGGCCGGCATCTCGCCGAGGTCGAAGCTTTTCGCCAGCCACAGGTCGAGCAGGTCGAAGCGCTGGGTGGCGTCGCGTCGGGCCGGGCCTTGAAGGTCGGTACGGCGGGTATCGTCCATCTTGAAGTCGCGGGCCCAGGCAACCCGGCCCAGGGCACTCCAGCCGTCGCCCAAGCGCAGGCTCAGTTCATGGGTACCCTTGAGCACCTGGGAGAACACGTCGTGCTTGTGGTAGTTGAGGTTGCCGTCGTCGGCATTGGCGTAGTTGATGTCGGCGTTGGCATAGCCATTGCCGCGTTCGAGGTTGTAGTAACGGCCCAGCTCATTGCCGGTGCCAGTGTTGCAGCCGCCGTTGTCACTGCCCAGCAGGTGGCAGTCGGATGACTGCAGGCGGCTGGCGAAACCGTAGGACAAGGTCGAGTCGAAACTGCCCGAGAGCCCGTCCTCGCTACCGAAGGTGAAGGCCTGGCAAGGCTGTACGCCGAGCCATCCGACTGCCGCCAGGGCCAGCGCCGGGCACGGGGCGGCCTTCGCCCATGCCCGCGAAGGGAGTCTGTTCATGCTGTGGTCTCCCGGGGATTAGCGCTCGCCGCGACGGCGCAGTTCGCCTGCGTTGAACAACTTGTCACTGACCCGGCCCTGCAGGCCGGCGGTAAGGTCCAGGGCCGCGCCCTGCTGGGTGAAGCCGTCGGCGATGTAACGCCGGGCGATCAGGTCGTAGCTGACATACTCGAAGCTGGTGCAGGCCTGGATCTCGGGGTCGGCCCACAGGCTGCCCTCCTGCACCCGCCACAGGTTGCCCCTGGCGTCGTACATGTCCACGTGCAGCAGGCTCCAGCTGTCCTCGTCGAAATAGAACACGCGCTTGGCGAAGGCGTGGCGCTTGTCGGTCTTGACCGTGGCCTCCACCACCCATACCCGGTGTTTCTCGTAGCGCTGCGCATCGCGGTCCAGGTACTGCTCGCCGATCAGCGTTTCATAGCGGTTGCTTTTGTCGACCAGCCGGTAGGAGTTGTACGGCACCACCATTTCGCGCTTGCCGACCAGCTTGAAGTCGTAGCGGTCCAGGGCGCCGGTGAACATGTTGATCTGGTCGACAAAGTACAGGTTGTCGGAGCCGGCGATCGGGTTGTCGTAGGCAAAGGTCGGGGCCTGGCGCACGCGGCGTTGGCCGGGGAAGTAGATCCAGGCGTTCTGTGGCTGGTCCAGGCGGGCATGCACCAGGTACATCTCGCCGGCGCGCGAGGACGGCGACTGGATGTCGTAGAGCAGCTTGGCTTCGATGTCGCCGGTGTCCTGGGCAGCTTTCACCGCCGGGTCATTGTAGGGGTAGTACTCGCTGGCCCACTGGCGGATCTCGGTGAGCCCGCCACCCGCTTCGCGGCGCAGGAACGAGATCTGTGCCTTGCGGCCCTTGGCCATGTAACGCAGCTTGTAGTTCCACAGCACCTCGATGCCGCTTTTCGGCTGCGGGAACGGCACCGCGGCCCCGGCGGCCTGCTCCAGGCGCCAACCATCGACACCGATGCGTGCCTGCCCGGCGAAGTCCTGGGTGCGCCTGGCCACCTCGGCCGGGATCGCGCAGCTGCGGTGTGTGGGGTAGACATCCAGGCGATAGCCCGGATAAGCCTTGATCAACGCCACCTGCCCTTGCGGCAGCTGCCCCTGGTACTGGGCCACATTGCTGGCATCGATCGAATACAGGCGCTGGTCGCCGGCATAGGGGTCGCCATGGCCCGGCGACCAGCCGGCCGGCGCCTGGGTCAGGCCGCCGGTCCAGGCCGGAATGCTGCCATCGGCGTTGCCGTTCTTTTCGGCCCCTGTGGGGGTGAGCTCGGCGAGGGCCGAGAGGGAAGTGATGGTACCGAGCAGCGCCAACAGCGCGCCGCCCAACAGGGACAGGGGGCGTGGTTTCATGAACTTTTCCTTGCGGGATTGTTGTGGTTATCGAAAGGCAGTTCGTAACGGGCAAGGGCGCGGAAAAAAGAGGCCGCCGAGGGACGGCCTCAAATGCGTTTCCGGCTCTGCGTGACAGACAGTATTCAATGGCGGCGGCCAACGGCTTGGCCGCAGGCGCCAGGGTATTTGTCATCCGGTGCCAGCAGGCGCGCACCCGCTGCATGTCAGGCCTTGAGCCCGCGCTCCTCCCACCAGTCCCACGCCCGCAACGCCTGGCGCGCCGTACGCCCGGCCCAGCACGACAGGGTGTTGCCGGGCATGGCGATGGCCTTGCGGTTGACGATCCAGAAGTCGCTCAGCTCGCTCTGGCGCCCCTGCAGCAGATCGGCGATGGTGCGGCCGTTGAGGTGGCTCAGCGCCACGCCATGGCCAAAGCAGCCGCCGGCGTAGATCACCCGCTCGTCGTCGATGAAGCTGATTTCCGGGACCATGTCGGCATTGACCGACACCGGCCCGCCCCAGCGGTAGGCGATGCGCACGTCACGCAACTGCGGGTAGATCCACTTCAGGTGCGCCTCGCAGTGGGCCCAGGTGGCCGGCGACGGCTGTTCGTCCATGGCGCTGCCGGAGTAGGCCAGCACATCGCCGCCACCCATGACGATGCGCCCGTCCACGGTCGGGCGGAAATAATGCAGCATCTGCCGGTTGTCGCCGAAGGCTTCCCGGCCCTGCCAGCCCAGGCGCTGCCACAGTGCATCGCCCAGGGGCTCGGTGACCACCTGGTAAGTCCACAGCGGGAACTGGCGCCGCTGCAGGGGGCGGGAGCCGGGCACCTGCCGCGAGTAGGCGTTGGTGGCAAGCACCAGCTTGTCGGTGGTCACCCGGGCCACGGGGGTGCGCAGCACGATGCCGCTGCCCCCGGTGTCGATGTCCAGCACCGGCGTGGACTCGTGGATGCGCACGCCCACCGAGGCCGCCAGGCCCTTGAGGCCCCGCACCTGCTTGCAGGGGTCGAGGTAGCCGGTCTCGGTTTCACGGATACCGCCCAGCAGGCGCGGCGAATCGTACTGTTGCCGCAACGTGGCAGCGTCCTGCCAGCGCATATCTGCCGCCAGGCCCAGGGACGCATACAGCTCCAAGGTCTTGTCCAGGCGCGCCAGTTGCCGCGGCGAATAGCTGACCCGCAGCAGTCCGGCATGGCGGTAGTCCGAATCGATGCCGTGCTGCTCGATCACCTCGCGGGTGTAGGCCACGGCCTTCTCCAGGTAGCGATGGGCGTCGATCATTTTCTGCCGCCCCCAGCGCAGTACCACCAGTTCCGGCTCGAGGCCGAACAGCCGGGTGCTGAAGCCGGCGTTGCGCCCACTGGCACCGAAGCCAATCTGCGCCGCCTCCAGCAGCACCACCCGAGCGCCGGGGTTGTCGCGCTTGAACTGCCAGGCCGTGTTCAGCCCGGTGAAGCCACCGCCGATGACCGCCACATCGACCTTGAGGTCTTCGGTCAGGCGGCTGTTGGGGAGGTAGGCGCCATAGTCGTGCTGCCAGAAGGAGCGGTGCTCGTGCGGGATATTGTTGTTGTCGTTCACGCTGAGTCCTCGGATTTCACCCTTGGGAGTGCAGTCCCGATCAGGGTATCGAGGGCAACGAACGGTGGATTGGCGATGGGTGCCAGATTTTCAGCACGCCGTGCCAGGCGTGCGCCCGGCCTGGCGAAACTGCTGCGGCGATTGCCCGGTCCAGCGACGGAACGCTCGGGTGAACGAGCCGGACTCGGCGTAGCCGAGCAGCAACGAGATCTGCGTCATCGAGTAGTCCGAATGATTCAGGTAGCCCAACGCCAGGTCACGCCGCACGTCCTCCACCAGCAGCGAAAATTCGATGTTCTGGTCCTTGAGCCGACGTTGCAGGGTACGCCGGCTCAGCCCCATGCGCTCGCTGACCTCGTCCAGCGACGGCACGCCACTGGCCATGCCCAGGGCGATCATGCGGGTGACCTGGGGCAACAGCTCGTCGCTGATGCTGCGCTGCTCGCGCTCCTGCTGCAGGTACGGCTCCAGCGCCCTGAACAGGCGCTCGTTGCCCTGCGCCACCGGGAGTTCGAGGACATCGCTGGAGAGCGTGATGCGGTTGGTTGGCTGGCTGAAGAACAACGGGCACATGAACAACTGCTTGTGCACTGACACGTCCGCCGGGCGCGGGTGCTCGAAGTCCACCCGCAGCGGCCGCACCGGGCTGGCGGTGATCAGCTGCAACTGGCGCAGGATCGCGGCGATGGCGAACTCGGCGTCCTGGCGGCGGTTGACCACGGTGCTGTCGGTGACCTGGTAGGTGATGCGCAGTTGGCGGCCCTCGCAGCCATAGTCGATGGACGACTCCTGGGCGAACACCACGATGTAGGTGTGCAGGGTCATCAGCGCCTTTTCCACGCTGGGCGCGCAATGCAAGGCGTGGCCCAGGGCACCGATGTCGTCGGCCTCGGTCTGGCTGCCCAGGGTCAGGCCGACGGCGGGGTTGCGCGTGCCGGCGGCTTCCCACAGGGCGACGTACTGGTCGCCGGGGATCTCGATATCGGCGCGCTCCAGCAGTGGCAGGTCAATGCCGAGGGCTTCCAGGTGCGGCGCGAAGGTGGTCCTGAAACGGCGGAAGAAGTTTTCCGAGATGACGGTGCGCACTGATTTCATGTTGTTCTTCGCAGGTCGTTTTTAGAGTGCCGGGATCTGGGAAAGGCGCCGCCAGGCGGCGCATCGCGGATGAGTCCGCGCCTACAGGGCTCGCAAGGTTGCCAACAGCGACTGTAACCGATTGTTACTGCGGTGGGGCAAACGCCCGCACCAGGTGCTCGATCACCGCGCGCACCCTGGCCGTATGGCGCAGATCCTGGTGGGTGACCATCCACACCTCATAGGGCTGGCTGCGCGTACGCTGCGGCCAGACCCGCCGCAAGCCATCACGCTGCCCCAACTCCACCGGGATCTCACCCAGGCCCAGGCCCTCGCCAATGCCCCGGCGCAGCATCATGCTGGCGTTGGCCGCCATCACCACCCGCCCCTCACCCATGGGCACGTCCACCAGGGTCGGCTCGGCGCGGTCGCGCCAGTACGGCTCGTACACCACCAGGTCGTGGCCGGCGAAGCTGCCCTCCTCCGGCATGCCCCGCCGCGCCAGGTAGTCCGCCGAGGCGAACAGGCCCATTTGCCAGCTGGCCAGCTTGCGCAGCACCAGGTCGGGGCTGTCCGGGCGCTGGTTGCGGATGGCGATGTCGGTTTCACGCTGCGACAGGTTGACGATCTCCGAGCTGCCGCTGAGCACCACGCGCACCTCGGGATGGGTTTCGTGCACCTGCCGCAGCGCCGGGATGACGAACTCCAGGGCCAGGGAGTCGGTGGTGGCGATGCGCACCTCGCCGGCCTGTTCGTTGTCTGCGCCTCGGGTGCGGCGGGCCAGTTCCAGGGCGGCCTGCTCCATTTTCTGCGCCAGTTCCACGGCCACTTCGCCGGTGGCGGTCAACTGGTAGCCAGCGGGGGTGCGCAGGAACAGGGTCGCGCCAAGGTCCGCCTCCAGCGCCGCCACCCGCCGGCCCACGGTGGCCTGATCGACCCGCAGTACCCGGGCGGCGCGGCGCAGGGTCAGTTCGCGGCTCAAGGCCAGCAGCATGCGGGCATCATCCCAGTTCATTGGTCCACTCCTGATTCAGCGCAGCCACTGCCGGCTGAAGAAAATCTGCAAAGGTGCGTCGCAAAATCGCCGCGCGACCCGGCAACCCAGGTTTCATACCCTGTGACGCAACGGGCCGACACGGCCTTTCTTCAGAATGACAGAGGTCTTCATGCGTCACATCATCCCAACCCAAATGAGCGCCATCGACATCACCCGGCCAGGCGGCCCCGAGGTCCTGCAGGTCGCCAGCCATGCCACGCCCCAGCCAGGCCCGCGCGAGGTGCTGGTGCAGGTGCATGCCGCCGGCGTCAACGGCCCAGACCTGTTGCAACGCAAGGGCCTGTACGACCCGCCCGCCGGCGCACCGGCCATTCCGGGCCTGGAGATCGCCGGCAAGGTCGTGGCCATCGGCGAACAAGTCCGCCACTTTGCCGTGGGTGACGCGGTGATCGCCCTGGTCCAGGGCGGCGGCTATGCCGAGTACGCCGTGGCCGACGAGCGCACCACCGCGCACCTGCCGGACAACCTGTCGATGGTCGAGGGCGCGGCCTTGCCGGAAACCTTCATGACCGTGTGGGTCAACCTGTTCCAGCGCGGCGGCTTCAAGGCCGGTGAAAGCGTGCTGATCCATGGTGGCGCGTCGGGCATCGGCACTACCGCGACGCAACTGGCCCGGGCCCTGGGCGCGGCGAAGATCTTCACCACGGTCAACGGCGCCGGGCAACAGGCCGCCAGCCTCGAACTGGGCGCCGACGTGGCCATCGACTACACCCGCGAGGACTTCGTCGAACAGGTCATGGCGCACACCGACAGCAAGGGCGTGGATGTGATCGTCGACATCATCGCCGGCGACTACGTGGCGCGGAACTTCAGGGCCGCCGCCATGGACGGGCGTATCGTGCAGATCGGCGTGGTCAAGGGCCCGGCCACCGAGGTCGACCTGTTCCCGCTGCTGACCAAGCGCCTGACCCATATCGGCTCGACCCTGCGCGCGCGCAGCGCCGACGACAAGGCGGCGATCCTCGGCGAGCTGCAGGCCAAGGCCTGGCCTCACGTACGCAGCGGCGCGGTCAAGCCGCTGATCCACGCCATCTTCCCGCTGGCGGCGGCCAGCCAGGCCCATGAACTGATGGAGTCGGGCCGGCATATCGGCAAGGTGGTACTGAACGTCGCGCACAAGGGCTGAGTCAGTCGAGCGCACCGCTGCCCAGTGCGATCCTGATCGCCTGGGCGGTGGTGCTCACTCCCAGGCGCCGGCGGGCGGCGCGCAAGTGGTTTTCCACGGTGCGCAGCGACAGGCCCAGGGTGGCGGCGATATCGGCCTGACGCTGCCCGGCGGCGGTCCAGGCCAGGACCTGGCGCTCACGCTCGGACAAGCGCCCCTGGCCGCTGGGCGCTTCCAGCAGCCGCCGAGCGCCCGCGAAGGCGGCCTGGGCCAGCAACGTCAGGGCCAGCCGTGCGGCAGGTGTCGCCACGACCTGCGCACCACCGAAACTCATGGCGCCTTCCAGGCCTGCGGGGCCGAACACCGGCACCTGCAAGCCGTGGATACCCGGCCCGCTTGGCGTTCGTACCACGCGGTAGCGCTCGTTGCCATCGTCCAGCCGCTTGCTCCAGAAGAACGGCTCGCGTGCCGCCAGCAGGTGACGGGTCACAGGGCAGTGGCGCACGTAGGTCTGGGCATCGACCGCCTGGCCATCGCCGAACCAGTCCCCCTCCACCCAATGGATGCGCTCGACCACCTCGTCCCGCGCAGCGCTGGCGCTGAACAGCACGAAGCGGTCATAGCCCAGCGGCCGGGCGACATTGCGCACGGCCGTCTGGATACCCGCCAGGTCGGTTGCCTGCGCGATCCGCTGGACGGCTTGCACCACCTGATCGAATGGCAGGTCCCTCATCCGCCGTTGACTGCCTTGAGCAACGCCGAGGCGGCCAGCTTGCCCAGCGCATTGCCGGCCAGCGGGCTGTCGCCGGTGAGCAGCTTGCGGTCCTGGTGGACGGCCCCGGAAATACCCTCGTTGATGATCTCGACGCCTTGGGCCTGCAGGCGTTCGCCGAACTTCCAGGTCAGGTGGCCGGGCATGTAGCCGATGTCCGGGGTCTTGGCATCCAGATCGTCTGGGAAGGCGCAGATCTTGTAGCCGTCGTAGAGCCTGCCGCCGGCCAGCAGCGCCGCCGGGCCGTGGCACAGGGTGATGACGAACTTGTCGTGGTCCGCCGCCCATTTCAGCACGCGCCCGACCTCTTCGCTTTCCGGCAAGCCGATCAGCGCGCCGTGCCCGCCCGGGATGAACACACCGATATAGTCCGAGTCCTCACCCAAGGCCTGCTCCAGCACATCGGCGAGCTTGCGTGGCTGCTTGAACGCCGGCTTGTAGCGATCGAACAGGCCCAGCACCTCGGTGTCCTCGCCGGGCATGGCCCAGTACTCGAACTTGACCGGGTTGCCCGACAAGGTCGCGACGTCGAAGGCGAAACCGGCCTTGTCCAGGTGGTACATCGGCAGCAGGGTTTCCACCGGGTGGTTGCCAGTGGAGAACAGCGTGCCGTTGTCGGTGAGCAGGTAGCGCTCGTCGGCACCGATCAGCAGGACCTTCCAGCGCCCGCCACGGTAGGCGTCGGGATAGTCGGCGCCGCTGAGGTCGGACTTGCGCGAGGTGAACTGGCTGAGGGAGTACGGCGAAGGGAAGAAGGCGTTGTCCTCGGCCGGGTCGGGGGTTGGGCGTTTGTCGTCGTTGGGGCTGGTCATGGTTGTGCTCCTGTGGCCTGGGGTAGGTAACCGGATCCATGCTAGGAGGCCGCCGGATGAGCGGCAATGAGGGTTTTCCCTCAACGGTGGCGTCGGTGACGGGGCGGCCCCAGGGCAGTCTAGCCGAGCGCCGAGGGCGTATCGACGTCGCGCAGCACACCGCTGTCCTGCAATTCCAGGAGCAAAACGCTGTTCGCATGCCGCCGCAGCACCGAACGCGCCCCTTCATCACCGGACAACTGGCCAAGCTCGGCCCAGTAATCCCGGCCGAACACCACCGGGTGGCCGTTCTGCCCCTGGTGTCGCGGCACCACGATGATCGAGGGCGCCGCCGAGGCGAGCAGACGACGGAAGGTCGCCGCCTGGATCCACGGCATGTCCCCGAGCAGGATCGCCACCGCCTGCGCCTCGCTGTCACCCAGCGACGCCGCGCCGGCCGCCAGGCTATGGCCCATGCCCAGGCCTGCCTCGGGGCTGTGGACGACCCGGCAGGCCGGCGGCAACCCAAGGTCCTCTGCCCGCTCGCCAGCGCGCAACACCACGCGCACCTCGTCGAACGCCGCCAGGGCGCGCTCGACGCTGTGCTGCAACAGGCTGCGCCCATCGGCCAGCAGGGCCCGGCGCTTGTCCGCGCCGAAGCGCGCGCCCTGCCCGGCCGCCAACACCAGGGCGACGACCTTCACAAGGCCTCGCGGGCGATGCCGCTGCGGGTCCGCAGGATATCGGCGAGCACCGCCAGGGCGATCTCCGCCGGCGTCTTGCTGCCCAGGTTCAGGCCGATCGGCGCATGGATGCGCGCCATGTCTGCATCACCGAGCTCGCCGATACGGCGCAGGCGCTCACGACGCTTTGCCGACGTGGCCTGTGAGCCCATCACACCGATGTAGAACGCTTCGGTACGCACCGCTTCGAGCATGGCCAGGTCATCGATCTTGGGGTCGTGGGTAAGCGCCACCACCGCGGTATCGCGATGGCAGCCGCCGTTGGCGATGAACAGCGAAGGCAGTTCACGGCGGATTTCTATCCCGTCGAGCACCACGTTGTCCATCACCTCGTCGCGAGGGTCGCACAGCACCACTTCGAAGCCCAGGCCCTTGCCGAATTCGGCGCAGAAATGCGCGACGCTGGAATAGCCCGCCAGCAACAGACGCTGGGCGGCGCCGATGCGCAGGCGCACGCAATGCTCGCCACGCTCCACCCGTGGCCCCTGGCCGAGGTCATCGCTCAGCCGCCGTTCACCGCTGCGCAGGTCAACCTCGCGCAACAGCCGCCGACGCCCGAGCAAGGCGCTCTCCAGCTCGGCGAGATGCGCCTGGGTGGCACAGTCGCCGGGCAGGTTCTCCACCAGCACGTCGAGAATGCCGCCGCACGGCAGGCGGATGTTGCCGCGGGTGTCGCTGCCGTCGCCGTAGCGCACCACGGCAACCGCCGTGGCGAACTCGCCGGCGGCGACGCGTTCGAGGAAGTCATCCTCGACACAGCCACCCGACAGCGATCCCACCCACTGCCCACCCTCGCTCACCGCCAGCAGCGAACCCGGCGCGCGCGGCGCCGAGCCATAGGTGCACAGCACGCTGCACAGCCACACGCGCAGGCCGTCGCGCGACCATTGCGCCGCCTGGCGCACCACCTGCAGGTCGAGATGCTGCACGGGTCAATCCGCCTTCAGCTGGGCCAGCTGCTGGGTGGTCAGGTCGCCCGGCAGGCCGCCCCAGGCTTCGCGCAGGTAGTTGACCATGTCGGTCAGCTGCTGGTCGTCGAGCTTGTCGGCAAAGCCCGGCATCGGCTGCATGCGCTCGAAGCCGGTGAACTGCTGTTCGCGGATGCCGTCGACGATGGCCTTGACCAGGTTGCGCGAGTCGGCCTGGCGCAGCACGGTGTTGCCCTGCATGGCCACGGCGATGTGCGGCTTGCCCTCGCCATCGCCGCCGTGGCAACCGGCGCAGACGTTGAGGTACTGCTGGCGGCCGCGCTTGGCGCTTTCGCCCAGGGTTTCATGGGCCACCGCCTGCACCACCTTGGCCGCCGGCGGCTGATCGCCCAGGAGGAACGTGGCCATGGCCGACAGGTCGCTGTCTTCAAGGTGCTGGGTGCTGTGGTGCACCACCGGGTACATCTCGTTGAACATGCTGCCCTGGGCACTGATACCGTGCTTGAGGAAGGTCGCCAGGTCGGCCTGGTTCCAGCCGCGGTCGGCCAGGTCCTGGGCCAGCAGGCTTGGCGCCAGGTAGCCCAGCAGCAGGCCGCCGGTCAGGCGCTTGTCCTGCTGCAGCGCGCCGATGAGATTGCGCGGGGTGTGGCACTCGCCGCAATGGCCGAGCACCTCGACCATGTACTGGCCACGCTTCCACGCCTCGCTGTTGCCCTTGCCCTCCTCCAGCTGCACGCTCTTGCCGTACAGCAGGTTCCAGCCCATCAGGCCGGTGCGCACATTGAACGGGAAGCTCAGGTTGGTTTCCGGCGCCGGCCGGTTGATTGGCGCCACACTCATCAGGTAGGCGTGGATCGCATCGGAATCCTCGCGCTTGATCAGGTGGTACGAGGTGTAGGGCATGGCCGGGTAGAGGTTGGCGCCGTCCTTGCGCTTGCCCTCGGTGAGGGCGGCGAAGAACTCGTCGCTGCTGTAGCTGCCGATGCCGTGCTGCTTGTCCGGGGTGATGTTGGTGCCGTAGATGGTGCCGAACGGCGAATGGATCGGCAGGCCGCCAGCATAGGGCGCGCCACCTTCGGCGGTGTGGCAGGCCATGCAGTCGGCGGCGCGGGCGAGGTATTCGCCGCGCTTGATCAATGCCTCGTCGGCCGCCTGGACGTTGCAGGCGACCAGCGCGCCAATGGCCAAGGCCAGGCTGCTCAGAACTCGCGTCATGCTCAACCCTCCTTGACCAGGCCGAGGTCGCCCAGCACGTCGCGGGTCGCCTCGTAGTAGCGCACGTAGCCGGTGCAGCGGCACACATGGTGGCCGAGGCTGGCTTCGATGGCATCCTCCAGCTCGCTCTTTTTCAGCGGCTTGCGCTGGGCTTTCTCCACCAGCACCGTGGCGGCGTTGACGAAGCCCGGCGCGCAGTAGCTGCACTGGAAGGCGAAGCGGTCGACGAACTTCTGCTGGATCGGGTTCAACTCGGTGGGGTTGCCGGCTTCGTCTAGCTTGGCGTGGCCTTCGATGGTGCGGACTTTCTTGCCCTCGAAATAGTGCGCGCCGGTGATGCAGGTGCGCACTTCCTCGCTGGTGCCGTCGGGGTTGTCGACGATCACCACGCAGGCGTGGCAGATGCCCTGCCCGCAGCCCAGGCGCGAGCCTGTGAGGTTCTGGTACTCGTGCAGGTAGTCGATCATCGCCAGGTCATCGGGGACCACTTCGGTGACGACAGGTTGACCGTTGAGGGTCAGTTGCAGCTTGCGGTCAGCCATTGAGGGCCTCCTTGACGCGGGCGGGGGTGATGGGCAGGTCGCGGACACGCTTGCCGATGGCATGGGCCACGGCATTGCCGATGGCGCCGACCACCGGGATCATCACCACCTCGGCGATGCCCTTGGACGGGTCGGTCGGCGACAGCGGCGGCAGGATCTCGGACGTCTGCTTCCACACCGCCACATGCTTGGCCATCGGCAGGCGATAACGGTTGAAGTTCCAGTCGCCCTCGCCCGGGCCACCCTCGTACAGCGGCATCTCTTCCAGCAACGCATGGCCAATGCCCATGGCGATACCGCCCTCGAGCTGGCCCTTGACCAGCTCGGGCACCAGCACCCGGCCGCACTCGACCCAGCTGTGGTGGTTGAGCACGCTGACCTCGCCGCTGCCCTTGTTCACCTTGACCTCGACGATGGTCGCCACCGGGCTGTAGTAGGTGACCATGGCGTTGTTCAGCTGGGTGGCCGGGTACTCGACGTTCTGCCGGTCGAGCAGGTGGAAGCCGGCGCTGTTCATCTGCGCCTTCTTCGCGTTCAGCGCACCGTCACCGTACTTCACCGCCAGGCCGTCGAGCGGCAGGCGCTCGCGCACACCGTCGATGACGAAGTCGGCCTCGGCCCAGCTCCAGCGGTTGAAACCGTGCACGCTGACGCCGGTGACCAGGCCCATCTCGTGGGCCTTCTTCGCAAGCGTGGCGAACGGGATCGGCTCCAGGCCGTTGCCGGTCAGCGCGCCGTTGACCCACACCGCGTTCTCGCGACGCACCACCAGCGGGTTGGCCTGGCCGCCGAACGGGCCCTGGCTCCACAAGGCCATGGCCGCCGGCCACAGGCCGTGGTTGAACAGTACCCGGGCCGCCTCGCGGGTAGCGTGGCTGAAGTAGAACGCCGAGTTGGTCGCCGACGACGGCGAAGCCAGCTTGGCGACCCAGCGCGGGTTGCGCAGCGCGGCGTCCTGCTCGGCCTGGCTGATCAGGTAGGGGTTGCCGCTGGTGCTCAGCTGCAGCTCAGGCCATTCGGTCTGGGCGGTCTGCACATGATCGGCGACGCGGCCGAGGAAGTCGCTGACCACCAGGGCCTGGGAGGTCGACATGCCGGTGCCCAGTTCGGTGCCGATATGGCGCAAGGTAATCTGGCCATCGGCAGTGAACTCGACCGCCGCCATCGGCGCTTCGGCGCCGGTGCCGAAGTCCTTCTGGGTGATGGCGAAGCCCACGCCGTACCAGTTGTCGTGGTCCTTGGCGTCTTCGGCCTGCTTGCGCGCGTGGCGGTTCTTCCACCAGTCGTGCTCGGCAGCCTTGTCGAGGATCTCGTGCAGGCGCAGGGCACCGGCGGGCACCGCGCCCTGGGTGTTCTTCATGCCCGACTTGAGCGCGTTCTTGCGGCGCAGCTCGATGGCATCCACGCCCAGGCGATCGGCAATCTCGTCGACCATCATCTCGGTGGCGGCCATGCTCTGCAGGGTGCCGTAGCCGCGCATGGAGCCGGCCTCGACACCGCGCGAGTGGTAGGCGGTGACCGACAGGTCGTTCTGCGGCATGTAGTAGATCGACTGCGCGGCGGTGGCGCCCACCGAGGCCACTGACGGGCTGTAGTTGATGCGCCCGCCGCCATCGACGGTCATGTCGGCGCGGAAGATCTTGAAGCTCAGGTCGTTCTTGTCCACTGCCAGCTGGTAGCGGATATCGAACGGGTGACGCTTGATGCCGCTCTGGAACTGCTCGTAGCGGTCGTTGGCCAGGCGGATCGGCACACCCGCGCCATACAGCGCGGCGACGGCGGCGTAGAACACGAAGATGTTGTTGTCCTTGGAGCCGTAGCCGACGGTGTAGCCCGGGTGCATGTTCAGGTGCTTCAGGCCGAAACGCGACGGCTTGATCATGTGCACGCACTCCTGCGCCACTTCGAACGGGCACTGGGTGGCGACGACGAAATGCAGGGTGCCGGTGGCCGGGTCGAACCAGCCGTTGCCGTTGTCCGGCTCGAGGGCGGCCGGCTCGATGGACGGGGTCTTGTAGCGCTCGTCGAACAGCAGCCACTCTTCCGGCAGCTGCTTGAGCTGCTCGTCGATACGCTGGGCGTAGAACATGCCCTGCTCGGTGAGGGTGCCGTGCTGCTTGGGCTCGGCGGTCCATACCGGCTTGCGCGCCAGGATGGTGGGGAACAGCATGGTGTTCTTCAGGCTCGAGTATTCGTCTTCGTCGAACGGCGTCTTGCCGGCCACGCGCACGAAACGGAAGCTGCCGTAAGGGTCGCGCTGGTACAGCGGGGCCTGGGCGCCGTAGCGGATCGCCTGGTCGTTGAACTGCAGCTTGAGCTTGGCCTTGCGGAAGCGCTCGAAGTCGTTCCAGATCAGGATCGCCACCGGGTGGCCGATGAACATCGGTACCTGGCCGGGTGGCAGCAACGGATCAGGCGAGTGCGCCTCGGGCCAGGCAATGCCGTCCTTCTTCAGGTCATCGGCGCTGACGACGCGGTCCGGCTGCAGCTCGGCGCCCAGCAGCGACAGGTCGTAGCCCGCGTAGATACGGTCGGCCTTGGTCGCCTTGAGCAGCATGGCGTGGCCTTGCTGCTGCGGCCAGCCAGGCATGTCCTTGGCACGGATGTCGCGGGCGAACACCTTGTTGCCGCAGACCTTGGACAGCGCGTCGTTACGCAAACGCACCTTGCCGTCGTGGTTCATCCACTTCTGCGCCGAGGTGGTGACCTTGCTCTCCATCAGGGCGGCGAATGCCTGGCTGCCGAGCGGCGCCATGGTCACGCCGACACCGGCGATCAGCCCGCCTTGCAGGAACGAACGCCGGGAAATATCACGGTTGGACATGGTTGATCCTCTGGGCAGCTCTTGGGTTGCCCATGCTTTTTCTGGTGCTTGAGAAACTGGAAGGGCGCGCACGATCACAAAAACTGACTACGAAGTCAAGTTAACCATCGTAGGGTGCTCCTGCAAGTCAAGCAGACAACTTGTCGCGGGGCGCCGCGAAGGGTCAATCCGGCAAGCGATAGCGCTCGGCGAAGTACTGGCGGAAGAACTCCACCGCCACCCGCACCTTGGCCGAGCCGGCCAACGGCGCGGTGTACACCGCCCAGATATCCGCCGCCTGCTGGTACTCGGGCAGCACCTGCACCAGGCGCCCGTCGGCGATGCTGTCATGCACGTCCCACCAGGAACGCAGCAGGATCCCCCGCCCGTCCAGGCACCACTGGTGCGCCACCTCGCCGTGGTTGCTGGAAAGCGCGCCGGTGACGCGCACGCTTTCCTCGCCCTGGGGGCCTTCCAGGTGCCACAGGCCGAACGGGTGGTCACGCTCCTTGATCACCAGGCAGTCATGGCTGGCCAGATCGGCCAGCACCCGCGGCGTGCCATGCGCGGCCAGGTAGCCAGGGGCGGCGCACAGCACCCGACGGTTGCGTGCCAGGGGCTTGGCGATCAGGTGCGGGGCGATGACATTGCCCACGCGGATGTCCAGGTCCACCCCTTCGGCGATCAGGTCCACCAGGCGGTCATGCACATCCAGGCGGATGTCCAGCCCAGGGTAGCGCGCTGCCAGCTCCGACAGCGCCGGCGCCACGAAGCGCCGACCCAGGCCCAGGCTGCTGGCGATGCGCAGTTGCCCTGCCGGCTCGCGCTGCCCGGCGTTGAGGTCGTCGTCCATGCGCCGCAGGGTTTCGAAGATCTGCTGCGCCCACTGGTAAACGCGCTCGCCCTCCTCGCTCACCGTCACCCGCCGGGTGGTGCGGTGCAGCAGGCGCACGCCAAGGCTTTCCTCCAGCAGGCGAATACGCTTGCTGATGAACGCCGCCGACATGCCGCGCTCATCCGCCACCGCAGCGAAGCTGGCGCGGCGGGCCACCTGCAGGAAGATGTCGAGGTCATCCAGGTTCGGCAGATTATTCACGTTTCGTGCACCAAGAATTGATGGATTGCCGGATTATCTCCGAAGCACAGCCTTATAGCATGACCGCATCTTCCCTGGACACGAGATGCGCCCCATGACCAAGACCTTCAAGATCGCCGCCATCCCCGGTGACGGCATCGGCAACGAAGTCCTCCCCGAAGGCCTGCGCGTGGTCGAGGCCGCTGCCCGCAAGCACGGCCTGGACCTTGAGTTCGAGTTCTTCGAATGGGCCAGCTGCGATTACTACCTGGCCCACGGCAAGATGATGCCCGACGACTGGTTCAACCAGCTCAAGGGCTTCGACGCCCTGTACTTCGGCGCCGTCGGCTGGCCCGACAAGGTCCCGGACCACATCTCGCTGTGGGGCTCCTTGCTCAAGTTCCGCCGCGACTTCGACCAGTACGTGAACATCCGCCCGGTGCGCCTGTTCCCCGGCGTGCCCTGCCCGCTGGCGAACAAGCAGCCCGGCGACATCGACTTCGTGGTGATCCGCGAGAACACCGAAGGCGAATACTCCTCCCTGGGCGGGCGCATGTTCGAAGGCACCGACAACGAGTTCGTGCTGCAGGAGTCGGTGTTCACCCGTCGCGGCGTGGACCGCATTCTCAAGTACGCCTTCGACGTGGCGCAGACCCGCGAGCGCAAGCACGTGACCTCGGCGACCAAGTCCAACGGCATGGCCGTGAGCATGCCCTACTGGGACGAGCGCACCGCCGCCATGGCCGCCCACTACCCCGAGATCAGCTGGGACAAGCAGCACATCGACATCCTCTGCGCCCGTTTCGTGCTGCAGCCGGAGCGTTTCGATGTGGTGGTGGCCTCCAACCTGTTCGGCGACATCCTCTCCGACCTCGGCCCGGCCTGCGCCGGCACCATCGGCATCGCGCCGTCGGCCAACCTCAACCCCGAACGCAAGTTCCCCTCGCTGTTCGAACCGGTGCATGGCTCGGCGCCGGACATCTACGGCAAGAACATCGCCAACCCGATCGCGATGATCTGGTCCGGCGCGCTGATGCTCGAGTTCCTCGGCCAGGAAAACAACGATGCTCGCTACCAGGCGGCCCACGACGACATCCTCAAGGCCATCGAGACCGTGATCGCCAACGGCGACACCACCCGCGACATGGGCGGCAGCCGTTCGACCCAGGAAGTGGGCAAAGCCATTGCCGAGTTGCTCGGCGCCTGATTCGGCGCAAGTCATCGCGGGGCAAGCCCGCTCCCACGGATAGAAGCGCGCCTTTGCGTGCGTGGGAGCGGGCTTGCCCCGCGATAGCGCCAGCCCAGCCCAATCATCCGGATTGTCCGACGATCCTATTGCCACCCACTTCGATTCAATGCAGAATCTGTCAACCAAAAGATACTTGTTATCTGTTAGTTAACAGAAAGGAAACACAGGACCTCGATACGGACTTCCCAACGCCTGACGCCTACTACAAAAAAAATGCTCCAGGAGACAATTGATGTCCCCCAATAACAAAAAGATCGACGTGTTCCTGATCGCCGTGAGCCTGTTGGCCGTGCTGCTCACCGTGATCGGCCTTGCCGCCTTCCCTGCCCAGGCCGAAAACCTGGCCAACCAGCTGTTCGAAGTGGCCACCCGCACCTTCGGCACCAGCGTCCAGGTACTGGTGTTCGGCAGTTCCCTGGCCGTGCTGTACCTGGCCTTCAGCAAATACGGCAACATCCGCCTGGGTGCCGGCAAGCCCGAGTATTCCACCACCACCTGGGTGTTCATGTTCATCTGCGCCGGCATGGGTTCCTCGACCCTGTACTGGGGCGTGATGGAATGGGCCTACTACTACCAGACCCCAGGCCTGAACATCGCGCCGATGTCGGCCAAGGCCCTGGAATACAGCGTCAGCTACTCGTTCTTCCACTGGGGCATCAGCGCCTGGTCGATCTACGCCCTGGCCTCGCTGGCCATGGCCTATCACTTCCATGTGCGCAAGAAGAGCGGCCTCAACCTGGCCTCGATCATCGAGGCAGTCACCGGCTTCAAGGCCACCGGCCCGGTCGGCCGCGCCGTCGACCTGATCTTCCTGCTGACCATGATGGGCGCGCTGACCGTGTCGCTGGCGCTCACCGCCTCGACCCTGACCCGCGGCCTTGCCGACCTGGCCGGCACCCCCAACACCTTCACTGTGCAACTGCTGGTGATCGGCGCGGTGGCGCTGCTGTTCTCGCTGAGTTCGTACATCGGCATCGACGGCGGCCTGCAGCGCCTGTCGAAGATGGTCTGCATCGGCGCACTGATATTCGCCGCCGTCGTGCTGCTGGTCGGTCCGACCCAGTTCACCCTGAACAACACCGCCAATTCCATCGGCCTGATGCTGCAGCACTACGTGCAGATGAGCTTGTTCACCGACCCCGCCGGCGACGGCGCCTTCACCCGCAACTGGACGGTGTTCTACTGGCTGTGGTGGGTGTCCTACGCCCCGGGCGTGGCCATGTTCGTCGCCCGCGTCTCGCGTGGCCGGCTGATCAAGGAAGTGGTGTTCGCCCTGCTGCTGGGCGGCAGCTTCGGTTGCTGGTTCTTCTTCGGCGCGCTGGAGAGCTACAGCATGCACCAGTTCATCAACGGCCAGATCGACGTGCCCAAGCTGCTCGGCACCCTCGGTGGCGAAGCCGCGGTGACCGACCTGCTGCTGGCCCTGCCCTGGGGCACGCTGTTCCTCGCCGCGTACCTGTTCATCATGGCGGTGTTCTGCGCCTCGCACATGGACGCCGCCGCCTACGCCGTGGCCGCCACCAGCACCCGCAACCTGCGCGAAGGTGAAGACCCAAGCCCCACCCTGCGCCTGTTCTGGTGCGTGGTGCTGACCCTGGTGCCACTGGCCATGCTGTTCGCCAAGGCCTCGCTGTCGACCATGAAGACCGCCGTGGTACTCACCGCGATCCCGTTCATGCTGATCTTGCTGGTGAAGATCTACGGATTCTTCAAGTGGCTGGTGGCCGACTACGGCCAGGTGCCGGCCTACCGCATCGAGGAAGAGGCCACCCGCCTGGCGGGTGAGGAACCGCAGCCGCAAGCGCCGCGTAGCGCTGCGGCGGTGCACTGAATTGAGATCGCAACCTGGGAGCGGCGCACCGTCGCTCCCACGGTCCGCAACAAATTTTTTTGCCCTGCTTGTTAACCAACAGATACGCGTTAACCAATAAGAACCGAGATAAAGCCATGAACGATTTCAAACGCCTGCCCTCCGACTTCTGCGCCAACCCCGAGGAAGCCTTCACCCTCCCGGCCAAGTTCTACACCCAGGCCGCCGTCTTCGAGCACGAGAAGGAAGCGATCTTCGCCCGCAGCTGGATCTGCGTCGGCCACCGCAGCGAAGTCGCCGAGAAGAACGCCTACATCACCCGCCAGGTGATCGGCGAGAGCATCATCGTCGTGCGTGGCCGCGACGATGTGCTGCGAGCCTTCTACAACGTCTGCCCGCACCGCGGCCACCAGCTGCTCGAAGGCAGCGGCAAGGCCAAGAACGTGATCACCTGCCCGTACCACGCCTGGACCTTCAAGCTCGACGGCGAGCTGGCCCATGCGCGCAACTGCGAGAACGTGGCCAACTTCGACAAGGACAATTCCACCCTGGTGCAGCTGCGCGTGGAGGAATACGCCGGCTTCATCTTCATCAACATGGACAACGACGCAGGCTCCGTCGAAGACCAGCTGCCGGGCATGCAAAAGCGCATGCGCGAAGCCTGCGCGGTGATCGACGACCTGCACCTGGCCGCGCGCTTCGTCAGCGACACACCGGCCAACTGGAAATCCATCGTCGACAACTACCTGGAGTGCTACCACTGCGCCCCGGCCCACCCCGGCTTCTCCGATTCGGTGGACGTCGGCCAGTACAGCCACAGCCTGCACGGCAACTGGACCTTGCAATACGGCCTGGCCAAGCCCTCGGAGCAGTCGTTCAGCTTCGACGAGTCGGTGAAAGACCCGTCCTTCGCCGGCTTCTGGGCCTGGCCGTGCACCATGTTCAACGTACCGCCAGGGGCCAACTTCATGACCGTGATCTACGAGTTCCCGGTCGATGCCGAGACCACCCTGCAGCACTACGACATCTACTTCCTCAACAAGGAACTCAGCGAGGAGCAGCACAAGCTCATCGACTGGTACCGCGAAGTATTCCGCCCCGAGGACCTGCGCCTGGTCGAGAGCGTGCAGAAAGGCCTGAAGTCGCGCGGCTACCGTGGCCAGGGCCGGATCATGGTCGATTCGCAGCGCAGCGGCGTCAGCGAGCACGGCATCGCCCACTTCCACAACCTGATCGCGGTCGCCCACCTGGACGACTGAACACACGCCAGCTCCCTGCCCCGCGCCAGGGCCTGGCGCGGGGCTTTGTTGTCGAGGTACGCCATGGCCAAGCAATACGAGATGTTCAAGGTGCGCGTGACCGGCGTGGAACAGGCCACGCCGCAGATCAAGCGCTTCACCCTGGCCCGCGCCGACGGCGCCGCCCTGCCCGCCTTCAGCGGCGGCAGCCACGTGATCGTGCAGATGCAGTCGGCCTGCGGCAGCCAGTTCAGCAATGCCTACTCGCTGATGAGCGACCCGCGCCAGTTGCACAGCTACCAGATCGGCGTGCGGCTCGAGGAGCAGTCCAAGGGCGGTTCGGCGTTCATGCACAACCAGGTCGCGGTGGGCAGCGAGCTGACCATCTCCACCCCCAACAACCTGTTCGCCCTGGACGCCGATGCCGGGCGCCATGTGCTGATCGCCGGCGGCATCGGCATTACCCCGTTCCTGGCGCAGTTGCACGAGCTGGAAGGTGGCGCCACCCCCTACGAGCTGCACTACGCCTTCCGCGCCCCGGAACACGGCGCCTTCCAGGGCGACCTGGAGCAAGGCCCGCATGCCGGCAACACGCGGTTCTACATCGACAGCCTGGACCGCAAGCTCGACCTCGCCGCGCTGTGCGCGGGCCTGGCCGATGATGCCCACCTCTATGTGTGCGGGCCCAAGCCGCTGATCGACGCGGTGATCGCCACCGCCGCTGCCGCGGGCATCGCCGAATCGCGGGTGCACTGGGAACAGTTCGCCGCCGCCGCGCCGGCCACAGGTGCGGCCTTCACCGTGGTGCTGGCCCGGTCGGGCACCGAACTGCACGTCGAGCAAGGCATGACCATCCTCCAGGCCATCGAGAAGTCCAAGGCCGCGAAGGTCGAGTGCCTGTGCCGCGAAGGCGTGTGCGGCACCTGCGAGACCGCGATCCTCGAAGGCGAGGCCGAGCATTTCGACCAGTACCTGAGCGACGAGGAGAAAGCCTCGCAACAAACCATGATGCTGTGTGTCTCGCGGGCGCGCTCGGCGAGGTTGGTGCTGGATCTCTGAGCCTCGGCGGCGGATCGCCTGCCCGCGCGGATTCGGCGGTGAGAGGTAACTGAATACTGCCAATAAGCGCTGAAAAGGAAAATCAGAGAAACGTCCTACGCGGATTTGGGAAGCCCTGTCGACCACCCTCAATCCGTTCCTCGCTAGTGTTTCAGGTCTGCGTAACGTCGCCCGTGGCTGACTGTAATAGCCAGCCACGGGCTCGGTACTAACCCACCTGCATGAACAGCTTCGCTGAGGACATCGGATGTTCGACTTCAACAAATTGCTCGAAATCAATCGGCAAGTCTGCGAGGCCCTGGAGGCCCCCTTCCCCAATGGCCCCGCCGTTCATTGCACGCGCACCTTCACCATCCTGCCCCTGCGCTATGCAGCGGTTGGCGGCACCACCGGCCAACGCCTGCGCTTGCCCAGCCTGCCCGAACACCTGCGCCATCCCTACAGCGTTGCCACGCTCCAGCATGCCGACTATGCCATTCGGCCACTGCGCCAAGGCTTCCTGTACGTCATGGAGAAACGCAAGCGCAGCGGGCAGCACAGCTTGCACCTGCCCTATCACATTGCGGCGAACGGTTCATTGTCGCTGGTTGCCCCCGGGCAGTCCGAGCCGGACGCCACAGACGCCCACACCCTGCGCGACATGATTCGCAACACGGCCTTGGCGTTCAACGTCCATGACCTCGAAGACCTGGCTGAGCTGCGCCTGTTCTACAGCCCCGACCCGCTGACCGAAGCGGCCCAGCAGCAACTGCTGCGTCGACGCGACAGGCTGCCGGCAGTGGATGTCGCCGCCTTCACCGGCCTTGGCTGCCCGACGCCCAGGCCTTATGTGCTGCGCCATGACCAACTGGACCTGGTCGCCGATTTCGCTGCGGAAACCGACAGCTCATTGCGCAAGCTGCTGGACAACCAGCTGTTCAGTGAAACCAGCGTCCATTCGCTGACAGCGGCCCGGTACATGCTGGGCCCGGTTGCCGGCAAACCCGAGGCCCGTGGCATCGCGGTGGTGGTGGAGGATGCCATCGGCATCACCCAGCAACTCAATGCCTGGCGCAACGCGGGCATGGAGTACCTGAAGGATTGGCTGGAGGCCTCAGAGTCGGTCGCGGGAAAACCCGGCCCCAGCAACGAGCGCAAAGTGCTGGTCGCCCAGGCCTTCACCGAACTGCATCAGCAATTCAGCGAGCGCAAGGTCGCCGCGCTGGTCGACCGTCACAAAGAGGCCATGCGTGCTCACCTCGCCGGTGCCGACCAAGGCGCCAACCCGCAGATGGCCGCCTGGTGGGCGCAGGCCAAGGAAGGCATTCTCGACACCGCAGGCGCACTCAGGCGGCAGGACCTGGAGGCCCGTGCGAACAACGGCGAGTTCGCCCGGCAATTCGAAGCGCGTTACCTGCCACACGTCGACCTCAAGGCCATGCACGACCAGCTTGCCTGGTTCGAATCCCACGGCCTCGAGGCGCAGCGCCTGGCCGACGTGCGGGCCGACGACCATCTCGTCTGGCTGCAATCTGAGCAACTGCTCGCGGCCCTGGCCTACTACGACGAGAACGACCTGGGCAGCGGGCTGTGCTTCGCTCACCAGACCGGGCTCTGCGTGGTCGGCATGGAGGGCGTGCCAGCCGGGGCACGGCTGCTCGCCCAGTGGTGGCATGCCGACACGCTGACGCCCGACAACCTGGCCCTGCGTTCCTTCGTCTTCAACCAGCGCGCCATTGCCGAGGTGCTGGAGCAGACACGTCAGGCCCTGCAAGCGCTGCCGCCGGAATACGACCACTGGCAGCAGGTGGACACCTCGCTCAAGTACGCCAAGGAACTCGCCTCGCAGTTCAGCCGGGTGGACGGCCACCTGGATGCGCTGGCCCAACACAGCGCCCTCAACACCGCCGGCGCCTTGGCCTGGCTGGGCCAACTGGGGCGCCAGAGCCTGCAGGCCGGCGCCCCCGGCAACATGGATCGCCTGCTGTACCGGCGCCTGGGCACCTACCTCATCGCCTCGCTGGGCGAGCAAGCCCTCAACCTGCGCCTGAGCGAACACGCACTCGAGGGTGACACCCCCTCGCGAGGACGGGTGGCGGCCCCCATCGTCCGACGCCTTGATCGCGTCTATGTGGAGACGTTGCAGGGCGCTCACGCTCATTCGTTCTATCGGCTTCGGCTAGCCAGTGGGCTGCTCCTGCTGGAGGCGGGGCTGCTCCTGTTGCAGGGGCAGCGGGATAACAAGGACCGGCGCTTCTGGAGCGAGGTGGTGGCCGCTGGATTGGCCAGTGCGGCGGCGGGGTTCGAGCTACTGGCGGTGGGGACCGAACAGACTCTGCTGGGCGTCGGGCGGAACAGCGCGATTGCGCGGGGAGCGGACATCAGCCTGGGGCGCTATCGGCTGTGGGGGGCGGGATTGGCGACGGTGGGAGGGATGGTCAGTATTGCGTGGGACTTCTCCGACGCTAAAGCAGCAGAGGCCAGATCCAAATCAACGCTTGCAGCAGCCTACGGCCTTAGAGGAAGCGCCACCATCGCTCTACTTCTAGGGCAGGGGGGAATTGCATTTTCACAGGCGAGTGCGTTTTTTCAATGGCTATCAATGAGTGCCAATCAAACTTGGAGAAGCAGCTTATACGCTACCCTTTCCACTCTTTCCGCACGACTAGCCGCGAACCGTGCCGCCATGATATTTCTGAGCCGCTTGAACTGGATAGGCGGCGCTATTGTACTCGGTACCACTATCACCTTACTCATTATCGATGACGACGCATTGGAAAAATGGTGTAGCAAATGCTGCTTCCGCCTTAAATCACCCAATAAAGGATACGTGAAGGACGCCGAAGAGCTCGAAGCGCTGTTCAATGCTATGAGCGAGGTGATTTAATGTATTTTATTGAGTGGTTCGCATGGCTGGCCTCCATTGACCCAAAAGAAGAGCGCGAAGCCTTTGAAAAACAGAACAAGACAATCAAGAAAAGAGGGGTATACGAAAGCGAAGACGAAGAATACGTTGCAGCCGCAAAAAAATCAGTATGCGACACCCCAAAAAGCCGCGGCCCTGTCTACCTGTACAATGAGCATGTTCTCGAAATGCGCTGCGGCATGTGGGAGGATAAGCGCGGACTGATCTCTATACTTTCTTTGACGATTATAATTTCAGCAGCATTTAACTTAGGGATAGCCATTGGCGGGATAGAAAAGCTTAACCACTTAATATCTAATGGCAAGCCATATGGCGAGCAATTATTCATGACACTTTTCTTTCTTGGCATATCTTTAACCCTCGCAGTGCCTTATCTGATGTATGGCCTGCGTTTAACGCGGTTGGAAATGTTCACCTCCCGCCACTTGTTGATACGCTTCAACCGTACCACCCAACAGGTCTATCTCCATCGCCCTGTCTACTGCGGCGGGATCGTCACGCTGCCGTGGAGCGGCGTATCGTCCAGTGGTTCTGATAAAAAATATGCACCACCAGGTGGCATGGGCATGCCACTGGAACTCACTTGGTCGCCTGTGTTCACCGGCACGCTGCGTCCCGAACTGATCTGGGTAGGCAAGTCCGCGAACAACTTCACAGAGCTTCAAGCCGAATGGGAGTTTATCCGTCGTTTCATGGATGAGGGCCCGGAGGGGCTACCATCTCCCCACATCACCTCGCACTTCCCCTGGCCCTGGCAAGCCTTTACGCCTCAGTTCGAAGGCCTGACCCACTACTTCCGCAGTTCCTCGCGCGTCCTCAAATGCGGCCTGCTGCTGCTCTCTCCCGCCTTCCTGATCATCGGAACAGGCCACTGGGTGAGTCTCCTGCTGTGCTGGAAACCTCGTTGGCCAAAGATCATCCGTGAAGCCGGCCTGCCGGGGAAGCCCGTCCCGGCACTGACCACCGTTGATGATTACCCACCCCATATTCAGGAGCGGTTGCGGGAAAACGCCTACCTCTGGGCCATACGCCCAGGCAAACGACCGGAGAGGAAGCGCCGAACGTCTCCACGTCGACCCAAGAGTGAAACTCAAAAGCCAGATGCCGAGAGGGATACCACCTGTGAGGCCAAAAGTATCGACCAGCCATGAAGCTGAGATCATCCGCGAAGCCGACATTCCCAGCGGTCCGGAAACGCCTGCTCGCCAACACTGGCCTGGCACTTCGAACCCGGTAGCCGTCCGGAGAAGAAGCCGCGCCACCCCCTATACCCAAGGCAAGAAAGGAGCACACGTGATGAAACCCATCGTTCTGGTAGGTCACCAGCATGACTGCCCCCTGCATGGCGCAGGCGAGGTCGTCTCAGGTCATTCGGCCACATTGATCAATGGCAGGGCGGTTGCCTGCGTGGGCGACAGGATCAGTTGTGGGGCCGTCATCGAAACGGGGTCGGCGAACCATGCCATCGAAGGTCGGGCCGTTGCGCGCCAAGGCGATACCACCAGCCATGGCGGCACACTGGTGGAGGGCGAGATCGGCTGGATGGTGGATTAAGGCGCTCGTAAGTACAACAACCCCAAAAGCCACAACGCCGCCCAGCGCTGGGCGGCGTGCTACGGTGGATTGCCTGCAAAGGCGTTCGCAGCGCCAATACAATCCAGTATTCAGAGCACAGAAAAATGAAATAAGATAACGTTTCACTCGAAAGTCTTTCCAGCCTGCGATCACTCCTCGATGACCAACTCTCCACCCGCCCTCCCCACCCAACGCCTGCAAAGCATCGACGCCCTGCGCGGCCTGGTGATCCTGTTCATGCTGCTAGACCACGTGCGCGAAACCTTCTTCCTGCACCGCCAGGTCAGCGACCCGATGACCATCGATGCGATCGACGCCACCGAACCCGGCCTGTTCGCCAGCCGCACCCTGGCGCACCTGTGCGCGCCGGTGTTCGTGCTGCTTACCGGGCTATCGGCCTGGTTGTATGGCGAAAAGCACCAGGGCCGTGGCGATGTCTCGGTGTTCCTGTTCAAGCGCGGTCTGTTCCTGGTAGTGCTGGAATTCACCCTGGTCAACTTCGCCTGGACCTTCCAGCTGCCACCGAGCGTGATCTACCTGCAGGTGATCTGGGCCATCGGCCTGAGCATGCTCGCCCTGTCGCTGCTGGTGTGGCTGCCGCGCCCGGCGCTGCTCGCCCTCGGCGCGCTGATTGTCGCCGGTCACAACCTGCTAGATGGCCTGCACTTCGGACCTGAATCGGCGCTGCATGTGCCATGGGCGATCCTGCATGAGCGCAGTTGGCTGGAGGTGGGCGAACACCTGCGCCTGCGCACGTCCTACCCGCTGTTGCCGTGGATCGGCGTGATCGCCCTGGGCTATGGGCTCGGCCCGTGGTTCGCCCGGGGCAGCGACGCCGGCAAGCGCCAGCAGCGCCTGCTATGGGCCGGCGCCGCCTTGCTGCTGGGGTTCGGCGCGCTGCGCCTGCTCAATGGCTACGGCGAAGCCCCCTGGAGCCTCTACGCCAGCGTCGGGCAGACGCTGATGAGCTTCTTCAATATCACCAAGTATCCACCGTCGCTGCTGTTCCTGGCCCTGACCCTCGGCGTCGGCCTGCTCCTGCTGCGCGGTTTCGAGCGGGCCGGCGACGCCCGCTGGATCGGCCCGTTGGCGGTGTTTGGTGCAGCGCCGATGTTCTTCTACCTGCTGCACCTGTATGCGCTCAAGCTGCTGTACGTGGCCTGCGTGGCGCTGTTCGGCCTGAACCAGGGCCGCTATTTCGGTTTCGATGGCATCGGGGCGGTATGGCTGAGCGCCGTGCTGCTGCCGCTTGCGCTGTACCTGCCGGTGCGCTGGTTCGCCCGGCTGAAAGCGCGCCGGCGCGATATCGCCTGGCTCAAGTACCTGTAAAAGCGTTTTCACCCGACAGCCCGATGATCTACCATGCCGCCCGCCGGTTTCCACACGGAATCAAAAGGGAATCCCGGGCTCGCCACTGGCGATCCAAAGGGAACTGCCCCCGCAACTGTAGGTGCCGAGCCTGCGCCATCGATGCCACTGGGTCTGCCGACCCGGGAAGGCTGGCGCCGGCCTGGACGCACCAGTCAGGAGACCTGCCGGCACGCATTCACCAACCGGCGGGGTGTCCGGGATGGTCATCCGCCCCTGGCCGCGTGCTTGCGCAGGCTGCCGGGCGATGCCTGTCCGTGGGCCATTCCGTGCACCACCCAGGAGATCGCCTCACCATGCCGCACCGCCTTGCCGCCCTCCTCGCCGGCCTGTCCCTGTCGGGCCTGGCCCACGCCAGCGCCACCCAGTACCCGCTGACCGTCGACAACTGCGGCATGCCGCAGACCTTCACCCAGGCCCCGCAACGGGCGGTGACCGTCGGCCAGGCCGGTACCGAGTTGCTTTATGCCCTGGGCCTGGGTGAGCGGCTGGCGGGCACCTCGCTGTGGTTCAACAACGTGCTGCCGGAGTTCAAGGCGCAGAACGACAAGGTCCCGCGCCTGGCTGACAACGAACCGAGCTTCGAGGCGGTGGTTGGCAAGCGTCCGCAACTGGTGACGGCGCAGTTCGAGTGGATGATCGGCGCCCAGGGCGCGGTCGGCACCCGCGAGCAGTTCCAGGAGCTGGGCATCCCCACCTACCTGCTGCCCTCGGACTGCGAGGGCAAGGACAACCTGGTGGGCGCCGACGGCACCCGCCTGCAGCCGTTCAAGGTGCAGAGCATCTACAAGAGCGTCAGCCAGCTGGCGGAGATCTTCGACGTGCAGGAGCGTGGCGCGCGCCTGAATGCCGAGCTTCAGGGCCAGCTGGAACAGGCCAGGCAGCGCCTGGCCGGCCAGGACCTGGCGCACACCAGCGCGCTGTTCTGGTTCTCCAGTGCCGACCTCAAGACCGACCCCTATGTCGCCGGCCGCCAGGGTGTGGCCGACTACATGCTGCAGACCCTCGGCGTGCGCAACGTGGTCGAGTCCAGCGAAGAATGGCCTACTGTGGGCTGGGAAACCCTGGTCAAAGCCAACCCCACCTGGCTGATCGTCGCGCGCATGGACCGCCGTCGCTACCCGGCCGACGACTACCAGAAAAAACTCGACTTCCTGAGCAGCGACCCGGTCACGCGCAACATGGACGCGGTCAAGCACGGCCGCATCATCGTCCTCGATGCCGACGCCATGCAGGCCGGCATCCGTCTGTTCCGTGGCCTGGACGTGCTCTCCAGCGCCTTCGCCAGCGGTAAAGCACCCCAGCCATGAGCCGCCTGCTGCCCATCAGCCTCTTTGCTTTGCTCGCCCTGTGCCTGGCCATGCTTGCCGGGATTGCCATCGGCGAGACCCGTGTCAGCGCCGAAGCGATCTGGCAAGTGCTGGCCAACCAGCTGTGGCAGGCCGGCCATGCCGTCGACCCGATCGACGCCGGCATCGTCTGGAACTACCGCCTGCCGCGCACCCTGGTCGCCGCCGCCTGCGGCGCGGGGCTGGCGACCTGCGGGGTGATCCTCCAGGCGCTGCTGCGCAACCCGCTGGCCGAGCCGTACCTGCTGGGCCTGTCTGCCGGCGCCTCGACCGGCGCCGTGGCGGTGGGGTTGTTCGGCCTGGGCGGCGCGGCGCTATCGCTGTCGGGTGGTGCTTTCATCGGCGCGCTGGCCGCGTTCGCCCTGGTGCTGCTGCTGTCGCGCGCCAGTGGCAGCCGCCATGACAACGCCCAGGTGATCCTCGCCGGCATCGCCGGCTCGCAGCTGTTCAACGCCCTCACCGCCTTCCTCATCACCAAGTCGGCCACCGCCGAGCAGGCCCGCGGCATCCTGTTCTGGCTACTGGGCAACCTCAGCGGCGTGCGCTGGCCGTCGGTGTGGCTGGCGCTGCCGGTCGCCCTGTTCGGCCTCGCGATCTGCCTGTGGCAGCGCCGGGCACTGGACGCCTTCACCTTCGGCGCCGACTCGGCGGCCTCGCTGGGCGTACCGGTGCGCCGCACACAGCTGCTGCTGATCAGCTGCGCGGCGCTGGTCACCGCGGTGATGGTGTCCATCGTCGGCGCCATCGGCTTCGTCGGCCTGGTCATCCCCCATGCCCTGCGCCTGCTGCTCGGCCCCGGGCACAGCCGCCTGCTGCCGGCCAGCGCCCTGGGCGGTGCGCTGTTCCTGATCATCGCCGACATCCTCTCGCGTACCCTGATCGCCGGCCAGGTGATCCCGGTGGGCGTGGTCACAGCCTTGATCGGCGCACCGGTGTTCGCGCTGATCCTGATCAGCCGTCGGGGGCGCCCATGACCGTGATGACCGCCATCGCCGACGCGCCGCTCACCTGCCAAGGGCTCGGCCTGCGCCTGGGCGGACGCGACGTGCTGCAGGGTGTCGACCTGAACGTGATGCCCGGCGAAACCCTCGGTGTGGTCGGCCCCAACGGCTCGGGCAAGTCCACCCTGCTCAAGCTGCTCGCCGGCCTGCGCACGCCCAGCAGTGGCAGCGTGCGTCTGCTCGGCGAAGCGCTGGAACGCATGCCACGCCGGCATATCGCCCAGCGCCTGGCCCTGGTCGAGCAACAGGCCGACACCCTGGACGCCATCAGTGTGTACGACGCCGTCGCCCTGGGCCGCACGCCCTGGCTCTCGGCCCTGGCACCGTTCAGCAACGATGACCGCGCCATCGTCGAACAGGCGCTGGCCGACGCCGACGCCAGCCACCTGCGCCGACGGCTATGGGGCGAACTGTCAGGCGGCGAACGCCAGCGCGTGCATATCGCCCGGGCGCTGGCGCAACGGCCGCAGGTGCTGTTGCTGGATGAGCCGACCAATCATCTTGATATCCAGCATCAGCTCGGCTTGCTGCGCCAGGTGCAGGCGCTGCCGGTGACGACGCTGGTGGCGCTGCATGATCTCAACCAGGCATTGACTTGCGATCGGCTGGCCGTGCTCGATCAGGGGCGGTTGGTTGCGCTAGGCAAGCCGGAGGCGGTGTTGACGCCGGAGCGGTTGTTGGGGACGTTTGGGGTGCAGGGGCACTACCTGGTCGATCCGTATGATGGGGCGCGAGTGTTGCGGTTTCGTTCTAGTTGAACGGAAGCGGTTCATCACCATTATGTATCTTCATCACCATACCTATCAAAATCAGTGTTACCCTGTGCTAAAGCCAAGTATTAAACCAAAAAAAACTTGCACAATAATTTATAGACAAACCCATTTCAAGACAACAAAACGCCCTGCCACTCAACATGCTAAAGCTCGAAAAACAAATCACCCAAATTATAGAGTAGTTCCGATCAAGCATAGAAAAACGGACAAGGCGGAGCACTTCATCTTCTTAAATTAAAAAACAAGAAGCTGTTTACACAGCCTCTTGATTAGAGCTCAACATCAGATTAGAGCATCCAACAGCTCGCTCGAGAATTCATCCGCCACATCCGAATTAAGCCGCACCCACAACCTAAAAAAAGACTCAATTACAGTTGCAAGATCTCGATCCATGTAATTAGCAACCTCTGAGAAGTAGTCATGGTGATCTACGCCTCTAGCACTATCCAAGGCTCTAGAGATAAGTCCCTCAGGGACTCCGAGAGCTACAGAGAGCTGATCTAGCGGTAGAGTATCAGCCTCACTTATAAGGAGCTCTTCAGGGCTAACATCACCCGGCAAGAAGCATTTATTTTTGATGTTAGAAATTTTCAGCTCTTTTTCACGACTGCGACAATCGCCATCAAAAACGCCTACAAAACCAAAATAATCAAAGTTCGATGGCAGCCTCGATAGAACCTCGCTTATTTTAGAATCGCCATCGCACACATGAAAGGAAAAACTCTCCGCAACATGCAATGAAGAACCTCTGATAAGCTCCTTTGCAAAGACGCAAGCGCACGGATCCTCTACGAATAAAACCCCTCGTTTAGGAGGATTCAAACCTAACACCCGCAACACCATAGAATCGTTCTCTGGCGGACTGGCATGAATTCCTGCACGATCCCTAGAAAGAATGGCTATATGAGAGCGAGGAATACGCTTCAATACATGCTCGGAGTGAGATGACAAAACACAAGAAATTCCAGTCTTACTCACCAACCTGGCTAGAATATTTGCCAGCTTATTTTGGGCATTTGGCGGCAAAAAACTTTCTGGCTCTTCAATGAAAAGCAGGTGCTTTACATTAGGAACACTGGAAATTTCCAGCAACTCTGCAAGCCAGCAGAAATAAAATAAAGATAGCTCCCCAAGCCCCATGCTAGTAGAGTCGTAGCTAAGGCTCTCGGTCTCAACCCTAAAAAAAGGAAGACTTGGAAAGCTTTCAAATTCCTCTTCTATATTTGTGATCTTAATAGCTCTATAGGTATTTCCAGTAGCGTAATTCACCGCCATTAGAAACTGCTCGCTTGCGTTCGTCTCCTCAAAACTTTCCAAAATTTCAGAAAAGTTCTCCTGCGATATCAAATCCTGGACTAAAGGAATGAGAACACATGGATCAAACATCATCCCAGTCAACTCTGGATCCGCGCCCCCAGCCTCCCCAAGTCTAGATACGACAGCCCCATCCTTCACCAAGAGAACAGCTTCAGTCTGCTCCACTAATGGCAGCTTAAATTTCGACCTATTGCTTTCCTCCTTATGAAAAGCATTGAATAACAGTCGAATAAAATTGCTTTTACCTACGCCATTTTTCCCTGCCACTGCGAAAATCCCAGGCGGAATATCTATATCAATACCAGAAAAACTACCGACACCTTCGGTCCTTGCTTGGCAAAGAGAGATTTGATAATTACGTCGAAAAACGGTTTTCCAGTAATCGGTAGCCCTAGCTGCGCGCATATTCATAGCTCGATATCACCCCAGGCGACCTTCTGGGATAGTTTTGTGAGATTTCTTTCAACCTCATCCAAGTCGGCTCTCGAGGAGATATAATGAAAGTATCTTTTCACATCTGAATATTGAGCTATATCATCACCACAGTCGGTGTAACACAAATAAAGCCCGAACAGTATTATATCACGAAGAATAACCGACGAAGTGTCCGACACTCGGGAGCTCGCGCGATCCTGATATATACCAATACATACATTTAAAAATTCAGTCGTCAGACCACGAGGAACCAACACCGTGCTCTTGCTTGAGTACTTGTCTTTGAAAGACTCAAACCAATCCATGTATGCCTCTATCGACCCATCGATTCCATCTCTACGAGCTCGGCAAATAAATACAATCCAACTGAACAAGGTTGCCTTGTTTAGCTTAGTCTTTTCCACTCGCGACAGAGCAGAGCCAATAATTTCGGAAAGAGCACCTTTCACATATTCAAGATGGCGCGCAGAAAAACCGGTAGCATCTCTATACCTGGTCGTAACCGACCCAGCAGTTACTTTTTTATTAAGGGATTTATTCTCCAAAGCCAGAAAAGTCTTTGCCAGCACATCATCATATGCCATACGAGAATTTGAAAACCCTATGGTTTCAGTGGTAAAACCACTATCCGCCATCCACTCAGCAAGATCTTTTACCTGTTGTCTTGCCTCTCCAAAAAATGCATTACGCTGCTCTGCAGATGTCAAATTTGTCGGCTGATTCAACCTGTAAAATAACTCTCCAGGCTCGCCAGGCTTGTAGTTAGATACGGTCAAAACACGAATCGTGAAATCTTCAATTCTGGACTGAATATTTGAAGGCAGGTCCTTCCAATACATATCATCCAAACTGGAGACTTCAGCATCCTTCGGATCTTGGCTGCCATTAATTGGAAATTCATTCTTAATGAAATCCCTGATAGCAGCCAAGCGCTGCTGACCATCTAAGACCTCTTGCTTTTCAGATAGAGGCGCCTGGATAACATGTATCGGCGGAATATGCCACCCCCTGATAATGCTATCAATCAACTTCTGTTTCTTTTGCTTACTCCAGACTTCACCGCGCTGAAAGTTCGGCTGAAGATCGAGTCTATTTTGCTCAATCTTCCTAACCAAAGTAGCAATATCTGGATCCGAACCGGTTAACTGCATCGTAACTCCATCAATTTTTATCTTTTAAACACTTTATGCGGGTATATATCTTTAATCTACTTTCCCGCAAGCCATCAAAACGCCACCTTACCATCGTGCACGAGCAACCGCCAGAGGTCTGATTTGTCTTAGAGAGTACTAATGAGCCTCAACATATGCTTGACTAAGAAATCTTTCTTGATCTCGAGTAATCACCTAGTTACCATCTGCTAGTCGTTGTCAGTCCAACGATCGGGTTTAGCAGCCCGTCCAATGATCAAGGTGCACACAGCGCTCCTATCTCGTTCAAGTCTCGATCTCGCATCGCGGTTTGTCTCGTGTTATGGCGGTTGTGCGCGGGGCGCCTTCGTGCGCGCCGGGTTCCTTGATCCCTGGTCTGCTAACCCGCGTACAGCTGCCACCCTTTCGTTTAGCAGCGATGCGTGGCAGCGCCATTGATCAAGGAGCTTCTTATGACCAAGGGAATACCCGACCCACCCTGCTGTGCCACCTACACCTTCGGCACCTGTAACAACCATCACGCCCCACTCTTCACCGTCCGTCCCGGCGTTTTTGCCGAGGATGCGCTGGTCCATGCCATCCAACTCGTGCAACAGGTCTACCAGGCCACAACCCTGTCTCGTGAAGAGGTGCAGGGCGATGCCCGGCGGATGCTGGGCGGCGCGCAGTTGTCGTTGGAAATGATCGAGGCCTTGTTGAACAAGGTGCTGGATGGGCTGGTGCTGTTGCCGACCAATCCGCCTGCGCCTGATCGGCCAGGGCGACTGGAAAAACCGATCAGACGAGAGGATTTCAGCTAGGAGTGGGATACGTGTCTGGCTGGCAGGTCTGTCGCCAGACGCTTTGAAGTGACTGCTTCAAGGTTTGGTGATTAGGTTTTTCATAGCTCCCAGGGGAGCTGCGTCGGGCCTGAGGTGATAGAGCCTCGCCGGCAAGCCTCCCACAGGTGTTCGCTCATGTTTTGCAACTGCATGGCACCGGCTACGCCGGTGATCGCGGGGCAAGCCCGCTCCCACGCTGGTCATGGCGACAACCTGACAACTGGGCGATCACCTGCAGTTGGGCGAAGGATCTCGGTTGGGTGCATCAGGTCAAATGCCCCTCCCGCGATAGTTTCCACACCTGCATCTCCTGCGGTGTCAGGCTCGCCAACACCTGCATGAAGGTTTCGGTCAGCTCGCTGCTGACATTACCGTGGGCCTGGTAGTTGCTCAGCAGATAGCGCTTTACCGTATTCGGCCAGTTGTTCGCCAGATGGGCGGCCTTGATGATGCCCTTGGCGTCCTGGTAGTTGGCGGCGGGCTTGACCTGGGTCAGCCGGCGCTCGAAGTGGCCGAAGCTCCAGTCATCCTCGCGAGCCTCGAACTCGTCCAGCAGTTTCACCTTGTACAACGCAAGCTCGGGCATGCGTGATCTCCTTGTGATGGGGTGGAAGGAGACGGTAGGCCAATACGGCAGGAATGGAAATGAACGCGGTGTTGAGGATGGTGGGTGTCGATTGGGACGGTCTGTCAGACGCCGGCTGCAGGGGCCGGTAGCAAGAGCTACCGCGCGGACAACGCAACCGGGCGCTCGCCCAGTTTCTGCGCCAGCCTCAACAGGTAGCCATCCGGGTCCTGGACCAGGAACTGGCGCAACCCCACTTCGACGGCATCTGCGCGATACCAGACCTCCTCGCACGCCTGGAACAACGGCCAGCGACGGCGCTCCAGCCGTTCGAGCAGCGGCGCGACAGTGGCGACATCGATCTGCAGGTTGATTCCCCGCCCGAAGGGTTTTTCCAGCGGCCCGGTAAGCCAGTGATCATCGGCATCAAGCTGTTCGAGCATCACCTGCGCGCCGTGCAGGTCGAGGTAGGCGAAACGCTGCTCCGGGCGTTGATAGGCAATCTCGAAGCCCAGCAGCGACACCCAGAAATCCAGGCTGCTGTCGAGGTCGCTGACGATCAGTTCGGGCACCATCCTGTTGCGCTGAAGCATACGGGTCGTCCTTGAGGGGCAGGGGCAAGCGGACGACATGATAACGCTTACCCCAACTTCCACCAGCGTGGCTGGCAAGCACGAAACGAATGCGATATGGCCCGTAGGGCCTGGCCACCTTGGCAGCCGCCTTAGTGGGCATAGGGCGCCGTAAAAGTGTTACGCCGTATGGCATCCTGGCCTGCGGCCCCGCGCCACTGCTAAAGTGCGCGCCGCGGCCCTTCCGGCCCCAGCAATGATGGAAACCTGCCGATGGAAAGAATGATCCAGTTCGTGGCGGTGGTGGTGGTCTGCACCAGCATCGGCATCGCCTGCGAGCACTACGAAGTGAACCGCTACCTGAAATGGCTGCTGATGGCCCTGCCGGCGATTGTCTGGGTGCGCCTGCGCAATCCGTTGCAACGCTGAATTTGCGCATGGGTTTGCAGTAAACTCGCAGGCCTTACCGTGCCCAAGGCTGCCCCATGTCCCGCCTGACCCGCCTGCTGTTGCCCGTACTGCTGCTCGGCGCCCTCGCCGCCTGCGACCAGAAGCCCAGCCGCGAGGAACAGATCCTCGCCAACCTGCCCTTGCAGGAAGCCTACGACCACAACATCGAACGCATGGCCGGGCTGCTGGCCATGACCCACGCGCAGGTGCCCCAGGACAAGATCAAGGAGGTGCTGCGCAAGCACCTCACTGTCGAGGATCAACGCCAGGACCTGTTCAAGCTGTACAGCGAGGAGCACTTCGACGACGCCGAATTCGCCAGCATCGTCCAGGCCACCCGTGATCCGGCCAAGGCCAGGGAACTGGGCCAGAGCGACGAGGGCAAGCGCCTGAGCGAGAAGCTCACCCGGCTGATGCGCGAGAGCGCCAGCGATCCCCAGGTCCAGGCCCTGGCGCAGGCGCGCATGCAGCAGGTCGAGGATGACCTGCAAGCACTGCAACAGGCCGCGCCCTGACCCTGGAGAGCACAGCAATCACGGCAAAGTCCGTGATTGCTGTGAGAAACTGGAGCGCCCTCCGTCAGTCAACCCTGCAAATGCCTGCCTGCATGGTTCACCTCGCGCCTAGCGCGTAAGGTGAGGTACCTGCTGCATCCCATGAGGCCAAGGATTGCAATACATGCCACCCCCCGCTCGGCGCCCCGACCTGCGCACACTCATACTCGTGCTCTGCGCCATCACCGCGTTGGTGATGCTGCTGGCCAGTTACTTCGCCAGCTACCGGGTGCAACGCCAACTGCTTATCGACAGCGCCCTGGAAGCCAACCGGGCGTACGCCGCCAAAGTGGCCGCCGTCACCGAGAACACCCTCGGCAACGCCCTGCAGCAACTGGCCTACAGCGCCAGCCAATGTGCCCGGCACCCCGATGACGATAGCCTGGTACAGGCTGAGATCGACCGTCTGCAACAGCAAAGCAACCTGTTCAACTCCACCTTGCGGGTCAACGCCCAAGGTGTGGTGCGTACGCTTGCGCCAGCGCCGCTGCAACACCTGGCCGGCACCCAGGCCAGCTCGGATGCATCCCGGCAAGCCTTGCGCGAGCGCCGCACGCTGGTGTCCACGCCCTTCCTGTCGGCGGCCGGCAACCTGCTGGTGATCATGTCGCAGCCGATCTTCGACGCAGGCGGGCGCTACCAGGGCTATATCGGCGGCAGCCTGTACCTGCGTGAACGCAACCTGCTCAACAGCCTGCTGGGCACGCACTTCTACCAGAACGGCGCCTACCTCTACGTGGTCGATCGCAACCGTCGACTGCTGTTCCACCCCGACAGCCAGCGGGTCGGCACCCTGGTGGGCGACAACCCATTGGTCGACGACCTGCCTGGCCTGGACCAAGGCACCCGGCGGCTGGTCAACAGTCAGGGCGTGGAGATGCTTGCCGGTTTCGCCACGGTGCCCAGCACCGGCTGGGCCATCGTTTCCCAGCAACCGCTGCAACAGACCGTGGCACCGCTGCGCCACCTGATCCTCAATGTCATCGCCATTTCCGCGCCGCTGGCCCTGCTCGGCTGCCTGCTGCTGTGCTGGCTGACGCAAGTCATCGCCCATCCGCTCAGGCAACTGGCCACGGTCGCCCGGGGCCCGGGCGAGCAGCAGACCACCGAGCGCATCCACCAGGTCCGCGCCTGGTACGCCGAGGCCGCAGAGCTCAAGCGCGCCCTGCTGTTCGGCCTGAACCTGTTGCAGGAGCGCATCGGCCGGCTCAACCACGACGCCCAGACCGACCCGCTCACCGGGCTGTTCAATCGCCGCGGCCTGCAGCAAGCACTGCGTCTGCTGCAGGCCGAGAAACGTGGCTTCGCCGTGGTGGTGCTGGACATCGACCATTTCAAGCGGATCAACGACAACCATGGCCATGACATTGGCGACCTGGTCCTGCAGCGTCTGGCAGGCCTGATGCGTGGCACCTGCCGTGAGGGCGATCTGCTGTGTCGCACCGGCGGCGAGGAGTTCCTGATGCTCCTGCCGGGCGCCGAGCTGGAAGTGGCGACCGCCATCGCCGGCCACCTGCGCCTGACCGTGGAACACACTGCTATCGAGCCAATCGGTGGGATCACGCTGTCACTGGGCGTGGCCAGCTGGCAGCCCCAGGCGGGTGACGAACCTGCGGATACCCTGCGCAAGGCTGACCAGGCGCTGTACCGGGCCAAGCAGAAGGGCCGCAACCGCGTGTGTATCGATAGTCAGGCCTGATGGAGAGTGAGGGGAAGCCTTCCTGAAGAATCAGGCGCCAGCCACGTTAAGCTACTGCCCCTTTTCAAACCGGTACACGCAGGTACCGGTGTTTGCCTCAAAGGACGTTCCCGTGTCGAAGATCCAGCGTTTCACCCTCCTCCCCCTGGCAGCGCTTGGCCTGCTCACCCTCGTGGCCTGCAGCGCCAACCCCGAGGCCAGGGCAAAAGTCGACCCCGCCGCCCTGGCCGGTTTCACGGCGGCCATGCAGAGCGCGCTCATCAACCGCATCGATGCCGCCAACCAAGGCACACTGGTTGGCGTGGTCACGCTCAAGCTCACCCTGGACCGCAACAACCGCCCCATCGCCTGCAAGGCTATGCGCAGCTCGCCCGCCCATGAACGGCTGCTGCCCATCTGGGCCAATGCCTCTCCCCTCAGCCAATTGAAGCAACTGGTTGAGCACGAATGCTGGAGAACCACCTACCCGCCCGTTCCCGACAGCCTGTTCGAAGACGGTCATGTCGATGTCATCGCGCCCCTGGTACTCATGCCTCGCCTGCCAACACCGATGCCACTGCCCTGAACCCGGCATCCGGTGCTAACAGGCATCCGGAGGTCGCCCCCGACAAAGCACCCTCGCCCTGCCGCTTGTCTACTGGCCCGAGAACAACGACGCCGCGCCCCGAGCGCGGCGCATCCGCCCAGGCTGCCAAGACCACCGGAGAGCACCCCATGTCCATCGTCCACGAGGTCCCACCCGCCACCTTGCGGCGGGTGATTGCCGCCTCGGCCATCGGCAACTTCGTCGAATGGTTCGACTTCGCCGTCTACGGTTTCCTCGCCACCCTGATCGCCAGCCAGTTCTTCGCCAGCGAGGACGCAAGCGTCGCCCTGCTCAAGACCTTCGCCGTGTTTGCCGTGGCCTTCGCCTTGCGTCCGCTGGGCGGCATCGTGTTCGGCGCGCTGGGCGACCGCCTCGGGCGCAAGCGCATCCTGTCGCTGACCATCCTGCTGATGGCCGGCTCCACCACACTGATCGGCCTGCTGCCGACCTATGCCAGCATCGGCGTGCTGGCCCCGGCGCTGCTCACCCTCGCCCGTTGCCTGCAGGGGTTTTCCGCAGGGGGTGAATATGCCGGCGCTTGCGCTTACCTGATGGAGCACGCGCCACGGGGCCGGCGCGCGTTCTACGGTAGCTTCGTGCCGGTCTCGACCTTCTCTGCCTTCGCCTGCGCGGCGGTCATCGCCTATGGCCTGGATGCGTGCCTCAGCCCCGAAGCGATGAACGCCTGGGGCTGGCGTATTCCGTTCCTGGTCGCCGCGCCCCTGGGCCTGGTCGGCCTTTACCTGCGCTGGCGCATGGAGGAAACCCCGGCGTTTCGCCAGGCAATCGCCGAAGGCAAGGCACACAGCCATACGCCGCTGGGCGACACCCTGCGCCACCATGGCCGCACCATCGGCAACCTCGGCGCGTTCATTTCGCTGACGGCGCTGTCGTTCTACATGTTCACCACCTACTTCGCCACTTACCTGCAGACGGTCGGCCACCTGAGCCGGGCCCAGGCGCTACTGGTCTCGACCGTGGCGCTGCTGTTCGCCGCGGCCGGCTGCCCGCTGGCGGGCGCCTTTTCCGATCGTGTCGGGCGACGCCGGACCATCGGCTTCACTTGCCTGTGGGTGATGATCGCAGTGTTCCCGGCCTACTGGCTGGCCAGTTCGGGGTCGCTGGCGGGAGCATTGCTGGGAGTGATCCTGCTCGCCATCGGCGCGCTGATGAGTGGCGTGGTCACCGCCGCGCTGCTGTCGGAGTGCTTCCCCACCCGCAGCCGCTACACCGCCTCGGCGATCACCTACAACGTCGCCTATACCCTGTTCGGCGGCACCGCGCCACTGGTGGCGACCTGGTTGATCGAACAGAGCGGCAGCCGCCTGGCGCCGGCGTTCTACCTGGTGGTGATTGCCTTGCTGGCATTGATCGGCGGGCTGGCGTTGCCGGAGACAGCGCAGGTTTCGCTGCACGAGGAAAACCCGGGCACCAACCCGTTGCAGGCATCCCAGGGGCTTTAGGCTCTGTACGAAATGTATCTGCACTCGCCCATACTGCGTTGAAACGGGGCTCGGAATGCTCATGTACTCCAGTACACTCCGCTTCCTCCCCCCGTTTCGCCTTGTCTGGCCTTCGCGCAGACACTTTTCGTACAGACCCTAAGACCGGGATAACAAACATCGCGAGGCATGTCGCATCGAAGCGCCGATGCAACATGCCCGCGATCGGCGTTATGCCAGGTCGAACCTGTCCAGCTCCATCACTTTCACCCAAGCCGCCACGAAGTCCTTGACGAACTTGTCCTTGGCATCGCTGCTGCCATACACCTCGCTCAAGGCACGCAGCTGCGCATGGGAGCCGAATACCAGGTCGACCCGGCTGGCGGTCCATTTCACCTGGCCGGTCTTGCGGTCACGGCCCTCGAACGCTTCGTTGTCCGCCGCAGTCGGCTTCCACTCCACGCCCATGTCCAGCAGGTTGCGGAAGAAGTCATTGCTGAGCACGCCGACCTTGTCGGTGAACACACCCTGCTTGCTGCCGCCATGGTTGGCGCCCAGCACCCGCAGGCCACCGATCAGCACGGTCAGTTCCGGCGCGGTGAGCGTCAGCAACTGGGCCTTGTCCAGCAGCAACTTCTCGGCCTTGACGCTGTAGCGCGCCTTGCTGAAGTTGCGCAAACCGTCGGCCAGGGGCTCGAGCACGGCGAACGACTCGACATCGGTCTGTTCCTGCGAGGCATCGACACGCCCCGGGTGGAACGGCACGCTGATACTGTGCCCGGCATCCTTGGCGGCTTTTTCCACTGCCGCGCTGCCGGCCAGCACGATCAGGTCGGCCATGGAGATCTTGTTCCCGCCCTCGTTGCGGATTTTCTCCAGCGCCGTCAGTACCTTGTCCAGCCCTTGGTTCGCCGTCCAACCGTTCTGCGGCGCCAGGCGCAGGCGGCCGCCGTTGGCGCCGCCGCGCTTGTCGGAACCGCGGAAGGTCGAGGCCGAGGCCCAGGCGGCGGACACCAGTTCACCGACACTCAGCCCCGAAGCCAGCACCTTGGCCTTGAGCGCGGCGATATCGGCGTCGCTGGGTTGAGGCCCGGCCTTGGGCAGCGGGTCCTGCCACAGCAGCTCCTCGTTGGGCATTTCCGGCCCGAGGTAGCGCGCCAGCGGGCCCATGTCGCGGTGAATCAGCTTGTACCAGGCACGGGCGAAGGCATCGGCGAGCTGGTCGGGGTTGTCCTTGAAGCGCCGGGCAATGGGCTCGTAGATCGGGTCGAAGCGCAGCGCCAGGTCAGAGGTGAGCATCGACGGCGCATGCTTCTTGCCGGGATCATGGGCATCAGGCACGCTCCCCGCGCCCTTGCCGTCCTTAGGCCGCCACTGGTGGGCACCGGCCGGGCTCTTGGTCAGCTCCCACTCGAAGTTGAACAGGTTGCTCAGGTACTCGTTGCTCCACTTCGTCGGGGTCGAGGTCCAGGTCACTTCCAGGCCGCTGGTGATGGTGTCGCCACCCTTGCCGGTACCGAACTTGTTGCTCCAGCCCAGGCCCTGCTGCTCGAGGCCCGCCGCTTCCGGCTCGGCGCCGACGTTGTCGGCGGGACCGGCACCGTGGGTCTTGCCGAAGGCATGGCCGCCGGCGATCAGCGCCACGGTCTCTTCATCGTTCATGGCCATGCGGCCAAAGGTTTCGCGGATATCCTTGCCCGATTTCACCGGATCGGGCTCGCCTTCCGGACCTTCCGGGTTGACGTAGATCAGGCCCATCTGTACAGCGGCCAGTGGGTTTTCCAGGTTGCGCTCGGCGGACAGGTCGCGGTTCTGTTCCTCGCCATGCTTGGCGGGCTCGGCCACCAGGTCACCCTGGCCGGGCGGCTGGGCCTTGAGCTGTTCCTTGCCGTAGCGGGTATCACCACCCAGCCAGACTTTCTCCGAGCCCCAGTACACGTCTTCGTCGGGCTCCCACACGTCGGCGCGGCCACCGGAGAAGCCGAAGGTCTTGAAGCCCATGGACTCCAGGGCGACGTTGCCGGTAAGCACGATCAGGTCGGCCCAGGAGATCTTGTTGCCGTACTTCTGCTTGATCGGCCACAGCAGGCGCCGGGCCTTGTCCAGGCTGACGTTGTCCGGCCAGCTGTTGAGCGGGGCGAAGCGCTGCTGGCCGGAGCCGGCGCCGCCACGGCCATCGCCGATGCGATAGGTGCCGGCGCTGTGCCAGGCCATGCGGATGAACAGCGGGCCATAGTGGCCGAAGTCAGCCGGCCACCAGTCCTGGGAATCGGTCATCAAGGCTGTCAGGTCTTTTTTCAATGCCTGGAAGTCGAGGCTCTTGAACGCCTTGGCGTAGTCGAAGTCCGGGTCCATGGGGTCGGACTTGCGCGAATGCTGGTGGAGGATCTTCAGGTTGAGCTGGTCAGGCCACCAGTCACGGTTGCTGGTGCCGCCACCGGCGGTCTGGTGGAACGGGCATTTCGATTCGTTCGCCATCTGCTTCTACCTTTTGGGTCGGTTCAATTCAGATTTCCGGGCGTTCTTGTAATTGCGCTGCCAGGTGTTGGATCAGGCGTTCGCCACGCGTGCCTGCCCCTCATCGGTTATGGCCGGGCACACCTGTGCGCCGGCTTTTCACGGAACCAGCACAAAGACTAGCCGAGCCTGGGCAGAGGTCTAATAGAGGCGATATTGGGGGGTGATAGCCTGGCTCTGTCAGCCTGTGGCGCCAGCAGATCAGGATCGTCACATTGATCTGTTCAACTGGGCTCGCCCCAATGCAAAAGCATATTCGGCCGTCCTTCGCGATAGCGGCCGACCCCGCGCCAGGGACGACGCAGTCACGGGCCTGATGGCACTTGCATAGCCAAGTGCGTGGACAACTCGGACGAAATGCGCCTCGCGCCCTTTCGTACCGCGGCAAGTGAAGGCACAATGCGTGTCCTTTTTTTGGCCGGCCTGGCCGGGGGCCTTTAAATGATCAAGACGCCGTACTACCTCATCGACAAAACCAAGCTGCTGAGCAACATGGAGAAGATCGCCTACGTGCGCGAACACTCCGGTGCCAAGGCACTGCTTGCCCTCAAGTGCTTCGCCACCTGGTCGGTATTCGACCTGATGCAGCAGTACATGGACGGCACCACCTCGTCTTCGCTGTTCGAGCTCAAGCTCGGCCGCCAGAAGTTCGCCGGCGAAACCCACGCCTACAGCGTGGCCTGGGCCGACGACGAAGTCGAAGAGATGCTCGACAACTGCGACAAGATCATCTTCAACTCCATCGGCCAGCTCGAGCGTTTCGCCGAGCAGTCCGAAGGCAAGGTGCGCGGCCTGCGCGTCAACCCGCAGGTGAGCAGTTCCGACTACCTGCTGGCCGACCCGGCACGCCCGTTCAGCCGCCTCGGCGAGTGGGATCCAGAGAAGATCGAGAAGGTGATCGAGAAGATCTCCGGCTTCATGTTCCACAACAACTGCGAAAACGGTGACTTCGGCCTGTTCGACAAGATGCTCACGCACATCGAGGAGCGCTTCGGCCACCTGCTGCACAAGGTCGAGTGGGTCAGCCTCGGCGGCGGCATCCACTTCACCGGCGAGGACTACGCGGTGGACGCTTTCTGCGCGCGCCTGAAGCAGTTCGCGCAAACCTACGGCGTGCAGGTCTACCTGGAGCCGGGCGAAGCGGCCATCACCAACAGCGCCTCGCTGGAAGTGACCGTGCTCGACACCCTGTACAACGGCAAGCACCTGGCCGTGGTCGACAGCTCGATCGAAGCGCACCTGCTCGACCTGCTGATCTACCGCCTCAACGCCAAGATGGCCCCCAACGACGGCGCGCACACCTACATGGTCTGCGGCAAGTCGTGCCTGGCCGGCGACATCTTCGGCGAGTACCAATTCGACAAGCCACTGGCCATCGGTGATCGGTTGTCGTTCGTCGACACGGCGGGCTACACCATGGTCAAGAAAAACTGGTTCAACGGTCTGAAAATGCCATCCATCGCGGTCAAGCAACTCGACGGCAGCGTCGAAGTGGTGCGCGAGTTCGGTTTCGAAGACTACGTTTCGAGCCTGTCGTAAGACAGGCTTTCATGAAGGAGAGCAGCTGAATTGAAGAAGAACGTTCTTATCATTGGTGCAGGAGGTGTCGCCAAGGTGGTGGCCCACAAGTGCGCACAGCATAACGACGAACTGGGTCGTATTGCGATTGCGTCACGGAACATCTCCAAATGCCAGGCCATCATCGACAGCGTCAAGGCCAAGGGTAGCCTCAAGGTTCCCGCCGACATCCAGGCCTTCTCGCTCAACGCCCTCGATGTCGAGGCGACCAAGGCACTGATCCGCGAGACCGAATCGCAGATCGTGATCAACGTTGGCTCCGCCTTCCTCAACATGTCGGTGCTGCGCGCCTGCATCGATACCGGTGTCGCTTATCTTGACACCGCCATCCACGAAGAGCCGGGCAAGATCTGCGAGACCCCGCCGTGGTACGGCAACTACGAGTGGAAACACCTCGAAGAGTGCCAACAAAAGAACATTACCGCCATTCTCGGCGTCGGCTTCGACCCGGGTGTGGTGAACAGCTACGCGAAACTCGCGCAGCAGCAGTACTTCGATCAGATCGACTCGATCGATATCCTGGACGTGAATGCCGGCTCCCACGGCAAGTACTTCGCCACCAACTTCGACCCGGAAATCAACTTCCGCGAGTTCACCGGGCAAGTGTGGAGCTGGCAGAACAGCCAGTGGACCAGCAACACCATGTTCGAGGTCAAGCGCACCGACGATCTGCCGGTAGTGGGTTCGCAGAACCTGTACCTGACCGGCCACGACGAAGTGCACTCGATCTCGAAGAACCTGAACGTGCCGAACGTGCGTTTCTGGATGAGCTTCGGCGAGCACTACATCAATGTGTTCACCGTGCTGAAGAACCTCGGCCTGCTCAGCGAGCAACCGGTGAAGACCGCAGAAGGCCTGGAAGTGGTGCCGTTGAAAGTGGTCAAGGCCGTGCTGCCGGATCCGGCCTCGCTGGCTCCGGGCTACACCGGCAAGACCTGCATCGGTGACTTGGTCAAGGGCACCAAGGACGGCCAGCCGCGCGAGGTGTTCATCTACAACGTGGCCGACCACGAAGAAGCCTACGCCGAGACCGACAGCCAAGGTATTTCCTACACCGCAGGCGTGCCTCCGGTAGCCGCCGCGCTGCTGGTTGCCCGTGGCCAGTGGGATGCCGGGCGCATGGTCAACGTCGAGGAGCTGCCGGCCGAGCCGTTCCTCAAGGCGCTGGACGTGATGGGCCTGCCGACCCGCGTCAAGGATGAAAAAGGCGATCGTCCGTGGGACGCTGAAGCCTAAGCTGCACGACGAAGGGGCGCCGGATGGCGCCCCTTCTGTTTGTCGGAGCTGTCTGTGGGAGCGGGCTTGCCCCGCGATAGCGCCAGCACCGGCAGAGCGCTACTTCCTGGCCTCCAGTATCAAGTTGAACGGCGTCTGCGTCGCCCGCCGGAAACGCCTGAACCCCGCCTCCTCGAACACCGCCCGCAGCCGCGCCTCCCCAGCCTGCGCCCCCAACCCCAACCCCACTTCCTGCGACAGCGAGTTCGGTGTGCAGATGAACGTCGAAGCCGCGTAGAACAAGCGCCCCACCGGGTTGATGTTGGCATCCAGCGTATCCTCGGCGAACGGCTCCACCAGCATCACCGTGCCGTCCCCCTTGAGTGCCTGATAGGCATGTCGTGCCGCGCCCACCGGGTCACCCATATCGTGTAAACAATCGAAGAAACACACCAGGTCCAGATCGTGGCCGGGATAGTCCTTGGCTGACGCCTGCTGGAAGCTGACCCGCCCGGCCACGCCCGCGTCACGCGCACGCTCGCTGGCGGTGAGCACCGAAGGCGCATGGTAGTCGTAGCCGATGAAGCGCGAGGCGGGAAACGCCTCGGCCATGACGATGGTAGAGGCCCCATGACCGCAGCCGACATCCGCCACCTGGGCGCCGGCCCGCAGTTTTTCCACCACGCCGTCCAGTGCCGGCAGCCAATCGGCCACCAGGAACGTCCGGTAGCCGGGCCGGAAGAAGCGCTCGGTGCCACTGAACATGCAGGGATGGTGATCACCCCAGGCCACGGCGCCATCGCCGCGCATGGCCGCCACCAGCTTGTCCTTGTCATGGAACAGTGCCGCCAGCACCGAGGCGCCGCCGGCCATGTAGGCGGGCGAGTCCTCCAGCGCCAACGTCATGGCCTGCTCCTCGGGCAGGGTGAACTGTCCATCGTGATGCACCAGGTAACCCGCCGCAGCCTGGCCATTGAGCCACTCGCGTACCAGCCGGGGCTGGCAGCCGGTGCGCTCGGCCAAGGCCTCGGGCGTGACTGGCTGGCTGTCGGCCATGGCCCGATACAGCCCCAACTCATCCCCCAGGATGACATTGGCCAGCGTCGCCGCCGCGCCCATGTCGCCCACCAGCTTGCCCATGAATTCGTGAAGCCGTGCCTCGTCCATGACCTGCCCTCCTCTGCCAGAAGGCCACCGTCGGCGACGTCCGGTCCGGGAGGCGGTGGTCGGATGGATGATCGGGTCGCGTCTGCAACAGACCCAGGCTTTAAGTCTAGACCCGCCTGCGCTATCTTCGCCGCGCCGCAGGCTTGGCCATCAGCCCGCATTCGCGCACTAAAGGAATTGTCAGCATGTTTTCCAGCCGTACCCTCGTCCTCACCCTGGGCGTCGCTTTCATCATTCTCGACCAATGGGTGAAACTGATCGCCCTGGTCGCCCTGAACAATCACAGCTATGTCTATGGCAACCCGAGCGTCTGGCTGGACCTGGCCCTGAGCCTCAACCCCGGAGCGTTCCTCAGCCTCGGCGCCGGACTGGCTCCGTGGCTCAAGCAAATGGTATTCGTGGTCGCCGTCGGCGTGGTGTGCGCCTGGGCCATGGTCTGGGCTTGGCGCCACTGGCCATCGGCACCGGTCAAGGCCAGCGCGGCCTGGTTCATCGCCGTGGGCGGGCTGTCCAACCTGATCGACCGGTTGTTCCGCGACGGCCACGTGGTCGATTACCTGGTCCTCAACATCGGCACCCTGCACACCGGCGTATTCAACCTGGCCGACATCGCCATCATGGCCGGTGCCACGGTGCTGGTGGTGGACGGCATTACCCGGCCGAGCAAACGCTGATCCCGCCTCGCCAATGGGCCGTACTGCGGGCCGCCCCAAGCGAGGCAAAGTCTGCGCACCTGAATGACCGAGGCCCTGCCAGCATCCGCAAGGCCTCAATCAGCTGCACTCGCTCAGTTCTTGCGATTACCGACACTCTCCAGCTGCTCAAGCAACGCCTTGACCAACGCCTTGTCGGAAAACGGATTCTGCCCGGTGATCAACTCACGATCGACCACTACATGGGGCTGCCAGGCCTGGGCATAACTCATGTCGCCTCCTGCGCCGGCCATTGCCTTGGCGGGATAGAACTGCAGACGCTGCTCCTTGAGTGAGCTCTCGAACACCTGCTCCTCAGGGTCAGAAAAAATGGTCATGCGATAGCCCTGGTACGTCCAGTCGCTGGCCGCCGGGGTTTCACCCCGGGCGAGCGCGGCGCGGTAGGCAACCGGATCCTGTTGCGCCGACAGCAACGTGATCGGGCCGTGGCAAATGGCAGCCGTGGGCTTGCCGGCCTGGTGGAAATGACGCAACAGGGCCCCGACGTCGGGGTTGTTGGCCAGGTCGATCAGCGGTGCGTGGCCCCCCGGGATGAAGATCCCGGCATAGCGGCCCATATCACCCGCCAGCACCTCCTTCACCGACAGCGTGTCGTCGATATCCGGCAGGCTATCGACCACCTGGCGGATACGCTGCATCTCGCTGGCATCGCCGCCGAAGTACATCGGGTCGATCGAGCGCTCATCGACACTCGGCGCATTGCCCTTGGGAGTCACCAGCACCAGCTTGTAGCCGGCCTTGAGCAACTGGTCGGCAGGCACGCCGAATTCGTTGAGGTAGTAACCGGTGGGGTATGGTTTGCCGTCCTTGAGCTGCAGCTGGTTCTCGCTGGACAACAGCACCAGTACCTCACCCTTCGCAGCGGCGGTGGCCTGACCGGCCAACAGGGCGCCAGCCAATGCCAGCGCGAGGGGAGCAATCATGTTCATGGTGTTTTCCTGATCAGTTGAATGGCGCGATATCCAGCGCACGGGCAAGCTGCACCTGGGTCGGTGCGGCCAGCCAGCCGGCGCTGGCCGCGCGATAGGCCTGGTAATGGGCACTGTTGCGATGGGCCTCGACGGCGGCGGCATCGACATACAGCTCGAACAGCTCGAACGCCATTACCTCGCCCTCGCGGACGAACAGGTCATAGCGCAGGTTGCCGGGCTCGGCGCGGGTCTGCTCCACCATCAGGCGCAAGGCCTGTTCTGTGACCTCACGGTGTTCAGGATGCGGCTGGATAGTGGCGAAAATGGCGATGGTCACGGGCGTCTCCCTCAACAAGTTGGGCCCATCCTAACCATCGCGTTATGATTCGATAATTCGAAAGCACTTATTCCTGTGATTCATTTTATGAATATCAGCAACAAGGACCTCAACCTGCTGCACCTGTTCCAGGTGCTCTATGAAGAGCGCAATGCCTCCCATGCGGCGCAACGGCTGGCCCTCAGCCAGCCCGCCCTGAGCCACAAGCTCAACAAGCTGCGCCAGCAGTTCGGCGATCCCTTGTTCGTGCGTGCGCCGCGTGGCCTCACGCCAACACCCAGGGCCCATGAACTGGCGCCCCGGATACAGCAGCTGGTTGCACAGCTACAGGACTTCTACAGGGATTGCGACGGCGATGATTTCCTCTCCCGCCCGACCCAGGTGCACCTTTACAGCACCGACTACCTGGAGCAGACCCTGCTGTCCAGGCTGCTGCCGATCCTGCGCACCCAGGCACCGAACCTGACCCTGATCACCCACAACACCCAGGGCAACCTGCCACGCGAGGCGCTGGAAAAAGGCACCTGCGACCTGGCCATCGCCGGTTTCTACAACGGCTTGCCGGACACCTTCCATCAACAGCGCCTGCTCAGTGAGGACTTCGTGGTACTGGCCGCCGCCGACAACCCGCGTCTGACCGAGGGCATGAGCCTGGAGGCGTTCCTGGCCTGCGAGCACCTGCTGACCACACTCACCGGCGACCTCGATGGCCGGGTCGATCACGCCCTGCGGGCTGTTGGTAGGCAACGTCGGGTGGTGGCCGGCCTGTCCAGCTTCATTGCCCCTACGCGCCTGGTGCGCGGCACCGACCTGCTGCTGACCTGCCTGCGCTCGCTGGCCATCGAGGCGGTCGAGCGCGACCCCAGCCTGCGCCTGCACACCCTGCCCCTGGTGCTGCCCCGGGTCGAAGTGATGCAGATCTGGCACGCGCGCACCCACGCCGACCCCTTGCGTCGCTGGTTCCGGCAACAGGTGTGGGAGGTGGCGCAGCAGGTCACTGCACCAGCTGGTTGATCTTTATCGGGCCTTGTCTGCAACCGGCCCGAACTTGAGTCTGGATCCACCGGCACTGCCCCTGCCGCTGCACATGTCCACTGAAACTCTCGGGCGGCCCGACGGGTCACAGCCAGTGCATGCAACAAGGATCACACCTTCAAGGAGACTGGACATGCCCTACCCCATGACATTCACATCCCCCTTCCGCCTGCTGGCCCTGGCCGGTGCCCTGCTGGCCTGCGCCACGTTGGCCAACGCCGACGACGTGCTGCTGGTCGGCAATAAGGCCGACGCCAGCGTGTCGGCCCTGGACACTGGCAGTGGCCAGGAAATGATCCGCCTGCCGGTAGGCACCGGCCCCCACGAGGTGGTGGTCAGTGGCAATGGCCTGCTCGCCGTGGTCGGCAACTACGGCGCGCAAGGCACGGCGAACAACAGCCTGAGCGTCATCGACTGGCCGACCCGGACGGTCGTGCGCACCATCGACCTGGGCGAAGACGCCCGCCCCCATGGCATTCGCTTCCTGCCCGACAGCCAGCGTGTGGTGGTCACCACCGAAGCCAGCGAACGTCTGCTGGTGGTCGACCTGGCCCAAGGTAAAGTGCTCGACCGGATCGACGTCGGTGGCGGCAAACCGCACATGGTCGCGCTGTCACCCGGTGCCGACCGCGCCTACGTCAGCCATGTCGAGAGCGGCACGCTGTCGGTGGTCGACCTGCTGCACAAGAAGAAAATTGCCGAGATCCCCACGGGCGCCGGCAGCGAAGGCGTGGCGGTAACCCCCAGCGGCACCCAGGTATGGGTCAGCAACCGCGACGGCAACGAAGTGGTCATCGTCGATAGCAAGCGCCTGGAAGTCACCGACCGTATCCGCACCGGCCTGTTCCCGATCCGCGTCGCGATGACCCCGGATGGCAAGTATGCACTCGTCACCTGCGCCAAGTCGGCGGAACTGGCGGTGATCGATGTGGTGGCCAAGAAAGAGATCAAGCGCATCGGCCTGGCGCGCGAAGGCGCCGAATACCGCCGCACGATGCTCGGCGAGGAGGCGCTGCCAATTGGCGCGGTGGTCTCGCCGGATGGCAAGCGGGTCTATGTGGCGATCAGCGGCGGCGATGAGGTCGCGGTGATCAGCACAGCCAACTGGACCGAGAAGGCTCGCTGGAAAGCCGGCCCCGAGCCGGACGCCCTGGCGATCGTGGTGCAGCCGAAGGAAGAGAGCTGAGCACCGCAAAGGCGCCTCGCGAGAGGCGCCTTTGCTCCCACTGGCCTTGGCTGGATGGAAGAAACCGGCCAAGATCCGCCCCCTCTTGCGGTCACAGCTCAACCTTCCTTCTTGATACTGGTTCCGCCAACAAGGTGTGGGAAGTGACGCAGCAAGTCACTGCACCAGCTGGTTGATCTCGATGATCGGCATCAGCACGGCCATGACGATCAGCAGCACCACCGCACCCATGATCACGATCATCAGCGGCTCGAGCAGCGCGGTCATGCCCATGGCGCGGCGCTCGATGTCTTTGGCCAGGCTGTCGGCGGCGCGGTCGAGCATCGGCGGCAGGTTGCCGGTCTTCTCGCCGCTGGCGATCAGGTGGATGAGCAGCGGCGGAAAGACCTTCTCCACCGCCAGCGCCGAGGCCAGCCCGGCGCCCTCGCGCACCCGCGCGGTGGCCTCGCTGACGCACTGGTCGAGACGGTCGTTGCCCAGGGTCTGGCGCGCCGCCTCCAGCGCCCGCAGCAGTGGCACCCCGGCGCTACCGAGGATCGCCAGCGTGGAGGCAAAGCGCGCCGTGTTCAGGCCCAGCACCAAGCGGCCGAACAACGGCAGCCGCAGGATCCGCCCATGCCAGGCCAGGCGCGCCGCCGGAGCGCGCAGGTAGATCCGCCAGGCCCAGAACGCCCCGGCCATCACGGCAAAGCACAGCACACCCCATGCGCGCACGAAGTCACTGGCCGCCAGCATGGCCAGGGTCAGCCCGGGCAGGTCCTGGCGTGCCTGGGTGAAGGCGCTGACCACCTGTGGCACCACGTAGCTGAGCAGGAAGATGACGATGCCCACCGACACCAGGCCGACCACGCCGGGGTAGATGAACGCGGTGAGGATCTTGCCGCGCAAGGTGTTGCGCTCCTCGATATAGTCAGCCAGGCGCTCCATCACCTGGGCCAGGTCGCCGGACTCCTCGCCTGCCGCCACCAGCGCCCGGTAGATCTCGGGAAAGTCCCGCGGCCGCCCGGCCAGGGCGTCGGCCAGGCGCATGCCACTGCGCACATCACCGCGCACCGCCGCCAGCAACTGCGCCACATGCTTGCGCTCGGCCTGCTCCAGGGTCGCACCCAGCGCCGCCTCCAGCGGCAGGCCGGCGGCCAGCAGGCTGGCCAGCTGGCGCGTGGCCCAGGCCAGGTCGCCATCGCTCAGCCTGGCGCTGAACAGGCCTGCGCCCTGCCCGGCAGCGGCCTGCGCCTCGACCTCCAGTGCGGTCAGCCCCAGGGCGCGCAGTTGCGCCATCGCGGCGCCCGGGCTCTCGGCTTCGAGCAGCCCTTTGACGATATGCCCCTGGGCGTCGGCGGCTTCATAGCGATAACGGTTCATCAGGCATCCCGTGTCACGCGCAGGATCTCTTCCAGGCAGGTACTGCCGCTGTCGACCCAGCGCTGGCCGTCTTCACGCATGCTGCGCATGCCGTTGCTCCGCGCAGCGACGCGCAGGGCCTGTTCATCGGCGCCCTGATGCACCAGGGCGCGCACGGTGTCGTCCACGCAGAACAGCTCATGGATGCCGGTGCGCCCGCTGTAGCCACAGTGGTTGCAATGCGCGCAGCCCACCGCCCGGTACTGCCCGGGCGTGGCCGGATCAGGCTCGCGGCAGTGCGGGCACAGGCGCCGCACCAGGCGCTGGGCCAACACGCCGAGCAGCGCCGAGGCCAGCAGGAACGGCTCGACGCCCATGTCGACCAGGCGGTTGACCGCCGACACCGCGTCGTTGGTGTGCAGCGTGGCCAGCACCAGGTGCCCGGTCAGCGAGGCCTGCACGGCGATCTGCGCGGTCTCCAGGTCGCGGATCTCGCCGATCATGATCACGTCCGGGTCCTGGCGCAGGATCGCGCGCAGGGCCACGGCGAAGCTCATGTCGATGCGCGCGTTGACCTGGATCTGGCTGATCCCCGGCAAGTCGTATTCCACCGGGTCCTCGACAGTGAGGATGTTGCTGACACTGGCATCCAGCCGCGCCAACGCCGCGTACAGGCTGGTGGTCTTGCCCGAGCCTGTAGGGCCGGTGACCAGCACGATGCCATGGGGCTGGCGGATCAACTGGTCCAGGCGTGCCAGCACCGCGGCGTCCATGCCCAGCGCCTCCAGGCGCAGGCGCCCGGCCTGTTTGTCCAGCAGGCGCATCACCACGCGCTCGCCATGGCCGGTGGGCACGGTGGACACGCGAATATCGATGGGCCGCCCGGCCACGCGCAGGGCGATGCGCCCGTCCTGGGGCAGGCGCTTCTCGGCGATGTCCAGCTGCGCCATGATCTTGATCCGCGACACCAGCGCGCCGTGCAGCGCCTTGCGCGGCGAGACCACGTCGCGCAGGGTGCCGTCGACCCGGTAGCGCACCAGGCAGTGGCTCTCGAACGGCTCGATATGGATATCGCTGGCTTGGTCGCGGGCCGCCTGGGTGAGCAAGGCGTTGATCATGCGGATCACCGGCGCGTCGTCCTGGGCCTCGAGCAAGTCGGTGACTTCCGGGATGTCCTGCAGCAGGCGGTCGAGGTCCACCTCGTTCTCCGCCGCGCCCACTACCGCCGCCGCGCTGCCAGTGTCGGCGTAGGCACTGACCAGCAGCGCATCCATCTGCGCGTCGTCGAGCGCCTCGACCCGCGCCGGACCATGGCGCCTGCGCACTTCGGCCACTGCCCAGGTCGGGCTCGACGGGCAGCGCGACAGCACCGCCCCGGCCTCGCCGTCGATTTGCAGGACCAGGCGCTGTGCTTTGGCCCAGGCATACGGCAGGCGGCTCAACGGGCCACCTCGTCCACCGGCACCGCGCGGATCGCGGCCCGCGGTGCACGCAACGCCGCCGGCTGGGCGCGGCCCTGGTCGGGCACCCCCTGCTCCACCGGCGGCAGCAGCGGCATGTCCATGTCCGGCAGCGCCCAGGAGTGCTCGGGCTTGAGATTGCCCTGGGTGCGGCGGATAAAGTCGTAGCGATTCAGCGTAATGCTGCGCCCGGCCGCGGCATCGCGCACGATGTACGGGCGCAGGAACACCATCAGGTTGGTCTTGGTGCTGGCCCGGCGCTCGCTGCGAAACAGCGCGCCGACCCCCGGCAGCCCGGACAGCCACGGGATGCCTTCGTTGCTCTGGGTGTAGCCGTCCTGCAGCAACCCGCCCAGGACCATGATCTGGCCATCGTCGAGCAGGATGCTGGTATCGATGGCGCGCTTGTTGGTCACCGTGCCGGCGGCGCTGGAGGCGCGCTGGTCGACGCTGCTGACTTCCTGGTAGACGTCGAGCTTGACCGTGCCACCCTCGGAGATCTGCGGCCGCACGTTCAGGCGCAGGCCCACTTCCTCGCGCTGGATGGTCTGGAACGGGTTGTTGCTGTTGCCGCCGCCATCGGTGACGTACTGGCCGCTGACGAAGGGGATGGTCTGGCCGACGAAGATGCTCGCTGCCTCGTTGTCCAGGGTCAGCAGGTTGGGTGTCGACAGCACATTGCTGCCACCCTTGCTGGTCAGCGCACGGGCCAGCACCTTGAGGTCGAGCACCTCGCCGATACCGGGGATCTTCACCGTGCCATCGACCACGCCCACCGACAGCCCCTTGGGCAGCACATCGATGCTGCTCGGCCCCTTGACCAACCCGCTGCCACCCAGATTGGCACCGCCGAACACGCCATTCTTGCCAAGGTTGCCGGCCTGCCACTGGATGCCGAACTCATTGGCGTCGTCCTCGCCGACCTCGACGATCAGGCTTTCCACCACCACCTGGGCGCGGCGCTGGTCAAGCTGGTCGATGACCTCGCGCAGGCTGCGGTACAGCGGCTCGGGGGCGGAAATCAGCAGGGTGTTGGTGGTCTTGTCGGCCTGGATGGTCGCGCCGCCGGCGGAGAACGCGGTGCCTTGGTCGTTCTGCTGCGCGCTGGCGCCGTAGCCGTTCGGCGCGCTGCCGGTGGCGTTGTTGTTCTGCGTGGCGGAATTGTTGCCGGTGCTGGTGCTGGTGCTGTTGCTGTTGCCGTTGCCGTTGCCGTTGCCACCACCGCCGGTGAGCATGCCGCCACCGCTGAGCAGCGCGCGCGTGCCGTCGGCAGTGGCGCTGTCGCTCTCGCCGGTCAGCAGCCCGCGCAGGCTCTGCGCCAGCTTGTCGGCCTGGGCGTTGCGCAGGTACACCACGTGCAGGTTGCCGGCGCTGTTCTGGGCGTTGTCGAGCTTGTAGACCAGGTCACGGGCCAGCTGAGTACGCTCGGGGCTGCCGGAACGGATCACCACGCTGTTCGAACGCGGGTCACCCAGCACGCTGATCTTCTGGGTCGGGTCGCTGCCCTGGCTGTCGAGCAGCTCGTTGACCATGCTGGCGATATCGCTGGCGATGCCGTTGTTGATCGCCACCACATCGGTGTCGATGGCCGTGGGAATGTCGACCCGGTCGAGGATCTGCGCGACCCGCTCGAGGTTCTCGGCGTAATCGGTGACGACCAGGGTGTTGTTGCCCGGGTAGGCGTTGATCGGGTTGTCCGGCGAGACGATCGGGCGCAGCACCGGGATCAGGTTGACGGCGTTCTCGTACTGCAGCCGGAAGGTCCGGGTGACCATGCCGTTGCCGGCGTCGCGGTCGCCACTCACCAGCGCGCCGCCAAGCAGCTTGGCGTCGGCCTGGGGCACCACCTGGGCCACGCCGCCGACATCGACCACGCTGAAGCCCTGCATGCGCAGGGCCGAGAGCAACATGGAATAAGCCTTGGCGGCCGGCACTTCGCCTTCGGAAACCAGGGTCAGCTGGCCCTTGACCCGTGGATCTACCAGGAACTGGCGGCCCGTAGCGCGGGACAGGCCGCGCACCACAGCCTGGATATCGGCATCGACGAAGTTCAGCTGTACCGGCTGGTCGCCAAGTGGATTGGCCGGAGCGGGTGCCGCCACCGCGCGGCTGTGGCGCTGCCCGACCCGCGGCGGCGACTGGCGCTGCTGCGGGCGGCTCTGCGGTTCGCGATGATCCAGCGTGCCCGGCGTGGCACCGGCTTCGGCCAGCGGGCGGCCCAGCTCGCTGCTGGCCAGGGGGCGTTGCACGCTCGGCGCGCTGGCGCAGGCGCTGAGTGCCAGGGCCAGGAGCAAGGGCGCGAACGGCAGTCGCGGTGAACGGAGGCACGTCATGAAGGGTCCTTAGCGCCATGCGCCTGAGTCATGCGAAGGGTTCCGGAAAAGGTCACCGGGCTGCCGGGCTCGCCGGGGTCCCGGCGCAGCGCCAGCTGGCCAACGCCGAGCCCCAGGCGCGGCGGCACAGACTGTAGCCAGGCCATGGCCGCTTCTGCGGGGGCCTGCTGCCAGCCCAGGCGCCAGGTGTCGCCCTCGCCGTCGAGCTGTGACTGCGCCAGCAGGCCAGCCTGCTCCAGGCTCTGGCGCAATGCCTGGGCGGTATCCGCGGGCCGTTGTGCCAGGCGCTCGCCGAGCAAGGCATCGAGCGCCTGCGCCTGGCTGCGCAGCTTGGGTGTTTCGGCCTGCCAGTGCTCGATCCGGGCCAGGGCTGGCAGCACCAGTACCTGCCAGCAGAACAGCGCGCCGAGCAAGCCGCCTGCCAGCGCGACCGCACGACGCTCCCTCGCGGCCAGGGCTTGCCAGCGTTGTCGGCCCTGCCCGCGCAGCATGCCGAGGCGGGCCTTAATCGACATGGGCCAGCTCCTCACCGGCTGGGTTGGCCGCCCGCAGGGTCCAGCCGTGCCCACTGGCCTGGCCTTCGATGCCGCGTGCGGCGAGGTCGGCCTGCCAGGCGCTGTCCGCCGGGGCCTTGCCACCATCTTCCAGAGGCGTGAGGCGCAGCACGCCATCCTGATAGTCCAGCGCCTGGACATTGCCTGCCAAAAACGGCATGACCTGGCCGGCGCCGTCGAGCAAGGCCGCCAGCCCCGAGCCGGCGCCGCCCTGCCCGGCCTGCAGTTGCTGACGTGCCTGTTGCAGGGGGTTGAGCACTACCGGCAACTGCGGGAAGGCCATGCGTACCTGGGCGACCATGTGTGCACGCAACTGCTCGCCCTCATCGGCCAGGTGCGCGGCATAGAGGTTCAAGCCCAGGCACCAGATCACTGCCGCCGCGCCCCAGATCGCCAAAGTGCGTCCCCAAGCTGGCGATTTCACCGGCCCGGCAAGCCCGCCGGCCAAATCGACCGACGACGCTGTATCGTCCTGCCGGGCGAACAGCCCGGCCACGCGGATGCCATCGGCCTGCAGCCACGCTTGCAGGCGCGCCATCTGCGCAAGGCCCAGCCAGGCCACGGCGACCTGCCCGTCAGCCTGGCGCGGCCCGTGCGCCACGTGGACCTGCCCGGCATCGCCGAGCACCAGCCCCTGGACCGCGCAGCCCACCGCCGCGCTCAGCCGCTTGCCCGTCAGCGGTGGCAAGGCCAGGGCCAGGGCCAGGCTGTCGTGCGCATGCAGGTGCAGACGCCAGGACGCGCCCTTGGCCTGGCGCTGCAACTGCGCGCGGGTGGCCTGGCCGCCACGCTCGGCCTGGCGGTAATCCAGCAGCGAGGCATCCTCCAGTTCCGCCAACGGCGGCAGCTGCACATCAACCAGCGTACTCATGCGCCCACCCGGCTCCAGATGACATCCGGCAACTGCCCCTCACGCTGGCGCAGCAGCGCCTGCAGCGGTAGTTCGCGGCTGCCCAGGCGCGCCTGGCCGCGCAGGCGGAACCAGTCGCTGTTGATCCCCACCCGCACATTGGCCATGGCCAATTGCGGCATGCGCAAACGGTTGACGAAATCGCCCCGGTTGATGAACCAGCGCCCACTGTCGCGCTCGGCCACCAGCGCCATGGCCTGCTGCAGCGACAGCCCCGGCACCTGCGCGGCAAGCACCTCGGCACTGGCAGTGTTGCCATTGATCCAGGTCAGCGCCGGCAGCACCGTGACGAATCGGCGCAGGCGCTGCAGGGCCTCGGCATCCATGCCCTTGAGCCCGGCCAGGGCATCGACGCTGCGCAGCATCGGGCGCCTGGCCGGCAATGGCTCGGCGGCAACGGCCGGCGAGGTCGCACGGCCGCCTTGCAGACCTTGACCGGCACTGCCTGGGGATACCGGCGGACGCTGTGGGTAGCTGTCGATCACCTGCCCGGCGATGGCCGTGGCCAGCCGTTCACCGATGCCGATCAGCGCGCACAGACGCTGGAAGGTCGCCAGTGCCTCGCTGTCCACCTGGCCATCGACCACCAGATTGCGCAGGTTGAACTTGCCCTGCTCATCCTCCAGCTGCCCATCGAAGCGCACGCTGCCGGACGGCACATCGCGCATCGGTCGCGTCCAGGGTTGGCCGCCACGTACCAGCGGATCGCGCAGGCGTTGTTCGAACAACACCCGGCGGCTAAGCTGCAGGCCGCCCTCCAGGGCCCATTGCCCCTGCAGCGCCATCTGCCGGTTCTCTACCTGCCGGGTCAGCAGCCCCTGGCGTTCGAGCATGCCCGCGGCGATCACCGCCACCACCGCGGCAATCAACAGCGCACTGATCACGGCCATGCCTTCCTGGCGCGCCATGGCCGGTCACAACTGCCAGGAGCCGAGGTCGGCGTTTACCCCATCGCCCCCGGCCTGGCCGTCGGCGCCCAGGGAAAACACATCGATCTCGCCGTTGGCGCCCGGGTTCAGGTACTGGTAAGGGCGGCCCCAGGGGTCGTTGGGCAGGCGCTCGAGGTAGGCACGCCATTGGCCATCCTTGGCCTGTGCCGGCTTCTCCACCAACACCTTCAGGCCCTGGTTCTGGTTCGGGTAGGCACCGTTGTCCAGGCGGTACAACTTCAGCGCCTGCATCAACCCACCGATGTCCTGGCGCGCCGCCGTGGCGCGGGCCTGGTCGGGGCGGTCGAGCACCTTGGGCACCACCATCGCCGCGAGGATCCCGAGGATCACCACCACCACCATGATCTCGATCAGGGTGAAACCCTGCTGGCGCAAGCGGCGGGTGGGAAGGTTGCGGCGGGCGATCTGCATCTCGGCATTCCTTGCGTGAGTTCGAATCGGGGGCCGATTGTGGCAAGGCGGTATGTCACGGATATTGAAAAAGCTCGGGAGTCGGCGTCGTCAAAGCGTCATCGGGCCGCTCTACAGTGCCGCTTTGCCTTGTGCGAAAGGTGCCCTGTGCGTGCCACCGAGGATGGTTTCACCCTGATCGAAGTGCTGGTGGCGTTGACCATCGTGGCGGTGGCCATGGCTGCCGCCGTACGCGCCAGCGGCTTGGTCACCCAGGGTAACGGGCTGTTGCGCGACAAGGCGCTGGCCTTGCTCGCCGCCCAGGGGCGTCTGACCGAGCTGCGCCTGGAAGGCAACGCCAGGCCGGGTGTCCGGCAGTTCGAATGCGACCAGGGCCGTCTGCGCTTGCGCTGCGAGCAGCGCGTGGCGCGCTCGCCGCAAGGGCTGCTGGAGGTGTCGCTGCAGGTGTTCGACCGCCAGCACGAAGGGCAGGCGCTGGCGCGGTTGCAGACCCTGCTCGGGGGCGCCGAGCCTGCGCCCGCCACCCCCGCCACCCCCGCCACATAGAAAGCGGGCGTGCCCGCTTCCCCGTACCGGTACCGCCCTCAGAACGCGTAGCGCGTGGTCAGCATGAAGTTGCGTGGGTCACCGTAGTAACCGCCGTTGTAGAAGCCCAGGTTGTTGAAGTACTTCTTGTCGGTGAGGTTGTTGCCGTTGAGGGTTACCGACAACTGCTCGGTCACCTGGTACCGCGCCAGCGCATCGAGGGTCAGGTAGTTCGACTGGGTGTAGCGGATGGTCTCGCCCGCCGCCACCGGGCTGTCCAGGTCCTTCCAGATCTTGCTCTGCCAGTTGGCCGAACCGCCCACGGTGAGCTTGTTCCACACCCCCGGCAGGCGGTAGGTGGTGGACAGGCGCAGCAGGTTCTCCGGCTCGATGGTGGAGATCTTGTCACCCTCGCCATCGCGGGTGATGCGGTGGGTGAAGCCGCCCTGCACATGCCAGTCCGGGGTCAGCTCGCCCGCCACTTCCAGCTCGAAGCCACGCGTCTTGGCGCCCTGGATCGCCCGGTAGATGCCACGGTTGGTGGCCGGGTCGGTGCGGTCAAGTTCAGCGAGGTTGTCCTGGCGAACCTCGAACAGCGCCAGGCTGGCATTGAGGCGCCCATCGTAGAACTCGCCCTTCAGCCCCAGCTCATAGGCGTCGCCCTCCTCCGGCTCGATCATCTTGCCGTTGGCGTCCTGCTCGCTCTCGTGCGGCTTGAAGATGCTGGTGTAGCTGCCATACACCGACCAGCTATCGTCCAGGTCATAGACCACGCCGGCATAGGGTACGACCACGCCGTTCTCTTCCAGGTCCTGGGTCTTGCTGCGCTGGCCACTGGTGGTGTCCAGGCGGGTGCTGTCGAGCTGCCAGTTGGACAGGCGACCACCGACGATCACCGACAGTTTGTCGGTGGGCTTGAAGCGGCCGGTGAGGTAGGCCGCGTCTTCCTGCACGCGGGTATCGACCTTCGACAGCGGACGCCCCCAGTCGGGTTCGCTGAACTCGCCGCGCCACTGATAGATGTTGGCGCCGCCGAACAGGAACGGCCAGTTGCTTTCATGGGCGCGCACGTCGCGGTGGGAGATACCCGCGACCAATTCGTGCTCACGCCCCAGCAACTGGAACGGGCCGCTGGCGTACAGGTCGTAGGCGTTCTGCTCGGTCTGGTAGCGGTAGCGGCCCAGCCACACACCCATACCGTCCCCTGTGGCGGCGTCGGGGTAGCCGCTGGCGGCCGAACCCAGGCGCATCGGCGCATCGGTTTCGCTGCGGGTGGCCGAGGCCTTGAGCGTCCAGTCGTTGGCCAGGCGCTGTTCGAGGGTGACGAACAGGTTGTCGGCGGTGTTGTCCCAGGCACTCCACTTGGCACCGGGGTTGAACGAGCGCGACATGCCGAAGCGGTTGCCCTGGCTGTCCAGCAAAGGTGTCGACGGCCCCCAGGACGAACCTTCCGGGCGGTTGCTCTGGCGGCTCAGGCCGACGCTGAGCACGGTGTCATCGCTGAGGTCGGCCTCGACGATGCCGTACATCACCTGCTTCTTCTCGGACAGGTTGTCCATGAACGACTGGCCGTCCTCGTAGGCCGTGACCAGGCGCCCGCGCACGTTGCCGTCCGAGGTCAGCGCGCCGCCGATGTCGAACTCGCCACGGTAGGTGTCCCAGCTGCCGGCACCGAGCGATACGTAGCCTGACAGCTCGCGGGTCGGCCGCTTGCGCACCAGGTTGACCGTCGCCGACGGGCTGCCGAAGCCACTGAGCAGGCCTGTGGCGCCACGCAGCACCTCGACCCGGTCGTAGATCACCAGGTCGGTCTGGTCGATGCCATTGCCGAAGCGGAAGGCCGCCGGGATGCCATCAACCTGGAAGTTGTCGATGTCGAAGCCACGGGCCTTGAAACTGGCGCGGTTGCTGTCGAGCTTGGTGACGGTGACGCCAGGCGTCTTGCCCAGCACATCGCTGATGCTGGTGAGGTTCTGGTCATCCATCTGCTGGCGGGTGATGACCGTGACCGACTGCGGCGTTTCCCGTGGCGACAAGGCCATGCGCGTGGCGGTGCGGCTGGCGCCGGTGGTGTAGGACCCGCTGCCTTCGGTGGTCTCGCCCAGCGCGGTGTCGGTGATGGCGGTGACGCCCAGCTCCAGGGTGCCCTTGCCGCTGGTAGTTTCGGCCCAGGCCGGGCCGGCCGGCGCGGCAAGGCTTGCCGCGAGGATGGCCAGTGCCAGCGGATGGCGCTGGCGGACGGTGTTGGCGTTCCCTGCCCTTTGAACCGTGTTCAGAGAGTGCTGTCGTTGCACGCTTGTCGACCCCTAGTTGTTGTGTCTGCTTGATGCAGGTGGGGCTAATCACTGGCGATTGTTGTGGTTGTGCGCCCGTTCTGCGACGGCTGCGGCGCATCCTAGGGTTTTTACGAATTTTTTACAATTGCGAATATTTCGCAACAATTGGATCCAGGCAAAGAAATGTAACAGCCTGCCATTCGGCAACCCCGGCGAACGCGACTAGGCTCAATCGCATATGATGCCGGGCCCCTCTGACGGTTTGCGCCGCCATGTCGGAATCACTGTTGCCATGCAACGTCGACAATCAAGGAGGGGCTCATGACGGCTCTGCACACATTCCTTTTCACGCCTTTTCTCGGCACCAGCACCTGGTTGTGGCTGGTCTTCATCACCATCGTCATCGCCTTGCTGGTCCTCGACCTCGGCGTGCTGCACCGCCAGGACCGCGAGATCGAGATGCGCGAAAGCCTGCTGCTGTATTCGGGCTACTTCAGCGTCGGTGTGCTGTTCGGCGTATGGGTCTGGTATGAACTCGGGGCGCAGCCGGCGCTGGAGTTCTACACCGGTTTCCTGGTCGAGCAGTCGTTGTCGATGGACAACGTGTTCGTCATGGCGATGATCTTCAGCTTCTTCGCCATCCCCCGCCGCTACCAGCACCGCGTGCTGTTCTGGGGCATCCTCGGCGTGGTGGTGCTGCGGGCGATCATGATTGGCGTGGGCGCCGCGCTGGTGCAGCACTTCGCCTGGGTGCTGTATATCTTCGGCGCCTTCCTGCTGTTCACCGGAGTGAAGATGGCGCTGTCCAAGGACGACGCCCACCCGGACCTGGCCAACAACCCGGTGCTGCGCTTCGTGCGCCGGCACATGCGGGTGACCGACCAGCTGCATGGCCGGCACTTCTTCGTCCATCTCACGCCGCCCGGCACCGATCGCGCCATCCGCTATGCCACGCCGCTGTTCCTGGCCCTGGTGCTGATCGAGCTGGCCGACCTGGTGTTCGCCGTCGACAGCGTGCCGGCGATCTTCGCCATCACCCAGGATCCGTTCATCGTCTACACCTCGAACATCTTCGCAATCCTCGGCCTGCGCTCGCTGTACTTCGCCCTGGCGGCGCTGATGCACCGCTTCGTCTACCTCAAGTACGCGCTGGCGTTGGTGCTGATCTTCATCGGCTGCAAGATCTTCTGGCACGGGCTGGTGGGCAAGGTGCCGGCCGGGATTTCACTGGGGGTCACGTTCGGGCTGTTGCTCGGTGGCGTGCTGCTGTCGTTGCTGCGCACGCGCAACCAGCCGCAAGCGGCCGAACAACAACCCGTGCAGGACGAACCACTGCCCACAGTGGACAAGCCGACAGCCATTGCCACCGACAGCAATCCCGAGAAGAAAGGCCCGCACCTGCGGGTCTGATCAGGGCGCGAGCCCCTCGACAATGATCACCTGCGCCAGCGCCGCGCCCTGGCGATGGCGGCAGGCCTCCTGGTACAGGTCCGAGCGATAGCAGGCCACGGCCTGCTCATAGGATTCGAACTCGATCACCACGCTGCGCTGCGGTGTCGCCCGCCCCTCCAGCGCCTCGCTACGCCCGCCCCGGGCCAGGAAGCGCCCGCCGAAGGCGACGAACGCCGCCGGGGCGCGCTGGGTGTATTGCAGGTATTGCTCGGGGTCGGTGACGTCCACGTGGGCGATCCAGTAGGCCTTCATTCGTCGCGCTCCTGTTGCATGGTCATTTTCGTATTATGGTATACCATAAAACTTTCTTGACCAGCATGAGCGTGCAACATGGCCTTCAACAGCATCGAAGAACTCCTCGAGGACTATCGCCAGGGCCGGATGGTCCTGCTGGTGGACGACGAGGACCGGGAAAACGAAGGCGACCTGCTGATCGCCGCCGAGCGCTGCGACGCCCAGGCCATCAACTTCATGGCCCGCGAGGCGCGTGGCCTGATCTGCCTGACCCTCACCGACGAACACTGCCAGCGCCTGGGCCTGGAGCAGATGGTGCCAAGCAACGCCAGCGTGTTCGGTACCGCCTTCACCGTGTCGATCGAAGCCGCCAGTGGCGTGACCACCGGCATTTCCGCCGCCGACCGGGCGCGCACGGTGGCTGCGGCCATGGCCGCCGACGCCCGCCCCGAAGACCTGGTGCAGCCCGGTCATATCTTCCCCCTGCGTGCCCGTGAAGGCGGCGTGCTGACCCGCGCCGGGCACACCGAAGCCGGGTGCGACCTGGCCCGCCTGGCAGGTTTCAGCCCGGCGTCGGTGATCGTCGAGGTGCTCAATGACGACGGCAGCATGGCCCGCCGGCCGGACCTGGAAGTGTTCGCCGCCCGGCATGGCATCAAGATCGGCACCATCGCCGACCTGATCCACTACCGGCTGAGTACCGAGCAGACCATCAAGCGCATCGGTGAAAGCGCATTGCCCACGGTGCATGGCACCTTCCGCCTGGTCACCTACGAAGACCGCATCGAAGGCGGCGTGCACATGGCCATGGTCATGGGCGAGATCCGCCGCGAGCAGCCCACCCTGGTGCGCGTGCATGTGATCGACCCGCTGCGCGACCTGGTCGGCGCCGAGTACGCAGGCCCGGCCAACTGGACGCTGTGGGCGGCGCTGCAGAAGGTCGCCGAAGAAGGTGCCGGGGTGGTGGTGATCCTGGCCAACCACGAGTCCTCCCAGGCCTTGCTCGAGCGCGTGCCGCAATTGACGCAGCCGGTACGGCCCTACCAGCGCGGCCAGTCGAAGGTCTACTCGGAGGTCGGCACCGGCGCGCAGATTCTCCAGGACCTGGGCGTAGGCAAGCTGCGCCACCTGGGGCCGCCACTCAAGTACGCCGGGCTGGCCGGGTATGAACTGGAGGTGGTGCAGAGCATTCCATTCGAACCGCAAACGGCTGGCTGATACCGGTAGTGCTGAATTTGCCACAGCCCCCGTGGGAGCGGGCTTGCCCCGCGATTGCGTCAAACCAGATGAAACACGTGAGTCGACTGGCGCAATCGCGGGTCAAGCCCGCTCCCACGGGGGTTGTGTCGTTTTTGCAGTCAGCACGGTGATGGCCGGTCGCCCAACCCTCTTGCGAAAAGTTTGGAATACCATAATATGACATTCCGTAGACCTTGAATTCTGCCGGCCGCACCTACACTGACATGACGGCCACGCTCCACCCGTTTGACGCTGCTCCCCGAACATGATTGGCGGGCGACAGAAGCCCGCCTCGAATAACAAAAGCAACGAGGGCGTAACCATGCTGTTGAGCAAACGAGTAACCGCAGTGCTGTCCGCCAGCCTGCTGACCCTGGCCTGCCAGGCCACCCAGGCGGCCGACAGCCTGAACTTCGTCAGCTGGGGCGGGACCACCCAGGATGCGCAGAAGGCCGCATGGGCCGAACCCTTCAGCAAGGCGTCCGGCATCAAGGTGGTGCAGGACGGCCCCACCGACTACGGCAAGCTCAAGGCCATGGTCGAGAGCGGCAACGTGCAGTGGGACGTGGTCGATGTCGAAGCCGACTTCGCCCTGCGCGCCGCCAGCGAAGGCCTGCTCGAACCCCTCGATTTCAAGCAGATCCAGCGCGACAAGATCGACCCGCGCTTCGTCTCCGACCATGGCGTCGGCTCGTTCTTCTTCTCCTTCGTGCTCGGCTACAACGAGGGCAAGCTCGGCGCCAACAAGCCGGTGGACTGGTCCGCCCTGTTCGACACCAAGACCTACCCCGGCAAGCGCGCCCTGTACAAATGGCCCAGCCCCGGCGTGCTCGAACTGGCCCTGCTGGCCGACGGCGTGACGCCCGACAAGCTCTACCCGCTGGACCTGGACCGCGCCTTCAAGAAGCTCGACACCATCAAGAAGGACATCGTCTGGTGGGGCGGCGGCGCCCAGTCGCAGCAGCTCCTGGCCTCGGGTGAAGCCGCGCTCGGGCAGTTCTGGAACGGCCGTGTGTACGCCTTGCAGCAGGACGGCGCGCCAGTCGGCGTGAGCTGGAAGCAGAACCTGGTCATGGCCGATTTTCTGGTCATCCCCAAGGGCGCGAAGAACAAGGACGCGGCCATGAAGTTCCTGGCCAACGCCAGCAGCGCCGAAGGCCAGGCCGAGTTCGCCAACAAGACCGCCTACGCGCCGGTCAACGTCGACAGCGTGGCCAAGCTCGACAAAGACCTGGCGCCGAACCTGCCGACCGCCTACGCCCAGGACCAGGTGACCCTGGACTTCGCCTACTGGGCGAAGAACGGCCAGGCCATCGCCGCCCGCTGGAATGAGTGGCTGGTCAAATGAAAGTCGCCATCAATGCCCTGCACAACGCGCAAGGCGCCCCCAGCGGCACCGGCGCGCCCGGGGCGGCCGAACGCCGCCCGCCCATCGGCCAACGCTGGCGCGGCAGCCGCAACCTGCTGCCGGCGCTGCTGTTCCTTGGCCTGTTCTTCTTCGCCCCGCTGGTCGGCCTGCTGCTGCGCGGGGTGCTGGAGCCCGAGCCGGGCCTTGGCAACTATGCGCAGCTGTTCGCCAACTCGGCCTATGCCCGGGTGCTGTTCAACACCTTCTCGGTGGCCGGCCTGGTCACCCTGATCAGCGTGCTGCTGGGCTTCCCGCTGGCCTGGGCGATCACCCTGGTGCCCAAGGGTTGGGGCCGCTGGCTGCTGAACATCGTGCTGCTGTCGATGTGGACCAGCCTGCTGGCGCGCACCTACTCGTGGCTGGTACTGCTGCAGAGCTCGGGGGTGATCAACAAGGTGTTGATGGCCATGGGCATCATCGACGCCCCGCTGGAGATGGTGCACAACCTCACCGGCGTGGTGATCGGCATGAGCTACATCATGATCCCGTTCATCGTCCTGCCGTTGCAGGCGACCATGCACGCCATCGACCCGATGGTGCTGCAGGCAGGCTCGATCTGCGGTGCCAGCCCCTGGACCAACTTCTGGAAGGTGTTCCTGCCGCTGTGCCGCTCGGGGCTGTTCTCCGGCGCGCTGATGGTGTTCGTGATGTCGCTCGGTTACTACGTCACCCCGGCCCTGCTCGGCGGCGCGCAGAACATGATGTTGCCCGAATTCATCATCCAGCAGGTGCAGTCGTTCCTCAACTGGGGCCTGGCCAGCGCCGCTGCCGCGCTGCTGGTGGTGATCACCCTGGTGCTCTTCTACCTGTACCTGAAGCTGCAGCCGGAGTCCCCGGTCGGCAACGCGAGGTAAACCGCCATGCTGCTTTCCCCCAATGCCATGGGTCGCCCGCTGCGCACCGGGCTGTACCTGACCACCGGGCTGATCGCCGCCTTCCTGCTGCTGCCGGTGGTGTTCATCATCCTGCTGTCGTTCGGCTCGTCACAGTGGCTGGTGTTCCCGCCACCGGGCTGGACCTTGAAGTGGTACGCGCAGTTCTTCGCCAACCCCGAGTGGATGGACGCGGCGCTGGCCAGCCTCAAGGTGGCGCTGCTCACCACCTTCGCCGCCGTGGCGCTTGGCCTGCCCACCGCCTTTGCCCTGGTGCGCGGTCGCTTCCCGGGCCGCGAGCTGCTGTACGGCCTGTTCACCATGCCGATGATCGTGCCCCTGGTGATCATCGCCGTGGCGGTGTACGCGCTGTTCCTCAAGCTGGGCTACACCGGCACCTTGTTCGCCTTCGTGGTCAGCCACGTGATCGTCGCCCTGCCCTTCACCATCATCTCGATCATCAACTCGCTCAAGCTGTTCGACCAGTCGATCGAGGACGCCGCGGTGATCTGCGGCGCCTCGCGCCTGCAGGCGATCGTCAAGGTGACCTTCCCGGCGATCCGCCCGGGCATGATCGCCGGCGGCCTGTTCGCCTTCCTGGTGTCGTGGGACGAGGTGGTGCTGAGCGTGATGATGGCCAGCCCCGACCTGCAGACCCTGCCGGTGAAGATGTGGACCACCCTGCGCCAGGACCTGAGCCCGGTGATCGCGGTGGCCTCGACGCTGCTGATCGGCCTGTCCCTGCTTGTGATGTTCATTGCCGCCGCCCTGCGCCGGCGCGCCGAAAACGCCTGACTGTCCGGAGACAATGACAATGAGTGCAGTGATCAAAGACGATACCCGCAACCCGACCCTGGTCAGCCTGCGCGGCCTGAACAAGCACTACGGCGACTTCACCGCCGTGGACAACCTCGACCTGGAGATCCAGGACGGCGAGTTCCTCACCTTCCTCGGCTCCAGCGGCTCGGGCAAATCCACCACCCTGTCGATGCTGGCCGGCTTCGAGACGCCCAGCAGCGGCGAGATCCTGGTCGACGGCCAGTCGCTGGTCAACGTGCCGCCGCACAAGCGCGACATCGGCATGGTGTTCCAGCGCTACTCGCTGTTCCCGCACCTGAACGTGCGCGACAACATCGCCTTCCCCCTGGCCATCCGCAAACTCGGCGCCGACGAGACCCGCAAGCGCGTGGAGGCCATGCTCAAGCTGGTGCGCCTGGAACCCTTCGCCCATCGTAAGCCGTCGCAGATGTCCGGCGGCCAGCAGCAGCGCGTGGCGATCGCCCGGGCGCTGGTGTACGAGCCGCGCATCCTGCTGATGGACGAGCCGCTCGGCGCGCTGGACAAGAAACTGCGCGAAGACCTGCAGGACGAACTGCGCCAGCTGCACCGGCGCCTGGGCATCACCATCGTCTACGTGACCCACGACCAGGAAGAGGCGATGCGCCTGTCCCAGCGCATCGCCATCTTCAGTCACGGCCGCATCGTCGGCCTGGGCACCGGCTACGACCTTTACCAGAACCCACCGAATGCCTTCGTCGCCTCGTTCCTGGGCAACTCCAACTTCCTGCGCTTCACTGCCAGCGGCAACGGCGCCGGGCACTTCGAGGGCCAGCCGGTAACGGTGCGCCTGACCCCAGGCCTGGCCAACGGCCAGGAAGCACTGATCATGGTGCGCCCGGAGAAAGCCCTGGCGCTGACCGTCGAGCAGGCGGCGCGCGAACCCTTGCCGGCCGGCTGGAACGAAGTCACCGCCACGGTCGCCGAGTTGCTGTTCCTCGGCGAAAGCCAGACCTGCCACGTGGTCACCCAGGGCGGCACGGCGCTGACGGTCAAGGCGCTGTCCGCCGCGGGCATGCCCATGCAGCCGGGCGACCAGGTCAGGGTGCGCTGGGCCGTGGCGGATGCATGCATCTACACCGACTGGGCCGAGAGCGACCTGAGCAAGGGCGCCGGGGCGCATTGAGCCAACCCGGGGCCGTAGCGCGGCCCCTCACAGCAACAGGTTGCCGCGCTCCTCATCGGTCAATTGCGCCTTCGCCCGCTCATCCAGCGCCCCTGCGCCCAGCACCTGCACCGGGCTCTGGCGGTTGTACTGCGGGTTGAGGCTCGCCCCATCCTGCCCCGGCACCAGCCGCTCGCCACCGAAGCCCAGCACCTGCACGGTGATCACCGACGGCTGGCGCTGGCGCGACGCGGCCTGTTGCTGGCGGCCCGCCTCCTCGGCCGCCTGGCTCGCCGACGACGCCGCGGCGCTGGCCGAAGCGATCGCCCCGGTGTTCACCGCAGCCACCACCGGCATGCCCTTGGCATCACCCTGCACCTGGATATTGGCGGCGTTGACCACCTGCAGCGCGGCAATGTTGACGTTGCCCGACACGCGGATCCCCGCCTCGCCGGCATCGATGGTGCCCAACGGCGCGATCAGATCGATATCCCCTGGCGGCACCTCGGCAATCGGGTTGAGCGTGGCGATACCGGCACCGGTGCTCGGCACGCTCGGCGCCAGGCCGACGTTGCCCCACAGGTCGTAGGTGCGCTTGGGCGGCGTGTACACCACGGTGGTCTTCGAGCCGCGACCGGCGTTGATGTCGCCCTGGGCCGACCAGCCGAGGATCGAGCCGCCGAAGGTGGTCATGATCCGGCTCTGGCCGAGCAGGATGTTGCCCTGGGAATACAGCTGGATATCGCCGCTGCCCTGGGTGATCACCCCGGCGGTGGACGGCGGCGCCTCGCCCTCGATGCCGAACACCTGCTGGCCACCCGGGGTCAGCACCTGGATGCCACCGCCGAAATCGGTGTGGATGCCCGCGCCGCCGTAGAAGGTGGCGCTGCCGTCGTAGCGGATCGGGTTGCCGGCCACGTCCTTGTCGGGGAACAGCGCAGCGATGGCTTGGCGACCGCGCAGGTAGCTGCCGGTGCGCGGGCCGTTGACTTCGTTGTACTCGCGCCCGCCTTCGCGCAGTTCGCTGAAATAGACCTGGCGGGCAAAGATGCGCTGCTGCTCGGCGGGCAAGCCGGCAAAGTAGGCGCGGCTATCGGCGCTGTCGCCGCTGAAGCCGAAGCGCTCGCGCAGCCAGGCCTGCAGCTCCAGGTCATAGCGCTTGAACACGTTGTCCGCCTGACCGCTGTCGGCGGGCTGCTCCGCGCCGAGGTAGCGCTCGAGCAGACGCTGGTAGTCCGGGCCGGCCTTGCCGGCGCCGACGACAATGGCGATAGCCGCGCCATCGTTGCCGCCACCACTGCCATCGACCCGGCCGATACTGTTGATCGCCGCCTCCTGATAAGCCGAGCCCACGCCCTGGCCGGACTGGAACAGGTTGCGCCCGGCGACCACCTCCAGCAGGCCGGGGCCGGCGACATTCAAGGTGCTCAGGCGAATGTCGCGCCCGGCGCTGATCAGCGAGACATCCAGGGCATCGCCATGAATGACCAGGTTGCCCGAGGAATAAATGTTGCCCTGATCCCCCGCCACCATGCCCGGAGCGCCGAAGCGCTCGACGCCCAGCGCCTTGCCGGCGTTGACGATGTCGCGCCCGGCCATCACCCGCACCGGCCCCGCACCCTGGTACAGCTTGAGCCCGGTCTGCTGGTACTCGATGATCTCGCCGGTGTTCAAGCCGACGATATCTCCGGCCAGGGCGTAGAAGCGCGCGGGTGTCTGCAGCCGTGGCCCGGCCTTGTAGGTGTTCAGGCCATAGCTGAACAGCGGCGACGCATCCAGGCTCGCGGCGATATCCGCGCTGAGGTTGCTGGCCTGGTACACGTACGAGAAGTCCTGGCCCAGCGTTGCCGGCCGTTGCGGCGTGGCGATGGCCGAAGTGTCGGTGCCCGCCTGGCTGATCACATAGCCGCCGGCATGGATCGACTCACCGGCGATCAACTGCAGGGCGCTGCGCGCCGAGGGCGCGGTCATCAGCGAATAGGCGGAGGTGGCGATGCCACGCTCGCTGGCCGAACTGCCGTAGTACAGGCTACCGTTGGCCGCCGTCACCCGCAGCGCCGTCGGGTAGAACAGACGTCCACCGTAGAGCGGCAGGTTGCGGCCCGGACGCAGCTCATCGAAGCTCACCGGCGTGACATTGCCGCCCAGGGCGAGCATGTCCACGGCGGTGGTCTCGCGCCACAACGAGAACCAGCTGTTGCCCTGCCCGGCGTAGCGCACACCGTTGTCGCCGAGGAAGCCGGTCATGTTGAACTGCGGCACCCGGCCCGGGTCACCGACACCCTGCACGACCAGGTCGCCGCGGCTGTCCAGGCGCACCGCGGCATCACCGGGCATGAGTGTCAGGCCACCCAGCGCCGCGGCCTTGGTCGAGGTATACGGGTCGTAAGCGCGCGACTCGCTGCTGTCATTGAAGGCGAAGCTGCTGCCATACACCTGCCTGACCACCCCGACGCTGCCCGCCTGGACATTCAGGGCACCGCGCAGGTTGACCAGTGTGCCACCCAGGTCGGGGGTGACCCGTGCCATCTCCAGGGCCGCGGACGCCGGGTTGATGCCACCGGCCACCCGCAGGTTCAGGTCGCCGCCGCCGGTCTGCACCAGGCGACCATCCTCGGCGATCCGGCCGCTGCCGCCGACCACCAGGTTCAGCCCCTGGCTGCGCTCGGCCTCGACGCCCGCGGTGTTGCTGGCCTGCAACAGGCCGGCCGAGCCACCCACGCCGACGTCCAGGTTGCCACCACCCAGGGTGCCGATGCCGGTGAAGCCCACCAGCCAAGGTTCGGCCACCGAGGCCTGGGGCTGCTGGGCGAAGGTGCCGAAGTTGATCCACCACGCCGCCGGGGTATCGGCACTGGTCTGGCCCTGGCGCCACAGCCAGTTGCCCACCGCGGCCGATGCCACTTGCGGCCTGGAGAGGGCGCCACCGGTCTTGCTCGCCACCAGGTTGCCGGTAAAGTCACCTCCGGCCGCGATCCGCAGGTTGCCGCCCTGCTCCGGATACCAGGCGCGGTAAAGGCTGTCGGTCAGCGCCTCATAGGGCGCGCCGGCGCTGCCGAGCAAGCTGCCGTCGGCCAGCCGGCCCCGGGCGAGCTGATGCGGATCGACGCCATCGCGCCACAGCGACGGCGCCTGGGTGCCGGCGGTGTAGACGCCGAACAGCGAGTCCATGCGCCAGTCGCCGGCACTGAGCAGGTCCAGATCGCCGGTGCCGGTACGTAGCACGCTGAACATCAGGGTCTGCGGCGTTACCTCGATACGCTCGGGCTCGGTCGGCGCGTCGATCTCCACGCACCAGCCGGGGATCGAGCACAGCTCCATGTCGGCGTCGGCCACCGGGGTGCCGGGCTCCATGCCATAGGTGTTGTCCGGCCCCCAGACCCAGATTTTCTTGCCCCCCAGCGTCTGGTCCACACACCAGCCGGCGATGTCGCACAACACCAGGTCCTCGGGTGCCACCGGCGTGCCCGGTTCCATGCCATAGGTGTTGTCGGGGCCCCACACCTTGATGGTCTTCACCGCCGGCTCGCACCAACCGGCGATGTCGCACAGCGCCAGGTCCTCGGGGGCTACCGGGGTACCGGGCTCCATGCCGTAGGTGTTGTCCGGCCCCCAGACCATGCCGGTGCCGCCAGCCCCGCCACCGCTGCGTTTCTGCTGCGCGATGTAGTGCAGGTCGGCCAGGCGCAGCACCCCGGCGTCGGTATCGGCGCGGGTGATGCGGCTGTCAGCGGCGTCCAGGTCGGCGCCGGCCACCAGGCGCATCGTCCACGACTGCGAGCCTGCCGGCAACATCTGCGCCAACGCCCAGTTGCGCCCCTGCTGGCCATTGTTTGCCGGGCGCAACTCGATCAGGTCGACGCCTGCCGCGAGCTTGACATCGGTGCCCGCCGGCAGCCGCGAGCCCACGGCCAGGGCGAGCGCACGGCCTTGGGTGAGGCCGCCACTGGGCAGGGCGATGCCCTTGCTCCAGATACCGCCCTGCACAGCCACGCTGACCGGCAGGCGGCTGCCGGCGTCCAGGCGCGTGCCCGAACCCAGGGTGAGCGCCTCGCGCAGCAGTGTGCCGGCGGCGTACAACAGGTTGCCGCCAGCGTCGCGTACCGCGGCCTCGAGTACCGTGCCCGCGGGCAGGGTCAGCGGCGCCGACAGGCTCATGGCGCTGGGCAGGCGCAGGTTGGCCGGCAAGGTGGTGGCGGCGAACGGCAGGTCGAAATTGAGCAGGCTGCCTTCGGGGAACAGCGTACCTTCGGCCAGCTCGACGCCGCTGCGAGGGATCACCAGGTCGCTGTCGAACGGCTGCTTGCCGGGCAGCAGCAACCAGCCCTTGCCGTCCATGCGCGCTTCGTCGCTGGCCAGGTCCGGCGGCATGAAGCCGTCGCTGATGCTGCCATACACCTCCAGGTTGCCGCCGGCGCGCAGCACCAGGTTGCCCACCTCGCCCGAACCATGGACGGCGGTCTTCGGTGTCAGCGGGTTGAGGCTGGCGTAGCGGTGGCCGGACAGGTCCAGGTCACCCTGCACCACCAGGTCGGTGCCGGTATCGACCGTGGCGATTTCCACGCCCGGGCGCAGGTGCAGGGCATGGGCGTAGCGGGCGTTGTTCAGCCCGGCCAGGCGCACGTCGAGCAGGTCGCGGTTGCGCAGCAGGTTGTCGATGAACAACATACTCAGGTCGTGCTTGCGGGTCAGGTAGTCCTGGTCGATGACCTGGATCGGCCGGCCACTGGCCGAGGTGCCGCCCGGCGCCGCGTCGGTGTAGCGCTGGTTGCCGACCACAGCGATGGAGCGCGCGCCGAGAATGTCCACTGAACCACGCACGTCGATGGCGATATCACCCGCCGTATCGCTGCCCAGACGCGGGGCGATCAGCTCCAGGGTGCCGCGCTGACGGCCATCGCCCAGCCCGGAGGCGGTGCCGTGGCGCAGGTCGATGCGTGCGCCGCTGGCCAGGGTCAACTGGCCCTGGCCGCTGTTGAGCTCGACCACCGCACGGTTCGGCGCATCGATGATCGCGCCGTAGCTGTCGACCCGCAGCATACTGCCATGGGCGTCAAGCAAGGCCCCGGCGCCCAGGGTCAGGCCTCGATTGGCGGCCAGGCGGATGCTGCCGACCTGCTCGCCGCTGGCATCGACATGGCCGTTGACCGTGAGCTGCCCGTTGTCCAGCGACACGTTGATCTGCTGGGCCTTGAGCTCATCGCCGATCACCAGATCGCCCTGCTTGATCTGGAAGCTGCGCGCACCGAACACCTGGTCACGGTTCAGGCGCTGGTTGAGGCCGGCAAAGTCGTCCAGCTGGCGGGCGCGGATATCGACCACCCCGCCCGCGTAAGGGACCTGCGTGCCGGCGGCGTCGTAACGGCCACTGGCCGCGCCGAGGATCTGGCCGAGCAGTTCGATGCGTCCGCCCTGCTCGCCCAGAGCGATGGCCGTCAGCCGCCCGGCGCGGTTGCCGCGGGCACTGAGGTCGATCAGCGCGCCAGCGGCCTGGTGAATATTGCCGAACTGGCTGCCCAGCACCAGCTCGCCGCCCCAGCTGTACTGGGTCACGTCGTTGAGGGTCAAGGTACGCCCGGCCAGGTCCAGCCGCGCAGCGTCGCCCAGACGCAGGTCGTCCAGCGCCTGCAGGGTCAGGCGGCCGCTGGGCAGGCTGAAGGTGCCATCGACCAGCAGTTGCCGCGCCTTCAGGCTCAGCTCGGCGCCCAGGGCCTGCCGACCGCTGGCCAGGGTGCCACCGCCGCCCTGCACGCGCAGGGTGCCACCGGCCTCGATACGATTGAGCGAGCCGGCGGTGCCGGTCCACAGCGGAGTGTCCACCAGCAGGTCACCGCCGCTGTAGGCAAAGCTGCCGTCGGCCTGGTAGTCGCCGCGGCGGTGGTGGACCAGCAGGCTGCCCTTGTGATTGGCGCTCACCTGGTGGCTGGCGTGCAATTCCACGCGGCTGAAGCCCAGGGTCTGGCGCGCCATGTCGGCGCTGCCATCGGGCTGGCTGTTGGCGCCGTAACCGAACTCCAGGTCCTTGACACGGATCGCCAGCAGGCCATCGCCACTGCCAGCCCCGCCGGCGATCGGCGCGCCCGCGGCGTTGCGCGCACCACTCCAGATCAGGCGTTCGGTGCGAATGGTCGCCTGGTCGCCGGCCTGGCCATGGCCATAGATGGCCGGCACGCCGAGCACCAGCGCCTGCAGGCGGTTCTTGCCGGTGACCGGGTCGTAGGTGTCGAGCGCCGTGGTGCCGAAGAAGTTCAGCGAGTCGGACGCCGCCAGGGTCAGGGTCTCCAGCGCTGGTACAGCCTCGGCCGGGCTGCCCTGCAGCAGGCGGTCGAGCACCTGCTGGTTGAGGGTCAGGCCCTGGCCCAGCACGCCGTCCGCCAGGGCGCGAGCCAGCGCGTCGGCACTGCCGACGTTGATCCGCCCGACCGCCAGGCCCAGGTGCCGGGTACCGAAGGCCACCCCGTCATCGAGACTGAAGGTCTTGTCGGTGGCGGCGAACAACGAGCCTTCCGAATACAGCCGGGTGGTGCCCTGGCAACCGCCAGCGCTGCAACCGCCAATGAGGATGGAGCCCGGCGACCAGCTGCTGGTGAACTGCGACGACACCACATCCAGCCGCCCATTGGACACCGCCAGCAAGGCACGGCCGTTGCTGTTGATGAAGTAGCCGTCATTGGCATCGAAAGGTACTGCGCCGCGGCCAAGGGTGACGATCCCGGCCCCCTGCTCGACGACGATGTTGCCACGCGGGTCGTTGTTGGTCAGGAACACTTCACCGGCCTGCAGCACCGCCCCCGAACGCAGCCAGATATCACTGCTGCCTTCGAGGAAGGTCATCTGGTTGCCGCCCTGGCCGTAGAGCACATTGGCGCGACCGCCCAAGGTCAGCCGGGGTGCCTGCAGGGCATTGAGCTCGCGGGCCGACAGCACCGCGATGTGCTCGCCGCTGGCCTGGCCGGCGCCGCCATCGGCCAGCACTTCAAGGCCACGGGCGCCGAACACCGCCGCGCTGCCGGCATGACCGCCTTCGGCGCCGGCGAAGTTCACCCGGCCAGCGACGCGCAAGGTACTGGCGGCCTCGCTGTTGCCCTGCACCCGCAGGTTCAGCCACTTGCCATCGGCCTCGATCGCCGCGCGCGGCACGCCTTTGGCCACGGCATCGGCGCGAGCGAAGGCGGCGTAGGAGGTTTCGTTGTACTGCGAGTAACGCCGCAGCACGTCGCCCGAAGTCAGGATCACCTGGCTCGACAGCGGCTGGCGAATACCGGTGTTGGCCACCGACAGGCTGCCCGTGGTAGTCCAGGAGCCGTTGCGCATCGCCAGGCTGGCAGCGTTGCCCCCGGCCATGGCCAGGCCATTGAGCTCGACCCTGAACGCCCCCGGCAGCAGCGCAAAGCTGGCCGGCAGCAAGGTATAGGTGCCCGCCGCCAGCCCAGGAACGCTGCCATCCAGGGTGATCTGCTGGCCGATCCCCGGCGCCGTCACGCCGGCCTCGCCGGTCACCGGCGCGTAAGGGCCGGTGAAGCTCGGCACAATGGCGTAGACCGGGTTGCTGCCCAGCGTGGGCAGGACCAGGCGGCCCTCGCCATCGAGTTGCATCAGCGGGTGGTAGCGGGCATCGGTGGAACCGCCACGCCCGGAGACGAAGCCGGCGCCGGTCAGCGTGCCGCCTCCGGACAGGTCGATCAGCGCGTCCTGGCGGATGTCGATGGACTTGCCGTTGAGCGATACCCCATACAGGCTGTCGCCCGCCGCGCCCAGCAGCTTCACCGCCTGGCCTCCGAACAGGTAGCTCAGGCCATCCACCGTCCCGCCGTAGGGCATGACCAGCCCTGCCGCGCTGACCGAGGTGATGCTGCCCGGCAACAAGGTGACCGCCTGGGTGCCGCCCGTCTCCTGCCCCAGCGACAGCCCGCCCAGCGGCGCGCGCAGCACACCGCCCTGCTCGACCTTGCCGGCGACCAGCGCCAGCCGGCCGAACACCGAGAACGGCTGGTCGGGCGTGCCTTGCCCAGCCCTGCCGATGCGCAAGGTGGCGTCGCTGCCCGTCTCGATCTGGCCGAAGGCACCGGTGGTCGGGTAGATCTGCGCGGCGAGCAGCTCCAGGTCGCTATCACTGCGCAACAGAGTACGGTCGATGCCATCGTTGACCTTGCCCAGTACCCGCAGGTCACCCTCGCTGCGCAGGCTGCCCAGGGCGAAACCACGGCGGTCGAAGTCCAGCGTGCGCCCCGCGGTCAAGGCCAGGCTGCCATGAGCGCCCAGGGTCAGCGCATCGCGCAGATCCAGCAGATGAGCATCGACCTGTAGCTGCGCCGTACTGTCCTGCGTGGACAGCCCGCCCTTGATTGTCGGCCGGATCGCGGCATCCGTGTTGCGATGGTTGCTGCCGGCAAGCCGCACATAGGGCGCCTGCAGGTGGACGCGGGCGTCGCCGGCGCTCCCTTGGGCCAGCACCAGTGAGCCGGTGTACAGCTGCAGGCTGCGGGCCATCCGCAGGTCGAGGTCGCCGTCGAAGGCCACCACGCCGTCGCTGAGCAGCGAGAGGCTGTCGAAGCCCCCTGCGTTGATCCTGGCGACGTCGAGCCATCCCTGGCCATAGCGCAGCGTGCCGTCCTCGACGTTGGCCGCGCCCTGGGCAAGGACCAGCTCGCGGGGGGCCTTGACTCCGTCGACCAGGCTACCGTTGAGATACAGGCCACTATCCAGCGCCACCTCCAGGCTGCCGCCTGCGGCGCCAAGGCCACCGGAGGCGGCGCTGAAGCTGCCGTTCAGGCGCAAGCCGTGGCTCGACGCCAGGCTGATGCGCCCGCCGTTGCTTGCCATGGCCAACGGCCCCTGGCCACGGATATCCAGCGTTGCCTGGGCGCCATCGGCGCGCAGGCGAGCGCCCTCGGCCATGTCCAGGAACAGGTAGGCGCCGTTGCTGGTGCCCTGTTCATGGTCGATCTGCCCGCCGATGACGATGCTGCCGCCAGCGTCGACCCGACCATAACGGCGACCTTGTGCATCCAGGGCGGTGACCGCCCGCCCGGACACATCGATCAGGGCCTGGTCACCCAGGCGGATCGAGCGCTGGTGCGCCCCTTCCGTCACCCCGGAGTCCATGGTCGGCAACCATTGCTGCAGCAGGCTGACACTGCCGCCCCAGGCATTGAGGGTGCCGTTCAGGTTCAGTTGCGCGGTGCTGGTCAGGCTGATGGAGTGCAAGGGGTCGACGCTGATCGTCGCGCCGCGCCCGACCACGAGCACCGCCGCTTCACGGCTCGCCTGGTCGAAGCGGCTATCACCCGCCGCCAGGGCCAGGCTCGCGCCGGCGCGCTGCTCCAGCTTGCCGGCCACGGCGTTCTGCGCCAGCAGCGGCGCCAACACGATCAGCGCCGGATCGCCGAGCGGCCGGCTGGCGTCAAGCTGCTCCACCGGCCGGGTGATGTCGATATGGCTGCCGGCGGCTACACTCAGGCCATGGTTGCCGGTGATGGCGTAATGCGCGAAACCACGGTTGAAGAAATCCTCGGCCAGGTGCACGCTGGCCTTGCCATCCGCAGCGCCGCCAATGCTCACCCGGTCGGCGGCCACGATCAGGGTGCCCGCGCCACTGCTGCCGTAACCGCGCAGCTCGCCGTCGAGGCGCATGCGCCCGCTGCCGGTGTTGTCCAGCGCACTGCTGTGCAAGGTCAGGTTGCCGCCACTGCCGCCGAGCAGGCGGTTGCCCTCGCGGCGTACCACACCGCCGGACACGTCCAGCACGCTGGCGCTGTCGAGCAGCACATCGCCGCTGCTGCGCAGGCTCAGGCTGCCACCGTTGCGCCAGGCGCGCTCACCTGGGTCCGTGCCCTCGCTGCGCACACCGCTGACATCCAGCCGCACCCCGGCGGCCACGCCGACCTGCGCGCGCAGCCCTGCCGGGGTGGCCAACGCCTGGTCCTGCAGGCTGGCGAGAACACGCTGGCGCAGCACATCGCCCAGGGCCATCTGCCCGCCCCTGGCGGTCAGGTCGGCATTGACCTGGACCTGCGGGGCATAGAGCGTCAGGCTGCCACCATCGGCCAGGCGCACGGCACCCTCGACCTCGATGCGCTGCTGGGCGGCAACACTCAGGCCTCCCAGCGCCAATCCGTTGAGCCAGTCGCTGTCGAGTGCCAGCTGGCCACGCCGCCGCTCATCCAACGGTGCCTGCAGGCCGACGTCGGCGCTCTGCCCCCCGGCGCCCTGGCGTATCAGCACTTGCTGCATGACCGGGGTCAGGCTGAAGCCCAGCTCCTTGGCATCGCTGAGGTAGCCGGGCACCTGTTGGCCAATCACCAGTTGCGCGCCCTGGGCCCGGGCGGTGTGCACCTGGCGATAGCCGTCGCGCCCGCGTACCGGCGCCTGCACCTGGCGCTCGTCCTGCCAGGTCTGACCGATCAGCTGGCCGTCGAGCAGCGCGCTCTGGGTCGCCACCACCAGGCTGCCGGCGTCGCGCCCCACGGTATAACCCTGCTCGTAACGCTGGCCGGGGGCAATCAACGGGTTGTAGAAGGTGCGGGTCTGGTCCCAGCGCGCGCTGTGCGCCTCGTAGCCGTTGTACAGGCCGGTGTAGAGCAGGTCGCCGGGGGCCTTCGACAGTTCGTAAAGGCGGCCGTCCTCACCGCGCAGCCAGCTCTGGCGGATGTAGCCGTCCTGCACCGCCAGGGTGCCGCCGGACAGGTTGATCTCGGCGCCGGCGCGGGTCACCAGGTCCTGGCCGGTGAAGGTCACCGTGCCGCCCTGGGCCATCCACTCGCCGACGCTGTGGTTGCGCGTGCCCAGGTAGCCGCCCACCTCGAGCAGGCCACCGGCGGTGTACCAGCGCTCGCTGGCATAGCCGTTGATGCCTTTCTCGACATGCACCAGCTCACGCACGTCCACCCACACATCGCGGTTGATCAGGCCGCCCTTGTCACGGTTGCCGGCCGCATCGCGCTGTTCGTTGCCCTGCACATTGATCTTGATGACATTGCTTTCCATCGCCACCTTGACCCCGAGGGCCCCGGCCACATCGATGCGCGCGCCATCGTCCACCAGGCTGCGCAGCCCGGCGCTGACGGCCACCTGGCCGCCGGTGGCCAGGGTCAGGGCGCCTTCCTGGAAATGCACGGTGCCGCCGCTGACCACCTCCACCCGCGACTGCTCGGGGCGATCGATGACCTTGCTCAGGTTGTCGAAGCGGCCCGTGGCATTGTTGCCGCTGACCCCATCCACCCCCTGCCGCGAGGCCTCGCGCTGGCTGTCCAGGGCCTGACTGTCGTCGAGCAGCACGGCGGTGACGCTGCCCTTGCCGAAACTGACCATGCCACTGGTGTCGCTGGCCGAGTTGAGCAGGTGGATGCTGCCGCGCCGGTCTACCGCGGTGCTGGCCAGGGCCACGCCATCCTGGCGCACGGCATGGCCGGTCAGGGTGATATCACCACCCGCCGCCTGGATCAGTCCGTTGTTGACCACGCTGCCGGCGCTGCTGCCGGGCTTCAGGCTGCTGGCGACCTCGTTGCCGCGGGTAGTGGAGAAGGCGTTGGCCTGGGTGCCCCTGCCCCGGCGGATGTAGAAGTCGTCACCGGCGGCAAGCGTTGTCTGGCCCTGTGGGGTGATGATCTGGCCCTCGTTGTTCACCTCGCTGCCCAGCAGCAGCACATAGCCGCCGCCTTCGGTGGAGGTGGCTGGGGCGCGGGTCTGCACTTGCGCGCCCCGTTGCACCACGACCTTGCCGCCGGCCTGGGTGAAGGTGGCCTGGCTGCCGTTGCTGTCGACATACAGCCCGCGCTCGCGGAACTGCTCGTCGCTGACCTGCGCCGCCGCCGCAACCAGGTTGCGCACGTTGACCTGGCTGCTGCCGTTGAACACCACGCCATTGCGGTTGACCAGCATCACCGTGCCCTGGGCCTCGATCTGGCCGTGGATCTGGCTCGGCCTGGCGTTGGGGTCGTTGACCCGGTTGAGCACCGCCCACTGCGCCTGCTGGTCGAACTTGACCGTGGTGTCGCGGCCGACGTTGAAGGTCTCCCAGTTGAGGATCGCCTTGTCGGCGGTCTGCTCGATCAGCACCTGGGTCTTGCCGCCCACCTGGCTTTGCTGTGGTGCCTTGGCGTTCTGCCAGCCCTTGGTCAGCGGGTTCTCGTCGACCTTCAGGCCCCCCTTGCCCAGGCCGTTGGGCACGGTCTGCGGCTGCACCTGCGCCAGGGTGCGCCCGGCGGCCTGTGCCGCCTGCTGCGCGGCGATGGCGGCCACGGTGTTGTCGAGGTTGCCCAGCGAGCGCTGGAACCGTTGCTGCAGGCGCTGCTGCTGGGCCAGCGGTGGCGGCGCGCCGGGCAGCTGCACTTGGCCACCTGCAGCGCCGCCACCAGCCGCGGGCGCGGCGCCCTTGGCCGCGAACCAGGCCGAGCTGAACGGCTGCGCGGCCTGGGCCGTGCCTGACAGCAACAGCAGTGCGATGGCCTGGGCCAGGGGCTTGAGCAGCATCGGCGCGTGGCCTGCAGGCTGGCGACGCCGATGGGCGACGGTGGCTGGTAGGTCTGGCTGGTGCTGGCCGCGCGACATTGCAGGGTTCCTTGTGCAGGGTCATGGAAGGCAGGTCGGTGCGGCCGTGATGCCGCTTTGCCATAAGGCAGTCGGCCCGAGCGCGGACCGAAGCTTTGTCATGCAAAGTTCATCTGCCTGGAGTACGCGCACACGCGAAAACCGACGGTGCCGTGCCGGCCACCGTCGGTTGTCAGCCCGTTGCGGGCCTGGCGCCTGGCGTGACGCTTACAGACGGCCGATACCGTTGCAGACCGAAGCGTTGGCGATGTTGGTGCCTTCGTTGTAGCCGTTGTCCAGGAACACCTTCTTGATCTCGGCGGCGTAGGCGGCCGGCAGGCTGACGAAGGAGTGCTGGGCGATGGTGGCGGCCTTGGTACCGGTGTACAGATCGTTCAGGAAGCTGCGGATGGCAGTGGCATCGGCGGCGGTCTGGTAGCACTGGCCGACCAGCAGGTTGGTGTAGCCGACGATCGGGTAGCCCGAAGTCGGTACCACGCCACCGGCGTTGAAGATCGGCACCCACTTGCTTGGGTCGGCGCGGTCGGCTGCGGTGCCCGGGGCGACAGCGGTACCCAGGGCGGTGCGGGCGTTGGCGGCGGTTGGCAGCGGCGCGGTACCGGCGGCCATGGCATTCTTGCTGACGCGGGCGACCACTGCGTTGTTGTTGGTGGCGACATAGTCAGGGCTGACGTAGCCGATGGTGCCATCGGTGGCGTTGACCGCGGTGACCACGTCGGCGCTGCCGGCGACGGCTTGCCAGGTGGCCGGTTCGCTGCCGACGTTGGCGGTGGTGAAGGTGCTGCTGACCACGAAGGACGACGGGCAGGAATCAGCCAGGAAGCGCGACAGCAGCTCGGTAGTGCCGCTGCTGCCGGAACGGTAGATGACCTTGATCGGCGTGGCGTCGGCAGTGCCCAGCAGTTGGCCCCAGGTGGTGGTGGTACCGGAGAACACGCCACACAGCTGGGCGCCGGTCAGTTGCAGGTTGGTCACGCCCGACTTCTTGTAAGGGATGGCTACAGAAGTGCCCACGGACGGGATCTGTACCAGTTTGCCCAAGGTGGCGGCCTGGTTGCTGTTGTAGGTCGACAGCTCGGAAGCGCTCAGCACCGAGTCGCTGCCAGCGAAGTCGACATTGGTGCCAACCGGCTGGTTGATCGAGGTCGGTGAGTTGGTCAGGAACGCCGTCTTGCCACCACCGCTGCCCACGCTGTCGTAGCTGAAATCGGCCGGCAGCAGGCGTGGCAGGGTCGAAGTGCCATTGTAGAGGTTTGCCGGCAGGGTGGCGCCGCCACCGACAACAGCAGCCATGGATTGGGCCGAAGCCAGGGTAGCAGCCACCAGGGAGGCGGCGATCACAGTACGCTTAAACATGAAGCAATCTCCTATCGTCGTGTTCATACGTTGAGTGGGTCGCGCATTGCCGTGGTCACAGGCCGTATACCCTGATCCAGAGGGGCTTGAGGCCTGTCCACGGGGCCAACATTCGCAGCTTGTGGTGACAGGCAAAGGAAAAAACATCGGGAGTTCGGCGGGGAAAGACTCGGGTGTCGGAGGGCGCTTTTCGGGCGTGCGGCGGGCTGGCCATGAGTCGACGCAGGCGATACGGGAGGGGACGCTCCGGAGGATGGCGGATCAGGCACTCGGGAGTTTGGCCAAGGGGAGAAAAAACAGTGTGCCAGTGCCGGCCACTTCACAGCGGCCGGTGGGTCATGGCCGGCTCTTCAGGGCGCGGCCACCTCGCTGGGCGATGCCAGTTGCAGGAGTTCGCTGGTATAGGTCCACTCTTCCTGGACCTTGTCCGGGTGTTCGTTCAGGCGGATGCCATAGGACGGGATGATCTGCTTGATCTTCGCCTGCCACTCAGGCGTGGCCACCTTGTCCTTGAACACCTTGTTCAGCAGGTCGAGCATGATCGGCGGCGCGGTCGAGGCGCCCGGCGAGGCGCCGAGCAACCCGGCGATGCTGCCGTCCTTGGCGGTCACCACTTCGGTGCCCAGCTTCAGCACCCCGCCCAGGTTGTCGTCCTTCTTGATGATCTGCACCCGCTGCCCGGCCTGCCACAGGCGCCAGTCTTCCTTTTTCGCCTCGGGGAAGTAGGTCTGCAAGGCGGCGAAGCGGTCATCATCGGACTGCATCAACTGGCCGACCAGGTATTGCACCAGGTCGAACTCGCGCACCCCCACCCGCACCATCGGCCAGGTGTTGTGCAGCGACATGCTGGCGAACAGGTCGAGCAGCGAGCCCTCCTTGAGGAACTTGGTGGAGAAGGTGGCGAACGGCCCGAACAGGATCATGCGCTTGCCGTCGAGCACCCGGGTATCCAGGTGCGGCACCGACATGGGTGGCGCGCCGGTGGCCGCGATGCCGTAGGCCTTGGCCATGTGGCGCTGGGCGATGGCCGGGTTGTCGGTGACCAGGAACGAGCCGCCCACCGGGAAGCCGGCGTAGTCCTTGGCCTCGTCGATGCCTGACTTCTGCAGCAGGTGCAGCGCGGCGCCGCCGGCACCGATGAACAGGAACTTGGCGTCGGTGGTCGCGGTGCCGCCATCCTTGAGGTTCTTGTACTCGACGTGCCAGCTGCCGTCGTCATTGCGGGTGATGTCCTGCACCTCGCTGGACAGCTTGAGGTCGAAGTTCGGCCGGGTCTGCAGGTAGCCCACGTACTGGCGGGTGATCTCGCCGAAATTGACGTCGGTACCGATCGGCGTCCAGGTCACGGCGAGCTTCTGGTTGGGGTCGCGCCCTTGCATCATCAGCGGCACCCACTTGGCGATCTGCGCGTGGTCCTCGGAATACTGCATCGGCTTGAACAGCGGGCTGGCCTGCAACGCCTCGTAGCGCTTCTTGAGGAAGCGGATGTTGTCGTCACCCCAGACGAAACTCATGTGCGGGGTGGTGTTGATGAACGAACGCGGGTTCTTCAGCACGCCCTGCTTGACCTGCCAGGCGAGGAACTGGCGGGTGATCTGGAACGACTCGTTGATCTCCACCGCCTTGCTGATGTCGATCTTGCCGTCCTTCTCCGGCGTGTAGTTGAGCTCGGCCAGCGCCGAGTGGCCGGTGCCGGCGTTGTTCCAGCCGTTGGAGCTTTCCTCGGCCACCTTGTCCAGGCGCTCGACCATCTGCATCGACCAGCCCGGCTCCAGCTCGTTGAGCCACACCGCCAGGGTGGAACTCATGATGCCGCCGCCCACCAGCAGCACATCGACGCGCTTGCTGTCGGCGGCCTGGGCATGCAGCCCCAGGGCCAGGGTGAGGGCCGCCAATGCCCATCTGGGCGTTTTGTGGATGTTCATGTGCTCTCCCGTATTGGTCATTCCGTGCGCCTGGAGGACAAGCTTAGCCGAGTGTTTTGCTCGGGCATGGTTGCAGTGTTTTCGCGCCCCTTGCCCCGCGACAAGACCAGTACCCCGAGTTCGATAATCGCCCGTTTTCAACCCTCCGGGATTTGACGAAACTAACCAGATAGTACAAATATCAAGCTACTCAAAAACAACAAAGCGATACCCGCCATGACACCCCGAATCCTCGTGCTCAACGGCCCCAACCTCAACCTGCTGGGCACCCGCGAACCCGCCCAGTACGGCCATGAAACCCTGGCCGACCTGGCCAGCCTGTGCGCCGACTGCGCCCGTGAGCTGGGCCTGGAACTGGAGTTCCGCCAGACCAACCACGAAGGCGAGCTGCTCGAATGGATTCACGCCGCCCATGGCCGCTGCCACGGCATCGTGATCAACCCCGCCGCCTGGACCCACACCTCGGTGGCTATCCGCGATGCCCTGGTGGCCTGCGAGCTGCCGGTGATCGAGGTGCACCTGTCCAACGTGCACAAGCGCGAGCCGTTCCGCCACCTGTCATTCGTCTCCAGCATCGCCGTGGGCGTCATCTGCGGCCTTGGCAGCCAGGGTTACCGCATGGCACTGAGCTATTTCAGCGAACAGCTGCGCGAGCACGCGGCATGAGCGCCCAAGGTATCCTTGCCGGCCTCATCGGCCGTGGCATCCAGGCTTCGCGCACGCCGGCGCTGCACGAGCACGAAGGCGACGCCCAGGCGCTGCGCTACCTGTACCGGCTGATCGACGCCGACCAGCTGGGCCTGGACGACAGCGTCCTGCCCGCGTTGCTCGACGCGGCCCAGCGCACCGGGTTCAGCGGGCTCAACATCACCTACCCGTTCAAGCAGGCGATCCTGCCGTTGCTCGACGAGCTGTCGGACGAGGCCCGCGGCATCGGCGCGGTGAACACCGTGGTGCTGCGTGATGGCAGGCGGGTCGGCCACAACACCGACTGCCTGGGCTTCGCCGAAGGTCTGCGTCGCGGCCTGCCCGGCGTGGCCAAGCGCCGTGTGGTGCAGTTGGGCGCGGGAGGCGCGGGCGCGGCGGTGGCTCATGCGTTGTTGGCCGAAGGCGTCGAGCAACTGCACGTGTTCGAGGTGGACCCGGCCCGTGCCCAGGCGCTGGTGGACAATCTCACCCAGCGTTTCGGCGCCGGTCGCGCCGTGCTCGGCGAAGACCTGGCCCGCGCGGTGGCCGAGGCCGATGGCCTGGTCAACACCACGCCCGTGGGCATGGCCAAGCTGCCGGGCACGCCCTTGCCGCCGGCGCTGCTGCACGCACGGCTGTGGGTGGCAGAGATCATCTATTTCCCCCTGGAGACCGAACTGTTGCGCCAGGCCCGGGCCCTGGGCTGCCGCACCCTGGATGGCGGCACCATGGCGGTGTTCCAGGCGGTCAAGGCGTTCGAGTTGTTCAGTGGGCGCCCGGCGGATGCTGCGCGAATGCAGGCGCATTTCGCCAGTTTCTAGGCGCCAGACAGCTCATCGCGGGGCAAGCCCGCTCCCACGAACGAGGGAGCGAGCCTGCCCCGCGCTTGCATTCAGGCCTTGATATAGCGCATCACCGCTTCGCAGATCACCTGCTTGTGGCGTTGCTTGATCTGCTCGTCGGACAGGTCGATCTGGAAGATGTCGCCAAAGGTATGGCGGTTGGACACCCGGTAGAAGCAGAACGAGCTCATCAGCATATGCAGGTCGATCACTTCGATGCCGGGGCGGAACACGCCCTGGGCAACGCCACGGGCGAGGATCTTGCCCAGCGCGTCGAGCACCATGCTGCTCATCTCGCGGATCACCGGCGACTGCTTGACGTACTCGCCGTAGTGGATGTTCTCGGTGCAGACGATGCGCACAAAATCGACGTTGTTGGCGTGGTGGTCGAAGGTGAACTCCACCAGGCGCTGGATCGCCTGTTCGGGCGCCAGCGAGTCGAGGTCGAGGCTGTGTTCGGTCTTGCGGATGTCGCCGTAGAGCTTGACCAGGCACTCGACGTACAACTGCTCCTTGCTGCCGAAGTAGTAGTAGATCATGCGCTTGGAGGTGGCGGTACGCTCGGCGATGGCATCGACCCGGGCACCCGCCAGGCCCTGCTGGACGAACTCGGTGATGGCGGCCTGGAGAATGTTCTCGCGGGTCTTTTCCGGATTGTTCTTGCGCGTCTTGCGCAGGCCTTCGACTTCAGGCTTGACGACCGAATCACTCATACCGACTCACAGGCTCGTTGTAGTAATCCGGGCGATTATCCGTGAGCCGGGCGATGCTGGGAAGCGCGGTGTTGGTCGGCTGGTCAGGTTTGGCCTAGCCGCCCCGTCGCTGGCCAAGAGCCTGGCTCACAACACCACCTTGCGCCCTGCCCCGCTGCGCGCCTTGGCCATCGCTGCCAGGCGCACCGCCACGTTGGCCGCGCCATAGCCGGCATAGCCGCCCTTGCGTTGCAGGATCTCGAAGAAGAAGCGCCCTTCAAACGGCTCGGTGTAGACATGGAACAGCTCGCCGCCCTGGGCATCGCGGTCGTACAGCACGTTGTAGTACGCCAGCTCGCTGAGGAACTCGTCGTCGAAGTCGAAGCGCGCCGCCAGGTCGTCGTAGTAGTTCAGCGGGATCTCCAGCAACGGCACGCCGGCCTCCTTGGCCCTGGCCACCTCGCGGAAGATGTCGTCACAGTCGAAGGCAACGTGGTGCACGCCAGAGCCGCGATAGCTGTCCAGGGCATGGGCGATGGCAGTGTTGCGGTTCTCCGAGATGTTCAGTGGCAGCCGCAGGCTGGCGCAGTGGCTGCGCAGGGCACGGCTCTTGACCAGGCCATAGGGGTCGGGCAACACCACCTCGTCGTCGGCGGTGAAGTCGAACAGGCTCTTGTAGAACAGCACCCAGCTGTCCAGGGCCTCGGCCGGCAACGCCAGGGCCATGTGGTCGATACGCTTGAGGCCACCGCTGGCGCGGGCTGTCGGGTCCAGGCGGAAATCGGTGTCGTAGAGGGTCTGGCCGCTGCCGTCGGGCTGCACCAGGTACAACAGGCTGCCATCTGGTGCGCGCACCGCCGGGAGCTCGCGCTCGTTGGGGCCGACCAGGCCGCGGAACGGCTGGCCACGGTAGGCCATGGCGCGCTGCAGCGCGGCCTGGCCATCATTGACTCGCAGCGCCGTGGCGCACAGCGACGGGCCATGGGCTTCGAAGAAATTGTGGGCGAACGAATAAGGTTCGCCATTGAGGACGATGTTGATATCGCCCTGGCGCAGCAGACGCACGGCCTTGCTGCGGTGCTCGCCGGCCTCGGCGAAGCCCAGGCGCTTGAGCCATGCGCCCAGGCGTGCGCCGACCGCCTCGTCGACGGCGAACTCGAGGAACTCCACGCCGTCGTAGCGGCTGGCGGCCGGTGGCGCGAACAGCACGCCCGGCTCGACCGCCCGCGCCTCGCGCTCGAGCTGGCGGCGGGTCTTCTCCTCCAGGTACAGCAGCGAGCGCAGGCCATCGGCGGCGTTCTGCCGGGCTGGCGCCGCGCGGAAACCGTCATTGAAGATCTCCAGCGACAGCGGGCCGCGATAGCCGCTGGCCAGGATCGGCGCGAGGAAGCCCGCCAGGTCCATCTCCCCTTGCCCTGGGAAGCAGCGGAAGTGCCGGCTCCATTCCAGCACGTCCATGGCCAGGATCGGCGCGTCGGCCATCTGCACGAAGAAGATCTTCTCGCCGGGGATATCGCGGATGCCGCTGGGGTCGCCTTTGAGCGACAGCGTATGGAAGCTGTCGAGGATCACCCCCAGCGCCGGGTGATCGGCCTGGCGCACCAGGTTCCACACCTGTTGCCAGGTATTGATGTGGCGGCCCCAGGCCAGGGCTTCGTAACCGATGCGCAGGCCGCGGTCGCCCGCGTGCTCGGCGAGCAGGCGCAGGTCGTCCACCAGCAACTGTTCGTCGCCCAGGGCGTCGGGCTGGACATTGCTGCACAGCAGCACCAGGTCGGTGCCCAGCTCCTGCATCAGGTCGAACTTGCGCTCGGCGCGGTCGAGGTTCTTGTGCAGGCGGTCGCGGTGGCAGCCTTCGAAGTCACGGAACGGCTGGAACAAGGTAATCGCCAGCCCCAGGTCGGCGCACAGCTGGCGCACCTCGCGGGGGCTGCCGGCGTAGTACAGCAGGTCGTTCTCGAAGATCTCGACGCCGTCGAAACCGGCGGCGGCGATGGCTTCGAGCTTTTCCGGCAGGGTGCCGCTCAAGGAAACGGTGGCGATCGAACGGTGCATGGCGGGTGTTCCTTGTTATTGAGTGAGGCCAGGGGAGGTCCGCCCTATCGCGGGGCAAGCCCGCTCCCACGTGCGCAATGCTTTCGCGTGAGTGGCTCACGTGGGAGCGGGCTTGCCCCGCGATGAGGCCGGTACGGACAACACCTGGCACGATCGATTATTCGCAGGTAAAGTCGCCCCGGCAACGAACTTTGTACGGAACAGTTAGTTTTTGTTCGATTACCGAACAAAACCCGTTCCAGCGAATTGCTTCACCCACCCCCGTGAACAACCATGAACACCAGTCGCAGGCCCGCCGGCCCTTCTCGCCGCCACGCCGGTCGTTCGGCGGAACCTGCGCTGCACTACCCAACGTCACCACATAATAAGTTCAAGAAAACGGGTACCGACCTATGCACACCTTGCTCGCCCTGCGATCCGCGCCGCCTCGTTCGTCTTCTCCACACAGCCCCTGCCCGCGCCTCAAGCGCTGACCAATCCGGCCCCTGACAAGAACAACGGAGACAACATGGCCCGCTCAAGCTCCCAAGCCAAGAAAGCCACCGCCAGCGGATGGATCGGTTCTGCCCTCGAGTACTACGACTTCTTCATCTACGCCCAGGCCGCGGCGCTGATCTTCCCGCAGATCTTCTTCCCGTCCGCCGACCCGAAGATGGCCATTATCGCCTCGCTGGCCACCTACGGCGTGGGTTACCTGGCGCGCCCGATCGGCGCCTGCGTGCTCGGCCACTGGGGCGACACCCGCGGGCGCAAGAACGTGCTGCTGCTGTGCATGTTCCTGATGGGCCTGTCGACCATGGCCGTGGGCCTGCTGCCGACCTACCACGACATCGGCCTGCTGGCCCCGGCGCTGCTGGTGCTGCTGCGCCTGGTCCAGGGCTTCGCCGTGGCCGGCGAGATCTCCGGGGCCAGCTCGATGATCATGGAACACGCGCCGTTCGGCCGCCGCGGCTACTACGCCAGCTACACCCTGCAAGGCGTGCAGGCCGGCCAGGTGATGGCGGCGGCGGTGTTCCTGCCACTGGCCTACTTCATGCCCAGCGAGGCCTTCAACGAGTGGGGCTGGCGCATTCCGTTCCTGATGAGCGCGGTGGTGCTGATCGCCGGCTTCATCATCCGCAAGGAAGTGCACGAGACCCCGGCCTTTGTCCAGGAGGAGAAACAGGACAAGGTCGCCAAGTCGCCGATCGGCGAGGCCTTCCGCCATAGCTGGAAGCACATGGTGCTGGTGATGTTCATGGCGCTGATGAACGTGATCCCGGTAGTCGCCACCATCTTCGGCGCGGCCTACGCGGTGCAGCCGGCCTACGGCATCGGCTTCGACAAGAGTGTGTACCTGTGGATCCCGGTGGTGGGCAATATCGTCGCGGTACTGGTGATTCCCTTCGTCGGCAACCTGTCCGACCGGATCGGCCGCCGCCCGACCATGATCGCCGGCTGCCTGGGCTCGGGCCTGCTGGCCTTCGTCTACCTGTACGCGATCAGCATCCAGAACGTGCCGCTGGCCTTCGCCGCCTCGATCCTCATGTGGGGCATGGTCTACCAGGGCTACAACGCGGTGTTCCCAAGCTTCTACCCAGAGCTGTTCCACACCCGCTACCGCGTCTCGGCCATGGCCATCGCGCAGAACATCGGCACCATGATCACCGCCATGCTGCCGGCGCTGTTCGCCGCGGTCGCGCCCCCGGGCTCGGACAATATCCCGCTGGTGGTCGGTGGGTTGGCGTTCCTCATCACCTGTGTGTGCGCACTGGCCGCCTACCTGGCGCCGGAGACCCATCGCCTGGCGATGGAAGACCTCGGCAACCCGCAGGCACAACCCGTGGCGCGGGAAGCCTATGAAGCGAGCCGCAAGGGCAGCCTGAAAGCGTTCGGCCACTGACCGTCCGCCGTTGCCCGTACGGACCTCATCGCCGGCAAGCCGACTCCCACAGGGCACACGCAAACCCTGTGGGAGCCGGCTTGCCGGCGATGCGCCGCGCGAGCGGCGCTCTATCTCGAGGGGGCCCGCACCTCACCTGGCGAACAGGTGCCGATCAGAGAATCGACAACGGGTACTCGACGATCACCCGCACCTCGTCCAGGTCCGACTCGAAGGCCGTCGCCCGGGTGGTGGCCTGGCGCACGCGCAGTGCCAGGTCCTTGGCCGCGCCGGTCTGCACCACGTACTTGACCTCGATGTCGCGCTCCCAGCGCTTCTGGTCGGTGAGCGGGTCGCCGTTGCCGTCGCGGCGCATGTAGTAGGCGTTGGCGTTGCTGTAGTCGGCATCGCTGCCACGGCCATAGCGGGTCATGAACGACAGCCCCGGCACACCGTAGGCGGCCATGTTCAGGTCGTAGCGCAACATCCATGAGCGCTCTTTCGGCGAGTTGAAGTCGCTGTACTGGATGGAGTTGTCGAGGAAGATCGAATCGGACTGACGCAGGTAGTCGAAGTCGTCGTCGCCGTTGTTGCGCTGGTGGGTCAGGGCCAGGGTATGGGCGCCGTAGCGCACGCCAAGCTTGGCGCTCCAGATGTCGTTGTCGAACTGGCCCAGACGCTGACGCCCTTCATCCCTGGCGTTGTAGAAGTTGAACCCGCCGATCAGCGCCAGCTCGTCGGACAACGGCCAGGTCACGCTGGTGCCGGCGTAGTACTGGTTCCACACATCCTTCAGGCGGCTGCCGAACAGGCTGACACTGACGTTTTCGTTGATCGCGTAGTCGCCACCGCCGTAGGCGATCCACGGCGAATCCACCGGGCCGCCGTAGAACGTCACGAAGTTGTCGCGCAAGTCGCTGGACACCGGCTGGCTCATGGCGTGCAGGCGCCCTGCCTGCAGCGTCAGGCCTTGCAGGCTGGTGTTCTCCAGGGTCACGCCGCGAAAGCTTTCCGGCAACAGCCGCGAGTCGCCGGCGGCGACCACCGGGTTGACCGGGAACACATCGCCCACCCGCAGCACGGTGTCGAACAGGCGCACCTTGGCCGCGCCGCCGAGCTTGCTGTATTCGTCGCGGGCCTGGCCATCGCGGTCCACCGGCAGCACGTCGAACGAGCTGCGCCCACCGTTGCGCCCGCCACCGGTGTCGAGCTTGAGCCCGAGCATGGCGAAGGCGTCCACGCCGACGCCCACCGTGCCTTGGGTAAAGCCGGATTCGAAGCGGGTGATGATGGCGTGGGCCCAGGCCTCGGAGTAGCCGTTGGCGCTGTCCTTGCCGCTGTTGTAGGTGGGGGCCGGGCCATCGCGATGATCGCGATTGAAGTAGTAATTGCGATTGAGCACGCTCAGGCGGCTGCCCTCGATGAACCCTTCCTGCTGCTCTTCTGCGGCCCAGGCCGCCGGGCCGAAGCCGGCCAGCGCCACCAGGGCGGCCAGGGAAAGTGTTGGATTGCTTGTCATCCGTTGCTCCTTCGATTGCGGCTGTTCTTGTTGTCGGGCCTTGGTGCTGGAGCGTCCCTGGTCTGGCCAGATGCGTGCGCACCCAGCCCCGTTGGCCGAGCCTGATGCTCGCCGCTGGCGGATAACGGGAAGGTGATGGGGGCATTACAATCGTGTCATGCGCAGCCGGGGGCCTGCGTACACGCCCAGCTTTCACATCTGTAACCCGGCCGTCATGCCCCTGTTGGCCGGGCATCGCTAGCGTGGTCTGCGAAACGAACCTTTCGGAGGCACGACCATGCTACGACCGACCCTGACCGCCGCCCTGCTGGCGCTTTCCCTCTCGACCCAGGCCAGCGGCTTTTCCAGGCTGGACAGCGAACAGCTGCTGGCGGACCACCAGCAGGCCGTGGCGGCCTATGCGGCCAAACGGGCGAAGCCCATGCCGGAGATCGTCGACTACCGCTACGGCATGAAGCTCGATGTTGCCCGCCTCGTGCGCCAATCGGGCGACCCGCGCACCTGCGAGGTGGTGCCGCGGCTGATGACCTTCGAAGACAGCCAGGGCACCTTGCGCACTGTGCGCTACGCAGTGCAGTCGCAATGCATCAACAACAAGTAGCTCAGCCGCGCAGCCCGTCCACCAGTTGCAGGCTGTTGCGCCCGCTGCGCTTGGAGGCGTACAGCAGCACGTCGCCTTGCTCGATCAACGCCGCCAGGCTGGCTGGCGGGCGGTCGAACAGGTTGGCGCCGATGCTCAGGGTCACCGCCTCGGGAGTGCGGAACGACTGTTCGGCGGTGGCCTGGAACTGCTCGCGCAAGGCTTCGGCCAGGCGCTGGATGGCGTCGCGCGAAGCCCCGGTCAGGAGGATGACGAACTCGTCGCCACCCAGCCGTGCGGCAATCGCCCGCTCCGGCAGCATGGCCCGGATCATCTCGCTCAAGGCCACCAGCAGGCGGTCGCCGGCGGGATGCCCATGCAGGTCGTTGACCAGCTTGAAGTGGTCGATGTCGATCAGCAGCAAGGCCCCGGGGTTTGCCGGGGAAACTTCGTTGAACAGGCTCGCCGCGCGCATTTCCAGGGCGCGGCGGTTGTACAGCGCGGTCAGCGGATCACGCGCGGCCAGGCGCTCGATGCGCTCCTCGCGGCGGTAGCGCACGGTGCCGGTCATCGACAGGGCGATCAGCATGATCGCCATGGCCCCCTCCACCAGCGACACCTGGATGATCTGCCCGCGAAACGCGGTCAGGTCGATCAGCGTTCCCGGCAGCAGCGCCGGCAGCGTCTTGGCCAGGTAGAACAGCCCGTGCAGCAGCAGGATGCAGCGCAATTGCACCGCGCCGACGCTGAACGACTTGCCGTGCGGGCGCAGCAACGCGCTGGCGTACAGGGTGAACGCGGCGACCAGCAGCGAGTTGGCCACCAGGAAGGTCTTCGACCAGGTGGGCCACTGCGGCAGCAGCAACAGGCTCAGCCAGGCCAGCGGAGCCAGGTAGCAGAGCCGCGACAGGCGGGTTTCGGTAAAGCGTGACACCCCCAGCAGGAACAGCCAGTGGGCGGCCACCAGCATGCCGTTGGCGAACCAGATGCCGATGAACAGATAACCGCTGCCGCGCAGCAAGGCGAGCGAGGAACCGACGCTGATGGTGGCGAAGCTGGCGCTCCAGCACAGCAGCGAGGACTCGCGCACGCTGCGCCACTCCACGGCCAGATAAAGCGCGGCGGCCGCGGCCAGGGCGATGGTGAGGGTCAGCATGGTGGAAGCGTCGAACGCCATGGGTGGAAGTGGCCTGTATCTGGGTTACCGTTCAGAACGGTGATTGTATGCGTTCAAGGGCCGATGCACAGGCATAAATGATATCCAAATGATGGCATTCTGACGGATAACCTATTCACACGCACACCAAGCGACAACAACCTGTCATTGCCCAGAGAGGAAGCTCACCAACTGTCGCCCATGGGAGCTGAGCGCCTCCCAACTGCGGAAACAGATTCGCAACTCCAGCGTCGCCCAACGCTCCTCCAGCGCCACCCGGCGCACCGCCAGTTCCTGTTCGGCGCGCACGGCCGCCGTCTCCGGCAACATGGCGATGCCCGCGTGCTGAGCCACCAGCTGGGCGATGGCTTCGAAGCTGGGCGCGCGCACCCGCACCTTCAGCGGCATGGCCAGGTTCATCGCCAGCTCTTCGACGAAGCGCTGCATGGCACGCTCGGCAGGCAGGCAGACGAAGGGAAAGCCCAGCGCGTCCGCCAGGCGCAGCTGGCCGCGCGCGGCCAACGGGTGATCGAGCGGCACCAGCAGCACCAGGCGCTCGGTGCGAAACGGCAGCGATACCACGCCCTCGTTGACCAGGTTGCCGTCGTACACGCCGATCTCGCACTCCCCGGCCAGCACCACCCGCAGCACATCGATGCTCTTGTGTTCGACCAGTTGCAGGTCGACCTCCGGATAGTCGGCCAGGAACGGTCCGAGCACGGCCGGCAACAAGGTACTGTTGGTCACGGTGGACGCCGCCAGGTGCAGGGTGATGCGCCGCTGGCCGGCGAGTTCGCGCAGCGTGTCCTGCAGTTTCTGCGCCTCGCCGAGCACGCCGCGCGCCGACTCCAGCACCAGGCGCCCGGCCGGGGTCAGCTGCATGCCGTCGGCCTTGCGCAGAAACAGGGTCAAGCCGCTGCGCGCCTCGAACAGGCGCAGGCGGGTGCTGGCGGCCGATACTGCCACCGGGAAGGTCGCCGCCGCCTTGCTCAGGCTGCCGGTAGCGGCAATGGCAGCGAGCAGCCGCAGATCGGCCAGGTCGAAGTGCATCAAGGCTTCTCCAAATCAGAACGCCACGTTCGAGAAAAAGCGATTCTAGCGCGCTTGCGTTCTGCGCAGAATAAACCGCACTTCTTCTGTGCCACGGACCCGCCATGACCCGCCTGCCCGCCCCGCTCCAGCGCGCCCTTGCCAACGGCAGCCTGTACGCCGTACTTGCCGCATTGGGCTTCAGTTTCAAGGCCATCTTCGTCAAGCTCGCCTATGCCGCAGGCCCGGTGGACGCCATCAGCCTGCTGGCGCTGCGCATGGCCCTGTCGCTGCCGTTGTTCGCCTGGCTGGTGTGGGCCAGCCGTGGCCACGGCGGCGCGCCGCTGAGCGCCGGCGACGGCCTGCGCGTGGCCTTGCTCGGCCTGTTCGGCTATTACCTGGCCAGCCTGTTCGACTTCTATGGCCTGCAATACATCAGTGCCGGGCTCGAGCGGCTGATCCTGTTCACCTACCCGACCCTGGTGCTGGTGATCCAGGCCGTCGTCCAGCGTGAACGCCCGACCCTGCGCACCCTGGCGGCCATGGGCCTGTGCTACCTGGGGCTGGGCATCGCCTTCGTCCACGACATCGGCGCCGCGGGCGGCGGCAATGCGGTACTGGTCGGCTCGCTGTGGGTGTTCGCCAGCGCGGTCACCTATGCCCTGTACTACTCGGGCACCGGCATGATGCTCAAGCGCATGAACTCGATGCGCCTGGCCGGGTTGTGCGGCACCGCCTCCTCGCTGATGGTGCTGGCCCACTACCTGCTGGTGGCCGATGTCGCGCCGCTGCTGCAGCTGCCGAACGCGGTGTGGCTCAACGCGGCATTGATGGCGCTGTTCTCCACGGTGCTGCCGATCTACTGGGTGGCGCTGGCGATCCAGCGCCTCGGGCCCACGCACACGGCGGCGGTGGGTAACCTGGGGCCGGTGCTGACGATGCTGGCCTCATGGCTGATCCTCAGCGAGGCGGTTTCGCTGTACCAGGTGGCCGGGCTGGTCCTGGTACTGTTCGGGGTGTCGCGGCTCAAGCCTGCGAAGAAGCCCCAGCCGCAACCCGCAGCCCCGGCCCGGACCGTGTAGCTGCGGCCTTGCACCCCACGCCGGCACACATTGCATTTGCCCATCACGGCGAACCCGTGGCATAGAAGGCTGTCCACCTGCTTACCCAGCCGCATCGCGCCATCCTGGAGATTCCCATGAGCAAGCCCTACGTTCCGCCCAAGGTCTGGACCTTCGAGGCGCCCTCCGGCGGCCAGTTCGCCAGCATCAACCGCCCGGTGGCCGGCCCCACCCACGACAAGCCGCTGCCCACCGGCAAGCATCCGTTGCAGCTGTACTCCCTGGCCACGCCCAACGGGGTCAAGGTCACCATCCTCCTCGAAGAACTGCTGGCCCTGGGTCACGGCGGCGCCGAGTACGACGCCTGGCTCATCCGTATCGGCGAAGGTGACCAGTTCGGCAGCGGCTTCGTGCAGGTAAACCCCAACTCGAAGATCCCCGCCCTGCTCGACCGCAGCGTCGAACCGCCGGTGCGGGTATTCGAGTCCGGCGCGATCCTGCTGTACCTGGCGGAAAAATTCGGCGCCTTCCTGCCCCAGGACGTGGCCGCACGCACCGAGGCCCTCAACTGGCTGTTCTGGCAGATGGGCTCGGCCCCGTACCTGGGCGGTGGTTTCGGCCACTTCTATGTCTACGCGCCGGAAAAGTTCGAGTACGCCATCAACCGCTTCACCATGGAAGCCAAGCGCCAACTCGACGTACTCGACCGTCGCCTGGCCGAAAGCGCCTACCTGGGCGGCGACGCGTACAGCATCGCCGACATCGCCGTGTGGCCCTGGTATGGCCAGCTGGTGCGCGGCAACCTGTACGGCGCCGCCGAGTTCCTCGCGGTGCACGAGTATCCCAATGTGCAGCGCTGGGCAGAAACCATCGCCCAGCGTCCGGCAGTGCAGCGCGGCACCCGCGTCAACCGCACCTGGGGCGAGGAAGCCAGCCAGGTGGCGGAGCGCCACGCGGCCAGCGACCTGGGCTGAAAGAGCGGCCGAACATGGCCGGCACAAATAGTGGCATTGTGCCCTAAAGCTGCCGGCCCCTCGGCCGTAAACCTTGATCAGGTTCAACTCCGATCAAGGATGGCATCACTTGAAGAAACTGTTCCAGGCCAGCGCCGTCGTCGCCTTGCTGACGATGAGCGGCTGCGTCTCCTACAACGTCATCGGCCCGGTGGGCACGCCGCCCCACGCCTCCGCCGTCGCCAGCCCACGCAGCGCCCAGGTCGCCGATGTGCAGGTCAACGCCCCCGGCATCGACAACGCCACCGGCCAGGCCATCAGTCGCGCCCTGACCCCGCAGCTCAGCCAGTACGTGCAGCGCGCCGGCTACTTCAAGGCCGTCACCGAATACCCCACGCGCCTGGACGAACAGGACGTGATGCTCAAGTTCGACATGACTTCGCTCAAGGGCCATCGCGCCCCGCACCCGGCGTACTTCCCCGGCGCCCTGCTGACCCTGACCTTCTGGATCTGGTTCAACGGCCCGATCTACGTCGACAGCTTCGATGTCGCCGGCAACCTGGTGATCGTCGACCGCGACGGCATCGAACTGGCGCGAGCCAAGGAACAGCTCAAGTTCGAGCACAACGTCGGCCTCTACGGGGGCGACTACTGGGTGCCGCAGATGGGCGGCAAGCAACTCACCAAACTGGTTGGCGAACTGCTCGACGACGCCACCACGCAACTGGCAAAACGCTGATAACAGGAAACGATCGATGAACCTCTGCAAACACGCCGTACTGCTGGGCGCCCTGCTGCTCGGCGGTTGTGTCTCCTACTCCACCGGCGACCTGGCCCCGGTCGGCACCTGGCCGCCGGCGGCCAGCACCGCGGCGGTCAAACCCAACGCCTACCTGCGCAACACCGCGCTGTACCAGGTCAATGACGGGCCGGCCGTGGCCGCCGCCGGCGCCCACGCCGACATGTGGGAAAAGACCGTCAGCGAGACCTACCAGCAATCCGGTCGCTTCACCCAGGTCAGCACGCAGAAGGGCGAAGCGGACCTGTACGCCGAATCGACCCTGACCAACCACGAGGAGTTCGTGACCGCGTCGGCGTTCATCACCGGTTTCACCCTGTTCCTCATCCCCTCCACCGCCAAGAACACCTTCACCCTGCAGACCGTGTTCAAGGACAAGGACGGCAAGGAACTCGGCCGCGTCAGCAAGAGCGAATCGATCCGTACCTGGATGCAACTGGTGCTGATCGTCGGCCTGCCATTCCAGGCCGACACCCGCGACGTGGTGCGTGAGCTGGCGCGCAGCACCCTGGACGAAGCAGTACAGCGCAAGCTGCTCTGATCGTCACCACCGTTCGAAACTGCGGGCTTGCCCCGCGATCGGCGCCAACCGGTCGCGGGCCAAGCCCGCTGCCGTTTCAGCCCCGCCACCCGGCGCTCAGCGTGCCGCGCTGCAACGAACCATTTCCCCGCTGCATGCCTGCGCCCACCAAGACCTTCTTGCTACACTCGCCGCCATGATTTTCCACCTGCACAACTGTGGTGACAGCATGATCGAGGTAACCGAGGTTTCCATTGCCGAGCTGCGCGACGCGCTCGAGTCCGGCCGCACGACCGCCGTCGAGCTGGTCAAGGCCTACCTGGCGCGCATCGACGCCTACGACGGCGCCGACACCGCCACGCGGCTCAATGCCGTGGTGGTGCGCAACCCCGAGGCCCTGAAAGAGGCCGAAGCCTCCGATGCCCGCCGTGCCCGTGGCGAACCCCTCGGCCCGCTGGATGGCATCCCTTACACCGCCAAGGACAGCTACCTGGTCAAGGGCCTGACCGCCGCCTCCGGCAGCCCGGCGTTCAAGGACCTGGTCGCCCAGCGCGACGCCTTCACCGTCGAGCGCCTGCGCGCCGGCGGCGCCATCTGCCTGGGCAAGACCAACATGCCGCCGATGGCCAATGGCGGCATGCAGCGCGGCGTCTACGGCCGCGCCGAAAGCCCGTACAACGCCGCCTACCTGACCGCCCCGTTCGCCTCCGGCTCTTCCAACGGTGCCGGCACCGCCACCGCCGCCAGCTTCAGCGCCTTCGGCCTGGCCGAGGAAACCTGGTCCAGTGGCCGCGGCCCGGCCTCGAACAATGGCCTGTGCGCCTACACCCCGTCGCGCGGGGTGATCTCGGTGCGCGGCAACTGGCCGCTGACGCCGACCATGGACGTGGTCGTGCCTTATGCGCGGACCATGGCCGACCTGCTGGAGATCCTCGACGTGGTGGTGGCCGACGACGCCGACAAGCGCGGCGACCTGTGGCGCCTGCAACCCTGGGTGCCGATCCCGGCCGCCTCGAGCGTGCGCCCCGCCTCGTACCAGGACCTGGCCGTTGGCGCCGAGTCGCTCAAGGGCAAGCGCTTCGCCGTGCCACGCATGTACATCAATGCCGACGCCGAAGCCGGTACGGCGGAGAAACCCGGTATCGGAGGCCCGACCGGCCAGCGCATCCATACCCGCGCCAGCGTGATCGAGCTGTGGCAGCAAGCCCGCCAGGCCCTGGAAGCGGCCGGCGCCGAAGTGGTCGAGACCGACTTCCCGCTGGTATCCAACTGCGAGGGCGACCGCCCCGGCGCGCCGACCGTGTTCACCCGCGGCATCGTCAGCAAGGAGTTCCTCCACGACGAACTGTGGGAACTGTCCGGCTGGGCCTTCGACGACTTCCTGCGCGCCAACGACGATCCCAGGCTCAACCGCCTGGCCGATGTCGATGGCCCACAGATCTTCCCCCACGACCCCGGCACCCTGCCCAACCGTGAAGACGACCTCGCCGCCGGGATGGACGAGTACGTCAACATGGCCAAGCGCGGCCTGAAGACCTGGGACCAGATCGCCAGCGTGCCCGATGGCCTGCGCGGCCTGGAAGCCACCCGCAAGCTCGACCTGGAAGACTGGATGGACGCCCAGGGCCTGGACGCGGTGCTGTTCCCCACCGTGGCCGACGTCGGCCCGGCGGACGCCGATGTGAACCCCGAATCGGCGGACATCGCCTGGAGCAACGGCATCTGGGTGGCCAACGGCAACCTGGCGATCCGTCACCTGGGCGTGCCGACCGTGACGGTGCCGATGGGCGTGATGGCCGACATCGGCATGCCAGTGGGCCTGACCTTCGCGGGCAAAGCGTACAGCGACAACAATCTGTTGAAATTCGCCGCCGCCTTCGAGTCTACCGGCTCGCGCCGCAGCATCCCGCCGCGTACGCCGAAACTGGGCTGAAGCACCTGATCGCGGGGCCCTCCCGCTCCTGCCCTGAGTAGGAGCGGGAGGGCCCCGCGATTGCTTTTGAGTGTTCGACACCTTCGCCAAATTCAACTTTTTGTGTAATATTCAACACAATATTGAATCTGGTGCCGACCATGCTCACCCTCGCCCACGAACGCCAGCTCACCCTGAACGTGCTCAGGACCGCCCTGCAGGCCTTGGGCAGCGTCGTCCCGCGCAATGTGGAAATCCTTCTGCACGACCTCGAACACCCGGAACGCTCAGTGGTGGCGATCGTCAATGGCGAGCTCTCCGGCCGCCAGGTCGGCAGCCCGATCCTCGCCGCTCCCGAACAGGACCAAGGGTTCAAGGCGCTGATGCAGGCCGCCGCCGACCAGCAGGGCTGCGACCCTGTGGTACTGCCCGACTACCCCACCACCCTCAAGGGCCGCAGCTTGCGCAGCGCCACGGCGATCTTCCGTGACAGCACCGGCCTGCCCTTCGCCAGCCTGTGCGTGAACACCGACGTCACCGGCCTGGAGGCGGCGATGGCATTCCTGCAGCACTTCCGACCGCTGGGCGCCACACCGGCGACGGTGCCAGGCGACGAGCCGGCGGACATGACCGCGTTGATGGCCGGGATCATCCAGGACGCCCTGCAGCGCAGCGGCCAGGGGCGGATGAGCAAGCAGGCCAAGGTCGAGGCCGTGCGCGTGATGCAGGAGCGCGGCCTGTTCATCGTCAAGGGCGGCGTCGAGAAAGCCGCCGAGGCCCTCGGCGTGACCCGCTACACCGTCTACAACTACCTGGAGCAGCTGCGCGGCGAGCCCGCCGCGGCTGCCCGCGACTGAGCCACGGAGCCCACCATGCCCTTGCATATCCCTACCCCGTTGATCGAATCCCGTCCGCTGTCGCTGAGCGCCGGCCGCCCGGTGTGGCTCAAGCTCGAAGCCCTGCAACCCTGTGGCTCGTTCAAGCTGCGCGGCGTCGGCCACGCTTGCGAGACGCACCATGCTCGCGGCGCCCGTCACTTCGTCTCCTCGTCCGGCGGCAATGCCGGGCTGGCGGTGGCCTACGCCGGCCGCAAGCTCGGCGTGCCGGTGACCGTGGTGGTGCCCGAGACCACCACCGAACGGGCCAAGGAACTGCTGCGCCTGGAAGACGCAAGCGTAGTGGTGCACGGCAGCTCCTGGCAGGAAGCCAACGAGCACGCGCAGACCCTGCTGGGCGCGGGTGACGCCTTCATCCACCCGTTCGACGACCCGCTGCTGTGGACCGGCCACGCCAGCATGATCGATGAAGTGGCCCAGGCCGGCTGCAAGCCGGATGCCGTGGTGCTGTCGGTCGGCGGCGGCGGCCTGCTGCGCGGCGTGGTCGAAGGCTTGCAGCGCAATGGCTGGCAGGACGTGCCGGTGCTGGCGGTGGAAACCGCAGGCGCGGCGTCGCTGCACGCGGCCATGGCCGCCGGGCACACCGTGGAACTGCCGGGGATCACCTCGGTAGCCACTTCTCTGGGGGCCAAGCGGGTGGCCGAACAGGCGCTGGCCTGCACCCGCCAGCACCCGGTGGTCAGCCACCTGGTGAGTGATCGCGAGGCGCTCGACGCCTGCGAACGTCTGCTGCGCGATCACCGCCTGCTGGTGGAGCCGGCCTGCGGCGCGGCGCTGGCCTTGCTCGAACACCCCGAGGCAGTGGCGGCCTTCGGCAATGTCCTGGTGATCGTCTGCGGTGGCGCCACCGCCACGCTGGAGCAGATCCGCGCCTGGCGCGAAGCCTGCTGATCCGACACAGGCGCGCTTGAACACGCGCCTGGCAGCTGCCGGCGAACACGCTACCGCTATATACTTTTGAACATATCGATTCAGAAGTACGTGTTTGCCATGCCCAGTATCCGTGACCGCAACCTGCAACTGATCCTCGCTGCCGCCAGCGAGGAATTCGCCCACCATGGTTTCGCCGCCGCCCGGGTCGACGCTATCGCCGCCCGCGCCGGGCTGCCCAGGGCCAACGTGTTCTACTACTTCCGCAACAAGCGCCTGCTCTACACCGCAGTGCTCGACCTGGTAATGGAACCCTTGCTGCGCGCCTCGCGCAGCCTGGTGCCGGAGGCTCACCCCGAACAGGCCCTGCCGCGCTACTTCAAGGCCAAGGCCGAGGTGGCGCGCCAGCACCCCGGCGCGGTGCGCGTCTGGCTCAAGGAAATGCTGCATGGCGCCCGGCAACTGCCCGGTGAACGCGCCGAGCTGCTGCGCAGCAGTACCAGGCAGACCCTGGCCTGCCTGGCGCAGTGGATGGAGCGCGGGCTGATCGTGCAGACCACGCCCGAGCACCTGCTGCTGTTCCTGTGGTCCACGTCCCTGGCGACCTTCCGCTTCGGCATGGCCCCCGGCAGCTCAGGGCAGATCAAGCCATCCCGCGCCTCGACCCAGGCCCAGGCCGAGCTACTGCTGCGCGGCCTGCGCCCAACGCCATTTTCAGCCCAGTCGCTATAGCGCAAAAAATATAGCGATAGATTCAGGCTTGTTCAGCCACCACCCCCTGCAACCGCGCCCACAGCCGCTCGACATGCTCACGCTCGGTGGGCAGCGCCCCCACCGAGACCCGCACCATCCAGCGCCCGTCCAGGGTCGCCGGGGTCACGTAGGCATCACCCGAGGCGTTGAGCCGCTCGGCCCAGGCGCGGGTGTGGGCATCCAGCGCCTCGCCTTCGAGACCCGCCGGACGATGGCGGATGCACAAGGTCTGCAACTGCACCGGCGCCAATACCTCCCACGCGGGAGCCGCCTCCACCTGCGCGGCCAGCCACTGCGCGTTTTCCAGGTCGCGGCGCAGGCGTTGCTGCAGGGCCTCGACTCCTTCGCTGCGCAGCATGAACCACAGTTTCAAGGCACGGAACCGACGACCCAGGGGGATGCCCCAGTCGCGCAGGTTCTTCACCTCGCCATCGACCGCCGACTGCAGGTAGCTGGGGTTGGTGCTCATCACCCGGATCAGGTGCTGCGGGTCGCGTACATAGTAGATCGAGCAGTCGAAGGCCACGCCCAGCCATTTGTGGGCATTGACCACCACCGAATCGGCCAGCTCGATGCCGTCCCACATCCAGCGGCATTCCGGGAGGATCATCGCCGAGCCGGCCATGGCCGAGTCCACGTGCAGCCACAGCTGGTTGGCCTGGGCGATCTCGCCGATCGGGCGCAGCGGGTCCAGCGCGGTGGTGGTGGTGGTGCCGGTGGTGGCAACCACGGCGCAAGGCTGGTTGCCGGCGGCGAGGTCCTGGGCGATGGCTTCGCGCAGCGCCTCCGGGCGCATGGCGTAGTGCGCGTCGGTGGGGATCAGGCGAATGTTTTCACGGCCGAATCCGGCCAGCAGCGCGGCCTTGTCCACCGAGCTGTGGGCATGGGCGCTGACGTAGACCACCAGGGGCTTGCCCTGGGCCTGCAGGCCGCCGCGCACCTGGGCATGGTCGGTGGCCCGTTCGCGGGCGCAGATCAGCGCCACCAGGGTACTGGTCGAGGCGGTGTCCTGGATCACCCCGCTCCATTGCCCGCTCAGGCCCAGCAACTGGCGCAACCAATCGAGGGTGGTTTCCTCCAGCTCGCTAAGGGCCGGGCTGGACTGCCAGGACAGGCCGAGCACGCCAAGGCCGGTGCTGAGGAAGTCGCCGAGCACCGATGACAGGGTGCCGTTGGAGGGGAAGTAACCGTAGAAGTCCGGGTGCTGCCAATGGGACAGGCCGGGCATCACCAGCTTGTCGACGTCGGCGAGGATGGCCTCGAACGGCTCGCCTTGCTGCGGCGCGCCCTGGGGCAGCGCGGCCTTGAGGTAGCCGGGCTCGACCTGGGCCATGACCGGGCGCTCGCCGACGCTCTGGCGGTAGTCGGCGATCAGGTCGATCAGTTGGTGGCCGTATTGGCGAAACTCTTCTGGGGTCATGCGCGTTCTCCTGTGAGGTGTCCGCTGCCTGTGCCGGCCCTATCGCGGGGCAAGCCCGCTCCCACGCGAGTTTGCTTGCAACCCTGTTCACTGAGCGACAGCGTCGGGCTGTTTCCAACCACAGGCAACATCTCAACGTGGGAGCGGGCTTGCCCCGCGATGAGGCCGGCACAGGCAACACAATGCCCGCAGTCTAGGCGCCTGCCGGCTTGCGAATAACCCCGCTTCGCGCATAGCTGCTATGGCAAAGGCGCATGCCCGCCCTGCACGCCGAACTGCGACTGGCGCCACACCTCGAACACCCGGTTGCGCAACCAGCGATGCTCGGCCGAGGCCTGCAGACGCTGATGCCATACCACCCAGTAACGCTGGGTATGCTCGACAAAGCCCATCGGCCGCCAGCTCAGCCCATGCAACCGCGCCAGTTGCCGGGCGATATGCTCGGGCACCGTGGCCAATGCCTGGCCGTTGCCGACCACCTGGACCATCGCGCTGAAGAACGGCACCTCCAGACTGACGCGCCGTTGCAGCCCCTGGGCGCGCAGATGGCGGTCGATGAAGCTGTCCTTGTCACCACCACCGGACACCCGCACATGCTTGAAGGCCAGGTAGTCGTCCTGGCTCAGTTCAGCGCGGGCGCTCAGTGGATGGTCATGGCGCATCAGGCACACCGCCCGGTCCTCGCCCAGCAGCCGGCCGTGCAGGTTGGGCGGCGACTCGTCGAACAGCGTGGTGGCCAGGTCGATCTCGCCGCTGGCGAGCAAGGCGTACTGCCCGGCCTGCCAGGTACGGTATTCCAGCGACACCCCCGGCGCCTCCTGCTGCAACACCTTCACCAGCTGCGGCAGCATGTGTTCGGCCACGTAGTCCGAGGCCGCCAGGCAGAAGCGCCGCTCGCAGCGCGCCGGGTCGAACGCTGCGGGCTGGCGCAGGGCGTTGAGCTCGTCCAGTACCTGGCGCAATGGCTCGACCAGCGTTTCGGCGTGTTCGCTGAGCACATAGCCACGCCCCTGGCGCACCAGTAGCGGATCGTCGAAGGCCTCGCGCAGGCTGGCCAGCTGGCGGCTCAGCGCCGACTGGCTGCATCCCAGGCGCTCGGCGGCGTGGCTGAGGTTCTTCAGCTGCAGGAGGCAGTCGAGGGTGCGCAGGTGGGCGAGGCTGAGGGAGGCGAAGGTGGGGTGCATGGCACAGGTCCGCAAATGTTCGCGGGGCAAACCCGCCCCCACAGACGTGCTGGGAGCGGGCCTGCCCCGCGAGGATGACGCTCGGCTCAGTCAGTCAGGCCGACATAGACGTTCTGCACGTCTTCGTTCTCGTCGATAGCCTCGAGGAAGGCCTCGACCTCGGCCAGGGCTTCGGCGCTCAGGCTGGCGGCACTCACCGGGTTCTTCGGGGTGTAGCCGATCTTCGCCGAAGTCACGGTGAACCCCTGCTCGGGCAGGGCTTTCTGCACGGCGTCCAGGTCGGTGGTGTCGGTGATGAACAGGGTCGAACCCTCTTCCTCGCCGTCCTCGAAGTCCTGGGCGCCGGCTTCGATGGCTGCCATTTCCGGGTCGGCGTCGCCTTCCGGGGTGGCCTCGATCAGGCCTACATGGTTGAAGTCCCAGGCCACCGAACCGCTGGCACCCAGTTGGCCCTTGCGAAACAGCACGCGGATCTGCGCCACGGTGCGGTTGACGTTGTCGGTCAGGCACTCGACGATCAGCGGCACCTGGTGCGGGGCGAAGCCTTCGTAGCTCACCGCATGGTATTGCACGGCCTCGCCGTCCAGGCCGGCGCCTTTCTTGATCGCGCGCTCCAGGGTTTCACGGGTCATCGAGGCTTTCTTGGCCTGGACGATGGCCAGGCGCAGGCGCGGGTTCATGTCCGGGTCGGCGCCGGACTTGGCGGCGATCTGGATCTCCTTGGCCAGCTTGCCCATGATCTTGCCCTTGGCGTTGGCCGCCGTTTCTCTATGCTTGGCTTTCCACTGTGCGCCCATATCGACTCTCTTTGTTTCAGCGGCCGGTTCAGGAAGCGACCGGCCAAAAAGTGGGGAGAGTTTATACGCCCTGCGCACCGGGTTCGACAAGAAATCGCATCAGCTTCAGCCCTTGTCGGCCTTCCCCGCCGCCGCCGCGAACTTCGCCAGGCGCACATCCAGCCCGCGCGGACGCACGCCGCGGTCTTCGGCACGCTCCTTGCGGCGGATGGCGTTGCGCACCATCAGCGACCCCAGGTAGCGCACCGGCTCCGGCGGGAAACGCCCCAGCGGGCCCTTGACCAGCGGCGAGCGGGTCCAGGCGTTGTCCAGCCCCAAGGCCAGCGACGAGAGGATCTGCCCGCCCATATGGCACGGCCCCACCCCGCTGCCGGAATAGCCGAAGCCGTAGAATACGTTGCCCTGCCCATCGAGCCGGCCGAAGAACGGCAGGCCGGTCACCGAGCGGTCCGACGGCCCGTTCCAAGTCGCCGCCAGCGGCACCTCGGCCAGCGCCGGGAAGAACTCGGCCAGGCTGTCACGCAGCAGCGGCTGGTACGGCGATGGCTGGTCGAACACCGGCAGCATGCGCCCGCCGTAGGCGAAGGTGTTGCCGCCCTTGCCGAGCATCAGCCGGCCATCGGAGGTGTTGTGGTAGTAGTGCACGAAGATCCGCGAATCGAGCACGCTGACGCCGCTGTCCAGGCCGATCTGGCGCAGCAGTTCGGGGCACGGCTCGGTGATCACCATGTCGCTGGAGACGATCGCCACGCTGCGCTCGAACTGCGGAAAGGCCCGCGCCATCCAGGCATTGAGGCCGAGGACCACGCGGTCGGCGCGGATGGTGCCCGTCCGGGTGCGCACCTGAACCGGCGCACCATGCTCCAGGCCAGTCATCGCCGTGCCTTCGTGGATGCGCACGCCACGCTGCAAGGCCACCCGGCGCAAGCCGCGCACCAAACGCCCCGGCTGCACCGTGGCCGCAGCCGGCGAGTACCAGCCCTCCAGGTGACGCTGGGAACCGGCCAGGCGCTGCACCTGCTCCAGCGCCAGGCGCTGGAACGAGTTGATGCCCTTCCGCTCCAGCGCGGCGATCACCGCATCGGTGCCGCCGAGCTGGGCCTGGTTGGTGGCGGTGTAGAGCGTGCCGTCCATGCGGAAGTCGCAACGGATGCCATTGGCCGCGCAGAACTCGCCAATGGCGCCAATGCTGCGTTCGGACTCGCTCACCAGACGCACCGCCTCGGCCACCCCGAACAACCGCTCGAGGGTGAAGTACTTGGCCGACCAGGAAAGCGCGCAGCCTCCATTGCGCCCGCTGGCCCCGGCGCCACAGATGTCGGCCTCGATCAGCAGCACCTCCAGCTGCGGCGCCTGCTCCTTGATCATCAAGGCAGTCCACAACCCGGTGTAGCCACCGCCGACGATGCACACGTCGCAGCGCACGTCACCGGCAAGCGGCGGGCACAGCGCCTCGTCTTCCTGGTCCAGGGCCTGTTGCAGCCAGAAGGGTCTCATCTACTCGCTTTCCTTTAGGTACGCAGTGGCTTGATCGCCATGCTGGTGTTGGGAGCCACGTCATTGGCCTGCTCGGTGGCCGCAGGACGACTGTTCCAGTGCGGCAGCAGCACCAGGGCGGAGAACAGCGCGGTGCCGGCGAAGACGATGAACACCGTGACACTGTCGAAATAACCCGGCAGCAAGCCGCCAAGCACCGCGCCCACCGAGCCGCAGCCGTTGACGAAACCGGCTGCGGTGGCGCCGGCCTTGGCCGTGCCGAAGTCGATGGCCGCGGCGCCGCTGATCATCGAGTCCGGGCCGTACAGGGTCAGGCCCATGACGAACAGCAGGGCCACCACCAGCAGCACGCTGCCGCTGTGCATCGCCGCCATGAAGCCGGCCAGGGTCAAGGTGAGCAGCACCAGGCTGATCACGCAGGCCGGCATGCGCCGGGCGCCGAACAGCTTGTCCGAAGCCAGGCCGATGAGGATCGGGCCAAGCAGCCCGGCCAGTTCGAAAGCCGTGGGGATGATCGCCGCGCCGACCTTGCCCACCGAGGGCATCTGCTCAAAGACGATCACCGGCCCCCACAGCAGGATGGCGTAGCGCGCCGGTTTGAGCATGAAGTAGGCCAGGCCCAGGGTCAGCACCGTGCGGTTGCGCAGGATCTCGCGCAGCGGCGCCCAGACGCTGCACAGGTTCGCCCCCGGGGCCATGCTCTGCGGTTCGGGCTCCACCGCCGGCAGGCCGACGTCCTCGGGCTTGTTGCGCTGGAAGATGAAGAACAGCACCGCCACCGCGGCCACCACCACGGCACTGGAGAAGAACGCCGCGTGCCAGGTGCCGACCAGGGTGTAGGCCCACCAGCCGGCGAACGGCGAAGCCACCAGGCCGCCGAAGGCGTAGCACGAACTCCACAGCCCCAGTACCCGTCCACGCTGCGAGGCCGGGAAGAAACTGCCGATGTTCTTGCACAGCCCGGCCCAGCCGGTGGACTGCGCCAGCCCCTGGATCAGCATGCAGGTGGCGAAGATCGGAAAGGTCGCGTAACTGCCCATCACCACCGCGGCCGCCGCCGAGATCAGCAGCCCGCCCAGCACCACCACACGGGGGCCGAAGCGGTCGGCGAGCATGCCCCAGGTGAACTGGCCTATGGCGTAGGCGGCCAGGTAGATGGCGTCGAGGTTGGCCATGGCGGCCTTGTCGAGCATGAAATTCGGATCCTCGCCGATGCCGAGCTTGGCCACCGAGAAGGCTTTGCGGGTGAAGTAGAAGGCGGCGTAGGCCAGCCAGGTGATCGCGAAGATCTGCACGCGCCAGCGTTTGATAGCGCCCAGGGATTGATTCATTGACTCTGACCTCTTGCTTGAGTGTGCCGGCAGAATGTGAAGAAACGCCTGTCTTGTTGTTGTGTTGCGCACTGCGTGACGGAGGGACGTCACCTGGTCAGATGGCGGTGGTGCCGCCATGGCCGACATGCCGCTGCTCGTGGCAGAGGCGTCGGGTTGAAACACATGGAAACAGCTGCTGACTGATAAATAAAATCGATTTATCGTATTTCACACATAAGCCCAGCTTTTAAGTGGAGTGTTCGATGTCGGTCTCCCATGCTCAACTCAAGGCCTTCCACGCGGTTGCCGAACAGGGCAGCTTCACCCGCGCGGCACAGAAGCTGTTTCTCACCCAGCCGGCGGTGTCCGACCAGGTGCGCAAGCTTGAGGAGCGCTTTGGCGTTTTGCTGTTTCACCGCAACAAACGTTCGGTGCAGTTGACCGACCTGGGCGAGCGCCTGCTGGGCGTCACCCAGCGTCTGTTCGCCTGCGAGGCCGAGGCCCAGGAGCTGTTGCAGGACTCCCGCGCCCTGCACACCGGCAGCCTGACCCTGGCGGTGGACGCGCCGGTGCATGTGCTGCCGCAGATTGCCCGGTTCTGCCAGCGCTATCCGGGGATCCAGGTGAAGATCGAGACCGGCAACACCGACGAGTCGCTGGCGCGGCTGTTCAGCTACCAGGCCGACCTGGCCCTGCTCGGGCGCGATGTCGATGACGAGCGGCTGTTTTGTGTGCCGATGCGGCGCGACCCGATGGTGGCGTTTGTCTCGCACCAGCATCCTTGGGCCAGCCGTGGGCAGATCAGCCTGGCGGACCTGGACGACACGCCGTTGGTGCTGCGTGAGCCGGGGTCGGTGACGCGGCAGACGCTGGAGGAGGAGATGCAGCGGGCGGGGTTGCGGATTCGGTCGGCGATCCAGGTCGAAGGGCGCGAGGCGGCGCGGGAGGCGGTGGTGGTGGGGATTGGCGTGGGGGTGGTGTCGGCGGCGGAGTTCGGGGCCGATGCTCGGGTTTGTGCTTTGCCGATTGTGGATTGTCAGCGGCATTTGACGGAGACGTTGGTGTGTTTGCAGGAACAGCGGATGCGGCGGGTGGTGGCTACGTTTTTGGAGATGGTTTTGGAGGGGGGTTAGGGTCTGGATCTTTTGTGATTGTTTTTGTATTTGTATGCGCATTCGTAGAAGATATCGACATTTAGTCACCTTTCCGCCTTTACGGCGGGTTTTACTTTGGACGGCCAAAGTAACCAAAGCCGCCCCGCTCCGTTCATCCGGCCCCTGCGCTTCGCTCCGGGGTTCCCTCGCTCCGTTCTTGCTCCCGGGAGTACCGCGCTGAACGCCCCATCCTGGGGCGCAGCGCTTGACGGCCATCCATGGCCGTCACCTCCCTTCGCAAGAACTCCGCTCGGCCTCCTGAAGTCGCAATTTGTGGTGTCTGAACTATCGCGCGCTTAGAAGCCAGAGCAAGAGCAAGAGCAAGAGCAAGAGCAAGAAATGCAAAGTTATTTAATTAAAGTTTAGTTATACCATTTCGCAGGACAAGGTCGCTCCAGGGTTATATGCGGCGGCTGGCTGCGTTCGAGAGTTTAACTAATTACTCAACTAGCGACAGCAGCTCCAGTTCAGGCGCCGCCCGTAACTTCGCGACTTCAGGAGGCCGAACGCAGGTCTTGCGGAGGGAGGTGACGGGCAAGGATGCCCGTCAAGCGCTGCGCCCCAGGATGGGGCGTTCAGCGCGGTCCTCCCGGGAGCAAGGCCGGAGTGAGGGAACCCGGAGCGAAGCGGAGGGCCGGATGAATGGAGCGCAACGGCTTTGGTTACTTTGGCCAAGACCAAAGTAACCCGCCGTAAGGGCGGAAAGGTGAATAAGCGTCGACATCGCAAATGAATGCGCCTACAACTATTAAAACAATACCCAGGAACTCAGGAACAAAAAACCATTCCATGACAAACTACTAACTCCCCTACAACCGCAAGGCCCCACAAACCATGTTCCACCGCCTGGCCGCCGACACCCTGGTCCTGTTCCACCTCTCGTTCATCCTGCTGGTCCTGTTCGGCGGCCTATTGGTGCTCTGGCGCCGCCGCGCCCTGCTGATCCACCTCCCCGCCCTCGCCTGGGGCCTGGCCGTGGAAGGCCTGCACCTGGAATGCCCCCTGACCGACTGGGAAAACCACCTGCGTAAAGCCGCCGGCGACGCCGGCTACCACGGCGGTTTCGTCGAACACTACATCTGGCCCGTGATCTACCCCGCCGGCCTGACCCCACAGATCCAGCTGTGGCTGGGCACCATCGTGCTGGCGCTCAACCTCGGCATCTACACCTATGTGCTCTGGCGCCTATCGCGTGGCCACCACAAATAGCCGCGGGAACGGCAACAACACCCGACCGTCGCTGGCCGCCGGGTAGTCCTGCTGCATGGCCTGCAGGTACAACTGCAGAAAACCCGCCTGCTCCTGCTCATCCAGCCGCGCCAGGTAAGGCCGCAACGCCGAGCCCTTGAACCACTCCACCACCGCCTCCGCGCCACCGATCAAGGGGTGGTGATAGGTGGTGCGCCACACATCCACCCGCGCGCACAAAGGGCTGAGCAAATCGTAATAGAACCCCGCGTTGTGCCGCGGCGGCAGGCTGAAGTCAGCGAACTTGTCAGCCCAAGGCCCTTGGCTTGCAATCTCACGCAAGCGGCGATGGGCCGGCTCGTCGAGGTTGTCCGGGGTCTGCACGGCCAGGCTCGCACCCTCGTTCAGCTGCCGCACCAGATGCGGATAGAGGCTGGCATGCTCCGGCACCCACTGCAGCGAAGCGTTGGCGAGAATCAGGTCCTGGGGCACCTGCGCCGCCCAGCCGGCGATCTCGCCAATCTCGCAACGCACCCGCGGAATGCTCAACCGTGGCCGCTGCCGGGCCTTGTCGACCATGTCCGGGTCGCTGTCCAGGGCGACGACCTGCGCATCGGGGCAACGTTGCAGCAACACCTCGGTGGAGTTGCCCGGCCCGCAGCCAAGGTCGGTGGCGTGGCGCACCGGGCGCGTCGGCACGGCGGCAAGCAGGTCGCGTACGGCGCGGGTGCGTTCGTCTTCGAACAGCGAATACTGGGTGGCGGACCAGGACATGGGACGACTCCTTGTAGGGCAATTGCGTGCAGCATAAGCCATGTCGGCACCACACAACGTAGGGATGATCCGATTGGCGCAGGCGAAAACGAAAACGGCCGGTCCCTTGGCGGGGACCGGCCGTTGCGCGAGGCGCTACCGCAGTCAGTGACGCTTGGCGGTACGCATCTGGTGCACCACGCCCATGGCCACCACGATGGCCGCGGCGATGCCGGTGGAGATCACCAGGATCTGGTAGTCAGGCATGAAGGCCATGGTCACCAGCGCCGCCACGATGAACACGATCACCAGGTAGGTCAGCCACGGGAACAGCCACATCTTCAGGCGCACTTCCTTGCCCTCGGCAATCAGCTTGCGGCGCATGCGCAGCTGCGAGAAGGCGATCACCAGGTACACCAGCAGGGCGATCATGCCGGTGGTGTTCATCAGGGTTTCCAGCACGTCCTTCGGGCGCAGGGTGTCGCTGAAGTTGATCAGCGCGCAGAACACCGCCACCAGGCACGAGCCGATGATCGCGTTCACCGGCACGCCAGTACCGGTGCGGGTGAACTTGAACAGGCGCGGCGCGTCGCCACGCTGGGCCAGGGAGAACAGCATGCGCGAGGCGGTGTAGTGGCCGGAGATCAGGCAGCTGCTCACCGAGGTCAGTACCACGAAGTTCATCAGCAGCTCGGCATACGGCACGCCCAGCAGCTCCAGGGTACGGCGGTAGGCGCCATAGCCAGAAACGCCCAGGTGCGGATCGTTCCACGGCACCAGGCAGACGATCAGGAAGATCGAGCCGACATAGAACAGGCATACCCGCCAGACCACCGAGTTGGTCGCCTTGACGATCTGGGTGGCCGGGTCCTTCGCTTCGGAGGCGGCGATGGTGACGATTTCGGCGCCGAGGAAGGCGAACATCACCCCCAGCAACGCACCGATCACCGTGGTGATGCCGTTGGGCATGAAGCCTTCGGCGGTCAGGTGGGTGATGCCACGCACTTCACCGTACTGCCAGACGTTCATCACCGCGGCGGTGCACACCACCAGGAAGCAGACGATCGCCACCACCTTGATCAGCGCGAACCAGAACTCGAACTCGCCGTAGTGCTTGACGTTGAAGAAGTTGACGGTGATCAGCAGCAAGGTCGTGGCCAGCACGAACACGTTGACGCTCACGTCCGGGAAGAAGCCGTGCAGGATCTTGCCCGCCACGTAGGCCTCCCAGGCCATGAGGATCACCCAGTACCACCAGTACAGCCAGCCGATGGTGAAACCGGCCCAGCGGCCGATGGCGCGGTCGGCGTAGGTGGAGAACGAGCCGGTGTCCGGCGAGGAAGTCGCCATTTCACCCAGCATGCGCATGATCAGCACCACCAGGATGCCGCCAGCAAGGTACGCCAGCACGGCCGCCGGGCCGGCGCTGTGGATCACGCTGCCGGAACCGACGAACAAGGCGCCGCCGATCACCCCGGCGATGGACATCATCGTCAGGTGGCGCGACTTGAGCGAGGCGCTGAGCTTGCTCTCGTGCCCATCCTTCGCGGTGGTGGATGTGGATGTTGCGTCCATCAGTTATTTACCCCGTGCTTCTTTTTATCCAAGGAAAAACTGTGAAACCCCGATGGTTATCGGTCTCACCTGTACATCAGTGCTACTGCGGGCAGGGAGGTGTGCGCGAGCACACGCAGGCCATCCGTGGCGGCCTGCTTACGCGGCCAGAGGCAATCCTCTGGACGAACTGAACCATGCTGGGGACGGACGAGCAGCGTCCGGCCACGCGAGAAGAAGGTGCGAGGCAGAGCTCGACGGTAAAGCAGCGATGTTGTGATTATTCATGGCGCTGTCATGTGCTGTGTTGGCTATATCTGACACGTAATGTAAAAATGTCGAACACATTGAGCCATGCACAGCGGCATGAAAAACGCACTGCACTGTACAGGCCGCCGATGCAATACACCCGCTGTACCCCCGCAGCGCCTGGCGTCCCGCACACCTGAAGGCCCCCGAATGCTCCAGCTCCATCCGGACTCCTCCACCCCGCTGGTCAACCAGATCATCGACGGCTTGCGCGCGCTGATCGACGACCAGACCCTCAAGCCCGGGGCGAAGGTCCCGTCGATCCGGGCGTTCGCCTCGACCTACTCGGTGAGCACCTTCACCGTGGTCGAGGCCTACGACCGCCTGGTGGCCCAGGGCTTGCTGGTGAGCAAGGGCAATGCGGGGTTCTTCGTCAATCGTGCGGCGAACGAGCTGCTGGACAAGCACAACGTCGAGGTCGACAGCGGGCGCCCCACCTTCAACTCCGAGTGGTACTTGCAGCAGATCTTCGAGATCCGCCAGTTGCCGTTCAAGCCGGGTTGCGGCTGGTTGCCCAACGACTGGATGTACGAGGAAGGCCTGCGTCGCGGCCTGCGCCAGGTGGCCGGTAGCCCGCTGGAGCTGTCAGGCTACGGCGACCCCCTGGGCCTGCCGGAGCTGCGCGCGCTGACCGCGCAGAACCTGCAGCAGGAACTGTCGATCGTCGCCAACCCGGCGCAGCTGATGCTCACCCACGGCGCCAGCCAGGCCCTGGACCTGGCCGTGCGGACCCTGGTGCGCCCCGGCGACGTGGTGCTGGTGGACGACCCCGGCTACCCCAACCTGATGAGCATCCTGCGCACCCAGGGCGCCACCCTGGTGGGCGTGCCGCGTACCCCGGCCGGCTACGATCTCGACCAGCTCGAGCGCCTGCTGGCCCACCACCGCCCCACAGCCTTCTTCACCCAGCCGCATCTGCACAGCCCGACCTGCTCGCGCACCCCGCTGGCGCAGCTGCACCGCCTGCTGCAGCTGGCCAGCCAGCATGGTTTCCGCCTGGTGGAGAACAACCTCTACGCCGACATGATCGCCGACCCGCTACCCTGCCTGGCGAGCCTCGACCACCTGCAGCAGGTGGTGTACGTGGGCAGCTATTCAAAAAGCATCTCGCCCAACGTGCGCGTCGGCTACCTGCTGGCCAACCCCGAGCTGACCCAGCAACTGCTGCACCTGAAGATGCGCTCGGGCCTGACCACCTCGCAGGTGATGGAGCGGGTGGTGTACGCCGCGATCATCGACGGCCGTTGGCGCAAGCACCTCAAACGCCTGCGCCAGCGCTTGGCAGAAGCGCATCAGGAAGTGGGCCGGCACCTGCATCGGCTGGGCTTCGAGCTGTTCATCGAGTCGGATGAGGGGATGTACATCTGGACGCGCCATCCGGCGATCCCCGACAGCGCCGCGCTGCTCGACGATGCCCTGGAGAAAGGCATCATGCTCGGGCCCGGACAGTTGTTCATGGTCGATGCCAAGGCTACCGGGTGGATGCGCTTCAATGTCGCGTTCAGTACCGACCCGGCGATGTGGGAGTTGCTGGAGAGGGTGCTGGTGAAGCATGTGCGTAGAGACAGTGTTTGAAAATACGCTGCGTGTATGAGTTAAGCGCAATAAAAAGAGACACGCAGCGCTAGCAAGCAGCACAGAACTGTTAACTTCAACTTCTCACTGAATCTAAAACCAGATAAGAGACAACACTACTTGCTCACTGTAGTCGTGGTAACTGTCAGCCTGACCGCCTTGGCACGCTCCAGAAATTCTTCAAACGTCACCACTCCATCGCCATCTTTATCCAGCACGTTTCGAAATTCAAACTCAAGGCGCTGAAATTCTTCACCTGCTATGGAACAAGGACCAGCGCATGAGCCGAGCGGAAAGCCTGTTCATCGAGGCCTTGCTGTCGGCCGCCACACCTGTGATCTAGCTGCAATCCTATAGGCGATCAGCGGCCGAGCGATACGCCCGCCCACGTTCGCGTTTGCCTATCGCCACGACCACGACAACCACCCGATCATCCTCGACGCGGTAGACCACCCGATAGCCGCTGGCCTTGAGCTTGATCTTGAAATGGTCGGGCAAATCACGCATTGCATCCGCTACAACCCTGGGCGAGAGCATGCGCTCCCTGATCTTTTTCCTGGCCTGCTCACGCACGGTGTGCCCCAGCTTCTCCCATTCTTTCAGGGCCGAAGGCAGAAACTCGAGCTTATAAGTCATCCAGTTCGACCGGGATGCCTTTCTCTCCCGCACGCGCCTTGACCAAAGCCGCAAGTTCCATGTCTTCCAGTCGCTCCATCATCGCCTCGTAGAGTTCAGCGGGTACCATGTAGCCCATGACGCGATTATGGTTGAGAACGGCCACCGGTTTCCCCTGCGCATCGGCCATCACCGCTGTAGGATTCTTCTTTAGTTCCGAGACGCTGACGGTCACGTCGGCAAAGATGTTCTGCATATCGATCGCCCTCATTCAAGAGCCATAGATTGGTCTGTATTCAGGTCTTTTTCAAGCCGGCGTGCCATAGGCTGATCACCTACAGGCTATGCGATACCCCGGTGGCCCGTGCCCGCCCCAACCAGGTATACGCCAGCGCCAGCAACCCCAGCCCCAGCGCGGCGAACATCGCCACCACCACCTGGCTGTAACGCGCCAGCAGCGCCGGGAACCCCGTCACTTCACGAACCACCTGGATATCGGCGCTGCCATCGGCATCGCGAATACTGATCCCAGCCTGGCGGATCTGCGAATAGTCAGCATCGAAGTACACCCAGACCTTGCTCTCGCTCACCCCGTCGATGGCCGGCAGGTCGATGCTGCTGGTCGGCGTGGCCACCAGCGTGTCGTTGCCGGCGGCGTCGCGCACCTGCACCAGGCCCTTGGCCGGCAAGCGGATGTGCACGGCCTTGAGCGGTACACGGGCAGGGTTGGACAGTTCGATGAGCAGGCCAGTGCGGTGATCCACCAACCCGGCCTCGAACGGCCTGGCGAACAGCTGCCGGTACGGCGCCTGGGCCAGGTCGACCAGCTTGTCGATCTGCGGGTGGCTGAGGGCGCCTGCGCCGATCTCGCTGATCTGCGCATGCAGCCGCTCGTACTTGAGCAGGTCGTTGGCCTGGCTGATGCGCTCGTTGAACTGGCCCGGGTAGGTGAGATGGGTGTAGGTCAGGCGCGCCTGCAGGCGGTCGTCGTCGCGCAACGCCATATATAACGTAGCGGCGACGGCAACCAGGGCCAGCAGGCCCACCAGGGATTTACCGACTTTTTCCCAACTCACCTTGAAGGTTCCTTGTTTGATGGGCGTGACGAGACGCAAGGCAGGCAAGGGTGCCAAGAACACCGGTTGCGGGCAAGGCCTGGCTGCCTGTGGCGACACTATCGCGGGGCAAGCCGGCGACAGGAGCCTAGCCCACCCTAGTGTTCGCAAAGTGGGGAGCATTCCCCACCCAGCCCTGGGTGTCTATCCCCAGGTTTGTGGCAGCTGCCCGAGCGTTTCTCATTCGCACCCTTGCAACATCTTGAAACACGTGGCGTTTAGCCATTTACCGATTGGCACAGCGGTTGCTGACCCCTGTTCAAGGCACATCGCCACTGATCGCAGTGGCAACAGATGCCAACCTGCACAACACGGGGCACAAGGCAATGAAGAAACCAGCTGCAACATCGACCCAGGTGTTCAGGTTGTCCTCCGTCACGGCGTTGCTGCTCAGCCTCGGGCTGGCCAGCGCACTCGCCGGGTCGTTGGACGACGTGAGCCAACCACCACCTACCGACCCTTCGGCCTTCAGCGATCCGGCCGCCGACCCAGTGGCCCAAGCCGCCGCACTGGAAGCCTTGAAGTCGATGCCCGAGGCCAACGAAGGGTCGCTGGAACTGAGCAACGGTGCCTACGGCACCCGCGCCACGGTGACCAGCAACAACGTGCTGCCCCCCACGCTGCAGACTTCACGCAAGTACCCCACCAACGGCAAGCCCAGCCCGTTGTTCGGCGCCGAGCCATTCACCCAGCAACTGCTGCTGTTCGAAGAATTCGGCCCGGAGAAACTCGACCCGGCCACCCCGCCCTACGTCATGAGCTTCCCGCCGCCCGTGATCGGCGCAGCCCCCGCGCAGGACCCCGACTACGCCGCGCGCAGCAGCCCCAACGGCAATGCCCTGGAGGCATTCCTGACCCAGCCGGGGCTGACACCGTTCCCGTCGCAGTATGCCAACGTGCTCGACCGCAACCCGTGGAAGGCGCAGATCGAGATGTTCCTCAACCGTAGCGGGGTCGGTTCGCCCGCCGAAGGCCGTCCGCCAGGAAAGGGCTGGTCGCACCAGCGCTGGAACGAGTTCTACCCCCAGGCCGCGTTCAAGACCGCGCAGGCCGGCGCGCGCATCAACCAGGGCCTGCGCGACCGCAAGCAGCTGCACAACTACGCCAAGGGTGAGTTCGCCCCGGGCGGGCTGTACTATCAGACCTCCGATATCCCCACCACCCTGGGCACCACCAAGGGCATCGATACCCGCTTCCATCCGAAGATGCCCCTGCAGGGCCACAAGGCGCTGTGGACCTTCGACGGCACCTTCCCGGTCAAGTTGCTGATGGTGCGCTACGGCCAGCCAGTGCTGATGCGCCACTACAACGCCCTGCCGATCGACCCGTCGGCCAACAACGGCTTCGGCCTGCACACCATCTCCACCCACGAACACAACGGCCACTCGCCGGCCGAGAGCGACGGCTTCGCCAACGCCTACTTCTTCCCCGGCCAGTACTACGACTACCGCTGGCCGATCCAGCTGGCCGGCTACGACACCATCAACACCCGCGCCCAGGACCCGCGCGCCGCCTTCCCCTGCGCGCCGGGCGAAACCCTGTACGTCAACGATGCCTCCCCGGGCCTGAAGACCTGCGACAACGGCAGCATCAAGATCCGCGGCGACTGGCGCGAGACCATGAGCACCCATTGGTTCCACGACCACATGCTCGATTTCACCGCGCAGAACGTCTACAAGGGCAACGCGGTGATGATGAACTACTACTCGGCCATCGACCGTGGCAACGAGGCCCTGCAGGACGGCGTCAACCTGCGCTTCCCCAGCGGCGCGGCGATGCCCTGGGGCAACCGCGACTACGACGTCAACCTGGTGATCGCCGACAAGGCCTGGGACGCCAATGGCCAGCTGTGGTTCAACCCGTTCAACACCGACGGCTTCCTCGGCGACCAGATCCTGGTCAACTGGCAGTACCAGCCCAAGCTCAAGGTGCGCGCGCGCAGCTATCGTTTCCGCATCCTCAACGGCTCGGTGTCGCGCTACTTCAAGTTCGCCGTGGTCCGTGAAATCGCTGGCAACAGCGGCGAGTTCAAAGGCCCGAGCGGCTCCAACGTCTCCTATGCCCGCGTGCCGTTCCACATGATCGCCAACGACGGCAATATCATGGAACACGCCGTGCCGTTCGACGGCACCCTCGACCTCAACGGCGACGGCAACCTGCAGGACAACAACGCCATCATGCCGCTGCAAGGCATTGCCGAGCGTTACGACATCATCGTCAACTTCGCCAAGAACGGGATCAAGGTCGGCGACAAACTGTACTTCGTCAACCTCATGGAACACGACACCGGCAAAGGCCCGAAACAGCCCATATCCCTGGCCGACGTGTTGTCGGAGAAGTACAAGGCGGTGATCAAGCAGACCAGCAAAGGCCCGGAATGGGACGGCGGCGACCCGGTGGTCGGCAAGTTCATGCAGTTGATCGTGCAGCCCTATACCGGCCAGGACCTCAGCATGGACCCGAGCCTGTATGAACCGGCCAAGCCCGGCAAGGCTGCCGGCCTGGTGATGATCCCCCTGTCGATCGACCGCAACAGCGCCAGTGACCAGACCAAGATCAAGGCCGCCCGCCACCGCGAGTTCATCTTCGGCCGCTCCGACGGCACCGACAGCACGCCCTGGACCATCAAGACCGACGGCGGCTTCGGCTACACCATGGACCCGCGACGCATCAGCGCCGCCCCGCAACTGGCCAACGAAGCCACCGACGGCGGCTTCAGCGGCGACGGCACCCTGGAGGTGTGGAAGATCAAGAACGGCGGCAACGGCTGGAGCCACCCGGTGCACGTGCACTTCGAGGAAGGGGTGATCCTCAGCCGCGACGGCAAGGCGCCGCCGGAATGGGAAAAATGGGCGCGCAAAGACGTGTACCGCATCGGCCCGGACGCGGATTCGTCTGAAGAAGTGGAAATGGCCATTCGCTTTCGCGAGTTCGCCGGCACCTACATGGAGCACTGCCACAACACCCAGCACGAGGACTCCTCGATGCTGCTGCGCTGGGACCTCGAGCACCCCGGCCAGTTCCAGATGATGCCGACGCCGCTGCCCGGCTGGGATGGCGTGGAGTATGTCAACTCCGCGGCCCTGCCGACCTTCCGCACCTCGAGCAGCGGCCCCGGCAATGACAGCAACAAGCCGCCGGTGGCGGTGAACGACAGCGCCGCGACCATGGCCGGCAAGCCGATCGTGCTCAACGTGCTGGCCAACGACACCGACCCTGACGGCAACCTGCCGCTGAGCGTCAGCAGCCTGGCCCAGCCCGACTCCGGCCAGGGCACGGTCAGCAGCAACGGCACCCAGGTCACCTACACCCCACCGGCCACCGTCGCCACGGCGTTCACCGCCAGCTTCACCTACGCCGCACGCGACGCCAAGGGCCTCGAATCCCTGGCGCCGGCCACGGTAAGCATCGCGGTTTCGCCCGCAGTACCGATGGACGAGATCCAGGTCAGCAGCGCTTCGGTGCAGTTGCGCAGCAACAGCCGCTGGACCTGGGAAGTCTCCGGCACCACCTCGGTGGCCGCCGGCAACAGCATCCGGGTGACCAGCAACACCACCAGCGGGCCGCTCGACCTGGGTCTGGCGACGTTGAGCGCCAGCGGTTCCGGCGCGCGCTGGAAGCTGTCGGTGACCACCACCGGCAGCGGCCCGGCCTCGCCGCCGGCGGTAACGGTGAAGTCGGCACTGGGGCAGAGCGTAACGGTGCCGCTGAGTATCCGTTGATATCGCCAAGACCCCATGGGGGTTGGCGTGGGAGCGGGCTTGCCCCGCGATGGACGCACCGCGTGGCACCGGCTCTGCCGGTGTTCGCGGGGCAAGCCCGCTCCCACGCTGTCCTTGCCCTGTTCCCTGTCCAGAGGGTAGAACCATGCCCCGCCTCTGCCGCCTGCTGCTCCTGCTGCTGCTCACCCTGAGCCTCGCCTGGTCGCTGCCCCCCAGCACCCGCGCAACGCCCTCCAGCCCCTGGGGCGCCGACTACTTCCCCAACATCCCCCTGCTTACCCAGGACGGCCGCCAGGTGCGCTTCTTCGACGACCTGATCAAGGACAAGGTGGTGGCCATCAACTTCATCTTCACCGGCTGCGGCGACTCCTGCCCGGTGGAAACCGCCCGCCTGCGCCAGGTGCAGAAGCTGCTGGGTGAGCGCGTCGGCCAGGACATCTTCATCTACTCGATCAGCATCGATCCCTACAACGACACCCCCGCCACCCTCAAGCGCTACGCGGAAAAATTCGCCATCGGCCCCGGCTGGACCCTGCTCACCGGCGAGGCCGCCGACATCGAACAACTGCGCCGCAGCTTGGGTCTGTACATCGAAGGCCTGGAGAACGGCCGCAGCAAGGACCATAACCTCAGCCTGATCATCGGCAACCAGGCCACCGGCCGCTGGATGAAAGCCTCGCCCTTCGAAAGCCCGTACATCCTCGCCGACCGCCTGGCCAACAGCCTGCACAACTGGAAGACCGCCAGCGCCCAGCGCCGCGACTACACCCAAGCCCCCGACATCCGCCCGCCGAGCAAAGGCGAACAACTGTTCAGGACCCGCTGCTCGTCGTGCCATACCCTGGGCGATGCCGAGCCTGGGGCCACCGGAGGCATCGGCCCGGACCTGCTGGGGGTGACACGCCAGCGCGACGAAGCCTGGCTGAAACGCTGGCTGATGGTGCCGGACCAGATGCTGGCTGAAAAAGACCCGCTGGCGATGCTGCTGTACACGCAGTACAACCAACTGGCGATGCCCAACATGCGCCTGGGCGAAACGGAAGTGGCGGCGCTGATCAGCTACTTCGAGGAGGAGACACAGCGGCACCAGGCCCCCTCGGCGCAGCGTTGACCTTCGACCCTTGACCGCCAGAGGCGCCCCGGCCCATGCTCAGGCGCTTCCATCCCACGCTCAAGGAACGACCGCATGAAGCTGGAAACACTCGCCATCCACGCGGGCTTCAGCCCCGACCCGACCACCAAGGCGGTGGCCGTGCCGATCTACCAGACCACCTCGTTCGCCTTCGACGACACCCAGCACGGCGCCGACCTGTTCGACCTCAAGGTGGCGGGCAACATCTACTCGCGCATCATGAACCCCACCAACGACGTGCTGGAAAAGCGCATGGCCGCCCTCGAAGGCGGGGTTGGCGCGCTTGCAGTGGCTTCGGGCATGGCCGCCATCACCTACGCCATCCAGACCGTCGCCGAGGCCGGCGACAACATCGTCTCGGTGGCCAAGCTGTACGGCGGCACCTACAACCTGCTGGCCCACACCCTGCCGCGCCAGGGCATCACCACCCGCTTTGCCGCCCACGACGACATCGCCGCCCTCGAGGCGCTGATCGACGAGCGCACCAAGGCGGTGTTCTGCGAGTCGATCGGCAACCCCGCTGGCAACATCGTCGATATCGCCGCGCTGGCCGAGGCCGCCCACCGCCATGGCGTGCCGCTGATCGTCGACAACACCGTGGCCACGCCGGTGCTCTGCCGCCCGTTCGAACACGGCGCCGATATCGTCGTGCACTCGCTGACCAAGTACATCGGCGGCCACGGCACCAGCATCGGCGGCATCGTCATCGACTCGGGCAAATTCCCCTGGGCCGACCACAAGCAGCGTTTCGCCCTGCTCAATACCCCCGACCCGTCCTACCACGGCGTCACCTACACCGAAGCCTTCGGCCCCGCCGCCTTCATCGGCCGCTGCCGCGTGGTGCCGCTGCGCAACACCGGCGCCGCGCTGTCGCCGTTCAATGCCTTCCTGATCCTGCAAGGCCTGGAGACCCTGGCCCTGCGCATGGAGCGCCATACCGAAAACGCCCTCAAGGTCGCCCACTACCTGCAGCAGCACGAGCAGGTGGCCTGGGTGAAATACGCAGGCCTGCCCGACCACCCCGAGCATGAACTGGCCCGGCGCTACACCGGCGGCAAGCCGGCATCGATCCTGTCGTTCGGCATCAAGGGCGGCCAGGCCGCCGGGGCGCGCTTCATCGATGCGCTGCAACTGGTGGTGCGCCTGGTGAACATCGGCGACGCCAAGTCTCTGGCCTGCCACCCCGCCTCCACCACCCACCGCCAGCTCAACGACGAAGAGCTGGAGAAGGCCGGCGTGCCGCGGGACATGGTGCGCCTGTCGATCGGCATCGAGCACAGCGACGACATCATCGCCGACCTGGCCCAGGCGCTGGAGGCCAGCCACGGCTGATCCACCCGCGCCCCACCCAATGCCGACGGCGGGCGCACCCTTTGCAGAACCGGAACCCCGCGCAATGACCCTTTTTTACCTGAAACTCCTGGTCACCCCGCTGCTGATGTGGGCCATCTCCCTTGCCTCGCGGCGCTGGGGCGGCCTGCTCGGCGGGCTGCTGTCCGGGCTGCCGATCACCTCGGCACTGGTGATGACTTTTCTGTACCTGGAGCAAGGCACGGGCTTCGCCCTTGGCGCGGTGCCCGGCGCGTTGGGCGGCTTGGCGGCGGTACAGGCCACCTACACCTTCTACCTGTTCGCCACGCGCAGGGTCGGTATCGCCCCAGCCGTGCTGCTGGCAATCCTGTTCTATGGCCTGGCGGCCTATGCGTTCACCCACTGGGGTGGGCTGTACCTGTCGGTCGGCGTGACGCTGCTGCTGATCGGCGTGCTGATCCGCGCCAGTGGCCGCGAGCCCAGGCCCGACACCCTCGCCCGCCCCCGGCATCGTTACTGGGAAATCCCCCTGCGCATGGTGTCCGCCACCTCGCTGCTGCTGCTCACCACCAGCCTGGCCAGTTGGCTGGGGCCGGCGACCAGCGGGATGCTGGCGCCGATCCCGGTGATCGCCTGGCCGTTGGTGGTGTTCGCCCACGTACAGGGCGGCCGCGCCGGGATGGCGGCGATGGTGCGGGGCAATGCCATCGGCGCGGTGGGAGTGATTGCCTTCTACCTGGTGATGGCGGGGTTGCTCGAGCAAGCGGGTGTCGCTATTACCATGCTGGTTGCGATGGCGACCGCCGTTGGCCTGACCATCGCCCTGGCAACCCTGTTGAAAGGGCGTACCTAGCTGGCGCAATTGATACCCCCGCAAGGGGAACACACGGAGAAACACCATGGATCTGGATCAGGCACGCGCCCTGCTTGCCGAAGCTGAACGACATCGCCAGCCGGCGTATGAGCCCAGCATTTTTGCCCTCGGAGGGCGCGGTTACTACGAAAACCCCACCACTGACCTGCTCGCGTTCTTTCTCGACCCCGGCCAGGTCCATGGTTTTGGTGATTGCTTCCTCGGCGCCCTGCTGAGCTGCATCTGCAAGGAGTCGCCTCCCGAGCCGACCCTGCGCCTGCCTCCGCAACGTGAAGTGACTACCACCAATGGCAAACGCATCGACCTGTTATTGCAGGGCGAGGACTGGCTGCTGATTCTCGAAAACAAGATCTTCCACGCCCAGGTCAACCCGTTCGCCGACTACGAACTCTATGCCGAAACATTGGTGGGTGGCCGCGACAAGCGCGTGTTGTTCGCGGTGCTGTCACCGTCGGGCAACAACGTCGCCGATGGTTGGACAGGGCTCAGCTATGCCGACCTGCTCGGCGCCCTGCGCACAGCCCTGTCGCAAAACGTCGAGCACAGCCGCCTGAACAAATGGCGTGTGCTGGCCGACGAGTTCCTGCTGCATCTGGAAAACATCACCGTGGAGCGTGACATGAACCCTGAGAGCATCGATTTCATCTTCGAACACCTGCCGCAGATCAATGCGCTGAACAAGCTGCGCGACCAGGCGCTCGAGGCACTGGATCGCAGGATCATCGCCCACCTGGAGGCCGAGATCGACGGCTTCGAAACCTACACGCGCCGGCAACCCTGGGCGGACGGACCGGCGCTGCGTTACGCCTGCAACGACTGGGTCGAATGGTCGGATGTGGTGCTCTACCTGGATGGCAGCCAGGCGCCACTGCGGCCGATCATCCGCGTGTACCTGATCAACGTCGATCCGCGCCAGATGGAGTTCGGCCGCCATCTGTTCGTGGATACCACAAGACAACCGTGGACCGAAGGCCGGCGCGTGATCGGTTTCGAATGGAAGTTGGAAAGCTTCGACGAACGCGTCGTAATCGACACGATCCTGGAGAAAATGCGGCTGTTGATGCAATTCGAAGCCGAAATGCGCTGACATCAAGCTACCAAGCCATGGGCAGGTTGCCCTTGAGCAATGCTCGCACCGAGAAGCGCTTCGACCTGCTCCCACGTGCCGCTTTTGTACCAGGGCCTGGCCCCTTCGAAAAATCGATGATGGCAAACTGGCATTCCGGCAAACCTCGACAATACTGGCTCGTCACATGGATTCCTTGCCCACAACAACAAAAGGGAATTTGCGATGAGCCAGACCCAACCCTTGGACGTCGCCATCATCGGCGGCGGTGTCTCCGGTACCTACAGCGCCTGGCGCCTGCAACAGGCTCATGGCGACAGCATGCGTATCCAGTTGTTCGAATATGGCGACCGCATCGGCGGGCGGCTGTTCAGCGTCAAGCTGCCTGGCCTGCCCAACGTGGTCGCCGAGGTGGGCGGCATGCGCTACATGCCCGGCGCAGATGGCCATGTGATGGTCGACACCCTGGTGCAGCATCTGGGCCTGCCGAGCCAGGACTTCCCCATGGGCAACGAACTGCCCAAGGACGCGCCCATCGGCGCCCAGGACAACCTGTTCTACCTGCGTGGCCAGCGCTTCCGTTTCCGCGACTTCGTCGAAGCGCCGCACAAGATCCCCTACGACCTGGGCTGGACCGAACGCGGCTACAACCCCGAAGACCTCCAGGTCAACGTGATGAACAGCATCTACCCCGGCTTCGACAAGCTGAGCCTGGCCGAGCAGATGCAGGTGCAGGTGTTCGGCAAGCCGATCTGGCGCTATGGCTTCTGGGATCTGCTCTACCGCGTGCTGAGCAACGAGGGCTACCAGTTCATGAAGGACGCCGGCGGCTACGAGGCCAACGTCGCCAACGCCAGCGCCGTGACCCAGTTGCCGGCCACCGAGTACAGCGACGCCACCGTGTTCCGCACGCTCAAGGATGGCTTCCAGAGCCTGCCGCTGACCCTGGCCCAGCGCTTCAGCGAACAGGCCGGCGGCCTGGTACCCGCCGACCAGCGCATCCAGATGAACCGCCGCCTGGCCGCCCTGAGCTACAGCGACGACACCGAGTACCCCTACCGCCTGCACCTGCGCCACACCGAGACCGTCAACGGCAAGACCCACGACCTCGAAGGCGAGGACATCGTCCACGCCCGCCAGGTGATCCTCGCCCTGCCGCGCCGCGCGCTGGAGCTGATCGACTCGCCACTGTTCGACGACCCGTGGCTCAAGGACAACCTCGGCTCGGTGCTGGTGCAGTCGGCGTTCAAGCTGTTCCTGGCCTATGAGCAACCCTGGTGGCGCAACCTGGGCCTGGTGGCCGGGCGTTCGGTCACCGACCTGCCAATCCGCCAGTGCTACTACATGGGCACGGAGTGCGATCAGGCCGGTGGCGAAAACACTTTCAACTCGCTGCTGATGGCCTCCTACAACGACATCGGCACCGTGCCGTTCTGGAAAGGCCTGGAAGACGGTCCCGAGTTCGTCGGCTACACCCCGCGCAGCCTCGAAGGGCGCATCGCCAATGACGCGGTGGTGCCGCGCACGCAGTTCCAGATCAGCGACGAGATGGTGCGCATCGCCCAGCGCCAGGTCACCCAGCTGCACGCCCAGGTCGAGCTGCCGGCGCCCTACAGCGCCGTGTACCACGCCTGGGACGCCGACCCCTACGGCGGCGGCTGGCACGAGTGGAAGGCCAACTACCGCCTGGACCTGATCATCCAGAAGATGCGCCACCCGGTTAAGGACCAGCAGGTGTTCATCGTCGGCGAGGCGTATTCCTATGGCCAGGGTTGGGTCGAGGGCGCGCTGACCACCGCCGAGTCCGCCTTGCAGGAGTTCTTCGAACTGCCGCGCCCCAACTGGCTGCCGGCCAGCTACCAGTTGCTGCCGACCCCGGCACCGGAAGAGATCGACTACGCCACCCCGCCCATGCCCGGCCACGCGCCGCAGGTGCTCGAAGCCATCACCCAGGCCATCTGCGCGGGGGTCAAGCCATGAGCACCTTTACCGTGGCCGACTACCTGCTGACCCGGCTCAAGGAGCTGGGCCTGGACAAGGTGTTCCAGGTGCCGGGGGATTACTGCTCGAACTTCATGAGCGCGCTGGACGCCTTCGACGGCATCGACGCCGTGGGTGAGGTATACGAGATGGGCGCCGCCTACAGCGCCGACGGCTATGCCCGGGTGCACGGCCTGGGCGCGGTGTCGCTGCAGTACGGCGTGGGCACCTTCAGCGCGGTGAACGCCATCGCCGGTGCCTACGTGGAGCGCAACCCGGTGGTGGTGATCTCCGCCAGCCCCTCGACCAGCGACCGCCTCAAGGCCAATGCCCAGAACGTGCTGTTCCATCACTCCACCGGCAACTTCGAGGCCGACCGCAACGTGCTGGAGCAGGTGACCGTGGCCTGCGAGATCCTCTCCGACCCGCACCGCGCGCCGTGGCAGATCGACAACGCGCTGATCGCCGCCCTCACCCACCGCCAGCCCATCTACCTGGAGGCGTACCAGGACATCTGGGGCGCCGAGGTCAGCCGCCCCCACGGCCAGCTGACCCCAGCCCCGCGCCCGTCCAACCCCCAGGCCCTGCAGAGCCTGGTCGAGGCCAGCGTGCAACGCCTGGCCACGGCGCGCCAGCCGCTGGTGCTGCTGGGCGTGGAGATCATCCGCTACGGTTTGCAAGACGCCGTGCAACGCCTGATCGACAGTTGCGGCCTGCCGTTCTCCACCACCCTCGACGCCAAGACCGTGCTCGACGAAAGCCAGGCGCCGTTCATCGGCACCTATGCCGGCCCCGCTTCGCGCCCGGAAACTTCGGCCCGGGTGGATGCCTGCGACTGCATCCTGGCCATCGGGGTGATCTTCACCGATGACTACCTCGACCTGCTCAAGGCCCGCTATGGCGAAATCGTCCAGGTGAACTGCGAGCTGGCCCGCGCCGGTGCCGACTACTACCCCAACGTGCGCCTGCCCGACTACGTCGAGGCCCTGCTCAAGGCTCTGAAGGTGGACACCCAGTTCCCCCGCCCGGGAACGGCCCTGGCCGCCTCGCGCCCGCTGCTGGGCAGCGGCGCGGTGCCCAGCGCGCTGAGCTATGCGAGCTTCTTCGACAGCCTGGTGGACTTTGCCCAGGAGCACCGCCTGTGGCAGACCTGCACGCTGATCCTCGGCGAGAGCTCGTCGCTGTACGTGGCCAGCAACATCAACGGCATGCCCCGCGGCAGCTTCATCTCCGACGCCATCTGGGGCTCGCTCGGCCACGAGACCGGCTGCGCTCTGGGCGTGGCCCTGGGCAGCGGCCGGCGCCCGGTGGTGGTGGCCGGCGATGGCGGGTTCATGATGGTCAGCCAGTCGCTGGCGGCGCTGGCGCGCAACAAAGTCAATGCCGTGGTGTTCGTGATGAGCAACCAGGTGTATGCGATCGAGCAGGCCTTCGTCGACCCCGACGCGTTCACGCCCGAGGGTGAGTTCGCGCCGTTCGATACCCTGCCTGCGCTGGACTATACGGCGCTGGCCAGCGGCTATGGCGCGCTGGGGTATCGAGTGGAAACGGTGGACGAGCTGGAACGCTTGCTGCCGCAGTTGCTGATGGTGGTGCAGCGGCCGGTACTGGTGGAGGTGAAGATTGCCGAGAAGGACTTTGCCGAGCAGATCAAGCGGTTGGCCGGGGTGAGTTGATTGCACGGCTGATCGTCCTACCTGCCGCCAAACAAAAAGCCGCTTTCGATTGCTCGAAAGCGGCTCTTGCGCTGGCAGTGCGGCTCAACCGTCACCCTGCCCTTTGCTTGCCGGCAGTTGCCCATCGATCATCGCCTTGGCCATGCCACTGAGGTAGTACGTTGCGCGCATCAGCGTCTGTGCCTCTTTCGGCTGGCTCAATGCCTGGTACGTCAGCGATGTGATGCAGCCCAGGATGATCGTTGTTTCGCGCAGCACGTCCTCGGTCGGCAACCCCGGGATCGCCTGCACCCAGTCGCGCACCGAGTACCGCTTGGTGCGGCCGACCAGGCTGACGATTTTCAGTTCGCCGCTGCCCTTTGCTTGTTCGTCCTTGTCCATGACCCACCCCCTGAAAAAAGAAAGAGCCCGCCGCGTCTCACCGCCCGGGGCCAGCGGGCCAAACCGCGCGATCCTTGCGCGGTGCTCTGCCCAAAGGCCCGGCCAACCCCGGACGGCGAAACACGACGAGCAGGGCGAGACTAAAGGGCCTACCCACTCGCCACAACGGGCCGGCGGGTGGAAAAGCTACCTTTAGGAAAAGGACTACACGAACAACGGAAGAATAGCTGTAGGACCTACAAAATTTGCCTGAGCACGCGGCCGTATAGGTCCATCGCAGGGCATGCGCCTACAGAAATGTGCGCTGCCCTGCTCCGCCACTTCAGGCTAGGATGACACCTCGCCCCTCCAGGCCCAGCCACCGCCATGCCCAGAACGAGCAAAGTCACCGACCCGTCCTACGAGCTGATGGACGACCACGAAGGCGCCTCGCTGATCTACCGCCAGCACGGCTTCCCCAGCCCGCTGGTGCGCTGGCATTTCCACAAGGAATACGAGCTGCATCTGATCGTCGCCAGCGCCGGCAAGGTGTTCATCGGCGACTACATCGGCAACTTCGCCCCCGACACGCTGTTCCTCACCGGCCCCAACCTGCCGCACAACTGGATCAGCCAGGTCGGCCCCGACGAAGTGGTGGGCAAGCGTGACATGCTGGTCAACTTCACCGACGAGGTGCTCGAGGACGGCGGCCAGGTGTTCGCCGAACTCACCCTGCTGGCCCCGCTGCTGGCCCGGGCGCGCTATGGCATCGAGTTCCGCGATCCGGCACTGATCCAGGACAGCCGCCAGTTGCTGCAACGTATCGCCGACAGCCGCGGCATGACCCGCCTGGGATACTTTTTTATCCTCATGGAGCAGTTGGCCGCCTGCGAGGATTACCAGCTGCTGTCCACCGTCACCTCCTCGCAGCTGGCCGACGAGCAGAATGTCGAGCGTATCAACCGGGCGGTGGACTACATCTTCCAGCACTACGCCCAGGACCTGAGCCAGAACGAGGTGGCCGAGCATCTGGGGATGACGCCGACCTACTTCTCGCGCTTCTTCAAGCAGGCCGCCGGGCGTGGCTTCGTCGAGTTCGTCAACCGGCTGCGGGTAAGCAAGTCGTGCGAGCTTCTGGCCAAGGGCGAGCTGCCGGTGACCGAGGTGTGCTTCGAATCCGGGTTCAGCAACCTGTCGAACTTCAACCGGCGCTTCCTGCAGCTCAAGGGCATGACCCCTTCCGACTACCGCAGCCTGGTGACCCAGCGACTGACCGAGCAGAACCGCGCCTGATTTTGCCCGGTATCTGGGTGGGAACCTGTAGGAGCGGCTTCAGCCGCGATGCAGGCGCTGCGGTGTCTGGCACCCACTCCGTGGGTGATCGCGGCTGAAGCCGCTCCTACAGACACTCCACACCCACTGCAAAAAAGTATCAGCCAAGGTGCAGGCGAGGCTTTGTCGGCGTCGCCGTGCACAGGTGTAATCAGCGCCGAGCGATACAAAAACAATAAGGGAGTTCACTGATGAACGACTCGATCAAGGCCTGCCTGGCCGCCGCCTGCCTCAGCCTGCCGCTGCATGCCCAGGCCGCCGACACCCTGACCATCGCCACGGTCAACAACAACGACATGATCCGCATGCAGCGCCTGGCCAAGGTGTTCGAGCAGCAGCACCCGGACATCCAGCTCAAGTGGGTGGTACTTGAAGAGAACGTGCTGCGCCAGCGCCTGACCACCGATATCGCCACCCAGGGCGGCCAGTTCGATGTGCTGACCATCGGCATGTACGAAGCCGCGTTGTGGGGCGCCAAGGGCTGGTTGGCGCCGATGACCGACCTGCCCGCCGACTACAACCTCGACGACGTGTTCCCCTCGGTACGCAATGGCCTCTCGGCCAACGGCACGCTGTACGCCCTGCCCTTCTACGCCGAAGCCTCGATCACCTATTACCGCAAGGACCTGTTCGAAAAAGCCGGGCTGAGCATGCCCGAGCAACCGACCTGGACCCAGCTCGGCGAGTTCGCCGCCAAGCTCAACCACCCCGACCAGGGCCAGTACGGTATCTGCCTGCGCGGCAAGGCCGGCTGGGGCGAGAACATGGCGCTGATCGGCACCGTGGCCAACGCCTTCGGCGCGCGCTGGTTCGATGAGCAGTGGAAACCCGAATTCAGCGGCAGCGAATGGAAGAACGCGCTGAATTTCTATGTGAACACCCTCAAGCAATACGGCCCGCCCGGCGCCTCCAGCAACGGCTTCAACGAAAACCTCGCGCTGTTCAACAGCGGCAAGTGCGCGATGTGGGTCGATGCCAGCGTCGCCGGCTCGTTCGTCACCGACAAGACCCAGAGCAAGGTCGCCGATCAGGTCGGCTTCACCTTCGCGCCCAAGGAAGTCACCGACAAGGGCGCGACCTGGTTGTATTCCTGGGCACTGGCGATCCCCACCAGTTCCAAATCCAAGTCCGCCGCCAGGACGTTCGCCACCTGGGCCACCTCCGAAGCCTACGGCAAGCTGGTAGCAGAAAAAGAAGGCGTGGCCAACGTGCCGCCCGGCACCCGCGCCTCGACCTACAGCGATGCGTACCTGGCCGCCGCGCCATTCGCCAAGGTCACCCTCGAATCACTCAAGCGCGTCGACCCCAACCACCCCACCCTCAAACCCGTGCCCTACGTGGGCATCCAGCTGGTGACCATCCCCGAGTTCCAGGCCATCGGCACCCAGGTCGGCAAGCTGTTCGCCGCCGCGCTGACCGGGCAGATGAAAGTGGACCAGGTGCTGGCCTCGGCCCAGCAATCCACCGAACGCGAGATGAAGCGCGCCGGTTACCCCAAGTAACCCGCAGCGCTCCCCGACCGCGCCGCACCCCGGCGCGGTGACCGCCCCTTTTTGCTGCACACGGAGTCGCCATGAACACATCGGCCCTCGATACCCCGAGCCTCGCCACCGCGCGCCCCGGCAAACGCCGCGTCGGCCCCGGCTGGTTCCTGGTCAGCCCTTCGGTGGCGCTGCTGCTGTTGTGGATGATCGTGCCCCTGGGCATGACCCTGTATTTCTCGCTGATCCGCTACAACCTGCTGTACCCCGGCGAAAACCAATTCGTGGGCCTGGAGAACTTCGCCTTCTTCGTCACCGACGCCGGCTTCATGCCCGGCGCCCTCAACACCCTGACCCTGGTCGGCAGCGTGCTGGCGATCAGCGTGGTGCTCGGCGTGCTGATCGCCGCATTGCTGGAGGCCGGCGAGTTCTGGGGCCGCGGTGTGGTGCGGGTGCTGCTGATCTCGCCGTTTTTCATCATGCCCACGGTCAGCGCGCTGCTGTGGAAGAACCTGATCTTCCACCCGGTGTCGGGCGTCCTCGCCGCCGTGTGGCGCCTGTTCGGTGCGCAACCGGTGGACTGGCTGGCGCACTACCCGCTGCTGTCGATCATCCTCATCGTGTCGTGGCAGTGGCTGCCGTTCGCCATCCTGATCCTGATGACCGCCATGCAGTCGCTGGACCAGGAACAGAAGGAAGCCGCGCGCCTGGATGGCGCAGGCCCCTTGGCGATCTTCTGGCACCTGACCCTGCCGCACCTGGCCCGGCCGATCGCCGTGGTGGTGATGATCGAGACCATCTTTTTGCTCTCGGTGTTCGCCGAGATCTTCACCACCACCAGCGGAGGCCCCGGATACGAGTCCACCAACCTCGCCTACCTGATCTACAACCAGGCGCTGCTGCAGTTCGACGTCGGCATGGCCTCGGCCGGTGGCCTGATTGCCGTGCTGATTGCCAATATCGCCGCCATCGTGCTGGTCCGCATGATCGGCAAGAACCTCACCGCGCGCAGCTGAGGAGCCCGCCATGCTGACACTCAAGCAAACCCGCACCCTGAAGAACGCCCTGCTCGGCCTGCTGTGCTGGGCCATCGCCCTGGTGATCTTCTTTCCGATTTTCTGGATGCTGCTGACCAGCTTCAAGACCGAGCTGGACGCCTTTGCCACGCCGCCGCAGTTCATCTTCGCGCCGACGCTGGAGAACTACCTGCATATCAACGAGCGCAGCGACTACTTCGCCTATGCCTGGAACTCGGTGCTGATCTCCTTCTCGGCGACCCTGCTGTGCATGCTCATCGCCGTACCGGCGGCGTATTCGATGGCCTTCTTCGAAACCCGCCACACCAAGCGCACGCTGCTGTGGATGCTGTCGACCAAGATGCTGCCGCCGGTGGGCGTCTTGATGCCGATCTACCTGCTGGCCAAGCAGTTCGGCCTGCTCGATTCGCGCCTGGCGCTGATCATCGTCTACACCCTGATCAACCTGCCGATCGTGGTGTGGATGGTGTACACCTACTTCAAGGACATCCCCGTGGACATCCTCGAAGCCGCGCGCCTGGACGGCGCCGGCACCTGGCAGGAGATCGTCCGCGTGCTGCTGCCGATCGCCCGCGGCGGGCTGGCCTCGACGCTGCTGCTGTCGTTGATCCTGTGCTGGAACGAAGCGTTCTGGTCGCTGAACCTGACCTCGTCCGCCGCTGCGCCGCTGACTGCGCTGGTGGCCTCCTACTCTAGCCCCGAAGGGCTGTTCTGGGCCAAGCTCTCGGCCGTTTCGACCCTGGCCTGCGCGCCGATCCTGATCTTTGGCTGGATCAGCCAAAAGCAACTGGTGCGCGGGCTCTCCTTCGGCGCCGTCAAATGATCCCGACGCGCCTGATTTCGCGTATGGCGTGGGAGCGGGCTTGCCCCGCGATCACCGGCTACGCCGGTGCCATCCACCGCGCCGTCTGCATCGCGGGGCAAGCCCGCTCCCACGCCAGCCCTTTCCACGCCAGCCCCTTTCCACGCCTCCCTTTCCACGGCTCTGACAAGGACACCCACCATGGCTGACCTGAAAATCCGCAACCTGCACAAAGGCTTCGATGGCCACGCCATCATCAAGGGCATCGACCTGGACGTGCGCGACCGCGAGTTCGTGGTGTTCGTCGGCCCCTCCGGCTGCGGCAAGTCCACCCTGCTGCGCCTGATCGCCGGCCTCGAGGAAGTGAGCAGCGGCAGCATCACCCTCGACGGCGCCGACATCACCGACACCGCCCCGGCCAAGCGCGACCTGGCCATGGTGTTCCAGACCTACGCCCTGTACCCACACATGACCGTGCGCAAGAACCTGTCGTTCGCTCTGGACCTGGCCGGCGTCGCCAAGCACGAAGTCACCGCCAAGGTCGACAACGCCGCGCGCATACTCGAGCTGCAACCGCTGCTCGAACGCAAGCCGCGCCAGCTCTCCGGCGGCCAGCGCCAGCGGGTGGCGATCGGCCGCGCCATCGTGCGCAACCCGAAGATCTTCCTGTTCGACGAACCACTGTCCAACCTCGACGCCGCCCTGCGCGTGCAGATGCGCCTGGAACTGGCGCGCCTGCACCAGGAGCTGGCCGCGACTATGATCTACGTGACCCACGACCAGGTCGAGGCGATGACCCTGGCCGACAAGGTGGTGGTGCTCAACGGCGGGCGCGTCGAGCAGGTAGGCTCGCCGCTGGAGCTGTACCACCATCCGGCCAACCTGTTCGTTGCGGGGTTTCTGGGGACGCCGAAGATGGGCTTCCTGCGTGGGCACCTGAGCCGCAACCAGGGCAACCAGTGCGAGGTGGCCCTCGAATGCGGCGCCCGTATCGCCCTGCCGCTGTGCGCGGGCGAGCTGCATACCGGCAGCCAGGTGACCCTGGGCATCCGCCCCGAACACCTGAACATCGACCGCGCCGGACAAGGTACCCAGGGCTCGCTGCAGGTGACTGCCGATGTCAGCGAGCGCCTGGGCAGCGACAGCTACTGCCACGTGCGCGCCGCCTCGGGGGAGATGCTTACCGTGCGCGTGCGCGGCGACTTCGCACCGGGGTTTGGTGAGGCGCTGGAACTGACCTTCGACCCCGCCCACTGCCACCTGTTCGACAGCAACGGCCAAGCCCTCGACAAGCGCCTGCAACAGGCGGCCTAAGGACCTTCAGGATGAAACTCAACCAGCACAATCTCCCCCGCCTGGCGGTCGCCCGCCCCAGCTACGACCCGGCCCAATTGCGCCAGGGCATCGTGCACATCGGCGTCGGCGGCTTCCACCGCGCCCACCAGGCCGCCTACACCGACGCCCTGATGAACCTGGGCGAAGGCCACGACTGGGCCATCTGCGGCGCCGGCCTGCGCCGCGAAGACCGCGCCATGCGCGACGCCCTGGCCGCGCAAGACCACCTCTACACCCTGTTCGAACTGGGCGACCAACCCGACACCCAAGTCCGCGTGATCGCCGCCATCAACGGCATGCTGCTGGCCGAGGACGGCGCCGAAGCACTGCTGGCCAAGCTCGCCGAACCCGGCATTCGCATCGTCTCGCTGACCATCACCGAAGGCGGCTACTGCATCGACGACAGCACCGGCGAATTCCGCGCCGACCTGCCGCAGATCCAGCACGACCTGGCCAATCCGCAAGCCCCACAAAGCGTGTTCGGCTTCCTCTGCGAAGCCCTGCGCCGCCGCCGCGAGAACGGCAGCGGGCCGTTCACCGTGATGTCCTGCGACAACCTCCCGCACAACGGCGACGTCGCCCGCAAAGCCCTGCTGGCCTTCGCCCACCTGCAGAACCACGACCTGGCCCGCTGGATCGACGGCCACGTCAGCTTCCCCAATGCCATGGTCGACCGCATCACCCCGATGACCAGCCCCGCCCACCGCCAGCAGTTGCTCGAACGCCACGGCGTCGACGATGCCTGGCCGGTGGTGTGCGAGCCGTTTTTGCAATGGGTGGTGGAAGACAAGTTCGTCGCCGGCCGCCCGGCCTGGGAGCAGGTCGGCGTGCAGTTCACCGACGACGTCACGCCTTATGAGGAAATGAAGATCAAGCTGCTCAACGGCAGCCACCTGGCCCTCACCTATCTGGGCTTCCTGCAAGGCTACCGCTTCGTCCACGAAACCCTCGCCGACCCGCTGCTGCGCCGCTATATGCGCACCTTCATGGACCAGGACGTAACCCCGCAACTGGCCCCAGTGCCGGGCATCGACCTTGAGCGCTACAAGCACAGTCTCACCGAGCGCTTCGCCAACCGCGCCATCGCCGACCAATTGGAGCGCGTGTGCTCCGACGGCTCGTCGAAATTCCCCAAGTTCATCGTGCCCACCGCCAACCGCCTGATCGCCGACGACAAGCCCCTGGAGCGCGTGGCCCTGGTGGTGGCCGCCTGGGCCCTGTACCTGCGCGGCGAGGACGAACACGGCACCCGCTACAGCATCCCCGACCCCCGCGCCGCCGACTGCCAGGCACGGATGGCGCAGCGCGACGGCCTGGCCGCCCGGGTGCTCGGCGACGAGGCGATCTTCGGCACGGCCATCCCCGCATCCAAAGCCTTCGTCAGCGCCTTCGAGCGCCTGTACGACAGCTTGCGCGAAATCGGCGTGAGTGAAACCCTGCGCCAGGTCCTCGGCGACTGACACGGAGGCCTTTAAAATGGACGGACTGTTCCTCGGCATCGACTGCGGCACCCAGGGCACCAAGGCCCTGGTGCTGGACGCCGGCAGCGGCCAGGTGATTGGCCTGGGCAGCGCCGCCCATGCCCCACCCCAAGGTCGCGATGGCCGGCGCGAGCAGGACCCGGCCGATTGGCTAGAGGCCTTGGGTGCTGCGGTATCCTCTGCATTGCATGAAGCTGGCGTAAATGGCCAGGCGATCCGCGCCGTGGCGGTATCCGGCCAGCAACATGGCCTGGTGTTGCTCGACGCCCAAGGCCAGGTACTGCGCCCGGCCAAGCTCTGGTGCGACACCGAGAGCGCGCCCGAGAACGCAGAATTGCTCGATGCCCTCGGCGGTGCACAAGGGTCACTCGAACGCCTCGGGCTGGTGATCGCGCCGGGCTATACCGTGTCCAAATTGCTGTGGACCAAGCGCCAATATCCCGAGCTGTTCGCCCGCCTCGCCCATATCCTGCTACCCCACGATTACCTCAATTACTGGCTGACTGGTCGCGCCTGCACGGAGCCCGGCGACGCCTCCGGCACCGGCTATTACGATGTGCGCCGCCGCACCTGGGCGCCCGATGTCCTTCAGCACATCGAGCCAGGCACACGTCTTTTGGCCGCGCTACCCGAACTGGTCGACTCCGGCGATTGCATCGGCACCCTGCGCGAACAGGCCGCCACTGCCCTCGGCCTGAGCCCACGGACATGGGTGGCCACGGGCGGCGGCGACAACATGCTCGGCGCCATCGGCACCGGCAATATCACCCCCGGCATGATCACCCTGAGCCTCGGCACCTCCGGCACCCTGGCCGCCCATGCCGACCAGCCCCACGTCAGAGCCTTGGGCGAAGTGGCGACCTTCTGCGCCTCCAGCGGCGGCTGGCTGCCGTTGATCTGCACCATGAACCTCACCAGCGCCTGCGCCCTGGTGCGCGACCTGCTGGAGCTCGACCTCGACCGTTTCACTGAGCTCGCCGCCCAAGCCCCGATCGGCGCCGACGGCCTGCTGATGCTGCCGTTCTTCGACGGCGAGCGCGTGCCCGCGTTGCCCGAAGCCACGGCCAGCCTGCACGGCATGACCAGCGCCAACCTGACCCGCGCCAACCTCTGCCGCGCCGTGCTCGAAGGCACCTGCTTCAGCCTGCGTCACGGCCTCGACCTGCTGCGCGCCAGCGGCCTGCCAGGCAGCGAAATCCGCCTGGTCGGCGGCGCGGCGAAAAGCCCGCTGTGGCGCCAGGTGCTAGCCGACCTGCTCGGCCTGCCGGTGGTATGCCCCCAACAGACCGAAGCCGCCGCCCTGGGCGCCGCAATCCAGGCCGCCTGGAGCCTTAGCCGCCAGCTGGGCCAAGGCGACAGCCTCGCAGCCTTGTGCGAGCGCTGCGTCGCCCTCGACGAAAGCACCCGCACCCTGCCCCGCCCGGCGCAACAGGCCGAGTACGAGGCCGCCTATCAACGTTACCGGGAGCAACTGCCTGCGCGCTGAGTGCGGGTATCCTGCCCTTATCTATCGTTCTGGAGAACTGCATGTACCTGGTGTGTGGCGAGGCCCTGTTCGATGTCTTCAGCCTGGAAAACAGCAACCGCAGCAGCGAGCTGGGGTTTACCGCGATTGCCGGCGGCTCGCCGTTCAACGTGGCCGTCGGCCTGCGCCGGCTGGGCGTGGAATCGGCGTTGTTCGGCGGGTTGTCCAGCGACTACCTCGGTGCCCGGCTGCGGCGGGTGCTGGAAGAGGAACGGGTGGACTGCCGCTATGTGGTGACCAGCGATGCGCCGACCACCCTGGCTATGGTCGGGCTGGATGCCAATGGCTCGGCGCAGTATCAGTTTCGTGGTGAAGGCTGTGCGGATCGGCAGGTGACACTGGCGCATCTGCCGGTGCTGGATAAGCGTGTGCGGGGAATCCATGTGGGTTCGTACACCCTGGTGGTGCAGCCCGTGGCCGATACGCTGTTGGCGCTGGTGCAGCGCGAGCGCGACCGGCGGCTGATCAGCCTGGATCCGAATGTGCGGCTCAATCCGCAGCCGGATGTGGCGTTGTGGCGGCGGCAGGTGGAAGCGTTTGCCGGGCATGCGCATGTGATCAAGGCCAGTGAGGAAGATATTGCCTTGCTCTATCCAAGTCAGGAGCCTTATGACGTAGCACGTGACTGGCTGAACGAGCGCTGCCGGTTGGTTTTTGTCACTCACGGTGCTGACGGTGCCAGTGTGCATTGCGCGCATGGCTCATGGCAGCGCCCGGCGGATACTTCGTTGCCGGTAAGCGACACCGTGGGTGCTGGTGATACCTTCCAAGCGGCGGTGCTTGCCTACATGGCACGCATCGGAGCAGACAGCCCGGCCGGCGTGGCGAATCTCCCCCATGAAACCATCGATGCGATCCTCGCCTACGCGATCCATGCCGCAGCAATCACCTGCTCCCGAACAGGCCCGAATCTGCCCTTCGACCATGAGCTGCCGCCAATAGCCTAACCCAAGATAGACACCGCCGCCCCTCGTTGCGGGAGCGGTCTTGCGTCGCGAAAGGACCGCAAAGCGGTCCCAGCGATTTCAGCCCAAACCACCATCACGGCCTCAACCACTCCAACCACTCAAGCGCTGCGTCTAGAAGGCATTGCCCCACAATGCAGAAGCACCCCAGCCAACGCCGCCCACCCTACAATGATGTTTTCCCTGACAAACTCCGGCTGATACCCAAAAAACAAAAACCGGTCAAACTCCAGGACTCTCATGTAGTAAGTGATAAAGAACAGATTATAAATCAGACAAATACAAAACAACCCGTAGCCGAGACGCGGGCCTGAACACTTGGCGCGCAAGACAAATGCCGAGCACACGCCAAGCGCTACGCACACGACAAACAGCCAAGCCATTATCTATCCCTCAACTCGACGATAACCTGTCTAAGCCTGTCGAGCCTGCTCCTCACGATTCACCTGCGCCTTGCTCCGAAGATAAGCCACCCGACTCAACAACGAAGACGGTATGGGCTGGATTCCCTCCGGGTTCTTGGCAATGTCAGTGTGCACAAGCTGAAGAAAGGCCATGTCGGCCCCCGGTACGTCATGCTCAGCAGCTAGAAACGCCTCCTTCGGCTTAGATTCGAACATCTTCTGCCCCTCCGCCTAGACCATACGGCAACCACCGCATGTGCAACGTGATCAAAGATAAAAAGAGTGCAGCCTACAAAAACGACAACAGACCGTATGCCGGACGCCTCCCAAAATATTCGCTACTCACGAAACACTCTGTTTACTGCACCCAAGCGCTACAAGCCCTTGGCCATTAGCACAACCGCCCTAATCGACCCTACTCACCCAGCGCTCGTATAGTCCCTCCTTGATTACATAAATCGGGAAAGGACTCCATGCGTCACAGCCTTCCACTCCCCTGCCGATGGCTCGCCATCCTGACCATGGCCTGCAGCACCCCGGCCCTGGCCGAACAAGCCTCAGGCGACTACTGGATCATCTACGGCAAAGGCGAACGCCTGCACAACGAGGTCTACGTCGCCGATGCCGCCGGCATCCTGCAAAAGCCCGGTGGCGTGCAATCAGCTCAGGTCATGCAACTGTTCGAAGACCCGGCCTTCCCGACCCTCGCCGCCTACGAGGTGCAGGTCAAATGCAAACAGCGCCAGATCCGCCTGGACAGCGCCCGGGCGATACGTCGCTTCGACGGCGCCGTGCGCGATGTGAAAACCAACGCCAAAGACTGGGTCGCACCGAAGGACTACTGGCTGCAGCGCACCTTCGCCTTCGTCTGCGCCCCTGACAATCGCGCGCGCAACCAGATGCTGTCGATCGGCAAGATGCCAGCGGCGAAGATGGTCGCCACCATCCAGGCCATGTTCATCCAGTTGATTGGCGTGCAGGCCAACAGCCAGGCGGTGCAGGAGCTGGACGACATGCTGGCGAACACCCCACGATGAGCACCCGCCCCCTGCTGGTCCTTTGCCTGCTGCTGCCTGCGCTGGCCGGCTGCATCCCGACCCTACCGGAGATTCTGGCGGGTAACCAATGGCAAGGGCGCGACGCCAAGCAGGCCATCGACTTCTTCGGCCCGCCGATGCGCATGGAGCCATTGCCCGGCGGCGCTGGGGTGCAGTTGGGCTGGTATCGCGATACCACCTACGTGCGCAAGGAAGTGGTCGGCAGCACCGCCGAGATGCAAGGCAACGTGATGGTCCATACCAACTACTGGGACGACGTGGCCCATCCTGGCGGCTGCACGATCCTGATGTCGGTGGACAAAGCGCGACAGATCAACGACTTCTCCACCAAAGGCCGCTGTAACGGTGTGGACCTGGCGCCATAGCGGCTTGGCGAAACGTGGGAGCAGGCCTGTGGGATCGGGCTTGTGGGCGCGGACTCGTAAGAGCGGACTTGTATAAGCGGACTCGTGGGAGCGGGCTTGCCCCGCGATAGCGCCCGCCCAGACAACCAAGCCTCCAGCCAGACACCCTCCCCCTACTCAGCCCCCCGCCCAACCATCAACCCATGATTCACATCCTGGGCCAACGCCTTGGCCATGCCACTGAGGTAATGCACCGCCGTCAGCAGCGTAGGCAGATGATCAGTCTCCACCATCGCCAGATCGCTGATCTTGTGCACCGCACACATCAGCACGGTCGCCTGCTCCACCGCATGGTCCAGCGGATGCCCCGCCACCACGCGAAACAGCGGGTCTTGCACCCCCACCTCTGCGCCTTCGCCGAAATGCCCGACGCCGGTGGTGGCGAGTTTCTTGATGCGCGGGGTTTGCAATTCCTTATCCATACCATTCCTCCTGCGGCCCCGCGAACAGCGCGGGGCCTGATCGGTGAACAACAAGTGCGAGCCCAGGCTCGCCAGGTCAATGCCGGGATTGCACGCGGCTCAGCGCCACCTCCACCAAGGTGCGGGCGCTGTCGATTTCGTGCATGGCGGCGAGGGTCAGGACCTGGCCTGGGGGTTTGGCGTGGAGCAGGACGGTCTGCTGACTGACGGTCAGGGCGCAGACGAGGTATTCGGAGATCTGGACCAGGAGGTCTTCGAGGGTGTGGGTGGTGTATTTGTCGTGTAGGGGTGGATCGGGGACGATCTTTAGCATGTTGTTTCTCCGTCTCGGTGGAGCCACCACACCCTGCTGTCAAACTGAGGGTGGCAGCTGTACGTGGGTTGACAGACCGAGGAGACGAAGAAAACCCGGCGCACACGAGGTGCCCCACGTACAGCCGCCATAACGGCTTGCTACGAGACTTCGTTCTACCTGCGGCCTGTCAAAGCCGGTCGCTGGATTGGTAGCGACTTGGCGAGACTAGACGGCTGGTGGGCGAGCGGCAACAGGCTGTAAGGCGGTAGGAGTATGTTTCGGAAAGGGACTACAGAGAAGAGGGAAAATCCGATTCGAGATTGCTTGGCCAGCGTCCCAAGGAAACAAAAACAGGTACGAATAGGACTGCCGACTAGAAACATATTGAAACAGCCCCCCCAAGTTACCCTGACAGACAGTGTTTGATCTGCGACTCTAGCGCCGTGCTGACACGGGACGCAGGCAAAGAGGTGACCCTGTTGGTCGGGCTGTTCAATGGCGCAATCAAGGTCGCTCAGCGTCCACATGAGGGGAGCGGCGATGCCGCTCTTCTCAGCGCAGCGGTCGCAGCCGCGTACCCGGAGACCCGGAAGGCGCCGGAGGATGTCGTACGGTTTCACTTCGCCGACTTCGACTGCCTGTGCCTACGATGCGGCGCTTTGCTCTATGAGACAGCAGAAAGTCAGGAGGGCCTTACCCAATAGCCGCACGCACACTGCCGTGCTTGCTCCAATCCGCCGCCTCGTTCTTGCGCAGATGCTGATCAATTAATGAGCGAACCTAGCCAACGTCTCATCGTCCAGCTCGTGTACCGAAGCCACGCTGGCCAAGGCATCATAGAAACCAGCTCATCGTCATTAAGACCAAGCTGATCGCCGCGCTCGCAGCATTATCCATACCCTCATTTCTTGCCCGCCACTTGGTGAACCGGTACCATCTGGCTCTATTTAGCGCATACCCATGAAGGGGCTGCGTCCCCCCCTGAGCGCAAAATGGCGCTCTTTTATTTTCCCCTTGGCGTGTTGGTTAGCTCAATGAATCACAAGGATTCAATCCCGGTCATCGACCTCTTTGCTGGGCCAGGTGGACTCGGAGAGGGATTCTCTTCCATCGGCGGTCATGAAAAGGGAACACGCAAGTTCAAGCTTCGTGTCTCGATCGAGAAGGATCCAGTCGCTCACGCGACACTCTCCCTACGCGCGCTGTTCCGCGCCTTTCCGAAAGGCGAAGTGCCTGAAGCTTACTACCAGTACACTCGGGGCGAGATTACCCGCGAAGAGCTATTCAAGCATCCGGACGTCCCGGCGGAAGCTGTGGAAGCGTCGCAAGAGGCAAAGCTCGCCGAACTTGGCAAAGATTCACATGAGGACATCGACCGTTGGATCAGTAAAGCCCTAAGTGGCGCAAGTGAATGGGTTCTCATCGGCGGTCCACCCTGCCAGGCGTACTCGGTAGCCGGCCGCGCCCGTCGTACCCGCGAGACCTTGGAGGAATTTGAGAGCGACGAGAAGCACTTTCTATACAAGGAATACCTGCGGATTATTCGCGAGTTCAGACCAACGATCTTCGTTATGGAGAACGTAAAAGGCATCCTGTCGTCGCAACACAGTGGATCGCACATCTTCCAACAGATTCTCGAAGACCTTTCGAGTCCCACAGGAGATCTTTCGTACCGCATACGCTCCTTTGTCGTCGCTGACGAATCGGAAAACCTGGATCCGCACGACTTCATCATCCAAGCCGAGCGATACGGTCTCCCACAAGCACGACACAGAGTCATCTTGTTCGGCGTTCGCTCTGATGTGGCATCGAACTGTCCCGCATTGCTGGAGCGTTCTCACAACTTGGTGCTGGAACCCAGTCAAACGGCCTTTACCGTTGGCCAAGCCTTATCGGGACTAGCCCCACTGCGTAGCAAGATCTCAAGGGGAGGAGACTCTCTTGAATCTTGGCTTGCGGCATTGAATGAGGCCAGCTCTATCCTTTTGCGCCCTTATGTAGCCGGTCGAGGTGATCTAATAGACACCATGCGAACTGCAGCGGCCAACGCACAGCGATTAAACTCAAACGGCAGTCGCTTCATACCTTGGAACGTAGCGCCAAAGATGAACCCCAAACAACGGGAGTGGTTCCTCGACCCCAGGCTTGGGGGAATCCTGCAGCATGAGGCAAGGAGTCATATGCGCTCTGATCTGCATAGGTACATTTTTGCTGCAGCCTTCGCAAAACTGTACGGAACCTCACCAAAAATACACCAATTTCCCGAGCAACTCCTGCCAGCTCATGAGAACGTCTCTTCCGCCTCAGTCCCCTTCAGTGACCGTTTCAGGGTTCAAATGGCGGATGCCCCATCTACGACTGTTGTTGCCCACATCGCCAAAGATGGCCATTACTACATACACCCAGATCCGAGTCAGTGCCGGAGCTTGACTGTTCGCGAAGCTGCACGACTGCAGACCTTCCCTGATAATTACTTCTTTGAAGGTAACAGAACACAGCAATACACACAGGTCGGAAACGCCGTGCCGCCACTTCTAGCGCGGAAAATCGCAGCTATCGTTGCAGCGGTCATCGACTCTTATCGGGCAGGGAAAACTCGCCAAAAATTGCAGGGCCTCTGATCCAGGCGGACAGCATATCGGGAAAGGCTACCAGCGCCTGAGAGTCTCGGGTCAGACATTCCCACACAACAACAACTCGCCAGCCTGCCTCTGCCAACGCTACCTGCACCCTTAGATCCCTCTCGACATTAGCCTTGAGCTTTCTCCGCCAGAACTCGGTGCGAGTGGAAGGGATCTTTGCCTTGGAACAACCTTGATGCATGTGCCAAAAGCAGCCGTGCACAAAAAGCGCCACCTTCCATTTGGGAAGAACGATATCGGGGACTCCGGGCAAGTCTTTTCTGTGCAGCCTGAAACGATAACCCGCTTTGAAAAGGACGCGACGTACAAGCATCTCTGGCTTGGTGTCCTTCCCCCGTATTCCCGACATCATTCGGCTGCGGACCAGTGCATTGACTATATCCGTCACAATCCTCCCCGACGCGTTTCCGGAATATCAATGGAAGGGGCAGTGAATGGGCGGGAAAACATGGTCTCTCGACACTCTAGACGCTTCGCCCATTCAGAGATCATTTTGCCGTTGGCGGTCTCATGAAGCCGATCATTGATCTCGCGAACCCAGATTTCAATCTGCTCAACAAGCTGAGGAGATACACCTTGTCTATTCCAGATCCGCTCGAGATCAAAAGACTCGCCATAAGTTTTTGAAACCAACGCAACAGTGTAAGCAGTAACGTTGGCGAGAAATGCTGGTACCAATGGCCGCGCCGTCTTATGGACTGCCTTGAAAAGTAATGCTTTCGAGACAACAGCCTTGAAATAGGCAACATCAGGAACGAAAACCTTCCCTTCAGCTTCCACTTCAGCCATGCCAGACATGAATCGATCAAAGCACTTCTGTGCGCCAAGGCTGACAACGTCAGCTTGGCCATCCCACGCCATGAGATATTTTGCCAGCTCGGTTTTTGTAATTTTCCTCGAGGTCGGTACGGATTCCTTCAGCGCTCGAAGTTTGCCAGGGGTTACCCCCTCTCGGGCAAGAAGAGTGCTGTAACTGCCTGCTGCCCTCTCATAGAACCAGCGCCCAGTACCGTCAGGGCAGTAGACTGAGAGCGACAACCGCTCAATATCGACATGAAACGGCTTATTGGCAGACAGGTCTGATTGACGGACAGAGTTTTGACTATTTGCATATCGCGATATATCGGAAACAAGAGACTCCTCTTTGGAGGGATCCTCCTCTTTCATGACAATGATCTTGGCTGGCACGCGAACCCTACTCAGATCCGTATCAGCATATTTTTTTTTGGCAAAGAAAATTGATGCAGTAGTCTGCCCGCCATTAACGATTTGCATCCCCCGCAACCAAACTATACCGGGCGAACCATCTGCGGCACGGTCAAGCCGCATTTCATCAGCGACCAATACAATTCCGTTGTTGTATGCCATGAACCTTTCCGGGGCATTCCGGAGGGTATTCTGAAGCCCAGCATTCACACCCCGGGCCTTCACGCTCAAGAATGAGCGAACATTGGCCTCAAGTAGACGAGAGCCGAACTTCTCATAGACAAACCGAAGCGCCTCCCCCGGAATTGCAGTCAGTGCATAGTCATAGTCCCCGGTGTCACCTGGAACAAAGACACAGGGTAGCGGGGAACCGGATACCTCATTGAAGTCAACGACAAGCTCATCACGTGGCTTACCTTCGGAGCGATGCCGAAATAACCGTTCGATGTCCATGACTTCAAGCTTCACGTACTTTCCACCAACGTCTCGAGCTTTGAAGCTCTTCGACTTGGCGATACCGTCCGTAAGTACGTAGACACGGACCTGCTCAAGCCCGTCGTAAATCTCCCGAATCGTCAGCGCAAGGGAGTGGACGTCGCTTGACGGATCCAGCTTATCGGCGATGCGCCCTGCCGCACAGAGCTCCAAAAAGCGAACACACTGAGCCGCCGCCGTCTTCACATCTTGCTCTGGTATCGGCTTCAGGCCCTCGAAACCCTCGTAGAGGCTTACAAACAGGTCAAGCTGATCGGCCTCTTCAGACATGGCGTAGCCGCTCAAACGCAGATTCGCATTGCCGACCTTCCCTTGAAAGTGACAGATGACCGGCTCGAAGGTCATTCCGGCATCAGCCAGGTGCTGCATCACTACTTCAGAGAAAACGAGCTCAGCAAAGGGGGATCCGTCGCTCATCTGAGCCGTTATCTCGCCCCTAGTCTCAGCGAAGAATTCATCAAGCGTCATCCGTTACTCCTAGCAGCTTTAAAGCCACGTCGAGGTCCACGAGAAAATCCCCGGCGTGATCAAGATTGGTTTCGTAAATGGCTCGTGTGACACCAGCTGGCACGGCTCCCACCGTCAGCCGTGGAAAGCCCGCAGACACGGAGAAAGTCCGCCTCTCCTTCGGCTCGAATTTTCGGGAGTATTGGCCCGCGTGGGCGTCTGAGTAACCAGCGACCATGAGCCTCTCATGCAGGAAGTCGATCAACTCAAGCTCACCGCCCAGACGTCGTTTGACCTCACCAACCATCTCGGGAAGGGTCGCGCCACCCTCTCCCCTAGCGAACCGGACAGCCATAAGGAACAGCGGCGAGGCAACTGCATCGTCCAACTGCTCCAACGAGCCTATCTTCACCGGAAAACCGGACGAAGACATCGTCGCCTTGACTTCTATAGCTCCGTCTCCCAAAAGGAAATCCTGAGGGGCGTCGTCGGGCCCGACCCAACCCTGGAGGATCGTCTCCGGAGAAATCCCCGCGTCGAAAAGAACGCCCATGAAGAAGAGCTCTCCCGCCAGACCGAGTTCCGCCTCGGGGCTGAGAGGCCCCGCGCCGCGGGACATGAACTGCTGCCACATGCGCACACGGCGCAGCATGGTCCGCAGAACGGCGGCCTCGCCCTCCGCCACACAGCCGTCCATGGCTCCGGCGACATCAACGACCATTTCCACGAACAGCTCGGGACTTCCCGACTCCTTCCGGGACAGCGCTATCCAAGTCTTGCCATCGCCGCGGGGATCCGCCCGAACGACCTCGAACCCCCGGCCCTCGGGCAGCCGCTCGGACGAACCGAGACGGGCCGTCGGAAAGCGAGCCAGAAGAGCTTCCTCGTTACCTGGGAAGCGCCGAGCAGCCAAAAGCTCGCACTCACCAACGGGAGTCACAGCGATACCACGCCAGCCACTCCCCTCCTCACCGCGCCCGGAGAGCGCCTCCCAGGCGGAGGCGAACTCGTCAATCGGCCGGGGCATATTCGGTCTCCCAGAGAAGGTGATCCACCTCGTACTTGACAGTGGTCGTCGAACGACTGGCGGGGAAGCTGGCCCCGAACCCAATGACCGGCAGAGCATCGCCCACGAAACCAGCCCCTTTCGGATCGATGGGATATAGCAGCAGAAGCCCTCTCTCGGGGTGATTGGGGACACCATCGGCGCCAAGTCCGCGCACCCTCCTAACACAAGGGCCGCTAGGCGACTTAGGAGGTTCCTTTCCAGTCTCTTCAGTTCCTCTCGCGGGGTCCTTCGCTCGGTCTTCAAGGGTAAGTTTCAGGGCAGCCATCCATGCTTCTTCGTCGAGGTCAATTGCCTCATCTCTGGACGACAAAAGTCGGCCAATGGAATAGTAGTCCCCCTTGGAAGCTGGGTTCTGGTTTCGAGTGACCATATGTTCCAGTGCATACTTTCCGCAGAAGAGACTGGGCCCGCCGCCTTCACTTCCATCTTTTGCACCAACAAGCGCAATGGTCCAAGACGTAAGTTCGCTCTTGGTCGCCATGACCTTCACGAATTCGGCCAAGACCACACTGTTCACCTTCCTTGCCGCCGGGTGAGTCAAGTACCCGGAGAAAAACTCAATCACATGCTCTGAAGGAACGCTCTCCCAGAGGAACCCTTTCCACTCCTGACTAGCCGCACCTCGTTTACGCGAAATGACGCCACTGCCCTCGGTCGGTAAACCGGCAGCGTCGAGCAGCCTCTCCATAACTCCGAGATTCTTCTCGATAATGGAGATGTCGCGATGGAAGGCGACAGTTTCGAGGACCGACCCGCAGAAGGAGACTTGCAAGGTCTTGGCACTGCGCATCTTGATCGGTGAGGTCACCATGAGGACTGGATGCGACTGGACCTTCATGCCATAGTTCTCCGGCGTGGCATGGACCTTTGCCATGGTGTCGAACTCTTGGCGAAGCTCCTCGGCCGCGTCGGCTATGTGGCCGAACCACTCGACGAGATCTGAAGTCGTGTAAAGGCGGCACAAATCGAGGTACCCAGGACGGTAGCCGAACCAGCGCCCCATCTGCATCAGGGTGTCGTACATCTTTGTGGAGCGCACGAAGTAGCTGACGCAGAGGCCTTCAAGAGTCAGCCCCCGGGCGAGCTTGTCGCCGCCGACGGCGATGACCTTTAAGCCGGTTTCCTCGCGCTCGGCATAGTCAAGGACGTCCCCGGCCGAACCGTTAATAGCCCTGACGCTGTTCGCAAGATCTTCAAGAACTTCGGGAAGCACTGCCTCGACATCCTCCCACTGGGGAAGGTCGAACTCGACTTCCGCCGCTCCCATAGCCGTCGCCACGGCGGCCGATGTTGGAACGAAGTCGGATTCCCATAGCTCGCGCCACTCGACCATCAACTTATCCCTCTCCGCCTGACCGAACCCTCTAATCCGGTTGCGGAAGCGTTTCACGAGCTCGTCGACCTGGCGTCGCACCTCTTCCTGGACAGCGGTGTAGCGCGTCACGTGAATCAGCATTGAACAGTGCCTGCGGCCCTCACCACGTAAAACGCGGACAGCGCAGGCCAGGACAAAAACGGATACAGCTTCCCTGAGGGACGGTGGTACCTCGTCGCGTCCCTCGAACATGGGCACATGGGTCTTGTCATGGCGGGGCGGCATCCAGCCGTCCTCGCCTCGAGCGTCCGTCTGATCATACACCTCCCGGGTCAGCGGCAGGCCACCGTCTCTACCCTCAGTCGAGCGCAGTCCGAAGACACGGGCGGGGCCAACGTAGTTCGAGGGGGCAGAGATGTTGATGATGAAGGACTGCGGAAACAGGTCGGGACCCTCTTCCTTGGTCGCCTTGCGTCGATCAATGAAGATGTTTGCGAACGGCGTGGCGGTGTACCCGACATATGCCTTCCGGGAGAAGGAGTGAAGAATTTTTCGGATTCGGCTGTTAATGGCCTTCGGCTGATACTCGTCGTCTACCGTACCGTCCTTGTTCACGACTTGATCCCCCGTGTCGACCGACGCATGGTCTGCCTCGTCGTCGATTAGAAGCAGAGGGAAACCTGAAACGAGCGGACGGCCGTCGGCATCCTTGGAGTCCGCGACGTGGTTGCGAATCCATTTGAGGAGGCGGTCTAGCACCGTCTTGTTCTTCTTCACCACAAATAGCCAGGGACGCTGCTCCGGGGTAATGGCCAGGTGCTTCGCGACTTTGGTGTTGAAATCCCCGTTGTCGGAGCGATTCGTCGCGCAGTTGGGGCGAATCTCAGCGTCACGACCGTTCTCGCCGACGCCGATGTAGCGGACTACGTCATTCTTCGCGGAGGTCTCGTAGCCGAGGAAGCCTTCCTCCAAACGAATTTGAGTCTGCGAGCGCAGGTTGTTGTGCAGACCGGCGAGGACGATGACGATCTTGTAGCCCGCATCGGCTGCCTTGCATATCAGCCCCGTGTAGTTACCTGTCTTACCTGACTGGACGTGCCCGACAACGAGCCCGCGGCGATCCCAGCATCCCTCACGCAGAGGATCTTCGAGCAGCTCCAATACTTTGTTGGTCGCGTCATCCAAAGCGTCCACGGCCTTGACGGACATCTTGCCCTCTAAGAAGTCGCGATAGCGCTGCCAGTAGCGCCAATCCTTCCTGCGGGCGGCGGTAAGCCAGTCCTTGTGGCCGGTCTTGTCTGAAAGAGTGGATGCCCCGCCGATCCATAGGCTGAATCTACGAATGAGCTCCGCGACCACCTCCTTCCTGTCGATGTTATCGCCCGGGGCCATGTGAGTCGCCACGAAGTCGACCTTCTCGGCGATCAGGGTCGGCGTGACCGCGCCCTTCTCCATGGCCTCGGCCAAGAACGTCTGGGCGGCGCTTACGACCCGCTGATACACCTTACTCTGCTCTTCCGTCATACTGCGTTCCCTTCGTCAGGCGTTGCCGCGATATCCAGGAGGCTCGCGACGAGATTTGGATAGATTTGGAAAGGCTCCGTAGAGGACAGGGCTCTGACGGCCGCCTCCGGACTCATGCCACGTCGCCCGATCATGTCCCTGAACAGGGTCAGAAGCACGGTCTTGACGCCATCGGGGGCCGTTTCGGCCTCTCCCGAGAAGCCAGTTCTCGGGGTCTCCTTGTTCTCGGCAGTATCGAGCCATATCCGCTGAACAGGGACGGTCTCTTCTATTACCCGGAGCATCGCCCGGACAAGGTCAGCTTTGTCACCAACCGCCTCTATGACTGCAGCTACCGCCGGATGCCCCTCCTCAATGCGGTAACGCACACCGCCTCTGAGCCTATCGACACGCCATGCTTGTTGCTCGACCTTGAGGCCACCCGGTCCTGGCATTGGCGCGCCACGAAAGGCAAAAACCCTTCTAGCTCTTTCTCGAGTATCCTCAGCCAACTTGGTAAGCCATGGGCGCACCGTTACAGGTGGCCGTGCGGTTGACTTCTTGACATCAATCTTCCAAGTGGAGTCAGCCGTGTTGGGGATATCCAACCTGATTCTGGCGAGCCGCTGAGGCTCCTCCCGATTCCACGAGCGCCCCTGCCCAAGCCCAAGCCACCCTCCTGCCAGAAGCAAACGGTGGTTTCGGTACACGTAAAAGCCCTGCTGGGATGTCCACCCTTCTGGCCCACCTGCTTTACGGTATTCCTCCTCGGAGATCCGATCTTTGTGTGGCAGAACATGGCATTGAGCCTCAACGAGACCGGACGGAGTGAAAATCTGAGCGACCGGTGATTGCCACGGTTTCGCAGGGTGGCCTGTCATGAAGGGATCCCAAGGGCTCACCAATCTGTCGTTGATGAACAGCCGAAAAATCGGGCTTGGACCTTCCAGCAAACGATGGAACACCATTGCCAAACGTAGCTCTACGCCGTCGACCAAGCCCGCAAAGTGGTCGAGGTCATAGCCGGGTGTAACAATGCGATCCAATCGCTCCCAGAGGACGATCGTTCCATGACAGAGAGTCTCGATTGGCTCAACGAACGCATCGGAACCAAAGGCCGGCCCCTCAAACATCTTCCAACCGTCCGGCGATGCCGCAATGGCATCAAGATCCCAACGCAAACAGGAAATGGGGCCATCCATCCTTCTGGATGCGACAGTAAGACAGCGACATTGAGAGAAGGAGCCAGTCTTCAAACCCATCCCGAAACGACCGAGATCAGTGGGTGCACGCTCATCAAGAGGACTCTTGGCACCAAGAGTCATGGCTGTCTCCAGTTCGGCGTCATCCATTCCACGGCCGTTATCCAAGATGGATATCCGGCTGTCCTGCCCACCCCATTCAAATTTCACACGAACCTCTGTTGCCCCGGCTGAGACGCTGTTATCAATCACATCTGCCAAAGCAGCTGCCGTCGAGTAACCGAGGCCACGCAGGGCTTCCAGCATCGCCCCTGCTCGTGGCGGAGCAAATCGGGTTTTCACGTTCATTTGACGTAGGTATTTCCTAAATGAAGGGCAAATTCGGCATTCATGAGCTTCCGGGCAATACTGCGAATAGCGGCATCTGATCGTGCCGCAAACGACACGCAGATATGTCCGCCATGGGAGCGAGCGTCCTCTACTGTAAGCCCTAACATTCGAGCCCCTTCGAGAGCTCGGAAAGCAGCTCATGTTGACGCTCGGATACTGCCTCAGGGCTTCTCGCCGACGCAGATTGCTCGCCCGATTGGAGAATATCCTTCAACGGATCAGCGAGCTGTTGAGCACACATCACCTCTCCAGAAAACTTATCTTCGGACGATTGTGGCATTTCCGGTGAGGAGGAACGGGGTGCGAGGAGACGCTTCCACTCAAATTGATCGCCCATGTACAGGGCAAGCTTTTCTTTCCTTGCAGGGGTGGATAATTTCCCCAAAGCTTTTGATTCTATTTGTCGAATCCGCTCGCGAGTAACATTGAATCGAAGCCCCACTTCCTCCAATGTCATGGGTTCCTCGCCCCCAAGACCAAAGCGAAGCTTTATTACCTCAGCGGCACGCTCATCAAGGCTACCAATAACCTTGAGAATGAGCTCCCGAAGAGAGTTTCCCTCAACTGCAGAAGCAGGATCCGAAGTCTCAAACTCCACTACGGTGTCGATATGAGGAAGTCCAGTATCTCTGCTGGCCTCATCCAAGGAGAGCACATCATCAAAAGCTGCCAGGAGAAATCGGACTTTATCGATGGGCATCCCTATCCGACGCGACGTCTGGATTTCGGTTTCAGGGCGCCCTGTTTTGCTTTCATATAGCGCCCTCTGGCGCAGGATAGGCAAGGCTTCTTTGTGAACGTGCACCGGAACGCGAATGGTCCTAGCCTTGTTTTCGATTGCGCGAGATATCTGCTGACGGATCCACCACATTGCATAAGTGGAAAATCTAAATCCCTTTCGCCAGTCATAGCGCTCAACGGCCTTGATCAGGCCGATATTCCCCTCCTGCACCAGATCATCGAAGGGAAGTTCAGACCACATATATTTCCTAGCTGTGGAATACACCAAGCGCAGATTAGCGAGGATCATCCGCTCCCTCGCACCGACCTGGCGCCGAACGGCAGATACGAAAGTCTCGCCCACCGGGTCGGTTGCTTTACGTGCAAGCTCTAACAGGAAGCCTCTTGAAAGACCCGCTGCTGCAAGTGCTGAGCGCACTCGGACTTGATCTCCGCCCGCAGATCGTGCTTCTGAGATTGCGGAGAGGAAAGCTGCCCCCTTTGGATCAGAGGCTACTTCTTCATCTTTTTCGGCATCGTCCTCAATTGCCACCGCCCCAATGCTCTCCTCATCTACCTCACCGGGCACAGTCTCCCAACTAAATGTTCCATTATCAGCTTCTCCACGAGCAACCCTATCAGCAGCCTCGAAAACCATAGAAAGGCCCGCGGGCCAGTCAGAAAGAACGTCCAACGCCTGAGCCCCGGCCTCCTCCATCTCACGTCCCAAAGAAATTTCCTCTTCGGCCCGAAGCAGGTCAGCTTTGAGTCCTTTTACGTAGTATCGCAAAGGGTCGTTGCGACCAGATGCCAAGTCCTCTGCAAACTCCAAGGTCTCAATTAACAACAGCTCCTCTTCGGCCGTTGGCTCAGCCAGATCCGACTGATAAGCCCACGCCCCGGATTCGTCGATCAGCGCACCCATATCGCCCAGAACAAAGGCCAGCAATCGCTCAGACTCTTCGTTGCGACAGTCGTCAGCCCCTCGACAGACCTCGATAAGATCGGCTTCGGATACAGCACCGTCACGCAGTGCTCGGAGTAGCAAACCACGAACGCCTTCGCCCTCATCATACGCCAACGGAAGCGCCCTGATGGGGAGGAACAGGTCAATGTCGTCCCATTCCACATCAGTATCGATAGCTTTGTGCCGACCGATCACTTCCTGAAGGGCACTGGTTCCCTTGGTAACAGTATCGTCACCCTTCGGGGCAACAGCCTCCGGCTCCGCTAACCAATCGCTTTCAAATCCAGACTCAAGAGGTTCGTCGTCAATATCGATGAGGTTAGACAGCCTTCCCATAACGACGGGGAAGGCTTGTTTGACGGTGAGCGACTCCTCCACATTCAGAAAAGGCCCTTCACCAGAGGTAGAGGATCTAGAAGTAAAACGGCCATCAACATCAGCTACTTTTTTGAACTGAGTTTCCCTACAGACCCGCTCATCCTCCGCTTTGCTGGAATCAAACTCTCTAGGGAGGGAGGCCTGACAGGTATCTGCCTTTGTGGCATTGGCGTGGGTTGATTCACCCGGCAGGGACGAAGCCTCTCCGGGCACCTCGCTCTCTTTTATCGGGTCCAGAACATCCAGAGCATTTCGCAGCAGAGTGATACATTCATAACATCCCCCCTTCTCCGCGTAGGCCAGGGTGCTAATCCCTTGAGAGTCGAGCAGTGCCGGATTGGCTCCAGCAGTCAAAAGAAGCCGAACAACACCCTTTTTTCTTCTTGCGGCGGCAAGCATAAGAGGAGAGGCGCCGGCGTTGTCCCGGGCGTTTAGGTCATCGCCCCTAGCGATATGAAGCTTGACGGCGACCTCAACGCCAGCTATCGACGCCATTCGGAGTAAAGGGTTCATCGTCACAAGCGTGCCCCCCTCATACACGCGCTCTCCCAACAATAACTTGGGAAGTGGATTTGCTGCATCCGACAGTATTCAGGGGTGACTCCTTGTCCATGGTCCAGTCCTAAACGGCATGAAAAGTCGCAATCACCCTCACGAGTATACGGACTCAGGCCGAACAAGGGCGACGCAAAATCGACGCGCCCAATCGATAGATGAAGCGGGTTAGCGGCTATCCCTGACGCCACTGCGGCACTCCGTAATGATACTGCGGTCACAATATCCACCGGTCTTAATTGGGTAAAGCCTGAGAGGTGGCTGGCCAGTGTTTTTTTGTACATTTGTACATATTTCAGCCAGCGACTCAGGCAGCTTATACGTCGAGTTGCCGCCAACCCGCCCATGATGTTCTACTATCAGAACATTCCCGTCCTTAGGCATCAGGCTCCCTCGGGCCTTAAGCGCAGATGCTGAGCATCCTTGACGAGATACCTCACTACCTTATGTACATGGCGCCGAATCCCTCGATCACTCCTCTTGATGCGACCGATACCACACTCGTCTCCATACTGCTCCTTGTCGTGGTTACAGCTATGCAAATAGCCTTGGCCACGGGTGATGTCTTCCCACAACTCGCCTAGCCGGATGGCCTTGTAGACATCGCCACGCACCTCGTTGCCATTGAAGAAGTAAGCGGCATGGATATGGTAGCCCCTGTCCTCGTGGTGATCACCTTGCTCGACCGAGTAGATGTGGCCGATGAGATGCTCGAAGATCGGGCCCCGTCTGTGCTCGTAGATCAGAACATCCGGGTCATCGAACACGTGCTCGGCACATAGCCTGGCCTGCGCCTCAGCACGTAATGGGAGTCGACCCCGACGATGGTGACACGCGAGTAGAGTTCACATAAGGCATCGCCATAGTCGCAGACTTGGATCTCCTGCTTCCTGACTTGGCGGCGGCGGTCATGCGTCCGGCAGAGATACCACTGTTCACGAGTCAACTGACGGATCCGGGCGACCAAGACGTTCATGCTGCGATGATGATCCAGGTAGCCCATACCGTTCTCATTCAGACAGACAGGCCCACCAGTACCATGCTCCAGCCCGATGTCATGACAGGCCTCCCTGAACGCTTGCAGGTGCTCGCTGTAGTCGAAGGGCACACGATCATCGAACAAGTCGACCATCTGCTTGATGTGCGTCAAGTACCGGGAGAGCCTGGCCTCTTCGACACGCTCGTAACCCTTACGAGTCTGCATAATTCGGCATGCCTGGTGAGGCAGAGTCTTCGATGACTTGGACAAGTTGCTCGATCTGGAGGGCAATGTCAGATTGAGACAGGTGAGTGGAGGTCTTGCGATTGTTCATGGTAGGTACCTGATTGGCTGTTGTTCATATCAGGTACGTGATGTGTTTCTTTTTACTGGCCTAGCCTCCTGTTGGTAGTCGGCACTGATTCTTTGTGACTTTTACTATTGACATATTTGAAAAGATAGTTAATAGCTATATCAATAGATGCAGCCCTACCCTATACAGACCTTCCCAATCAGCCCGAACGATAGGGAGCAATACTGCAAGGCCTATCGAGAGATTTTGCGCATTGCATGATGGGTGAGTTAGCTGAGTGTCACTCAGGTTTAGCAGAGCTTCAAGGTGGCCTAAACGCTGACGAGGCCGGTAGGAGATACTCAGATTAGAGCTAACGGTGACCAAAACGCAAAAATCTTGGCAGAGAGATAAAACCATCAGGCATAAAAAATCCAGTCACCGCTAAGTGACTGGATTATTTGGAGTATTTTGGTCGGGACGGAGTGATTCGAACACTCGACCCCTTGCACCCCATGCAAGTGCGCTACCGGGCTGCGCTACGCCCCGACATCATTCTCGATACCGCTGAGAACGTTGAAGAATTTAACCTAACCTTTTGAATAATGGAAGCTTTTTTTCAAAAATTTCCACTCGTCGCCAACCAGGTCACTTCTTCAGCACCACCAACACATCCTCCAACTCCGCAATCATCTGCCGAATCAGCTGCTTGTACTGGCTGGACTCATCCTTGACCTCATCACTGGAGAGCCGTAACCGCGCCCCGCCAATGGTAAAGCCCTGGTCATACAGCAAAGCGCGGATCTGGCGGATCATCAGCACGTCTTGGCGCTGATAATACCGCCGGTTGCCACGGCGCTTCACCGGGTTGAGCTGCGTGAATTCCTGCTCCCAGTAGCGCAGCACGTGCGGTTTTACCGCACAGAGCTCGCTGACTTCACCAATGGTGAAGTAGCGTTTGCCCGGGATGGGGGGCAGCTCGTCGTTATGGCTTGGTTCCAGCATAGGCCTCTACCCGGGCTTTCAGCTTCTGCCCTGGACGAAAGGTGACGACGCGGCGCGCGGTGATCGGGATCTCTTCCCCTGTCTTAGGGTTGCGGCCCGGCCGCTGGCGTTTGTCGCGAAGGTCGAAGTTGCCGAAACCGGACAACTTGACCTGCTCGTTGTCTTCAAGCGCGTGCCGAATTTCTTCGAAAAACAGCTCGACCAGCTCCTTGGCCTCACGCTTGTTAAGCCCCAGCTCCTCGTACAGCCTTTCGGCCATCTCAGCTTTCGTCAGAGCACCCATGCCGTTATTTCCTTAACGTGGTGTTCAACCTTTGTTCAAGCGAGGTGAGGATTGTTTGCAGGGTTTCATTCACCTCATCGTCGTTAAGAGTGCGCGATGGATGTTGCCAGGTCAAGCCGACCGCCAGGCTTTTTCTATCAGGATCAATGCCTTTACCTTGGTAGACGTCAAACAGCCTGAGGTCTGTGAGCCATTCGCCTGCATTGTCACGAATTACTTCAAGCACCGAGCTAGAAGCTACATCACGACCTGCGATCAAGGCCAGGTCACGGCGGGTTTCCGGGAACTTGGACAGCTCGCTGAACTTCGGCAGGCGCCCTTCCACTACATCACCGAGCACCAGCTCGAAGACGAACACCGGGCGGTCGAGGCCGAGGGTCTTGGCCAGCTCCGGGTGGATGGCGCCAAGGTAGCCGACTTCCTTGCCGTCGCGCTCGATGCGGGCGGTCTGGCCTGGGTGCAGGGCTGGGTGCTTGCCGGCGACGAAGCTGAAGTCGCTCAGGGCGCCGGAATAGCCCAGCAGGGCTTCCACGTCGGCTTTGACGTCGAAGAAGTCGATGCCGTCGCGGCCGTTGGCCCAGCCTTCTGGCTGGCGGCTGCCGGTGACGACGCCGGCGATCATCGGCTGCTGCTTGAGGTCACCGAGCTGGCCGACGAAGCGCAGGCCGCTTTCGAACAGGCGCACGCGGTCTTGCTGGCGGTTGAGGTTGTGCTGCATCGCCTTGACCAGGCCCGGCCACAACGAAGCGCGCATGGCGGCCATGTCGTTGGAGATGGGGTTGGCCAGCAGCAGCGGCTCGACGCCTGGGGTGAACAGCTCGAACAGTTTCGGGTCGATGAAGCTGTAGGTGATGGCTTCCTGGTAGCCGCGGGCGACCAGCAGGCGGCGCAGGTTCGGCAGCTCGCCACGGGTTTCCGGACGGGCTTGCGGGGCCAGGCGGGCCTGCGGGTAGCGGACCGGCAGGTTGTTGTAGCCGTACAGGCGGGCCAGCTCTTCGATCAGGTCGACTTCCAGGCTGACGTCGAAGCGGTGGCTTGGGACGGTGACAGTCCACTGCCCTGCCCCACTTGCGCTGGTCTTCAGCTCCAGGGCGTTGAGCAGCTGCTCGACCTGGGCGGCTTCCATCTGCATGCCGAGCATCTGGGTGATACGTTCGTCGCGCAGGGTGATCGGCGCGATGTTCGGCAGGTGCTGCTCGCTCACGGCCTCGACTACGGGGCCGGCTTCGCCGCCAACGATCTCCAGCACCAGGGCGGTGGCGCGCTCCATGGCTTCACGGGCCAGTTGCGAATCGACGCCGCGCTCGTAGCGGTGCGAGGCATCGGTGTGCAGGCCGTAGGAACGGGCCTTGCCGGCGACGGAAATCGGCTCGAAGAAGGCGCTTTCCAGGAACAGGTCGCGGGTCTTCTCGGTGTTGACGCCGCTGTGCTCGCCACCCATCACGCCGGCAATGGCCAGGGCGCGGGTGTGGTCGGCGATCACCAGGGTGTCGGCGCGCAGGGCAACTTCCTGGCCGTCCAGCAGGACGAGCTTTTCGCCCTCCTCGGCCATGCGCACGCGGATGCCGCCGTTGATTTCGGCGAGGTCGAAGGCGTGCATCGGCTGGCCGAGTTCGAGCATCACGTAGTTGGTGATGTCGACGGCGGCGTCGATGCTGCGCACGTCGCTGCGGCGCAGGCGCTCGACCATCCACAGCGGGGTCGGCTTGCTCAGGTCGACGTTGCGGATGACGCGGCCCAGGTAGCGTGGGCAGGCGGCCGGGGCGCTGACTTCGACCGGGCGCACTTCGTCGTGGGCAGCCGGTACGGCTGGCACCGCCGGGCGGGTGACCGGTACGTCGTACAGGGCGCTGACGTCACGGGCCATGCCGGCGATGGACAGGCAGTCACCGCGGTTCGGGGTCAGGCCGATCTCGATGCTGGCGTCGTCCAGGTTCAGGTACTGACGGATGTCCTGGCCAACCGGGGCGTCGGCCGCCAGTTCCAGCAGGCCGTCGTTCTCTTCGCTGATCTGCAGTTCGGCCGCCGAGCAGAGCATGCCGAAGGATTCGACGCCGCGCAGCTTGGCCTTCTTGATCTTGAAGTCGCCAGGCAGTTCGGCGCCGATCATGGCGAACGGAATCTTGATGCCTGGGCGGGCATTCGGGGCGCCGCAGACCACCTGGAAGGTTTCCGCGCCGTTGCTCACCTGGCACACGCGCAGCTTGTCGGCGTCCGGGTGTTGTTCGGTGGTGAGGATCTCGCCCACCACGATGCCGCTGAACTGGCCGGCAGCGGGGGTCACGCTGTCGACTTCGAGGCCGGCCATGGACAGGCGGGCGACCAGTTCGTCACGGGAGACTTGCGGGTTTACCCAACCGCGCAGCCACTGTTCACTGAATTTCATGCTGTTCTCCTGAAAGTTGCGTCGATTGGGCCTAGCGGAATTGAGCCAAGAACCGCAGGTCGTTGTCGAAGAACAGACGCAAATCGTTGACGCCATAGCGCAGCATGGCCAGGCGCTCGGCGCCCATGCCGAAGGCGAAGCCCTGGAACTCTTCCGGGTCGATGCCGGACATGCGCAGCACGCTCGGGTGGACCATGCCGCAGCCCATCACTTCCAGCCAGCCGGTCTGCTTGCAAACACGGCAGCCGTTGCCGGAACACATCACGCACTGGATGTCGACTTCGGCGCTTGGCTCGGTGAAGGGGAAGAACGACGGGCGGAAGCGCACGGCCAGTTCTTTCTCGAAGAACACCCGCAGGAACTCTTCGATGGTGCCCTTGAGGTCGGCGAAGTTGATACCGCGGTCGATCAGCAGGCCTTCGACCTGGTGGAACATCGGCGAGTGGGTGATATCCGAGTCGCAGCGGTATACACGGCCCGGGCAGACGATGCGGATCGGCGGCTGGGTCGATTCCATGGTGCGCACCTGGACCGGCGAGGTGTGGGTGCGCAGCAGCATGTTGGCGTTGAAATAGAAGGTGTCGTGCATCGCCCGGGCCGGGTGGTGGCCGGGGATGTTGAGCGCTTCGAAGTTGTGGTAGTCGTCTTCAACCTCGGGGCCTTCGGCGATGCCGTAGCCGATGTGGGTGAAGAACTGCTCGATGCGCTCGAGGGTACGGGTGATCGGGTGCAGCCCGCCGGTGGTCTGGCCACGGCCTGGCAGGGTCACGTCGATGCATTCGGCGGCCAGGCGAGCGTTGAGCTCGGCCTCTTCAAAGGCGGCCTTGCGTGCGTTGAGCACGTCGGTGACGCGTTCCTTGGCGTCGTTGATCAGCGCGCCGACCTTGGGGCGCTCTTCGGCTGGCAGGTTGCCCAGGGTCTTCATCACCTGGGTCAGCTCGCCTTTCTTGCCGAGATATTGGACCCGGATCTGTTCCAGGGTTGTGATGTCTTCAGCGCGTTCCACGGCCTCAAGGGCTTGGGCGACCAGCGCGTCCAGGTTTTCCATGTACAGACTCCAGATACGAAAATAGGGGAAGAGCTTTTGAAGGCTCTTCCCCTATCCGATGACGTTTTACACCCGACGGCGCAGGCGCCGCCGGATGATTGTCGTGGGTACTTAAGCCAGTACGGCTTTAGCCTTCTCGACAATCGCAGCAAACGCCGCTTTTTCGTTCACTGCCAGATCAGCCAGAACCTTGCGGTCGATTTCGATCGACGCTTTTTTCAGGCCAGCAATCAGACGGCTGTACGACAGACCGTTGGTGCGGGCACCGGCGTTGATACGAGCGATCCACAGTGCGCGGAACTGACGCTTCTTCTGGCGACGGTCGCGGTAGGCGTATTGGCCTGCCTTGATGACCGCTTGCTTGGCTACACGGAATACGCGCGAACGTGCACCGTAGTAACCTTTAGCCAGTTTCAGAATTTTTTTGTGACGCTTACGAGCGATAACGCCGCGCTTAACACGAGCCATGAGTAACTTCCTCTATCTTAACCAGAATTAACGAACGCGCAGCATGCGCTCGACTTTTGCCACGTCGGACGGGTGCAGCAAGCTGGCACCGCGCAGTTGACGCTTACGCTTGGTCGACATTTTGGTCAGGATGTGGCTCTTGAAAGCGTGCTTGTGCTTGAAGCCGGAAGCCGTCTTCAGGAAGCGCTTCGCAGCACCGCTCTTGGTTTTCATTTTTGGCATGTTGGAACTCCGCATTCGAATAAAAATTACACAATAATCATCAGGCCTGCCGTGCCCGGGAGATTACTTCTTCTTTTTGGGGGCGATGACCATCATAAGCTGGCGTCCTTCCATCTTCGGATGCTGCTCAACGGTGCCGTATTCCACGAGGTCAGCTTCAACCCGCTTCAACAGCTCCATGCCCAGCTCCTGGTGGGCCATCTCACGGCCGCGGAATCTCAGAGAGATCTTGGCCTTGTCCCCATCGCTAAGGAAACGTACCAGGTTGCGTAGTTTTACCTGGTAATCCCCTTCTTCCGTCCCTGGACGAAACTTGATTTCTTTGATCTGGATCTGCTTCTGGTTCTTCTTGGCTTCGTTGGCCTGCTTCTTCTTCTCGAAGAGGTGCTTGCCGTAGTCCATCACCTTGCAGACGGGCGGTACCGCGTCTGCAGAGATTTCCACCAGATCCAGCTTCGCTTCATCAGCGATACGCAGCGCTTCATCAATCGAGACGATGCCAATCTGCTCGCCGTCAGCACCAATTAACCGAACCTCGCGTGCCGAGATATTCTCGTTGATCGGGGCTTTCGGTGCAGTTCGTTTATCGTTTCTCATTTCACGCTTAATAGTCATTACTCCGATTCTTGGCGACCACGCCGGGAAACCGCTTGCGACAGCAGCTCAGCGAACTGCGCGACGGGCATCGAGCCCAGGTCTGCGCCTTCGCGGGTGCGCACAGCGACGGTTTGCGTTTCGACTTCGCGATCCCCTATAACCAAAAGGTAAGGGACCCGCAGCAACGTATGCTCGCGGATTTTAAAGCCGATCTTCTCATTTCTCAAGTCCGACTTGGCACGGAATCCGCTACCGTTCAGGGCTTTTTCCACCTCGAGGGCGAAATCGGCCTGCTTGTCGGTGATGTTCATGATCACGGCCTGGGTCGGCGCGAGCCAGGCCGGGAACACGCCGGCGTAGTGCTCGATGAGCATGCCGATGAAGCGCTCGAACGAACCGAGGATGGCGCGGTGCAGCATCACCGGGCGCACGCGGCTGTTGTCTTCGGCGATGTAGCTGGCGTCCAGGCGCTCGGGCAGGTTCGGGTCGTACTGCAGGGTGCCGCACTGCCAGTTACGGCCGAGGCAGTCACGCAGGGTGAACTCGATCTTCGGGCCGTAGAAGGCGCCCTCGCCCGGCTGGTATTCCCACTCCAGGCCCGATTCGTTCAGGGCGTCGGCCAACGCGCCTTCGGCGCGGTCCCACAGCTCTTCGGAACCGACACGCTTGGCCGGACGGGTGGACAGCTTCATGGCGACGTCGGTGAAACCGAAGTCCTTGTACACGTCCAGGGTCAGCTTGATGAAGTCGGCAGCTTCCTTCTTCACCTGTTCTTCGGTGCAGAAGATGTGCGCGTCGTCCTGCACGAAACCACGCACGCGCATGATGCCGTGCAGCGCGCCGGACGGCTCGTTGCGGTGGCAGGCGCCGAACTCGGCCAGGCGCAGCGGCAGGTCACGGTACGACTTCAGGCCCTGGTTGAACACCTGCACGTGGCACGGGCAGTTCATCGGTTTTACCGCGTAGTCGCGGTTTTCCGACGAAGTGGTGAACATGTTCTCGGCGTAGTTGGACCAGTGGCCGGAACGCTCCCAGAGGATGCGGTCGACAACCTGCGGGGTCTTGATTTCCTGGTAGCCGTTTTCGCGCTGAACCTGGCGCATGTACTGCTCAAGCACCTGGTACACGGTCCAGCCGTTGGCGTGCCAGAACACCATGCCCGGGGCTTCTTCCTGCAGGTGGAACAGGTCGAGCTGCTTGCCGATCTTGCGGTGGTCGCGTTTCTCGGCTTCTTCGATGCGCTGGATATAGGCGGCCAGCTGCTTCTTGTCGGCCCAGGCGGTGCCGTACACACGTTGCAGCTGCTCGTTCTTGGCATCGCCGCGCCAGTAGGCGCCGCTGAGTTTGGTCAGCTTGAACGCCTTGAGGAAGCGGGTGTTCGGCACGTGCGGGCCACGGCACATGTCGACGTATTCTTCGTGGTAGTACAGGCCCATGGCCTGTTCATCCGGCATGTCCTCGACCAGGCGCAGCTTGTAGTCTTCGCCACGCTGGGTGAACACGTCGATGACTTCGGCGCGCGGGGTCATCTTCTTGACGACGTCGTAGTCCGTGTCGATCAGCTGCTGCATGCGCTTTTCGATGGCGGCGAGGTCGTCCGGGGTGAAGGGACGCTCGTAGGCGATGTCGTAATAGAAGCCTTCGTCGATCACCGGGCCGATCACCATGCGGGCGGTCGGGTACAGCTGCTTCACCGCGTGGCCGATCAGGTGGGCGCACGAGTGACGGATGATCTCCAGTCCCTCTTCATCTTTAGGGGTGATGATCTGCAGGGTGGCGTCGTGGTCGATTTTGTCGCAGGCATCGACGAGCTTGCCGTCGACCTTGCCGGCCAGGGTGGCCTTGGCCAGGCCTGCGCCGATGGATGCGGCGACTTCGGCTACGGATACCGGCTGGTCGAACGTGCGTTGACTGCCATCGGGAAGAGTAATAATGGGCATGGCGCCTCCTCTCCTAGTGGTGACCCCTACCAAAGGTCACGTGGGTTGGGATGAGCCAGTACAAGATCCGCCCTGCCTTTCCCGCGGGAAAGCCTGCCTCACAGTGGCAGAGACCTTTCGGCCTGCCAGGGACGAACCAGAGTGACTGGAAGGTATAAAAAGAAATGCGCCCGCACAGGGCGTGGCGCAAGGCAGGCATGCTAGCACGGGGCTAGAGCGGCCGGCAGAAATATTTGGAATTTACGCCGTGGCGGTGAACTCTTGCGGAAAATTTCCTATCAGACTTTCTGAAGCAACCTACTCTTGATGAGACCATTAACCAAGGAGTGTCCGGTTATGCGACTTCAGTCCCTTCTGGCTGCCTGCGCCGCAAGCGCCCTGCTGCTGCCCCTGGCTGCCAACGCAGGCAATTTCCCCGCCGGCAAGGAAGCATCCTATATGGCGCAGTGCCAACAAGTGGCGAGCGGCCAAGGCGTGGATGCGGCGACAGCCAAGAAGCACTGCGAGTGTGGTGCCCAAGCCATCAAGAAGAATTTCAACGACAAGGAGATCGAGGACCTCGACAGCCAGGACGGCGTAGACGCCAAGCTGATGCAGAAGGCCCAGCAGGTGGTCCAGGCCAGCTGCAAGCCAAAATAGGCCGGATTTTCCGGCGTTCCGTCGCATCTTTTGCCTTGGATCAACATCCTGCGAAGGTAATAGGGGCTAGATGCGAAGAATTAGACTATAGTGTCGTCGGTGCCACTGAAGCTTAGGCGACACTGCACCCCGATAAAAAATCATGTTTCTGGAGATTCACCCCATGTCCAATCGCCAAACCGGCACCGTCAAGTGGTTCAACGATGAAAAAGGCTTCGGCTTCATCACTCCTCAAGGCGGCGGCGACGACCTGTTCGTACACTTCAAGGCCATCGAAACCGACGGTTTCAAAAGCCTGAAAGAAGGCCAAACTGTTTCCTTCGTAGCCGAAAAAGGCCAGAAGGGCATGCAGGCTGCGCAGGTTCGTCCGGAGTAATTTTCGGATAGCTGCAAAAAAACCCGCCCTCGTGGCGGGTTTTTTATTGGGTGCCTGCCAAGGCAGACTGTGCCCATGCGCGCTGCCGATCAAGCGCGACAGTGGCCAGGAGGGCCACCATCCCATGGCAATGATCGAACTACACGGCGTGGGCTTGCACCATGGCCGCAAACACCTTTTCAGCGAACTCGACGCGCGCATCGAATGGGGGCAGCGCATCGCCATCATCGGCGACAACGGCAGCGGCAAGTCGTCACTGCTGCGCCTGCTGCAGGGCAGCCTGGCGCCCAGCGAGGGGCACCTCGAGCGCCACGGCGGTTTGCGTGTCGGCCATGTGGCCCAGGTGCTGGACGGCGAGTCGTCGCTCAGCGGCGGCCAGCGGGTCAACCAGGCATTGAGCCAGGCCCTGGCCCTGGGCCCCGACCTGCTGCTGCTGGACGAGCCAACCAACCACCTGGACGCCGCCAACCGTCGCTCGCTGTCGCGCATGCTCGAGCATTTCCACGGCACTCTGGTGCTGGTGACCCACGACGTGGCGCTGATGAACCAGACCTGTGACACGCTCTGGCACCTGCACCACGGGCGGCTGGAGGTGTTCAACGGCAGCTACGCCGACTACATGGCCGAGCGCGACCTGCAGCGCGGCGTGCTCGACAAGCGCATCGCCGAGGTACGCCGCGCCCGCAACGACGCCCACGACTCGCTGATGCAGGAACAGGCCCGTGCCGCCGGCGCCCGCAAACGTGGGGTCAAGGCGATCCAGAACAGCAAGTGGGCGACCGTGCGCTCGCCGACCAAGCTGGGCCGCGGCAACACCACGGCCGGGCGCAAGCAGGCGCAGATCCTGCAGCAGCAGCGCGAGCTCGGCGAGCAGCTGGCCGAGCTGCGCCCGGAGCCGGTGATCTTGCCACGCTTCCACCTGCCGGCGACGAGCCAGTCGTCGCGGGTGCTGATCCAGGTGCGTGACGGCAGCGTCGGCTATGCCGAAACGCCGGTACTCGGCGGCATCGACCTGCAACTGGACGGCGGCGAACGCCTGGCCCTGACCGGCAACAACGGCAGCGGCAAGTCCACCCTGGCGCGGGCGATCCTCGGCGACCCGCGGGTCTGGCGGCGTGGCGACTGGCTGCTGCCGGCGCCCGAGCAGCTCGGCTACATCGACCAGCACTACGACACCCTGCCCGCCGATGCCAATGTGCAAGAAACTCTGGCGCGGCTAGTGCCGGATTGGTCGCAGGAACAGTTGCGCGCGCACCTGGCGGACTTTCTGTTCCGCCAGGCCGATGCAGTGCAGGCGCCGGTGGCCGGGCTGTCCGGCGGCGAGAAGGCGCGCCTGTCGCTGGCCTGCATCGCCGCCCGGCCGCCGCAGCTACTGATCCTCGACGAGCCGACCAACAACCTCGACCTGCGCATGCGCACCCACCTGCTGGAAGTGCTGGCGGACTACCCCAACGCGCTGCTGGTGATTTCCCACGACCAGGACTTCCTCGACGGCCTGGGCATCGACCGTCACTTTCACTGCGTCAGGGACCACTCGGCCAAGGGCCAGTAGCGGCCCTTGCGTGACTCGTACAGGGTGAAGTGGCGAGCGATGAGGTGGAACGCCGGCGCCTCGCCCGCCTCCGGCAATGGCTCGCGAAAATCCCGGGACAGGGTCAGGTGTGGCCGGTACTCACGCACCTGCGGTTCGATACCCAGTGGCAGCAGTGCCTGCTGCAAGTCGTACACCAGCTGGCGCAGGGCCAGCGGCGCTTGCGCGGGCGCCAGCACTAATGCCGAAGCCCGCGGCCACACCTGCAACTGGTCGAGGACCAGGCGCAGCCTGGCCTCAGGCAGCCTCAGCGCATCCACTGCGGCGCACACCGCCGGCACCTGGGCGGCATCGACATCGCCCAGGAACAGCAAGGTGACATGGAAGTTCTCGCTCGGCACCGGTTTGCCACTGCGCAGGCCCAGGCCACGCCGCCACTGGCTGATGCCACGGCGCTGTTCTTCGCCCAGCGACAGGGCGAAAAACAGCCGCTTGAAGGGGGCCCCACTGGGGCGTGCGTCCTGGATCATCGGGAGTTCCTTGCTGGATGGACGGCCACCCGAGTGTAAACGCCGGGGCGTCAAAAAATACCCACCCATGCACATGAATCGTTTGCGCAAGCTGTAGGCCATGCCACCTAAGTCGGGCGGTCTTGTCGTAACAATAAGTACAAACCCACGCCACGATTGTTTATGCTGGCGGGCTTACGCCATGGCGCATGGCCATTTTTCGACAAGTAAACGTCCATGAAAATTGCACTCGTACTGATCTTCGTCCTCTCGATCGCCTATGTTCACTTGCGCGGTCGGGTACGTCACAAGCTGACCCGTCAGCTGGGCGACCACTCCAGCTTCCTGGCTCCGGTCAACGCCTTCCTGTACCTGTTCTCCAAGCACCCGGCCAAGCCTTACCTGCCGGTCAGCGCCTTCCCCGAGCTGCAGGTGCTGCAGGACCACTGGCAGGAGATCCGCAAGGAAGGCCAGCAACTGCTGCAGGCCGGCGAGATCAAGAAGTCCGACAACTATGACGATGTCGGCTTCAACTCGTTCTTCAAGACCGGCTGGAAGCGCTTCTACCTGAAGTGGTACGGCGAGAGCCACCCCTCGGCGATGACCCTGTGCCCGCGCACCACCGAGCTGCTGCAAGGCATCGGCACGGTCAAGGCAGCGATGTTCGCCACCCTGCCGCCGGGCGCCAAGCTGGTGCGTCACCGCGACCCCTACGCCGGCTCGTACCGCTACCACCTGGGCCTGGACACGCCCAACGACGATGGCTGCTACATCGACGTGGACGGCGAGAAGTACTCCTGGCGCGACGGTGAGGGCGTGGTGTTCGACGAGACCTACATCCACTACGCCGCCAATACCACCGAACACAACCGCATCATCCTGTTCTGCGACGTCGAGCGCCCGCTCAAGTACCGCTGGGCAGCCGCCTTCAACCGCTGGTTCAGCCGCAACGTGATGGCCGCCGCCGCCGCGCCCAACGATGCCAATGACAAGACCGGCGGCATCAACCGCCTGTTCACGCGCATCTACAAGATCCGTGAGCGTGGCAAGGCCATGAAAAAGCGCAACCGCACCCGCTACTACCTGGAGAAGTGGGCAGTGGTCGCGGCGCTGGTGCTGGTGTTCATCTACATCTGATCCGCTCGTCATCCGCGCGGGGCAACCCCGCTCCTGCCAACAGTGGGAGCGGGCTTGCCCCGCGAGTGTTTTCCCCGCTGCAAATCCCGTCTTCGACTAGCCTGAAAGCTCCTGTTGCCAACCTGACAAGGTGAAGACGATGAGCATGATGGACTGGGACGCCTACCGTAAGCAGTTGATGGCCGGCATCGGCGATCTCAAGCAACTGTCCCCCGATACCGTGGCCGGCTACATGACCGCCAGTGGCGCCGGGGCCAAGACCAACCACCTGGACGCCAAGACCCGCGAGCTGATCTCCCTGGCCGTGGCCGTCACCACCCGCTGCGACGGCTGCATCGCCGTGCATTCGCAGCAGGCGGTCAAGCATGGCGCCACCCGCGAGGAGATCGCCGAGGCCCTGGGCGTGGCGGTGGCGATGAACGCCGGCGCGGCACTGGTCTATTCGGCCCGCGCCCTGGACGCGGTGGGCAAGGCCGGCGCCTGACACACCAAGGCGTCGCCGCCCTTGCGCGACGACGCCCTGGCACCCAGACTTGGCGGCCCAGCCCGCGCAGGAACCGCCATGATCCAGATCCGCCCCATGACCCCGGAAGACTTCGAGCGCTTCTGGCCGACCTTCCAGGCCATTGTCCAGGCACGCCAGACCTACGCCTTCGACCCCGCCCTGAATATCGACCAGGCCCGCACGCTGTGGCTGGAGACCCCGTTGCGCACCCTGGTGGCCGAGGCAGACGGCGAACTGCTCGGTTCCTACTTCCTCAAGGCCAATGCCGCCGGCCCTGGCGGGCATGTGGGCAACTGCGGCTACATGGTGTGCGAAAACGCTCGTGGCCGTGGCGTGGCCAGGCTGATGTGCGAGCATTCGCAGAAGCTCGCCCGCCAGGAAGGCTTCCTGGCCCTGCAGTTCAACTCGGTGGTGGCGACCAACGAAGTGGCCGTGGCGCTGTGGCACAAGCTCGGCTTCGAGACCGTCGGGCGCCTGCCCAAGGCCTACCGCCATGGTGAGCTGGGCCTGGTCGATTGCCTGGTGATGTACAAGTGGCTGGCCGACGAGCCGGTGGTGGAGAAACCGCCGCTGCTGATCGGCCGCAAGAACATCGAGGCGCGGGTGTCACGGCGGCGCGGTCGCTAGCGGCTGTTTCAGCGGGCCGCCGACCGGCTCGCCCGTAGCCCTTGCCGGGCCATCACCCGGCAAAACACTGCAGCACGTCAACGACGCCGTCGCGTCAAGCTGCCACACTAGGGCCATTGCCTTTCGTGCCTGTGTGAAGGAACACCCCCTCCCCATGAACCATGAGCTGCTCTGGGTCCTTGGCCTGCTGGCCGTCGTCGTTGTCCTGTTCATCCTCAACCGCCCGCGCATGGACGTGGTCGCCCTGCTGGTGATCGTCGCCCTGCCGCTGTCGGGCATCCTCACCGTGGAGCAGGCCATGGCCGGCTTCAGCGACCCCAACGTGGTGCTGATCGCCGCGCTGTTCGTGATCGGCGAAGGGCTGGTGCGCACCGGCATCGCCTACCGCATCGGCGAATGGATGAGCGAGCGCGCCGGCAACAGCGAGGCGCGCCTGCTGGTGCTGCTGATGGTGGCCGTGGCCGGCCTGGGCTCGGTGATGAGCTCCACCGGCGTGGTGGCGATCTTCATCCCGGTGGTGCTGAGCATTGCCGCGCGCCAGCAGCTTTCGCCCAGCCGGCTGATGATGCCGCTGAGCTTCGCCGGCCTGATCAGCGGCATGCTCAGCCTGGTGGCGACGCCACCTAACGTGGTGGTGCACAGCGAGCTGGTGCGCCACGGCGAACAGGGCTTCGGCTTCTTCAGCTTCACCCCTTTCGGCCTGGTGGTGCTGGTGCTCGGGATCGGCTACATGCTGCTGACCCGCCACTGGCTCAACGGTGAGGTGCGCAAGGACGGTCGGGTCGAGAGCCGCCGCACCCTGCTCGACCTGGTGCTGGACTACAAGCTCAACGGTCGCGAGCGGCGCCTGCGCATCCGCCCGCATTCGCCGCTGATCGGCCACACCCTCGGCGAACTGGAGCTGCGCACCCGCCACGGCGCCAACGTGATCGGCATCGAGCGCCAGCACAAGTTCACCACCCGGGTGATCAGCGCCGACTCCGGCACCTTGCTGCAGCAGGGCGACGTGCTGTTGCTGGACCTGTTCGCCAACCGCGACGACCTGCGCAGCCTGTGCCAGACCATGCTGCTCGAGCCCCTGCACTTCAAGGCCGCCTACTTCATCGACCAGTCCCAGGAGCTGGGCATGGCGGAGATCTCGCTGCCGCCCGGCTCGCAACTGATCGGCAAGAGCATCCTCGAACTGACCTTCCGTACCCGCTACGACCTCAACGTGGTCGGCCTGCGCCGTGACCAGCAAGCCATCGAAGGGCAACTGGTGGAAGAAAAGCTGCGCCTGGGCGACACCCTGCTGGTGGTCGGCCCGTGGAAGGCGGTACGCCAGCTGCAGGGCAAGCCGCGCGACTTCCTGGTGCTGAGCCTGCCGGCGGAAATCGACCAGGTCGCGCCAGCGCGCGCCCGGGCGCCTTATGCACTGATCAGCCTGGCGGTGATGGTCGGGCTGATGGTCAGCGGCCTGGTGCCCAATGTCATCGCCGCGTTGATTGGCTGCCTGCTGATGGGCGCCGGGCGTTGCATCGACATGAACAGCGCCTACCGCGCCATCCACTGGCAGAGCCTGGTGCTGATCGTCGGCATGCTGCCCTTCGCCCTGGCCCTGCAAAAGACCGGTGGCATCGACCTGGCCGTCGGTGCGCTGGTCGGCGCGCTCGGCGGCGCCGGCCCCAGCGTGATCCTCGCCTGCCTGTTCGCCGTGACGGCGCTGATCGGGCTGTTCATCTCCAATACCGCAACCGCGGTGCTGATGGCCCCGGTGGCGGTGAGCACCGCGCAGCAGCTGGGCATGTCGCCCTACCCGTTCGCCATGACCGTGGCCCTGGCGGCGTCGGCGGCGTTCATGACGCCGGTGTCGTCGCCGGTCAACACCCTGGTGCTGGGGCCGGGCCAGTACCGCTTCGCCGATTTCGTCAAGGTCGGCGTGCCGTTCACCTTGCTGGTGATGCTGGTAACCGTGCTGATGGTGCCGTGGGTGTTCGGGCTGTAGTCGCCATCCGCGCCGATTGCGGCGAATTGACATCAATTGACCAGTTGAAAGACACTGCATGACATCGTCCCAGGTGCCTACAGCCGTTTTCCTGGATTCTGTCTTCGCTTGCCGGTCGAGCCCATGGTGTCTTCAGTCCCGTCGCGCCTGCTGCCCCCGCTGATCCTGTTCGGCTTGACCCTGGCGCTGACCCTGGGCGGTATCCTCGCCCGCCCGATCGAATCACTGTCGCTGTTCTGGCCGGTTAACGCGGTGCTCGCCGGCCTGCTGCTGCGCAACCCGCGCCAGGCCACCCCCGGCGGCTTCGTCCTGGTCTACCTGGCCATGGTCGCCGCCGACCTGGCCTGCGGCAGCGCCTGGCGCCCGGCCTTGTGGTTCAACCTGTGCAACCTCGGCGCCATCGCCACCATCTGGTACCTGATGGCCCGCCTGCCGCGCGTGCATCGTCGCCTGCGCACCCCGCATGGCACCTTGTGCCTGTTCGGCGCCTGCGCCGTCGGCGCGATGGTCGCCGCAAGCCTGGCCTGCGTGATGGCCGCGCCGTGGTTCGAGCAATCGCTGCGCGCCACCTGGCTGGCCTGGTTCAGCGAACAGTTCTCCACCAGCGTGCTGGTCCTGCCGGTAATGCTCACCGCGCCATCGCCCAGGGCCCTGACCCGCCCCGGCAGTGCCGGGCAAACGGTGCGCCTGGCGCCGTTGCTGGTGCTGCTGGCCTCGCTGAGCGTCAGTATCGTCTTCGGCGGGCCCGGCGCCATCGCCTTCCCGATTGCCGCGCTGCTGTGGTGCGCGCTCAGCTACTCGCCGTTCCTCGTCTCGCTGCTGGCCCTCACTGCGGGCAGCACGTTGATCGTCGCCGTGGCGCAGAACCTCATGCACTTCAATATCCCGCAGAGCGAGTCGGGGGTCACCACCTTGATGTCGGCGCGCCTGGGCATCGCCATGCTGGTGCTCGGCCCGTTGGTGCTGGCCTGCGTCAGCAGCGCCAACCGCAGCCTGATGGCGCGCCTGGCGCACCAGGCGACCATCGACCACCTGACCGGCGCCCTCAGCCGCAGCGCGTTCATCCGCCGCGCCCATGCCCTGCTCGACAACCGCCAGCAAGCGCCGCTGACCTTGATGATGCTCGACATCGATCACTTCAAGACCATCAACGACCAGCATGGCCACGCTGTCGGCGACCAGGTGCTGCGCCAGTTCGCCACGACCCTGCACGACCAGTTGCACGACGGTGAGCTGTTCGCCCGCCTGGGCGGCGAGGAGTTCGTCATCGTCGTGCCGGGGCTGGCGCCGGAGCTCGCCAGGTTCACCGCCGAGCGCCTGCGCCGGGCGGTGCAGGACCAGCACATCGCGCAGCCCGGGCAGCCGCTGCGGATCACCGTGAGCATCGGTGTGAGCGGCTGCGCCGCCGACACCCCGGCGCCCAGCCTCGACGAGCTGCTGGCCAGCGCCGACCAGGCGCTCTACCGGGCCAAGGCCCAGGGCCGCAACCGCGTCGAACAGGCCGATGGGCAGCGCCAGGTGGTGTGAGTCAACCGGCCAGCAGGTCCCAGCTCAACTTGGCGATCAGCACGCACAGCAGCACCAGGAACAGCCCCCGCACGAACCCCGCGCCCTTGCGCACCGCCAGCCAGGTGCCGGTCAGCGCGCCGAGCACATTGAACAGCGCCATCGGCAGTGCAATGGCCCACAGCACATTGCCCGACGGGATGAAGAACACCAGCGCGGCCAGGTTGGTGGCGATGTTGACCAGCTTCGCCGAGGCCGAGGCATGCAGGAAATCCAGGGCGAAGAAACGAATGAACAGGAAGATCAGGAAACTGCCGGTGCCCGGCCCGAACAGCCCATCGTAGAAGCCGATGGCGCCACCGATCAGCACAGCCAGGCACTGTTCCTTGCGGCCAATGGCCATTGGTTTGTGCAGGGTGCCGAAGTCTTTCTTGCAGAAGGTGTAGATGGCCATCAGCACGATCAGCGCCAGCACCATCGGGCGCATCACGCTCGCCGGCACCAATGACACCGTAGCCGCGCCGAGAAACGACATCACGAAGGCGCTCAGCGCCGCCGGCACGATCAACCCCCAGTCCAGCTTGACCTTGCGGATGAACGAACGCGCCGCGAACGTGGTACCGCATACCGAAGCCAGCTTGTTGCTGCCCAGCAGGGCCGCTGGCTGGGCGTTGGGCAGCACATTGAACAGCGCGGGGATCTGGATCAGCCCGCCACCACCGACGGCAGCGTCGATCAGGCCAGCGGCGAAGGCAAACAGCGAAAGCAGGGCAATATCCATCATCTCGAAGGTCCAGGCGGCACAAAACAGGCTGCCAGACTAATCAAAGCGCCGCGCTTGTGTTGAAATGCCACATTGCAAAAACTGCAACGAGGAATCCCTCCATGGCCTTGGACATGCTGCGTGAAATTCAGGCATTCGTCAGCGTCGCGCATAAGCGCAGCTTCGTCAGCGCCGCCCGCGCTCTGGGCCGCTCGCCCAGCGCGGTAACACGTGCCGTGCAGGCCTTGGAGGACAACAGCGGCGCCAAGCTGTTCAACCGCAGCGCCAGCGCCGTGTCATTGACCGAGGCCGGCGAGCGCCTGCTGCCCCACGCCGAACGCTTGCTGGATGTGCAACGGGATGCCGCCGACGAGTTGGCCGCGCTGACCGGCAACGCCCAGGGCTGGATCCGCCTGGCCGCGCCCGAGGTGCTGGCCCAGCAGATATTGCCGGGTGTGCTGGCCGGGTTCTCCCGTCGCCACCCTCATGTCACCCTCGACGTGCAGTACAGCGACCAGGCTCTGGATCCGCTGCAAGGCAAGCTGGACTTCGTGATCCGTGGTGCCTTCCCGCAGTCCAGCGAACTGATCGGCTACCCGCTGTGGCGTTACCGCCGCCACTTGTACGCCAGCCCCGAGTACCTGGCGCAGGCCGGCACGCCCCAAGGGCTGGAGGAGCTGGAACGGCATGCACTGATCCTGCACACCGCGCCGCGCATCCTCAAGGCCTGGCATTTCAGCAAGGACGGGCGCATCTCCAGCCTGCGCCCAAGACCACGCCTGCGCCTGGGTTCGGGGGTGGCAGTATTGCAAAGCACGCTGGCGGGCGCCGGCATCGCGCGGCTGGCCGATTGGCTGGGGGAACCGGAAGTGCGCGCCGGACGGCTGGTGCGGGTCTGCCCCGATTTTCACCTGACGTCCAGCACCGGGCACGACCCGCAGATGCATGCCGTATACCCCGCCGGCGACCTGCCGGCGCGGGCTCGCGAGCTGCTGCAGGCCCTGCGCGATGCCCGTCCGCGCCTGTGGGATCAGCCCTGAACAGGGCTGCTCAATTTCTGCTCAATCTAACAGAGTGCTTGCCAATACTGGCCTGTAGCGTTTTATCCACAGACCTACCCACGATTTTTGTGGACAGTTTCCGCAAGGCTTGAAGGAAAAATTACAAACGCAGCAAGGCCACATTGGCCAGCTTGACCAACTCGATCCATTCGCTTGCGCTGATCACACCGGAACGCTCCAACTCTTCGGCACGGCGCAGTGCCTGATCGTAGTCCTCTTCGTGGAGGATGCCCTCGCCGAGAAAACGACCGCGCCACTCCAGCATCGCTGCAGTGCCTTTCTTGCATTCCATAGTGTGTATTGTCTCCAAGGCAAGTAAATGGCCCGTGTGCCCGGGCCCTTTGATTGGGGGCGGGAGATTACACGAGCGCCTTGCACTTGAGAACGACTTGCAGCTACCGCTTGTCTAGACGACTGCGGCTTTCGGCGGGAAAACCGGGAGGGAAGAGTCTGGCCCGCCATTGCGCCAGGCGGGCCGGGACAGGAAAAAGTTGCGGCTCAGCTTGGCGGAATTGTGCCCAGCAGGCCAATCATGATAGTCAGCAACAGAAAACCACCCAGAAACAGCGCGAGCTTGCCCATCGGAACCTCTACAGTGTGATGACGTAACGGCGGGGCTGGCCGCTGCGGGCATGCAGCGGGGCAGCCTGCCCAGCGCACACCGGATTGGAAGGCTGGGCCTGGGCGTAATTGTCCGGCAGCGGCTGATACGGTTACAGATTCAGGTTCGTGGAAAAAAAGCGGATCAGATGCGGGTTGTCCCTCGGGCAAGCTACTCCCGTGCTACGGTGCAGAGTCCAGCCAAGGAAGACCACCGGATATGACCGCACTCGCCGCCAACGCCGCCCTGCTGATCATCGACATGCAGAACGGCATCAACCACCCTCGCCTGGGCCGTCGCAACAACCCCGAAGCCGAACAGCGCATCAGCGAACTGCTTGCCTTTTGGCGCGCAAGCACGCGCCCGGTAGTGCATGTGCGGCATATCTCCCGCGATCCGGATTCGGTGTTCCGGCCAGGCCAGCCCGGCTGCGAGTTTCAGCCCGCCTTCACTCCGCAGGCGAACGAAGCCGTGTTTGAAAAACATCTGCCCGACGCTTTCTGCAACAGCGGCCTGGAACACTGGCTGCACCAGCGCGGCATCCAGCAACTGGTCATCATCGGCGTGATCACCAACAACTCGGTGGAGTCGAGCGCACGCTCGGCGGGCAACCTGGGGTTCGCAACGGTGGTGGTGGGCGACGCCTGCTACACCTTCGACCAGCGCGATCTACAAGGCCGGCTGTGGCCGGCGGAGGATGTCCATGCCCTGGCCCTGAGCAACCTGGCCATGGACTATGCGCGCGTTCTGGACAGTGCGGCGGTGCTGGCCGCAGGCTGATCACGCCAGCGCGCGCAGCTTGGCCAGCGGCACCCAGCCGAGCTCGCCATTGCTCACCCGGCGGCACCAGGCCCAGCCATTCAAGGGGCGCAGGCTATCGAGCTGCTGGCCGGGATCGACGTCCAGTTCATGGGCCGAATAGGCTTCCAGCGCCCTGCCCCGGCCCACGCCCAGCCGCTCGATGAACTGGGCAGGCACCCAACCCGCTGCCTGCCCCTGGCAACTGCACAGGTACCAGTCCTCCCAGTGCTCGTCGCCCTCGTAGCGCTGGCCGATCTCCAGCAGCGTGCCACGGGCAAAGGTGATGGGCGCAGGGTACTCACTGCGGTGTGTCTCGATCACGACGTACTTCACAAGCCTCTCCCTGGCTGCGAAAAGCGTCGATGCTAGTCGAAGGGCCTCTACAGCACCATGACCATTTCATGCCAGGCCATGCCGCCATGGTCGGAAGCCGACGGGCGTACATAGGCGTAGCCCATCTTCTCGTACAACCCGACATGGCGCTCCTTGCACATCAGGTGGATGGTGGCCTTGCCGCGCTCACGCATCTGCGCGACGAAGCGCGCCATCAACCGGCTGGCATGGCCCTGGCCCTGGTACCCGGGGTCGAGCACCACCGACATGATCACCACGTTGGGCGCCTGCGGGTCATGCCCGACTAGTTCCTTGAACGCCTCGTCCGACATCACCACCTGGTCGGCGCAACCGCTGTTGATGAAGCCGATTACCTGGCCCTCGGCCTCCAGCACGAGGAAGCCCTCCGGGTACTGGGCGATGCGCGTGGCGATCTTTTCCCGGGTGGCGGCTTCGTCGCCTTCGTAGGCACTGGTCTCGATCTGGTAGCAACGGTCCACGTCGCTGGAGGTGGCCTGGCGGAATGTCGGTGTGCTCATGGGCGGAATCCGGATAGCGGGAAACAGGGGCGACATCCTAACGGAAGTCGCCGCCCTGCTACAGGCTCGCCATACCCCTTACACCGAACGAGTAATACCCCCATCGACCCGCAGGTTCTGCCCGGTGATGTAGCCTGCGCCCTCGGAAGCCAGGAAGGCGACAGTGGCCGCAATCTCCTCGGCCTTGCCGTACCGCTCCATGGGAATCCGGCTACGGAACTCTTCTTTCTCCGGCAGGCTGTCGATAAAGCCCGGCAGCACGTTGTTCATGCGGATGTTCTCGGCCGCGTAACGGTCGGCGAACAGTTTGGTAAAGGCCGCGAGCCCGGCGCGGAACACCCCGGAGGTGGGGAACGCAGGATCCGGCTCGAAGGTGGCGAAGGTCGAGATGTTGATGATGGTGCCGCCGCCCTGGCGCTGCATGATCGGGGTCACCAGGCGGGTCGGGCGCACCACGTTGAGGAAGTACACCTCCATGCCCCGGTGCCAGTCCTCGTCGCTGAGCTCAAGCACCGGCGCACGCGGGCCATGCCCGGCGCTGTTGACCAGCACATCGATACGCCCCCATTGCTGCATCACAGTGTCGACCAGGCGCTGCAGGTCCTCTGCGGACTGGTTGGAGCCGGTCACACCGATGCCGCCCAGCTCGGCAGCCAGGGCCTCGCCCTTGCCCGAGGACGACAGGATCGCCACCCTGAAACCATCGGCAGCCAGCCGCCGCGCAGCCTCCGCGCCCATGCCACTGCCACCTGCGGTGATGATTGCCACTTTCTGAGAAGACATATGCAGCTCCTTCCGGGAGTTGATCAAGTAGGCCCATGAAGCCAGAATCCGGCTGAACGTACCAATCACGAATACTGGCAGCAGCCTGCAGGAAATCTACTGGATGAGCGCGCCCAAGCGACGCAACGCCCCCGCCATCGTCAACCACCTGGTAGCCTTCGAGGCCGCCGCCCGCCTGGGCAGCTTCCGCGCTGCCGCCGACGAACTGCATGTCACGCCGGGCGCGGTCGCCCAGCAGGTACGCACCCTGGAAGACAAGCTCGGCCGCCCGTTGTTCGAGCGCCTGCCCCGGGGCCTGCGGCCCAACCGGGACGGCGCCGACTACCTGGCCCGCGTGCGCCTGGCCCTGGAGATCATCGAGGACGCCACCGGCGAACTGCTGGAGCGCGACAACCCGCGCGATCCGCAGCAGGTTCTGCTCAGCACCACTCCCGCCTTCGCCAGCCGCTGGCTGATCCCGCGCCTGGGGCGCCTGGCCGAGGCGTATCCGCAGGTGGCCCTGATGATCGACGCCTCCGACAGTACCCGCCCGCTGAGCGGCAAGGGTGCGGTGGACCTGGCCGTGCGCTGGGGAGCGCCGCCCTTCGCCGACGCCTACGCCCTGCCCCTGCTGCCCGGCGTGGCGGTGCCGGTGTGCGCGCCGGGCTTGCGCGGCGAGCAGCCTTGGCGGCAAGCCGCGGATCTTGCGCAGCACCCGCTGATTTCCGACAGCCACAACAACTGGAAGCGCTGGTTCGACCACTACGCGTTGCCCGGCGCACGCTTCAGCGGCCCGGTGTTCTCGCAGACCATCCTCGCCATCGAGGCTGCCGAGCAAGGCATGGGTATCGCCCTGGTGCCGCGCCTGCTGGTGGCGAATGCCCTGAAAGCCGGCACGCTGGTGCTGGCACTGGAAGGCCATGAGCTGAGCACCGATGCCGGCTTCCATCTTCTTGCCAGCCAGACACCGCCGTCTGGATCACCCGCTGAGCAGGTGGTGAACTGGCTGCTGGGCCAAGCCAACACCCAAGTCTGAGCGATGCGTGCATTTAGCACGGCAATTGCAACATATCGTTTCAGTAACGTGCGATGGGTACCGGGATGCACGCCTGATCTCAGCGACCCGCCAGTTTTGCGGCAGGCCTTGTGATCCGAGGCCTGCCGGGGCATGGATGGAAGCATGCCGAAACATTCAATCCAGGCAACTTGTAAGACGCCTCTTTTGTCGCTGTAGGACGCTTCGACAGCTGTGTCAGCCAGTGTATGAATAATCAGTATTGGCCAGGGAATTGAACTGATACCGTCGAGCCTTTCCTACAACGGCACGGATGCCACGGCCAGTGAGAACGACATGGACAACTACGACAGCTCGGCACTTGGACTGCAGAAATGCCTGCTGAACCTGCGGCGCGATCATGCACGGATGAAGGCATCCGGAGAGCTGGAAAGAGCGGCGATACTGGCGCAGGTGATCGGGCGGATGGAGCAAGGGTTGCAGGAGGCTTCCAAAGGCAGGAAGCCCGAGACACTGCAGTGAAGTGATCCAGTCATAGGGCGATGGTTTTGCCGTGACACGTCACAAGCCATCGCCCAATCCGCCCGCGTTCAATCGACGCCCCGCTACCGCGCCTTTTGCCTCCCCCTGCAGCATGACTGCTCCCTGCTCGCGCCTGCCCCCATCCCTCGCCCTCCTTCTATGCAACCGACTAACCGAAGGGTCAGCTGAAACCCTGTGTTCAGGTTTTATTTCAGCGACCTCTGGCAGGTTGGTACAGAGTATGCAAACGTTTGCTTAAAACAATTAAGCGAACAATCGCCGAAGCTGTCGCCCATCTCCAGCCCACTTGGGCTGGCACCGCATGAACAAGGACTTTCGATGCGTCAATCTGCTTTCCTCCGCCCAGCGGCCCGCCCCCACCTGGCTGCCTCCCTGCTACTGGGCACTGTTACGGGACTACTCAGCCTCACCCTCCATGCCCAGGAAACTGCCCCCACCGAGTCAGCCCAGGGCGAGGCCCTGAGCCCGGCCGCCGCGCCGGCCAAATCAGGCCCCTACCTGTCGGACTGGTACAACCAGAACTTCACCCTGATCGGCAGCAAGGACATCAGCTTCGGCCCGCGACCGACCGACGATATCTACCTGGAGTACGAATACTTTGGCCGCAAGGGGCCGTTCGAGCTTTACGGCTACATCGACATTCCGAAAATCCTCACCATCGGCAACAGCCATGACAAAGGCGTCTGGGATCGCGGCTCGCCGGTTTTCATGGAGCATGAACCGCGGATCTCCATCGATTACCTGGCCGGACGCAGCCTGGCCGTCGGCCCATTCAAGGAATGGTACGTAGCCTTCGACTGGATCTACGACCACGGCAGCAACAGCGCCAACCGCGCCAATACCCTCTACAGCGGCCTGGGCACCGACATCGACACCCATTCGCGGGTCAACCTGTCGGCCAACTTCTACGGCCGCTACCAGTGGGAAAACTATGGCGCCAGCAACGAGTATTCGTGGGACGGTTATCGGGCTCAGCTGAAGTACATCGTACCCCTCGGCAAGTTCGACAACGGCGCCTCGCTGACCTATATCGGTTTCACCAACTTCGATTTCGGCTCGGATCTGCACAAGGACAACCCCAACCGCACGGCCAACGCCACGGTGGCCACCAACGTGTTGCTGTATGCCTTTACCCACCTGCGTTTCACCCTGGTCGGCCGTTACTTCCACAATGGCGGTAACTGGCAGGATGGCAGCGAGCTGAATTTCGGCGATGGGGATTTCCGCGGCCGGTCCGATGGCTGGGGGTATTACGCGGGGGTCGGGTACCAGTTCTGACCGTTTGAGCCATGCAGGCTGATGCAGCGTTGTACTTCGCCTCGACTCAAGCGTTTCTAGACACCTGGCGCCAACTCAAGCCGGAACCACTCCAGAAACTCGAGAATCTCAGCATCATTACGCTTGCAGTACGACCATTTTTGCTGCTTTGAAACCGAGATGAACCTCGCCTGCCTGAGAATTTCAAGGTGACGGCTCGCTGTTGGCTGGGCAACACCCAACGCACTGGCGATAAGGGTCATGCAGACGCCGAACTCGACCGGGTCTGCCGACCCTTGATCGGCGAAGTGCTCACGAGGCGCTGCGAGCAGGCGAAGTATCGCCATGCGAACCTCACTGCTCATCGCTTTCATCTGTGTTGATCTGTCCATGCCTGCATCATATAGTCATTTAGCTAAATGACAATGTGAGGTGAGCCATGTTGGATCTACCCTACGCATCGAGCATCGAAGGCAACACGGTCAGATGGGGAAAAATGGGCACAGGCGCGCCGCTGGTCGCCATCCATGGCACGCCCTTCTCTTCGCAGGTATGGAGGCGCGTCATACCCCATCTCACTGACCGCAGGACCGTGTATTACTTCGACCTGGTTGGCTATGGCCTGTCTGAAATGCGGGAGGGCCAGGATGTTTCACTGGCGATTCAGAACAAGGTCCTGGCTGCGCTTTTCAAGGAATGGGGCATCGAGCGCCCTGACGTCCTGGCCCATGACTTTGGAGGCGCGACAGCGCTGCGCGGGTACTACCTGAACGGTCTGCGCTATGCGTCTCTCACCATTTTCGATGCGGTAGCCCTGGCACCCTGGGGCTCTCCTTTCGTTCAGCATGTCCGTCAACATGAAGCCGCCTTTTCCGGGATGCCTGACTACATGCATCGGGCGCTGCTGGCCGCCTATCTGCAAACCTCTGCGGCCAATCCCCTCAGTGACGAGGCCCTGCAGGTTTACAGCGCACCATGGCAGGGGCCGATTGGCCAGGCGGCCTTTTACCGACAGATCGCACAGATGGATCAGGTCTACACCGCGGAAGTTGAACCGCTGTACGGGAGGCTGGATTGTCCCGTGTCGGTGCTTTGGGGTGCGGAGGACGCGTGGATTCCCTACTCCCAGGGGGAGCGTCTTGCTGGGCTTATCTCCCAATGGCCCTGCGTCCGAGTAGAAAACTCGGGCCACCTGATGCAGGAAGACAGGCCAGAAGCGATTGTGGCGGCGGTTTTGAAGCAGATTGGCTACTGAGCGAAGATCGCCGGTCTGTTTCGGGCCAGTTTGCCTGTGCGGCCGCGGCTGTCAGCCTTGGCGCATGCCTCTAGATGGGTGAGACCGCCACAGCAACCGCGCGGAAACACCTGGCTGCCAAAATGCGATAAAAGCCCCTCGCCCCCTCAAAGAACGCCCTCCCGGACAATTCCCAACTCCCAGAAACGCAAAAAGCCCTGACATTGTCAGGACTTCAAATACCTGGCCGTCCTGCCCCGGCGCCCGAACCTTTGTTCCAGGCAGTAGCCAAGGGCAAAGCCTGGCACATCATTGATGTTTGCTACCGGCAATACCAAGAGATTCTGCTTTAGCGGCCATGCGGCCATGCACATTATCGAAGCAATGGAAGCAGGCAAGCGAACCAGCATTTTTCGCACCGCAGATCAACGGAGGTGCCGTATGGCGATGGACCAAACAGAGCGCGACCAGCGCCGGCACGAAAGGGCCGAGCGACTGCAGGAAGAGGATCTGCGCTTGAAGGTCCGACCAGGGACTAAACAGGCCCTGCTGGACCTAATGGAGTGGGCCGGGATCGAGGAACAGGGCGAGGCGATGACGCTGATGATTCATCACATCGAAGCGCTGGGGCATCACGCGCTGTTCAGGATTGCGCGCCACGAAATCGAGGATCACAGATCTGTGGCGCGGACTGAGCCGCTTCGGCTGTCGGCCAGGAAGCAAACTGGCCAGCACCTGCGGGCCATCTGCGGATGGGCGGATGCCACCTACAGCCAGATTATCGAGGCGCTGATCCACGGAATTCACACCCTGAGCCGGCGGCACGCAGCAAAGTTTCTTACCCCGCCGCGGCACGAAATCAGCATATCGCCGCGCCTGGCTCTGGCCTTCGACCGGAAGAGCATGCTGATGATTCAGCAGGACCCAGGAGACGAGGTCATTCAGCCAGGTCAATGGGGCCGTAGTATCCGCTGCTAGGCATCCCTGCCCCTACCCACTGAGCTGCATATTCCTTCGCCTCTTCAATGACATCAGCGAAGTTATTCGACTCAACCGATCTCCACGTGATTCTTTTGGGAGGACTCTCGGCCACTATGTATACCTCGGTCGGCGCAGATCCATCTTCGTTACCCCTGGGTTGATTCGGATGTCGACATCACCTGAGCGGCAGCGGAAACACCGCAATATGCCAAATGTGATTTAATCACAACCCATGCCTCACCTCACCAACTGAATCCTCGCCCGAGCACTCACAGCCCGGCTACTCAAAATATTCCAGCTCGGGGCTTAACACAAACTTGTCGACAGAGAATCTAACAAAGATAAATCGCTGAGAGCCTTTACTACCATTGGCCCGAATGTACTTCACTGTGATACCCGCCCCACGCTGTTGACCATCAGAATACTTAATTCCGTTAAAACTGATAGCTTTCCCGGGTGAAAGCAACCCATAAATCGATGGCCCCGCCTTTTGGGATCCATCACCCGAATTCATTTCAACTGTGAATTGACGACAAGCGTTTTCAATACTTTCGATAGAAAACACTTCAATTTTATCTGCGCCTGAAGACCTGCAACCCAGAGACTTTACCTGCAAAACCGGGTCAAGTGTCAAGTCGTGTTTCTTTGCAATTTCCTGCTGTAAATCAAACGAGGCCTTTAGCTCAGAGACCTGCATTTCCAAAGCTTGAGTACTTGCGCTAAGCTCTTTTCCTTGCTGTCTATAGCCTAGCACCAGCCAAAGAAATGCGAGCGGGCCAAATGCGCCTGCCGCAAAGTCTCCCAGCTCATTCAAGGGCAGTGAAATTAGCTCCCTGACACGAGCACATACAATTCCAAGAATCAATGACAGGTAGCTAACGGTAATGATCTTTGCCCACGACTCAAAACCTAAATCCCCTAAGTATTTTGCATGCATATGTGATTTTTTTACTAACCACCGGCACCGCTGTGAAACCTGTGCACGCACCCACCTTGCCCATACAGAGTACTTTCGCCACTTTGCCACGATCAATTCTCTTCCATGATTCCAGATCGCCATCTTATCAAACGACCCTAAGTGCCACCACATTCCGCTCGACGATCCACGATGACTCTCCCTTTAATCCCTTTGGCTCATCTTCCCTAGCACAGAGCCTGCACGCAAGGACGACAACATGACCTGTATGACCTCCCTCGCCCTGGTTGTCGATCTCTTCGCCGGCGGCGGCGCCAGCAGCGGTATTGCCGAGGCTTACCGCGAGCCGGATGTCGCTGTGAACCACAACCCAATCGCCCTGGCCGTGCATCGCGCCAACCACCAGCAGAGCGAGCACTACGTGGCGGACGTTTTCGAGGTCGACCCGGTCATGGCTACCAAAGATCAGCCGGTCGGCATCTTGTGGGCATCGCCCGACTGCCGGCACCACAACATGGCTAAGGGCGGCAAGCCTCGCAATCGCAAGATTCGCGGCCTCGCCTGACCAAGCACGCCGTTGGCGTGAAGCTCACTAAGCCGCAAGGAGAATCACTGCCGATGGCCATGTTCAAGGACTTGTGGGTTTCCATCAACGGCCCGGAAGCCTGGGAAAACAATCCGTGGATATGGGTCGTCGAGTTCAAGAGGATCGAGCCATAACTGACCTGCTCGAAACGCGAGCTTAAATCCATCCTACCAACTTAAACCCGCTGGCGATTCGACCTATAGCCCGCACTGAGCAACAACAAACCAGGCACCAGTAGCCCAACTGCGGTGTAGCCGAAGGCTTCCTGTCCCGACGCACCTATAGCGGCAAAGGCGGCGCCAATCGCAACGAGCGGTGCACCTGCGAAGTAGAAAGGTTTTTTTTGGCTGTCTTGCCCATATCGATCCTCCTGATTGAGGCCCCATTTAATCACACCTGCCGCCATCAGCGGCGTGGAGACCATCACATGCAAACCGAGATTCTTTCGGACGAAGAGCTAGCCGAACTGACTGACTATAAGGCCAGGGGATATCAGCGTTGCTGGCTAGAGGAACGTGGCTGGGTACTCGTTGAAACCCGAAGCGGGCGCCCACTGGTTGACCGCCATTACGTCCGCATGAAGCTGGGCGTGAGCCTTGGAATAATGCCAACGGCGTCGCCACCACCAGTAGTCCCCGCGTGGACACCTGACATTTCGAAGGTGAGGTGAAATGCGCCCAAGGAAGACTGAGAGCCGTGACCTGCCGCCCGACATGTACCGGCGCAAGCGCACTAGTAAGAGCATGAAAAACCCTGGCAAGGAGTGGATCAGCTACTTCTACTTGGATAAGTCTGGGAAGCCGGTACCGCTGGGCACTGACCTGAATCTGGCAAGGCTGAAGTGGGCCGAGCTGGAAGCGAAGGAGAAACCCAAGGACCTGGTCACCATGGGTGCGATCTTTGACCGATACGAGCGCGACATCATCCCGAAGAAGGCGCCGCGCACTCAGAAAGACAACCTGGCGGAGATACGCCAGTTGCGTAGCTACTTCGAGAAGGCTCCAATCGACGGCATTGAGAGCATGGTGCGAGCGCTCCTGATGGCAACCTGTCATGGTGAATGACCCACGCCAAATGAACGTCATAGACAACCCGTTACTAAACCCTCGTATCCATTAGAGAGCTGGGGAGTGTGCACCAGCAAAGCTGGTGCACCTGACGCCCATGCAAGGGTAACCTGCAATGAAAAACGGTCATCCTTTGGTGCGCTGCGGGTCAGCCGACCGAGGGTAGACACGCTCTTCTTCAAGAGTACCGTCCTCATTGTGAATCTTGACCGACGCATTTTTACGAGCGAAGAAGTCGGCCAACCCCCCCAGCAGTTCTTGCCTCGTCGCTGCATATTGAGAGGCTCGATCAGCTCCTGCCTTCCTCAACTCCCAACCATGTAAAGCGGGGGTGACATCGTAGTTCTCGACTACCATTTTCCCCTTAAGGATCTTAGTGTAGTAAATATAAACCTTGTTACTAAGATCACTTTGATCCTTATAAATCAGAACCCGCTCACTCTGCAAATCAAAGGCAATTTCTTCTACACCCTGAGAAACCAACAACACATTCTTGCCGAGCGCATGAGCAATCCCGAGCTCGTAGTGCACATTAGGATTGCGCCCATTGATAATAGCAACAATAAATGAAGAGCAAATAATCTGCTCAATGATATGTTTTAGTATATTGCCAACCTTGAATGCTTCGTCGCCACGAACAGCAACCAGATCATTCATTGCACACGCCGACTTGATAGTGCCGTAAGTTTCTTCATACATCGAATGGAACGGCGTCAGCACAAACACCTGATTCTCTTTAATTTTCAGAGAACCCAAGTCAATGCCTAGATCTTCGATAAACTGATAAGGCCTCAAGGCAGCCGCGGCATTGCCTGATGGAGTCAGGTTACCTTCGGCACGCGCTGAGTTACCTTCAACAACCAGATGATTGACGTCCTGCCACCGATCCGGATTTTTCTGCATACGCTCGGTTAGACGGTAAATCTTTTCCTCAAACGACTTACGCATAACCTCAAGCTCAACTCTTCGAGCCTGCTCATTATAGCGCGTCTTGCTTCTACTCGAATAAAGCACATAAACACCGAGCACAATTGACAGGATTGCGGAAACAGACCCTGCTACCCCTGCAACATCTTTGAGATCAAGAAAGACCATTTTGCTTACTCACCAGAAGTGTTACAGAATAAAACGCCATCATGATAGTAATAAAAAAGTTAAGTCCTGTACCCAAGACGATTCCCGCCAACCTCCACCAAACCAACCTCCCCTTTTCCACTTCCGAAATACAAATCCGCCAAATCACAATACTGAATATCTTTAAAGATATAAAACCCAACAAAAGAAACATGGCTTCAGACAGGGCGCCACCACTACCCAAGATCATGATAAAACTGATCAGCGTCGACACCCCAAAAATTGAAATGTCGACAGGGATTTCCATCGTGGCCCGCCATACTTCTTGACCGCTTATTGGCCTGCATGCGGTCAACTTCACCATAAACACAATTGACAACAGAGCGATCGGCAGAACCGCTGTATACGTTGCGGGGGTCATTTAATGCAATCCTATGCCTCGATACTTTCTCATTTTTCTAGCAAGTGCCGCGCACCATGTGCCAGCCCAAGGAGTGGCATTATGCCACACCCATGAGCTATTCCAGAGAGGCGTTTTGGGTGGGCAGGTACCGTCACAGGCTAGAGCAACATGTGCTCCAAGCCTGCCGCGGCGTGACCCCTAGCATCCTGCATTTAATGGCCGCCCTGGTTCAGTCGGTGGCGGCGCCCTCAGTGCTTGAGTAACCCCAAGATAAGGTTGGCCAAGCCAATACCGATTTTCAGGAGTTCAATCAGGCGTGCAGCCCACCGCCTTTCGCGACCCGCACTTCTAGCCTGTGCGCTGGACGGTGATGTGGATTTTTTCTCTCGGCCCTTCTGTGGGCGCTTGGAAGATGCACGACGTTTTTTGGTAGGCACGAGCAAAGCTCCCCATTCGAAAAAGGAAAAAATGAAAATTTCGAAGGGAGAGTTAACGAAGGCGGTGCTTGTAGCCGCTGAGCTCAGGGCCGTCAGCATGCAAAGGGATACTCAAGACAGCATGCCGAGAGTAGGCAAGAAGCGCATAAAGTCTCGCCAGGACGGCAAGGCTGTAGGTCAGAACACTCGTCCAGATACGCGCTTGGCGCTGCAAGCTCGCGGTTAAGCCGATAGCCTCGCTGATATCATCGAGAGCATTCAACACCAATCGCGCACGCTCAATGGCGGTAACGATTGTTTTGTAGTGGGCGGTTTTGCCGGAGCCTAGGGTTAAGTCGATGATGTAGCCGATCGCTTCATTGGCCCTCTTTCGGCGCCCAGCGTCTGTAAGCGACGGCTCAAAACAGCCACCCTCTTCTCGCTCGAGCTTTCGGAACTCAGCTCTCAGCTCATCAATGATGGACGCATGCTGCCCAGGATCAGAATCCGGCAAGTTGCCTGAAGGCGTTGTGTGGGTTTGATCGTCCATAGGGATTCTCATGAATGACACCCGGATACGTTAACCAGCTCAGCAGCCGTAGACAACTAATTTTGGTGACACTTCTATCCCTGGTAGACCTCTACGCACTCCTCCGCCGCTCCACCAGTGCGCGATCCACAAAAATGTTGGGCGCAGTGCTTGCTCAAAGCGATGATGGGATCGCAAAGAGAATACGACTCTCCGCTTACGAATACTGAACCTCACATAGACCTTCTGGCAAACAAATAAAAAAGCAGCTCCTGAGAGCTGCTTTTCGGTACTACTCCCCCTTTTTATGCTTATGGGGCTTCAGATCTGGATGATCTTTTTTCTTTTCAGGCGTAACTCTCTGCCTTTTATCTGGAGTACCATCTTCGTTTGTTCGTTTCGGGCCTGGCTTGATGCTCATACTTGATTTCCTATCGTCTGGTTTGCGAAGCCTACTTTTAGATAGTTCAAATCCTGTCAGGCGTCAAACCGAAATCGGACAAGATCTTGCACTTTGGCGCATGAGCTCGGTAACCGCCAGTAGGCTTGTAAGACCGTAGCAGCTTTGACACCTTCCGAGTTGGGTAAGCCCCCACGAGACTCACTGCGGAGCTAGTTTTAGCTTTCCGTTAGCCTGCGTTACTGCCCGCCGTCCCGGCGGAATAGCAAGGACTCGCCCGTCAGTACCTTGCTGTGAGGTATAACCTTTAGGTATTGCAACAACTCGGCCATCGGAGCCTTGCCGGCTCGTGCCCCCAGGTGGGATCACCACCACTCGACCATCGCTACCTTGCCGACTTGTAGCTCCGGGCGGAATCGCCACTACTCGACCATCGCTACCCTGCCTAGAAGTCCAGCCCGATTGGATTTCGACAACCCTGCCGTCCGACCCCTGCCTTGAGGTTGCGCCAGGTCGGATAGGCACAACATGGCCATCTGAGCCCTGACGAGATGTCCAGCCCGTGGGGATTGTTATCGACTTACCGTCAGAACCTCTGCGTTGAGTTGGCATAAAACTCCTTGTAATGAGTCCCTTCTACCCAGGCGGCGCTGCCACCCAGCCCCCGTGGTACTACACGACATTATATGTACCGAGATCTGGGAAATTTCCACCAGCCTCTCGATGACCTGTCTGAGTCTGTCCTCGGCCTATAATGGCTGGTGTGTGAGCTTGACCCAGTCGGCCGGCGACAGTGGGGACGCTCACCATGCGTCCCCTCTACACAGTTGGTCGTCAACCAGGGGCCGTCAACCTCACTAGCTCGAACCTGCACGGCCTAGATTAATCCTGGATCGAGTGATTGAGAATCAACCGATAAATGGTGGCCAATGCAGTGGCTCACCTTCAATGTTCGAAGGTCATTGGCCGGGGCGCGCCAGTAAGATTGGCTGGATGACGTCGCGTGTAATCAACTCAAGACCTTGGTCACCAAAGAACAAACCTGAGACCTTCTGTGAGTCCAGAGCGCCATCTGTGTGGGCCCTATGCATTTGCAGTGCAACCAGCTTCATGGTGAGTTGGAGCACCTGCCAGGCGATGGGCGTCAATCCATTATGCCGGCTCTCGTCTTTCGCAATCAGAGAGCGCAGAACCTGTGGAGCCGGCTCATGATCTACGAACTTTGGTGCTAGACCGTCAACCACTTTCCGAAGCAGGTTGAGCAGTGACTGTCCGTACTCCTGCGTGATGACCATGAACTGTTCAAACCCTTCAAAAGACGCCACTGGTTGAGGTGGTACCCGCGAGAGAATGTCAGCGACGATCGTTTCTGTGTGTCGCGCATGCAGCTTTTGCTGAAACCGCCCAACAGCCCTCGACGCCGCACCCGAGTGAATCATGTCATAAAGGGAAACCCCCGGTTTGCCGATCTCCGTGTTGAAGATGGTTTGAGGCACCTCGGTTACGGAGTCTCCTGCCCGATCAGCCAGGGGGTTGATGAACGTGCACACCGTCTTTTTATCGCCTGAATACTCAACCGGCCCCAAATCCACGCCGAAGCCCAGGCATGAGAAAAATGATACATAGGCGTATGCCCGTGACGTGACGTCACACACCCCCACCGCCAACGTGTGGCCGAAGTCGTAGGGATTGTCACCCACAACTGAGGAGGCCTCCCGGCCATCCCACCAGACCAACTCCTGCTCCCAGTTCGCCTTGTCATCTTCAAGGTCGCGCTGGAGCATTTCCTTGAAGCTCTTCAGCCCTTCATGTCGAGCAGCATCAGGGAATGAGTGCGCAAAGAACGTCATCGCAAGGTAGCCGACAGCTTGCAAGAAATCACACCCGCCAAACCTCAACTGGATGCGGTTACCTTCAGTTCGGTAGTGCGTTTGCGGTGCCCCCGTTTGCTTAAGATCAATCTTGATCTTATCTGTCTGATTAGCTTCAACCCAGCGCTTGGCTACGTCCAGGCTGGGCACAGCAAGCTTCACCTCGGTGCTCGCTCCAACGCTTGCTAAATCAAGAGGCGGTGGCATATCGATGTCGATGTTCGAACCAGCCATGCGATAACGGGTATCACCGTCCATAAAGAAATAGGGCTTGGCCTTGTCCTTGCGATCCGGCCTCACCTCTAATGCACCGTTCATCATGGCCAGCTGGGTTTCCAAACGCGCCACCAGCTTACCGAAGCCAAGGTTGTGGTCATGGCAATAGATACCGCGATTGGTTCTACGCCCGCCCAACGCGGCGGGAAAGATATGCTCGTTTGACTTCGCAGGCTCACCGCAGATGATGCATGCTCGATTCGTAGCCATTACCTCTCCTTACTGACCCTAGCCGTTATCAAGGGCTCTTGCGCCCGATGAGTATCGCAATGATGTTCATGAAGCCAGCCAGTATAGGGCCTAGCCATGGCAGAGGTATGACGGTGATTTGATCCGCTGCAGCCAGCTTCCACTGCCCGTGAAGATCTATTGATCAGGGTCTTTAAGACCTGATGCCTGCTCACCTCCACCTGGTCAGCAAGGAGTTATGAACGCTTCAGGGCTGGTCAATGTGACCAGATCGGACAGCTGTCACCCCATCAGGGATGACGTCCAGACTTACGCAAGCTGAGCTGGGCTGACGCTTATATTGCACCTACCTGACCTGTCTCACAGAAAGACAATTCGTTACCCTGTCGACCTCAACTTTCTAAGCACCAGTCGACATGTCTGTGAACCGTAAGCAGCCCATCAGGGCAGTATTCCCACGCAAAGCGTCGCCCAAGGAGGAAGCGAACCAGACTGAGCTGTCGTCCCTCCTCTCCTACGCCCTTCTCATTCTCTACGTATTGGCCAGCGTATCGTCCACCAAGGACTCTATGCTGCTCATGCCAAACAACGGGATTCAACTGCCACTGGTGAGCGCCACAGTGTCTGTGGTTGGGTTTTACGTCCTGAGCCCCCTGATCGTGCTAGTAGGGCATCTGGTGACCTTGAGAAGGCTCCCGAAGATGTTTGCAGGGCTCAAGTCCTCACGTCCGAGAAATGCGTCAGAAATACTCAGTCTTCGTACCGACCTGGCGATGCTGATTTGCCTACTGTCTGCGGGCCCAGCAACTCTGTTCTACATCCTCACCACTTTCACGGCCTACCAGAGCCCGCTGCTCTTCGTGCTACACGTCGCGGCGCTCTACTGCGCTTGCTATGCCACGCGCATTCGCATTAGAGAACTGCTCGCTGCCAGTTTCAGCACGCGCATCCAAACCAATACGAAGCGGATTCGAGGTTTAGCCACGGGAGTATTCGAGCTCTGGTTGCTGGTGTGCATTGATGTGATCTTCCTACCCACGCACCTCTCTCCAGTGCTATGGCTGAAGACCCACACGCACTGGCTGGACAATCAAGATGGCGGCACAGTTTTCTGGGTACCTCATATTGAAATTGATAGGGGCGAGCAGCTGTGGAAGGGGCCATCCAATACGGATGCGGAGCTTGCAGCATACTCGGGCCACGCCGACCCAAAGGAATACTTCATGACCCGTGAGGTGGCGATGGATCTGCGATCACGCAATCTACGCTACCTGGATATCAGCTTGCAGGTCATCCCGCGGATCTGGGCGCAAAATGCGGATCTTGCAGGCGCTAATTTTTCATTCTCTCGGCTCTACGGGACAGTCTTTGTGGACACCGTCCTGAACGGTGCCAATTTCAACATGGCCTCGCTAGACGGGGCGACATTCATGAACATCGACCTCGTGTCCACCGACTTCACCCAAACCAGGCTGAAAGGCACGCTCTGGGACAACGTGACAGTGAAAAAATCAGCCTTTGTTAATGCTGACCTCTCCCTCGCATCATTCTTCAATGTCTCCTTCGATCATGTGGAGTTCCTGGGCACATCCTTCCCGGCCACCTCTCTGTTTGAGGTCGATGGGAACAAGGTGAGCTTCGCCACTCGGGAACCCATCAAAATCATGTCCCGAGCTGAATCAGACGGTTGGCTGGAAAGCAGTGACTCCTTTTTTGAAGTGAACCCCAGGGCCGCGTTAGAAAGCGTCCAGGCCCATCTGTGCAAGCCAAAGCCAAGCCCAGACTGGGCTTATGCATGGGGCTTGTTTGTCCAGACGAAGCTACTGCTTGCGCGTACGGAGCCGGAGGTTGCCAAAGCCATTCAGGAATTCATGAAGATCAAAGGTTGCGACAACCTGCCCGATCGGGGCCTCAGGGAGGATGTAGCGGGCATTCTCACAGCCGCAGTCAAAGACAAGGCTGCCCAGGCACACAGTGACTCTGCGCTCCCACGTAGCAAGCCGCCGAAGCCGGAGGGCCCAAGCACTCAATGAGCCAAGTAGAGAACAGAAGGTCAATTGAGCGATAAGGACGCAGGAGGACGGGAGGAAGCAAGGTCTCGTGAAAACCACGCTAAAATCCCTACCTGCCCTGCTCGCCGGCATCCGAGTGTTCAGTGGCCATGGTTAAGCGATCAATATCCCACGTGCCGAGAACCTCTATGCCCATTCTCGGCTCTCAAGAAAGGCCTTATGAGGCCCTCTAATCGTCAGAAATAGGATCTAAACGCAAAAATGTGAAAAATATTTTGCGCATACCCAAGACATTCACGCCTCCCCAGGAGGACGGGAATGACCCCAGGAGGGAGATCCACAAGCCCTCATCCCGGGAGACTCCACCGTCCTACAAATCATATTCAGCAATTAACCACATCAACTGTGGAGCACATTCAGCGAAATCCACACGCAGCATAACAGTGCGGGGGAGACACCCTAGTCGCCACCCACCCCATTGCCACCCTGATTTTGACGCACCCATAATCGGCTCCGACTCAGACATTACGGAGCCCATCATGGCCACTACCCCTCAGCCTGCCAGCACTCGAAAAAAGCCTGTTGCATCCAAAACCACTGCAAGCACGAAGAAAGCTGATGCGAAAGCCAGCACTCCCAAGATCAATGCCCCTGGCACGGCCGCAGAGCAGCTAGAGGACAGCAATAAAGCAGGCTCGGACGAGCCAGCTGCGAGCGAGACCACGGCAGCAAGCGCAACCCCACCTGCCAAATCTAAGAAAAGCAAAAAGCCGCCCGCCGAGGACAAATCGATCGCTGACCGCTGGGGCAAAGACCTGACCGCATCTGGCTGGACGGCAATCCCCAACGTCTTGTTCGAATACTCTCAGGAGCTGGGCCTCAAAACGCTCGATATGGTGATCATCCTTCACCTCGCCGGCTACTGGTGGCGCAAAGGAAATGATCCGTTCCCAAGCAAGGCGACCCTGGCCCGCAAGATTGGGGTTGAACCGCGGACGGTGCAACGTGCCATCGCAGAACTCGAGAGCAAGGGTTACATCGAGCGTACCAAGCGCTTCGCCACCAGCGGCGGCAATCTCAGTAACAGTTACTCGTTCGACGGGCTCATCAAGACAGCCCGCACCTTTGCCAAACAGATGATTACTGAACGCGAGGCGAAAGCAGTAGCCACAAGCCGGAAGAAACCTACGCGCGCTGCAGCAAAGGCCTCGCGATAACGCCTCGCATGTCACCGCAATCGGCCAGCGAGGACTGAGCAATGGGCAATAGTCAGCAGGGTGATGTGATAGTCGCTCAAGCGTTCCGAGCGCTAATAGAACATGCGATGCGTCTGGAGCAAGCAGGCCTGCGCCTCGATCAAGCCGGTCACGTCGCAGAGTTCACTTACCTCCTGACGGCGAAGCAGTTCGATCGAATTCGGAAAATATGCCGCCAACAGCAGTGGCCGGTACCGAACTGCAGAGGTATCCGATTTGACCTGGAAGCGATCAGACATGCGCTGCTCGCCCGGCAAATGAAAGACGGGTGCACCCCTGACGAGGTGCTTGAGATCATAACGAGCGCGTATTGCAGCCAAAGCCAGGTTGGCCTGAACAAACCTAAGCATGCGCAGGTGATGATGTTCAGCGGCGGGCGCAAGGTGCTGGTGGGAAAGACACGCTACCAGGCCGTGGCCATCATCAAGGTTTGCCAAGAAGGAGGCAGAAAGTACTTGGCCCCCGTCACGGCTTTTCACGCGACGGAGGCCAAGGTACGCAGCATTTCGTGACTACGGAGGAAGGACGGCCTCAGAAGCAAGCCTCCCGCACTGAAGCGGAACAGCCCAAACGCTTCCGATTTCCCTTCATATGACCCACAGCTAAAGGGCCTACGCAGCACCGCCGACAAATTTTCTGCTGTCTACGTAGTCAACTCGCAATGCTACGGACGATGCCAGTGCAATGCAACGCCTGACCTACCCAACGGCTTTGGCGAGCGGGTATTCCCGGCGCAACCGGATGACAACCATCTTGAAGCAACCAGTGATTGCGAAGGCCGTGGCACATGCCGCGACATACGGGAAGCCTTGCCGAAAGTCACTCGCCTGATGAGCCACCTCTTCGATCGATACGAGCGAGATGTCATCCCAACCAAGAAGCCTCGGACACAGAAGGACAATCTGGCCGAGCTTCGGCAGCTCAGGAAGGCTTTCAGCGACGCACCTATCGAAGCGATCACGCCGCACACGCTTGCTCAGTACCGCGACAGGCGCACTGGGAAGGTGCGGGCAAATCGAGAGATCGCCCTGCTGTCGCATATCTTCAACATGGCGAGGGAATGGGGAGTGACTTCTCAGGTTAACCCAGCGGCTGGGGTTCGCAAGAACAAGGAGAAGCCGCGGGACTTCTACGCCGGCCCTGCAATCTGGGATGCGGTGTACGCAGTCGCCGTACCGGAACTCAGGGATGCGATGGACCTGGCCTACCTCACCGGTCAGCGGCCAGCCGATGTCCTGGCGTCTAGGGCGTCAGACGTGGTCGACGGGTACCTGCAAATTGACCAGGGCAAGACAGCCAAGAAGCTTCGGATACGACTGGCCACTGACGGTGAGCAGAGCCAGATGTCGCTTCTGCTTGAGCGTCTGCTGCTGCAGCGTAGGGAGCGAGGCGTGCGAGGCCCATACCTGATCAATACAGAGGACGGTCGCAATGTCACCAGGTCGATGCTTCGACTCCGGTGGGATGACGCGAGAAGGGTAGCGGCAGACAGGGCGATTGATGACATGGACCCAGCCCTAGCCGATCGGATCAAGGGCTTCCAGTTCCGAGACATCCGCCCAAAGGCTGCCAGTGAAATCGAGGACCTGGCCCATGCAAGCAGGCTGCTCGGCCATACCGACAAGCGCATAACAGAGGTTGTTTACCGCCGCGTCGGAGAGGTTGTAAAGCCAACCCGGTGACGGAACAAACCAGCAAGGTTGCGGAACACCTCTTAAAAGATGCGGAACACTTGCGCGAATCACCCAGCCTAAACGCATGCCCCAAAAACGCAAAAAGCCCTGAAAAATCAGGGCTTTGAATATGGCGGAAGCGTAGAGATTCGAACTCTAGGATAGTTGCCCATCGACGGTTTTCAAGACCGTTGCCTTAAACCACTCGGCCACGCTTCCAGCTGTTTTGCGGCGGCAATAATACCTTAATGTAACAAGCTGTCAAACTCTCTGTGTCGCGGCTTGCGACAGCTCTGATATGCTCTGCACCATACGTTCCACTACCGCAGGTCCCGGACCGCGGTCTCACCCCAAAGGAGTGCGCCATGCGCGAACAGGATTACGCCGTCCAACACGGCCAGCAGGTCGAGCAGCAGGAGGTCAGCAAGGTCCTGCGCAACACGTACAGCCTGCTGGCCCTCACCCTCGCCTTCAGCGGCATCATGGCCTTCGTCGCCCAGCAGATGCGTGTCGGCTACCCGAACATCTTCGTGGTGCTGATCGGCTTCTACGGCCTGTTCTTCCTCACCAACAAGCTGCGTGATTCGGCCTGGGGCCTGGTGTCCACCTTTGCCCTCACCGGCTTCATGGGCTTCATCCTCGGCCCGATCCTCAACCGCTACCTGGGCATGGCCGGTGGCGCCGAAGTGGTCAGTTCGGCCTTCGCCATGACCGCACTGGTGTTCGGCGGCCTGTCGGCCTACGTGCTGATCACCCGCAAGGACATGAGCTTCCTCAGCGGCTTCATCACCGCCGGTTTCTTCGTCCTGCTGGGTGCCGTGGTGGCCAGCTTCTTCTTCCAGATCAGCGGCCTGCAACTGGCGATCAGCGCTGGCTTCGTACTGTTCTCGTCGGTCTGCATTTTGTTCCAGACCAGCGCCATCATCCATGGCGGCGAGCGCAACTACATCATGGCCACCATCAGCCTGTACGTGTCGATCTACAACCTGTTCGTCAGCCTGCTGCAGTTGTTCGGCATCATGGGCCGCGACGACTGATCGAATCTGTTGCCACCGCCTCAGGAAAAGCCCGCTTCGGCGGGCTTTTTCGTGCCCGTTGAATAGCTGCAGGAAAGCCGCCGGAGATTGACTTAAAAGTCAGCTTATTAGCCGATTCCGCCGCGATTGTGCGGCCATCGTGCTTGCCTCTACCGCAATGGCCGTTCTGCCCGTAGAATGCGCTCCTTTTTTCTTCCGGGGCGGCATTTTCCCATGAGTTCACACGAACACGGCCCAGGCGCGGCGGCGCCTGCCAATGAACTGGTCCTTGGCCTCGAGGACAAGCCTCGCCTGCTGATCGGCCTGCTGGCGGCACTGCAGCACTTGCTGGCGATCATCGTGCCGATCGTCACGCCGGGCTTGCTGATCTGTCAGGCGTTGGGCGTGTCGGCGCGTGACACCAACCTGATCGTGTCGATGTCGCTGGTGATCTCGGGTATCGCCACCTTTGTCCAGTGCAAGCGCTTTGGGCCGTTTGGCGCCGGGCTGCTGATCGTGCAGGGCACTAGCTTCAACTTCGTCGGCCCGCTGATCGCTGGCGGCGCGCTGATGGTCAAGCAAGGCACACCGGTCGAGGGCGTGATGGCGGCGATCTTTGGTGTGGTCATCGCCGGTTCGTTCGTGGAAATGGGTGTGTCGCGCATCCTGCCCTTCGTCAAACGCCTGATCACCCCGCTGGTGACCGGCATCGTCGTGCTGATGATCGGCCTGACCCTGATCAAGGTCGGCTTGATCAGCATGGGCGGCGGCTTCGGTGCCATGGCCAACGGCACCTTCGCCGATGGCGAGAACCTGCTGCTGTCGGGCGTGGTGCTGGCGATCATCGTTATCCTCAACCGTGTCCCGGTGGTATGGATGCGCAGTTGCGCCATCGTCATCGCCCTGGCTGTGGGCTACGCCCTGGCCGGCTACCTGGGCCGCCTGGACTTTACCGGGATGCACCAGGCCGCGCTGTTCCAGGTGCCGACGCCGCTGCACTTCGGCCTGGGCTTCTCCTGGTCGCTGTTCATCCCGATGCTGGTGATCTACCTGGTCACCTCGCTGGAGGCCATCGGTGACGTGACCGCGACCAGCAAGGTTTCGCGCCAACCGGTGGAAGGCCCGGTGTGGATGCAACGGATCAAGGGCGGGGTGCTGGTCAACGGCGCCAACTCGCTCCTGGCGGGCTTGTTCAACACCTTCCCCAGCTCGATCTTCGCCCAGAACAACGGCGTGATTCAGCTGACCGGCATTGCCAGCCGCCATATCGGTATCTGGATCGCCGCCATGCTGATCCTGCTGGGCCTGTTCCCGTCGGTTGCCGGGGTGATCCAGGCTGTGCCGGAGCCGGTGCTTGGCGGTGCGGCCATGGTGATGTTCGGCGCCGTCGCGGCCTCGGGCATCAATATCCTCGCCAGCACCCGCCTCGACCGCCGCGCCCTGCTGATCATCGCCGTGTCGCTGTCGCTGGGCCTGGGCGTGGCCCAGGTACCGGAGTTCCTCGCGCACATGCCGGCGGCACTGCGCAACGTGCTGGAGTCGGGCGTCGCCACCGGCGGCATCTGTGCCCTGCTGCTCAACTGGTTCCTGCCTGAGGGCAAGGAACAGGCCTGAGCCCAGGCGATCCGAGCAAAAGCCCGCGCCCACCTGCGCGGGCTTTTTGCTTTATCATGGCCGCATTCATTTGCTCGAGCCTTACATGAAATTCGCCATTGCGGTCTTTTCCCCGGCCCATACGCCCTCCTCGCGCCGCGCCTTGCGCTTTGCCGAGACGGTGCTGGCCGGCGGGCATGAAATTGCCCGGCTGTTCTTCTACCAGGACGGGGTACACAGTGCTTCGGCCAATATCGTCGCGCCCCAGGATGAGCTGGACGTGGCCGCGCAGTGGCGCGCTTTCGTCAGCGATCACCGGCTCGACGCCGTGGTGTGCATTGCCGCGGCCCTGCGCCGGGGTGTGCTCGACGACACCGAGGCCAACCGCTACCAGCGCCCGGCGGTGAACCTGCCGATGCCGTGGGAGCTGTCAGGCCTGGGCCAGCTGCACGAAGCCGCGCAACTGGCCGACCGCCTGGTCTGCTTCGGAGGTGATTGAAATGGCCAAGTCCTTGCTGATCATCAGCCGTCAGGCGCCATGGAGCGGCCCGTCCGCTCGCGAAGCGCTGGACATCGCCCTGGCCGGTGGTGCCTTCGACTTGCCGCTGGGCATGCTGTTCCTTGATGACGGCGTGTTCCAGCTCGCCGCCGCTCAGCAGCCAGACGCCGTGCAACAGAAGAACCTGGCCGCCAACCTCCAGGCCCTGCCAATGTTCGGTGTCGAGGAGCTGTTCGCCTGTGGCCACAGCCTCGCCCGCCGAGGGCTGGACAACGACGCCCTGTCACTGCCGGTGGAAGTGCTCGACAACGCCGCGCTGACCGCGCTGATTGCCCGTTTCGACCAGGTGGTGACGCTCTGATGACGACCCTGCACGTAATCGCCCATTCGCCCTTCGGGGACGAGCGCCTGGCCAGTTGCCTGCGCCTGCTGGGCCCACAAGACGCATTGCTGCTGTGCGGTGACGCCACCTACGCGCTCAAGGCCGGCAGCGAGCCGTTCGCCGCCCTGCAGGCCGCAAACCTCGGCGAGCGCCTGTTCGCCCTCGCCGAAGACCTGCAGGCCCGCGCCCTCGACAACCCGCTGGCCAAGGCCGTGGACTACGCCGCCTTCGTCGAGCTCTCCCTTCTCCACGACAAGGTCAACAGCTGGCTATGAGTACCCTGACTGTCGGCGATCGGAGCATCGCCCTGGACAAGGACGGCTTCCTGGTCGAACTGCAGGATTGGTCCCGCGAAGTCGCCGAGGCCCTCGCCACGCGCGAAAGCATCGCCCTGACCGCAGACCACTGGGAAATCCTCGAACTGCTGCGCCAGTTCTACCAGGAGTACCAGCTGTCGCCGGCCACCCGTCCGCTGATCAAGTACACCGCGCTCAAGCTCGGCACCGAGAAAGGCAACAGCCCACACCTCAATCGCCTGTTCAACGGCACCCCCGCCAAACTTGCCGCCAAGCTGGCGGGCCTGCCCAAGCCGACCAACTGCATATGACTGAGCCACAGCTGAACGAAGCACGCCCTTTGACCCTGGAAACCCCGGCCGAACACCCGTTCGCCGAGTTCGTGCGCATACTTGGCAAGGGCAAGCGTGGCGCCCGCGGCCTGACCCGCGAAGAAGCCCGCGCCGCGATGACCCTGCTGCTCGAGGGCAAGGTCGAGGACACCCAGCTGGGTGCCTTCCTGATGCTGCTGCGGCACAAGGAAGAAAGCGCCGAGGAGCTGGCCGGCTTCACCGAGGCCCTGCGCGCCCACCTGCACGCCCCCCAGATCACCGTCGACCTCGACTGGCCCAGCTACGCCGGCAAGAAGCGCCACCTGCCCTGGTACCTGCTGGCGGCCAAGTGCCTGGCAGGCAACGGCGTGCGTATCCTGATGCACGGTGGCGGCGCCCATACGGCGGGCAGGCTGTACACCGAGCAACTGCTCGACCTGCTGGGTATCCCGCTGTGTCGCAACTGGACGACCGTGGAGCAAGCCCTGGACAGCCATCGGCTGGCCTTCTTCCCGTTGCAGGACTGGGCGCCACAACTTCAGCGCATGATCGACCTGCGTAACACTCTGGGTCTGCGCTCGCCCATCCACTCCCTGGCCCGGGTGCTCAACCCGCTTGGCGCCCGCTGCGGCCTGCAGAGCATCTTCCACCCCGGCTACCAGGCGGTGCACCGCGAGGCCAGCCGCCTGCTCGGCGACCACGCCGTGGTCATCAAGGGCGACGGCGGCGAGATCGAGGTCAACCCGGATGTCATCAGCCACCTGTACGGCACCTCGGCCGGCGAGACCTGGGACGAGGAATGGCCGGCCCTCAGCGCCCAGCGCCATGTGAAGCCGGCCAGCCTGCAGCCCGAGCACCTGCTGGCGGTATGGCGTGGCGAGGCACAGGACAGCTATGGCGAGCTGGCCGTGGTCGCCACCATGGCCTTGGCCCTGCGCGGGCTGGGCCAAGGCCGCGAGCAGGCGTTCAGCTGCGCTCGCGACTACTGGGCCAGGCGCAGAAGCATCGAATAACCCGATAAATACGGCGCACTCTTTGCGCTATTTATTCGAACGCTTTTCACTAGACTGAGCTCCAACGACAAACGACTTTGTTCCGAGGAGCTCCGCAATGGGCCTTTTGATCGATGGCCGCTGGCATGACCAGTGGTACCAGACCAGCCAGGATGGCGCGTTCAAGCGCGAGAACGCCCAGCGCCGCAATCAATTGCCCGCCGCCGAGGCCGGCCGTTATCACCTGTACGTGTCACTGGCCTGCCCTTGGGCGCATCGCACCCTGATTTTCCGCGCCATCAAGGGCCTGGAACCGCTGATCGACGTCTCCGTGGTCAGCTGGCTGATGGGCGAGCACGGCTGGACCTTCGACCAGCAGCAGGGCTCCAGCGGTGATCATCTGGACGCATTGCAGTACCTGCACCAGCGCTACACCCAGGACGACCCGCACTACACTGGCCGGGTGACCGTGCCGGTGCTGTGGGACAAACAGGAGAAGCGCATCATCAACAACGAGTCGGCCGAGATCATCCGCATCTTCAACAGTGCGTTCAACGAACTGACCGGCAACACCCTGGACCTGTACCCCGAGCCGCTGCGCGCCACCATTGATGCGCTCAACGACCGTATCTACCCAGCCGTGAACAACGGCGTGTACCGCGCAGGCTTCGCCACCTCGCAGGAAGCTTACGAGGCCGCCTTCGACGATGTCTTCAACGAGTTGGACCACCTGGAAGCGCTACTGGGCCGCCAGCGTTATCTGGCCGGTGAGTACCTGACCGAAGCCGATGTACGGCTGTTCACCACGCTGGTGCGTTTCGACGCGGTGTACCACGGGCACTTCAAGTGCAACCTGCGCCGCTTGAGCGACTACCCGAACCTGTCCAACTGGCTGCGCGAGCTGTACCAGTGGCCGGGCGTGGCGGGCACGGTGAACATGGAGCATATCCAGAAGCACTATTACATGAGCCACAAGACCATCAACCCGAACGGGATCGTGCCCAAGGGGCCGTTGCAGGACTTTGGCTTGGCGCATGATCGGGAGCGGTTAATGGGCAAAGGGATCTGGAAGGCTTGATAAAGCTAGGGCTGCTTTGCAGCCCATCGCCGCGGTTCGTCGCCACGGCAAGCCGGCTCCCACAGGGGCTTGCATGATCCTGTGCGAGCCGATTTATCGTGGCGATGGGCCGCAAGGCGGCCCCAGTCATTTCAGGCGTCTTGCGAGCCTTCGAACCACGCCAGCTTCTCGCGCAACTGCACCACTTCCCCGACGATCACCAGGGTCGGCGCATGCACTTCGTGGCGTGCCACCAGCTCCGGCAAGTCAGCCAAGGTACCGGTGAACACCCGCTGGTTGCGGGTGGTGCCCTGCTGCACCAGCGCAGCCGGCGTACTCGCCGCACGGCCATGGCGGATCAACTCGGCACAGATGGTCGGCAAGCCAACCAGGCCCATGTAGAACACCAGGGTCTGGGCCGGCGCCACCAGGTCATCCCAGGGCAGGTTGCTGGTGCCGTCCTTCAGGTGGCCGGTAACGAAGCGCACTGACTGGGCATAGTCGCGGTGGGTCAGCGGAATCCCGCCATAGGCCGAACAACCACTGGCCGCCGTGATGCCCGGCACCACCTGGAACGGAATACCCTCGTCAGCCAGCTCCTCGATCTCTTCACCACCCCGGCCAAAGATAAACGGATCGCCACCCTTGAGCCGCAGCACGCGCTTGCCCTGGCGAGCGAGGTCGACCAGCAGGCGGTTGATCTTATCCTGCGGCACGGCATGATCGGCGCGGCGCTTGCCGACATAGATGCGCTCGGCGTCACGCCGGCACATCTCGATGATGGCCGGAGCCACCAGGCGGTCGTACAGCACCACGTCGGCCTGCTGCATCAGGCGCAAGGCGCGGAAGGTCAGCAGGTCCGGATCACCCGGTCCTGCGCCAACCAGATACACCTCGCCGCCCTGCTGCACCGGCGCGCCGTCGACCATCGCCTGCAACAGGCGCTCGGCTTCGACGCCCTGCCCGGCCAGCTGGCGCTCGGCGACCGGCCCCTGGAACACGCTCTCCCAGAAGCCGCGACGCTGGTTGACGTCCGGGTACAAGGCTTTGACCTTGTGACGGAAACGCGCGGCCAGCCCGGCCAGCTCGCCGTAGGCGGACGGGATCCAGGCTTCCAGCTTGGCGCGAATCAACCGCGCCAGCACCGGGGCGTCGCCGCCGCTGGAAACCGCCACTACCAACGGTGAACGGTCGACAATGGCAGGGAAGATCACCGTGCACAGGGCCGGCGCGTCCACCACGTTGACCGGCAGGCTGCGCGCCTGGGCCTCGGTCGAGACCTGAGCGTTGAGCGCCGAGTCGTCGGTCGCTGCGATCACCAACCGGCAGCCATCCAGGTCCGAGGCCCGGTAGCCACGCACCAGGACCTCGCCACCGCCCTCACGGGCCAGCGCGGCCAGCTGGCCGTCGACCTCAGGCGCCACCACCCGCAGCGCGGCGCCGGCATCGGCCAGCAAGCGCGCTTTGCGCAAGGCGATCTCGCCGCCACCGACGACCAGCACACGGCCGCCCTGCAGCTTATGGAAAAGCGGCAGGTAGTCCATTCAGCGAATGACCTCGACGCCACCCATGTACGGCTTGAGCACTTCCGGCACGCGGATCGAACCGTCGGCCTGTTGGTAGTTCTCCAGCACCGCGACCAAGGTACGGCCGACGGCCAGGCCCGAACCGTTGAGGGTGTGCACCAGCTCCGGCTTGCCGGTTTCCGGGTTGCGCCAGCGGGCCTGCATGCGACGCGCCTGGAAATCACCGCAGTTGGAGCAGGAGCTGATCTCGCGGTACTTGTCCTGGCTTGGCACCCAGACTTCCAGGTCGTAGGTCTTCACCGCGCCGAAGCCCATGTCACCGGTGCACAGCGCCAGTACGCGATACGGCAGTTCCAGCAGCTGCAGCACGCGTTCGGCGTTGGCGGTCAGGCCTTCCAGGGCTTCCATGGATTTCGCGGGCTCGACCACCTGGACCATCTCGACCTTGTCGAACTGGTGCTGGCGGATCATGCCGCGGGTGTCACGGCCCGAGGCACCGGCCTCGCTGCGGAAGCACGGGGTGTGGGCAACCAGCTTGAGCGGCAGCTGCTTGGCGTCGAGGATTTCACCCGCCACCAGGTTGGTCAGCGACACTTCGGCGGTCGGGATCAGGTAGAAGTCAGCCTCGCCTTCGCGGGTGATCTTGAACAGGTCTTCCTCGAACTTCGGCAGCTGGCCGGTGCCCTGCAGGGCCGGGGCCTGCACCAGGTACGGGGTGTAGTGCTCCTCGTAGCCGTGCTCACCGGTGTGCAGGTTGATCATGAACTGCGCCAGGGCGCGGTGCAGGCGGGCCACCGGGCCGCGCAGCACGGCAAAGCGGGCGCCGGAGAGCTTGGCTGCGGCCTCGAAGTCCAGGCCACCGCTGACTTCGCCCAGGGCGACGTGGTCCTTGATTTCGAAATCGAAGGCCTTCGGCGTGCCCCAGCGGCGCACTTCGACGTTGTCGTCTTCGCTGGTGCCGACCGGCACGCTGGCGTCCGGCAGGTTGGGGATGGTCAGCAGGATGCCGTCCAGTTCCGCCTGGATGCCGTCCAGCTCGGTCTTGCCGGCGGCCAGCTCGTTGGCCATGCGCTCGACGTCGGCCATCAGCGGGGCGATGTCCTCGCCCTTGGCCTTGGCCTGACCGATGGACTTGGAGCGGGCGTTACGCTCGGCCTGCAGCTGCTCGGTGCGGGTCTGCACGGCCTTGCGGCGCTCTTCCAGCGATTCGATGCGCGCGACATCCAGGCTGAAGCCACGGGAGGCCAGGCGGTCAGCCACTTCCTGAAGTTGGCCGCGTAACAGTTTGGAATCGAGCATATCGTTCTCTCGTTATAAGTAGGTGTTGGTTCAGAATCGGGTCAGGGACAGGCCGGCCCAGGTCGCGAGCAGGCCGCCCACCACGCTGATAATGGTATAGCCCAAGGCCAGCGGGACCTGCCCGCTTTCCATCAGGCGCACGGTATCGAGCGAGAAGGAGGAAAAGGTGGTCAGGCCGCCGAGAAAGCCGACGATCAGCCCGGCGCGCAGCTCGACCGGCACCAGCGGCTTGTGCAGGAACAAGCCGTAAAGCAGGCCGATCAGCAGGCAACCGACCAGGTTGACCGCCAGCGTACCGGCATAGAAGTGCCGTGGCCAGTGGGCTGTGACCCAGTTGGCGGTGGCGAAACGCAACAGCGTACCGGCGATGCCGCCGGCGCTGACTGCGGCAATCAGTGCAATCACGGTTTTCTCCGCTGGCGGGGGCTGGCGCGATCGAGCTCGGCCAGGTGCTTGAGCTTCTCGCCGATCTTCAGTTCCAGGCCGCGGGGCACTGGCTGATAGTACTGGCGCGGTTCGAGCTGCTCGGGGAAATAGTCCTCGCCGGCGGCGTAGGCGTCCGGCTCGTCGTGGGCATAGCGGTACTCCTCGCCATAGCCCAGTTGCTTCATCAGTTTGGTCGGCGCGTTGCGCAGGTGCAGCGGCACTTCCAGCGAGCCGTGCTCGGCCGCCTCGCGCATGGCCGCCTTGAAGCCCATGTACACCGCGTTGCTCTTCGGCGCGCAGGCGATGTAGGTGATGGCCTGGGCCACCGCCAGCTCGCCCTCCGGGCTGCCCAGGCGCTCCTGCACGTCCCAGGCCGCCAGGCACAGGCTCAGGGCGCGGGGGTCGGCGTTGCCGATGTCCTCGCTGGCCATGCGCACCACCCGGCGGGCGATGTACAGCGGGTCGCAGCCGCCGTCGAGCATGCGCGCGTACCAATACAACGCACCGTCGGGGTTGGAGCCGCGCACCGACTTGTGCAGTGCCGAGATCTGGTCGTAGAACGCCTCGCCGCCCTTGTCGAAGCGCCGGCGGCTGTCGCCGAGCAGGCTTTGCAGCATCTCGACGTCGATCTCGCTGCCGTCTTCGGCCAGGTCCGAGGCGTTTTCGAGGAAGTTGAGCATGCGCCGGCCATCGCCATCGGCGGCGGCCATGAGCATCTTGAAGGCTTCGTCACCCACCTGCAGGTTGCGCTTGCCCAGGCCGCGTTCCTCGCTCAGGGCGCGATCGACCAGCTTGCGCAGCGCGGCCTCGTCCAGGCTCTTGAGCACATAGACCCGCGCCCGCGACAACAGCGCGTTGTTCAGCTCGAACGACGGGTTCTCGGTGGTGGCGCCGATGAAGATCAGCGTGCCGTCCTCCACGTAGGGCAGGAAGGCGTCCTGTTGCGACTTGTTGAAACGATGCACTTCATCGACGAACAGGATGGTGCGCCGGCCATACTGGCCGGCCTGCTGCTTGGCCACCTCGACGGCCTGGCGGATCTCCTTGACCCCGGCCAGCACCGCCGACACCGTTTCGAAATGGGCATCGCAGAACTGCGCCAGCAGCCGCGCCAGGGTGGTCTTGCCCACCCCGGGCGGCCCCCAGAAGATCATCGAGTGCAGCGCACCCTGCTCCAGCGCCTCGCGCAGCGGCTTGCCACGCGCCAGCAGGTGCTCCTGGCCGACGTACTCGTTCAGGTTCGACGGGCGCAGGCGGGCGGCCAGGGGCTGGGCGACGGGTTCGCTTCGAAACAGGTCCATCACGGGCTCCGCTTACTCCTTGATGACGTCCGCGCCCTTGGGGATGTCGAACTGGAACTTGCTGTCCGGCACCGCCTGGTTGGCCTTGACGCCATTGAACAGGATGTTGGTGCGCTGGCCGACGCTGTCGATCAGCTGCATGTCATTGATCAGGCCCCGGCGGAACGACACGCGCAGCGAGTCGAACAGGGTGTCCTTGGTCTTGGGTTTCAAGGTGAAGTCCATGACCTCGCCCTGCTCCTTGGAGGTAATGTCGAAGCTCTGGCTGATCTTCGAGACGTCACCGGAGAGCAGCAGCGCCGGGGTCTGGTTCAGGCGCACATCGAGCTTCTTGACGGTGGCCTGCTCCAGGTCCGGGTCCCACAGGGTGACGTTCTTGCCGTCGGATACCACCACCTGCTCCTGGGGCGCGTCGGTGTGCCAGTAGAACAGGCCCGGGCGCTTGACCGTCATCTTGCCGCTGGTCTCCTGCAGGCTGGTACCGCTGGCATCCAGGGTCAGCTGGGAGAAATTGGCCTCGATGGTCTGCGACTTCTCCAGCAATTGCGTCAGGCGCTGGACGTCCTGTTCGCCGGCGTGGGCCGACAGGCTGGCCGCAGCCAGGGCAGAAACCAACAGCATGCGAATCGCGCGCATGGAAATCCTCATTGCACAGTGAAGGGGCCGGGCGCCGTCTATGGCGCCCGGCAGGTTGTTCATCAATCGCGTGGGCCGCCCGGGGCAATCACTTCCCGCGAGCCATTGCTGTTCATCGGCGTGACCACACCGGCCATCTCCATCGCCTCGATCATCCGCGCGGCGCGGTTGTAGCCGATCTTGAGCTTGCGCTGCACCGCCGAGATCGACGCCCGGCGGCTTTCCAGCACGAACTGCACGGCTTCGTCGTACAGGGCATCGCTTTCCGAGTCTTCGCCATCGCCGCCACCGCTGCCGCCGTCGAAACCGCTGCCGGCCTCTTCGACACCATTGAGGATGTCGTCGTTGTAGTCCGGCGCGCCGCGCAGCTTCCACGCTTCGACCGTGCGGTGCACCTCGTCGTCGGAGACGAAGGCGCCATGCACGCGGATCGGCAGGCTGGTGCCCGGCGGCATGTAGAGCATGTCACCGTGGCCGAGCAGCTGTTCGGCGCCGCCCTGGTCGATGATGGTCCGCGAGTCGATCTTGCTCGACACCTGGAACGCCATGCGGGTCGGGATGTTGGCCTTGATCAGGCCGGTGATCACATCCACCGACGGACGCTGGGTGGCGAGGATCAGGTGGATGCCGGCGGCACGGGCCTTCTGGGCGATACGGGCGATCAGCTCTTCGACCTTCTTGCCGACGATCATCATCATGTCGGCGAATTCGTCGACCACCACCACGATGGTCGGCAGGGTCTTCAGCGCCGGCGGCTCGTCGTCCATGCTCTCGCGACGGTACAGCGGGTCGTGGATGATCTCGCCGGCTTCCTGGGCATCCTTGATCTTGCGGTTGAAGCCCGCCAGGTTACGCACGCCCATGGCCGCCATCAGCTTGTAGCGCCGCTCCATTTCGGCGACGCTCCAGCGCAGGGCGTTGGCGGCATCCTTCATGTCGGTGACCACCGGGCACAGCAGGTGCGGGATGCCTTCGTAGATCGACAGTTCGAGCATCTTCGGGTCGATCATGATCAGCCGCGCGTCTTCCGGGCCCGACTTGAACAGGATCGACAGGATCATCGCGTTCACCCCCACCGACTTACCGGAGCCGGTGGTACCGGCCACCAGCAGGTGGGGCATCTTGGCCAGGTCGGTGATCACCGGCTTGCCGCCGATGTCATGGCCCAGGGCCAGGGTAACCGGCGACTTGTTCTCGTCGAACTGCGGCGACGACAGCACCTCGGAGAAACGCACCATCTGGCGGTTCTCGTTGGGGATCTCGATACCCACGGTGGTCTTGCCGGGGATCACCTCGACCACCCGCACGCTGGTCACCGCCAGGGAGCGCGCCAGGTCTTTGGCCAGGTTGGCGATGCGGCTGACCTTGACGCCGGCGGCCGGCTGGATCTCGTAACGGGTGATCACCGGGCCCGGGTGGATCGAGTCCACCGCGACTTCCACGCCGAACTCCTTGAGCTTGATCTCCAGCAACTGGCCGACACCGGCCAGGGACTCAGGCGAGTACTCGATCTTCTTCTGCTCGGCCGGGTCGAGGATGGAAATCGACGGCAAGGTGCCTTCCACCGCGCTGTCGATGAACAGCGGCGCCTGTTTTTCCTTCATGACCCGCTTGCTCGGTTCCGGCACCTTGTCCGCGGTCGGCGGAATGATCACCGGGGCGGCGGGCTGGGGGCGAGCTACAACGGTTTCGCGCGGCACGATCGATTCGCGGGCCACGACAGGTTCGCGCGGCGCCACCGGGCGGGCCGGCGGCTCGTCACGCGTCATCACAGGCTCGGCGCGCTCGCGCAGCTGCGCTTTGGCCGGCTCGCGCCTGTCGCCTTTGCCGCCCAGGTCAAAGACCGGGTCGTCGACTTCACGCAGCTGGGCCTCCAGGCGCTTGCGCTCGTTGCGCGCCTCCCACCAGCGGCTGGCTGCGCCTTGCACCAGTTCGAACAGGTCGAGGGTAATCTTGCCCGTCAGGTCCATCACCTTGAACCAGGACAGGTCGGTGAACACCGTCAGGCCGAACAGGAACAGGGCAATGAACATCAGCGTGCTGCCCTGCACGTTCAGCAGGTTGCGTGCCAGGTCGCCCAGGCTTTCGCCCAGGGCGCCGCCCGCGGAGAACGGGATGTTCACCGAGGGATGGAAGTGGATATGCGCCAGCGCCGCGCCCGACAGCACCAGGAACACCAGGCCGATCAGGCGCCAGGAGAACAGCCAGCCGCTCCATTGCCAGGGCTGGTGGCGCTCGCGGAAGATCTGCCAGGTCTTGATCGCCAGCAGCAGCGGGAAGATGTAGGCGAAGTAGCCGAGCACCATGAACAGGATATCGGCGAAATAGGCCCCGGCGCGGCCGGCGGCGTTCTGTACCTGCTCGGCGTTGCTGGTGTGGCTGAAGCCCGGGTCGGCGGTGTCGTAGGTGACCAGTGCCATCCACAGGTACAGGCACAGGGCGCCGACGGCAATCAGCGCACCTTCCTTCAGGCGGTAGTGCAGCTGCTGCCGCCACAGGGGCACTGGCAAGGGGGCTGGGGTTGCGGTGGATTTCTTCAAAACGCGTCTATTCCTGCGCGTGCTGCGCGTCCAATAGTGATTGGCCGGTCACCGGCCAATGAACCACTACTTTTAACATTACTGCCCACCCGCCGCCATGGCGGCACGCTGTATGGCGCGTGAACGGGGGCGACTTTCATATGGATGCAATTTGATCACGCATTTTCTTTTGTGACAAAGGCTTATGCTGTGTTTTTGCACAGGTGTGACAGCAATTGTGCCAGATGGTGCCGGTGGCTGGATGAATACGTGGATATCGAGGGTCGATTTTGCCTGCTCCGGCCCTACTGCGGGGCAAGCCCGCTGCCACGCTGGCCCGAAGGCGATCGTTGACCTCATTCTCAACCCGCGCCATGCTGCCCTCTCCCCTCCCCCGCCGCTCAAGAACCCCATGCTCACCTGGCTGACCCGCGACTCGCTGACCTTCCCGCCCCTGGAAAAGGCCCTGCACGACCCCAATGGCCTGCTCGCCGCTGGCGGCGACCTGACCGCCGAGCGCCTGGTCGCGGCCTATCGCCATGGCTGCTTCCCCTGGTACCAGGACGGCCAGCCGATCCTCTGGTGGTCGCCCGACCCGCGCACCGTGCTGTTTCCGGACGAACTGCATGTTTCGCGCTCGCTGGCCAAGCTGATCCGCCAGGGCCGCTACCAGGTGAGTTTCGACAGCGACTTCGCGGCGGTAATCGCCGCCTGCGCCGCGCCCCGGGACTACGCCGATGGCACCTGGATTACCGACACCATGCGCGCCGCTTACTGCGAGCTGCACCGGCGCGGCATCGCCCACTCGGTCGAGGTACGCCGGGAGGGTGAACTGGTCGGCGGCCTGTACGGCCTGGCTATGGGCCGGCTGTTCTTTGGCGAATCGATGTTCAGCCGCGCCGACAATGCCTCCAAGGTGGGATTCGTGACACTGGTCGAGCACCTGAAGCAGGCAGGTTTCGTGCTGATCGACTGCCAGATGCCCACCGACCATCTGCACAGCCTGGGCGCCCGCGCCATCAGCCGGGCCAGCTTCGCCGATTACCTGGCTCGCCATCTGGACCAGCCCAGCGCGGCCAGCTGGGTTGCCTAGGCGAGTTCCCGGAGCTGGCTTACACTTAGATACAACGTCTCACCTAAGGGGTTGATCATGACAGAGCTGGCGCGGTTGAAGTTTTATGCCACTCAACCCCACTCCTGCAGCTACCTGCCGGATGAGCAGGCAACCACACTGTTTCTCGACCCTAGCCAGCCGATGGATGTGCACGTCTACGCAGACCTCTCGGAAATGGGCTTTCGTCGCAGCGGCGACCACCTCTATCGCCCGCATTGCCAGCAGTGCAACGCCTGCGTTCCGGCGCGCATCCCCGCTGCGCGCTTCATTCCCAACCGCCAGCAGCGACGTATCCTCAAACGCAACGCCGACCTGACCGTCACCGCCGCCCGGCCGGCCTACAAGGAAGAGTACTTCGACCTGTACCGGCGCTATATCGAGCAGCGCCACGCCGATGGCGACATGTACCCGCCCAGCCGCGACCAGTTCTCTACCTTCCTGGTGCGCGACCTGCCGTTCTGCTGGTTCTACGAGTTCCGCCTGGCAGGCCGGCTGCTGGCCGTGGCGGTGTGCGACCTGCTGCCCAACGGCCTGTCGGCCGTGTACACCTTCTATGAGCCTGACGAGGATCGTCGCAGCCTCGGGCGCTACGCCATCCTCTGGCAGATCACCGAGGCCCTGCGCCAGAATCTCGAGGCCGTGTACCTCGGCTACTGGATCAAGAACTGCAAGAAGATGAACTACAAGACCCAGTACCGCCCCATCGAACTGCTGATCAACCAGCGCTGGGTCAGCCTCAACTGAAAGGCATTGGCTTGAAACACAATTTTCGGGCATAATCCACGCCACTTTTTTGCCCGGTGCAGTCGTGCGTCGGGCCATCACTGGATACCGAGGGCTTTACTGCATGTCGAAAGAAGACAGCTTCGAAATGGAAGGCACTGTCGTCGACACCCTGCCCAACACCATGTTCCGCGTGGAGTTGGAAAACGGGCACGTCGTTACCGCGCACATCTCTGGCAAGATGCGCAAGAACTACATCCGTATTCTCACTGGCGACAAGGTCCGCGTCGAACTGACGCCGTACGACCTGAGCAAGGGCCGCATCACCTACCGTGCGCGCTAAGCTCAAGCCATGAAAAAGCCCGGCCATTGTGCCGGGCTTTTTTGTGGGTGCTGAAAGCATCGCGGGGCAAGCCCGCTCCCACGCCAGTACAGTTGGCATGGGAGCGGGCTTGCCCCGCGATGGCATTACGCGACTTCAGCCGTGGTCTCGTAATCGAACACCAGCTCATCATCGCGCAGGTCGATGTGCACCACACCGCCGTGCTCGGCCAGCTCACCGAACAGGATCTCTTCGGCCAACGGCCGCTTGATCTTGTCCTGGATCAGCCGCGCCATCGGCCGCGCACCCATCTGCACGTCGTAGCCCGAAGCCGCCAGCCAGCCGCGCGCGGCGTCGGTAACCTCCAGCAGCACACGCTTGTCTTCCAGCTGCGCCTGCAGTTCGATGAGGAACTTGTCGACGATGCTCTTGATCGTCTCGTGGGACAGGCGGCCGAACTGGATGATGGTGTCCAGGCGGTTGCGGAACTCCGGCGTGAAGCTCTTGCGGATGACCTCCATGGCGTCGGAGGAGTGGTCCTGGTGGGTGAAGCCGATCGAGGCCCGCGCGGCGGTTTCGGCACCGGCGTTGGTGGTCATGATCAGGATCACGTTGCGGAAGTCCGCCTTGCGCCCGTTGTTGTCGGTCAGGGTACCGTGATCCATCACCTGCAGCAGCAGGTTGAAGACTTCCGGGTGGGCCTTCTCGATTTCATCGAGCAGCAGCACGCAGTGCGGCTGCTTGGTGATGGCCTCGGTCAGCAGGCCACCCTGGTCGAACCCGACATAGCCAGGGGGCGCACCGATCAGCCGCGACACGGTGTGACGCTCCATGTACTCGGACATGTCGAAGCGCACCAGCTCGACACCCAGGGCCTTGGCCAGCTGGCGAGCAGCCTCGGTCTTGCCCACGCCGGTGGGGCCGGCGAACAGGAACGAGCCCACCGGCTTGTCCGGCGCCTTGAGACCGGCACGGGACAGCTTGATGGCGGTGGCCAGCGAGTCGATCGCCGGGTCCTGGCCGAACACGGTCAGCTTCAGATCGCGCTCGAGGTTGCGCAGCAGCTCCTTGTCGGAACTGGTGACGTGCTTCGGCGGAATCCGCGCGATCTTGGCAACAATATCCTCGACCTGCGGCACGTCGATGCGCTTGACCCGGTTGGCCTCCGGCTGCAGACGCTGATAGGCGCCAGCTTCGTCGATCACGTCGATGGCCTTGTCCGGCATGTGCCGGTCATTGATGTAGCGCGAAGCCAGTTCGGCGGCGGCGCGCAGGGCCTCGTCGCTGTACTCGATGTTGTGGTGGCTTTCGAAGCGCCCTTTCAGGCCACGCAGGATGCCCACGGTGTCTTCCACCGATGGCTCGGTGACATCGACCTTCTGGAAGCGACGCGCCAGGGCACGATCCTTCTCGAAGATGCCGCGGAACTCCTGGAACGTGGTGGAGCCGATGCAACGGATCTCACCGGACGACAACAGGGGCTTGAGCAGGTTGGACGCATCCATCACGCCACCGGAAGCCGCACCGGCGCCGATGATGGTGTGGATTTCGTCGATGAACAGGATCGCCTGCGGCCGTTTGCGCAGCTCGCCGAGCAGCGCCTTGAAGCGCTTCTCGAAGTCGCCACGGTACTTGGTGCCGGCCAGCAGCGCGCCGAGGTCCAGAGAATAGACCACGCTCTGGGCCAGCAGGTCAGGCACCTGGCCATCGACGATGCGCTTGGCCAGGCCTTCGGCGATGGCAGTCTTGCCGACACCAGCCTCGCCGACCAGCAACGGGTTGTTCTTGCGGCGACGGGCAAGGATCTGCGCGACGCGCTCGACCTCCTGCTCACGGCCAACCAGCGGATCGATACGACCGGCACGGGCCAGTTCGTTCAGGTTGCTGGCGTAGGCGTCCAGCGGGTTGCTGGAAGAGGAAGCCTCGCCGCCCTCCTCATCCTGCATGTCCTGGTCGCTGTCGGTGTTCGGACCATGGCCCGGCACCTTGCTGATGCCATGGGCGATGTAGTTGACGACGTCGATACGCGCCACGCTCTGCTGCTTGAGCAGGAACACCGCCTGGCTTTCCTGTTCGCTGAAGATCGCCACCAGCACGTTGGCGCCGGTCACTTCGCGCTTGCCGGAGCTCTGCACGTGGAACACGGCACGCTGCAGCACGCGCTGGAAGCCCAGCGTCGGTTGCGTCTCGCGGTCCTCGTCATGCACGGGGATCAGCGGGGTGGTGGAATCGATGAACTCCTGCAGGTCGTGCTTGAGCTTGTCGAGATTGGCGCCACAGGCGCGCAGAACGGTCGCGGCAGCCTCATTGTCAAGGAGTGCCAGGAGCAGGTGTTCTACGGTCATGAACTCATGACGCTTCGAACGGGCCTCCTTGAAGGCCAGATTGAGGGTGACTTCGAGCTCGCGGTTTAACATAGCTTCACCTCATACCCAAGTGGTCGGCGATTAACCGTCCTTCTCGATTTCACAGAGTAGCGGATGCTGGCTTTCCCTGGCGTATTGGTTGACCTGCATGGCCTTTGTTTCGGCGATGTCACGGGTAAACAATCCGCACACTGCCCGCCCTTCGGTATGGACGGTCAGCATGATCTTGGTCGCCAGCTCGCGGTTCAGACTGAAGAACGTCTCGAGCACTTCGACGACGAAATCCATTGGCGTGTAGTCATCGTTGAACAAAACCACCTTGTACATCGGTGGCGCCTGCAGGATCGGCTTGGCCTCCTGGACGGCAAGGCCCGCGCCATCGTCCTCGTGCCCGTCCTCATGCGGCTGCGGGTGATCCTGATTGAATGTTAGTCGAATCTCACTGAGTACATGCATGGAAAGAATTTCATCATGATCGACAGGTTAAGGTTGTGGGTTGACCGCGCAGGCCCCTCCCGGCGCGGGCGCCGGCTGACCTTGACTATCGGCAAAACGGTGTTACAACCAATAAGAACCCACCGTGGTCGATAAAGATCCGCGCAGTCAACCAGATTTTCTCGCAAGGTTCGTATGCGGATGAAGTGGATGATACTCCAGTGATGGAGTCCTTTGCAGAGGGACATAGGGATGGCAAGCGGTAAAGTCAAGTGGTTCAACAATGCCAAGGGCTACGGATTCATCAACGAGGACGGTAAGACCGATGATCTGTTCGCCCACTATTCAGCGATCCAGATGGACGGTTACAAGACGCTGAAAGCCGGCCAATCCGTGAACTTCGAGATCATCCAGGGCCCCAAAGGGCTGCACGCGACCGACATCAGGAGCGCCACCAGCCACATCCAGGCCAGCGCCACGAACCCGGGCAGCACCGTCGAAGTCTGATCTCCGAACTGTCTGCCGGTAAACGAAAAAACCGGTCGCCCCTTTAATAAAGAGGCGACCGGTTTTTTTGCCACGCTTACATGTGCTTGATCAGCGCCTCGCCGAAGCCCGAGCTGCCGACCAGGGTCGCGCCATCCATCAGGCGTTCGAAGTCGTAGGTCACGGTCTTGGCCGCAATGGCGCCATTGGTGCCCTTGATGATCAGGTCCGCCGCCTCGGTCCAGCCCATGTGCCGCAGCATCATCTCGGCCGACAGGATCACCGACCCCGGGTTGACCTGATCCTTGCCAGCATACTTCGGCGCGGTGCCGTGGGTAGCCTCGAACATGGCCACGGTGTCCGACAGGTTGGCCCCCGGCGCGATGCCGATACCGCCCACCTCTGCCGCCAGGGCGTCGGACAGGTAGTCGCCATTGAGGTTGAGGGTGGCGATCACATCGTACTCGGCCGGGCGCAGCAGGATCTGCTGGAGCATGGCGTCGGCGATGGCATCCTTGACGATCACCTCGCGGCCGGTCCGCGGGTTCTTGAACTTCATCCACGGGCCGCCATCAAGCAGTTCGGCACCGAACTCGTCGCGGGCCACCTCATAGCCCCAGTCCTTGAAGGCACCTTCGGTGAACTTCATGATGTTGCCCTTGTGCACCAGGGTCAGCGACTTGCGGTCGTTATCCACCACATATTGCAAGGCCTTGCGCACCAGGCGCTTGGTGCCTTCCTTCGACACCGGCTTGACGCCGATGCCGCAGTCCTGGTCGAAGCGGATCTTGGTGACGCCCATCTCCTCCTTGAGGAACTTGATCACCTTGTTCGCCTCGGGCGAGCCGGCCTTCCACTCGATACCGGCATAGATGTCCTCGGAGTTCTCGCGGAAGATCACCATGTCGACGTCGCCGGGCTTTTTCACCGGGCTCGGCACGCCCTGGAACCACACCACCGGACGCAGACATACATACAGGTCGAGCTGCTGGCGCAACGCCACGTTGAGCGAACGGATGCCGCCACCGACCGGCGTGGTCAGCGGCCCCTTGATCGACACCACATAGTCCTTCACCGCATCCAGGGTTTCCTGGGGCAGCCAGGTGTCCTGGTCATAGACCTGGGTGGCCTTCTCGCCGGCATACACCTCCATCCAGGCGATCTTGCGCTTGCCGCCGTAGGCCTTCTGCACGGCGGCATCGACCACCTTGATCATCACCGGCGAGACGTCCACGCCGATGCCGTCGCCTTCGATGTAGGGAATGATGGGGTTGTCGGGAACATTGAGCGAATGGTCTGCATTGACGGTGATCTTGGCACCATCGGTCGGAACCTTGATTTTCTGGTATCCCATGCTGCACTACTCCGCTTTTCCTGGTGTGATTGGAAATCGTGCGATCCACTGAGCCTAAACCACATCTGCCCACGCGCAAGGTGGCAGGCCTGGACTCGCGAAAAAGCACCGCCCAGGCCTGCGGCAACGCGCCACATTGCTCATACGTCTTTGGTCTTATAAATGCGCTGATACCACTTCGCCTTGCTGATTAGCCCAAAGGGTTTGATATACTCCGGCGCGACCATAGGGTCATCGGGGCGAACCCTAGGAAAATGCGGCTCGCCCTTGGTCATGAATGACCACAAAGCCTGGGTCGTTACCGCGGCCCAGCACTTGACGCTCGACTGATGCATCCACCATCACCGCTCGCAGCCTCTCGACTTTCCGCTCATGGCGTTGCCAGGGCGAAGCGCCTACCCTGCGCACCTCGAGACTCGAGTACGCTCAGCACATAGAGAGTTAACCCGCATGCCCACCCGTTCCAAGATCATCTACACCTTCACCGACGAAGCCCCCGCCCTCGCCACCTACTCGCTGCTGCCGATCGTCGAGGCCTTCACCGCCTGCGCCGACATCGCCGTCGAAACCCGCGACATCTCCCTGGCCGGCCGAATCCTCGCCGCCTTCCCGGAGCAACTGGGCGCCGAGAAGCAAGTAGGCGATCACCTGGCGGAACTGGGCCAGCTGGCCACCACCCCTGAAGCCAACATCATCAAGCTGCCGAACATTTCCGCTTCGGTTCCACAGCTGAAGGCCGCGATCAAGGAGCTGCAAGCCAAGGGCTTCAACATCCCCGACTACGCCGACGAGCCGGTCAGCGCTGAAGAGAAAGAATCGCGCGCCCGCTACGACCGCATCAAGGGCAGCGCCGTGAACCCGGTCCTGCGCGAAGGCAACTCCGACCGCCGCGCGCCGCTGTCGGTCAAGAACTACGCACGCAAGCACCCGCACAAGATGGGCGCCTGGGCCGCCGACTCCAAGTCGCACGTTGCCCACATGACCCAAGGCGACTTCTACGGCAGCGAGAAGGCCGCGCTGATCGAGGCTGACGACAGCCTGCGCATCGAGCTGGTCGGCAAGGACGGCAGCACCACCGTGCTGAAAGAAAAGACCGCCGTCAAAGCCGCCGAAGTGATCGACTGCGCCACCATGAGCCGCAAGGCCCTGAAAGCCTTCATCGCCGAACAGATCGCCGATGCCAAGGCCTCCGGCGTGCTGCTGTCGGTGCACCTGAAAGCCACCATGATGAAGGTTTCCGACCCGATCATGTTCGGCGTGATCGTCGAAGAGTTCTACAACGACGTACTGGCCAAGCACGCCGCAGCCCTGGCCGAAGTAGGCTTCAACGCCAACAACGGCATCGGCGACCTGTACGCCCGCATCAAGGACCTGCCTGCTGAAAAGCAAGCCGAGATCGAAGCCGACATCCAGGCCCTGTACGCCGTTCGCCCGGCCCTGGCCATGGTCAACTCGGACAAGGGCATCACCAACCTGCACGTACCGAGCGACGTCATCGTCGACGCCTCGATGCCGGCGATGATCCGCGACTCGGGCAAGATGTGGAACACAGCCGGTGAGCTGCAGGATGCCAAGGCCGTGATCCCGGACCGCTGCTACGCTGGCATCTACCAGGCCACCATCGAAGACTGCAAGGCCAACGGCGCCTTCGACCCGACCACCATGGGCAGCGTGCCGAACGTCGGCCTGATGGCGCAGAAAGCCGAAGAGTACGGTTCCCACGACAAGACCTTCCAGATCAAGGCCGACGGCGTCGTGCGCGTGGTCGACGGCAAGGGCAAGGTCGTCCTGGAGCAGAACGTCGAAGCCGGTGATATCTTCCGCATGTGCCAGACCAAGGACGCGCCGATCCAGGACTGGGTCAAGCTGGCCGTCAACCGCGCCCGCCTGAGCAACACCCCGGCGGTGTTCTGGCTGGACCCGGCCCGCGCCCACGACGGCGTGATGATCGAGAAGGTGCAGCAGTACCTGAAGGATCACGACACCGCCGGCCTGGATATCCGCATCCTGGCCCCGGTCGACGCCATCAAGTTCTCCCTGGCCCGCATCCGTGAAGGCAAGGACACCATCTCGGTGACCGGCAACGTGCTGCGCGACTACCTGACCGACCTGTTCCCGATCATGGAGCTGGGCACCAGCGCCAAGATGCTGTCGATCGTACCGCTGATGAACGGCGGTGGCCTGTTCGAGACCGGCGCCGGTGGTTCGGCACCGAAGCACGTGCAGCAGCTGGTTGAAGAAAACTTCCTGCGTTGGGACTCGCTGGGTGAATTCCTGGCCCTGGCCGCTTCCCTGGAGCACCTGGGCAACACCTACGACAACCCGCGCGCCAAGGTCCTGGCCAATACCCTGGACCAGGCCACCGGCAAGTTCCTCGACACCAACAAGTCGCCTTCGCGCAAGGTCGGCGGTATCGACAACCGTGGCAGCCACTTCTACCTGACCCTGTACTGGGCAGAAGCACTGGCCGCCCAGTCCGACGACGCCGCCCTGCAGGCGCGCTTCGCCCCGCTGGCCAAGACCCTGAGCGAGAACGAAGCGACCATCGTCGCAGAGCTCAACGCTGTCCAGGGCAAGCCGGCTGACATCGGCGGCTACTACGCCCCGGATGCCGAGCTGACCGCAAAGGTGATGCGCCCAAGCCAGACCCTGAACAGCGCCATCGCCGCACTGTAAGGTTCGCTTGACGTAACAACACAAACCCCGGCCACGCACCGGGGTTTGTGCTTTTTCAGCTGCAAGTTTCAAGCTGCAAGCCACAAGTCAAAGCAGTCCGCGTACCGCTTCGTCTTGTGGCTTGCAGCTAGAAACTTGCTACTTAGGGAGAGCATCGACCGTGTCCTGGCAACCCCACATCACCGTCGCCACCGTCGTCGAGCACGAGGGCAAGTTCCTCTTCGTCGAAGAATTCAAAGCCAACCAGCACGTCTTCAACCAACCCGCCGGCCACCTCGAACCGAACGAGACCCTGCCCCAGGCCGCCCTGCGCGAAACCCTCGAGGAAACCGCCTGGGAAGTCGAGCTCACCGGGGTGGTCGGCATCTACCTGTACACCGCCCCCAGCAACGGCGTCACCTACCAGCGCATCTGCTTCGCCGCCCGCCCCGTGCGCCACCACCAGGACCGCGACCTGGACAGCGACATCGTCCGCGCCGTATGGCTGACCCGCGACGAACTGCTGGCCGAGCCGTCGCGCTGGCGCAGCGAGTTGGTGCCACGCTGCCTCGACGACTACCTCAAAGGCCCGCTGCACAGCCTTGACCTGCTGCGCGACTGACGCCGGTTTGATAGAATCGGCGTTTTTCCCCTCTGATACACACCGGTAGCCATGACCAGCCCAGCACTCAAAGACCCCGCCAAGACCCGCGTCATCGTCGGCATGTCCGGCGGCGTGGACTCTTCCGTCTCCGCCCTTCTGCTCATGGAGCAGGGCTACCAGGTGGAAGGTCTGTTCATGAAGAACTGGGAAGAGGACGACGGCACCGAATATTGCACCGCCCGCGAAGACCTGGCCGACGCCCAGGCCGTGTGCGACCGCATCGGCATCAAGCTGCACACCGCCAACTTCGCCGCCGAGTACTGGGACAACGTGTTCGAGCACTTCCTCGAGGAGTACAAGGCTGGTCGTACGCCGAACCCGGACATCCTCTGCAACCGCGAAATCAAGTTCAAGGCGTTCCTCGACTACGCCCTGTCCCTGGGCGCCGACCTGATCGCCACCGGCCACTATGTGCGCCGCCGCGACACTGGCGAGCTGACCGAGCTGCTCAAGGGCCTGGACCCGAACAAGGACCAGAGCTACTTCCTGCACGCCGTCGGCGGCAAGGAGATCGCCCGCACCCTGTTCCCGGTGGGCGAGCTGGAAAAGCCCGAGGTACGCGCCATCGCCGAGAAACACGGCCTGGCCACGGCCAAGAAGAAGGACTCCACCGGTATCTGCTTCATCGGCGAGCGCCGTTTCAGCGACTTCCTCAAGCAGTACCTGCCGGCCCAGCCGGGCGAGATCCAGACCACCGAGGGTGAAGTGATCGGCCAGCATCACGGCCTGATGTACCACACCATCGGCCAACGCCAGGGCCTGGGCATCGGCGGCCTGAAGGACGCCAGCGACGAGCCGTGGTACGTGCTGGAAAAAGACCTCTCGCGCAACGTGCTGGTGGTCGGCCAGGGCAACGAGCACCCATGGCTGTTCTCCCGCGCCCTGCTGGCCTCGGAAATTTTCTGGGTAAACCCCATCGACCTGTCCAGCCCGCGCAAGCTTACCGCCAAGGTGCGCTACCGCCAGGGCGACCAGCAGTGCACGCTGGAGCAGACCGCTAGCGGCTACCGCGCCGTGTTCGACGAGCCGCAGCGCGCCGTCACCCCTGGCCAGTCGGTGGTGCTCTATGACGGCGAGGTATGCCTGGGCGGCGGCGTGATCGAAGTCGCCGAGCCCTGGAGCCCGCGCCCATGAACAACCTCCAGGAGCAACTGATTGCCCTGGGCGGCGTGTTCCAGGCCGCCGTGCTGGTGGACCGCATCGCCCGTACCGGCCAGGCCAGTGAAGCCAATATCGGCTGCATGCTCGGCAGCCTGCTGGTGGTCGACCCCAAGGACACCCTGGAAGTGTTCGGCGGCGACGACATCAACCTGCGCGACGGCTACCGGGCGCTGGTCGGAGCCCTGGAGCGCGACCCCAGCAGCCTGCAACGCGAGCCGCTGCGCTACGCCCTGTCGATGCTGGGCCTTGAGCGCCAGCTTAACAAGCGTGGCGACCTGCTCGACACCATCGGCAACCGCCTGCCGCAGATCCAGTCCCAGGCCGAGCATTTCGGCCTGGTTCATGAAAACGTCATCGCCTCAAGCGGAGCCTTGTACCAGGACACCCTGAGCACCTTGCGCCAGCGTATCCAGGTGCATGGCGACATGCGCTTCCTGCAGCAGGCCAGCAACGCCTCGAAGATCCGCGCCCTGCTGCTGGCCGGCATCCGCGCCGCGCGCCTGTGGCGCCAGCTGGGCGGGCACCGCTGGCAGCTGGTGTTCAGCCGGCGCAAGCTGCTCAACGAGCTGTACGGCATGATGCGTACTGACTCCTGAATGTCTGTATTGATCCCCGTGGGAGCGGGCTTGCCCCGCGATTGCGATGCCGGACGCAACGCCGCCATCGCGGGGCAAGTCGCAGCGGCGCACCGCCGCTCCCACGCCCGGTACCACCCGTTTCAAACAGGCCCGACCTTTGGTCAGCCACCCGACCCGGGCGCGTTTTTCATGTATGATATGCGCCCTTCCAAAAGCCTGACTGTCCGAGAACACCCCATGCAGCTCTCCTCGCTCACTGCGGTTTCCCCTGTAGACGGCCGTTATGCCGGCAAAACCCAGGCCCTGCGCCCCATTTTCAGCGAATTCGGCCTGATCCGTTTCCGCGCCCTGGTCGAAGTGCGCTGGCTGCAGCGCCTGGCCGCCCACCCGCAGATCGGCGAAGTGCCGGCGTTCAGCGCCGAAGCCAACGCCGTGCTGGACAGCCTGGCCACCGACTTCAAGCTCGAGCACGCCGAGCGCGTCAAGGAAATCGAGCGCACCACCAACCACGACGTCAAGGCCATCGAGTACCTGCTCAAGGAGCAGGCCGCGCAATTGCCTGAGCTGGCCAAGGTCAGTGAGTTCATCCACTTCGCCTGCACCAGCGAGGACATCAACAACCTGTCCCACGCCCTGATGCTGCGCGCCGGCCGTGACGAAGTGCTGCTGCCCCTGATGCGTCAGATCGCCGAAGCGATCCGCACCCTGGCCCACACCCACGCCGCCGTGCCGATGCTGTCGCGCACCCATGGCCAGCCGGCTTCGCCGACCACCCTGGGCAAGGAACTGGCCAACGTCGTTTACCGCCTGGAGCGCCAGATCGCACAAGTGGCCGCCGTGCCGCTGCTGGGCAAGATCAACGGCGCCGTGGGCAACTACAACGCCCACCTGTCGGCCTACTCGCAGATCGACTGGGAAGCCAACGCCCGCGCCTTCATCGAAGACGAGCTGGGTCTGGTGTTCAACCCCTACACCACCCAGATCGAGCCGCACGACTACATTGCCGAGCTGTTCGACGCCATCGCCCGCTTCAACACTATCCTCATCGACTTCGACCGCGACGTCTGGGGCTACATCTCGCTGGGCTACTTCAAGCAGAAGACCGTCGCCGGCGAAATCGGCTCCTCGACCATGCCGCACAAGGTCAACCCGATCGACTTCGAGAACTCCGAAGGCAATCTGGGTATCGCCAACGCGCTGTTCCAGCACCTGGCCAGCAAGCTGCCGATCTCGCGCTGGCAGCGTGACCTGACCGACTCCACCGTGCTGCGCAACCTGGGCGTGGGCTTCGCCCACAGCGTCATCGCCTACGAGGCCAGCCTCAAGGGTATCGGCAAGCTGGAAGTCAACGAAGCGCGTATCGCCGCCGACCTGGATGCCTGCTGGGAAGTCCTGGCCGAGCCGATCCAGACCGTGATGCGCCGCTTCAACATCGAGAACCCCTACGAGAAGCTCAAGGAGCTGACCCGTGGCAAGGGCATCACCCCAGACGCGCTGCTGACCTTCATCGACGGCCTGGACATGCCAGCCGAAGCCAAGGCCGAGCTCAAGCAGCTGACCCCGGCGACCTACATCGGCAACGCGGTGGCCCAGGCCAAACGCATCTAAGCTGACCGTCGCGTGCAACGCCCGGCCTGGCCGGGCGTTTTTATTCCCGTACGAAAATTACGTTTTTTCAATAGGTTGAACATGAATTCTGATACTCCACTGCAACTGTTGGGCGGCCTCACGGCCCGTGAATTCCTGCGCGACTACTGGCAGAAGAAGCCACTGCTGGTACGTCAGGCCTTCCCTGACTTCGTCAGCCCCATCGACGCCGACGAGCTGGCCGGCCTGGCCCTGGAAGAAGAAGTCGAGTCGCGCCTGGTGCTCGAGCACGGCGAGCGCCCGTGGGAGCTGCGCCGCGGCCCGTTCGCCGAGGACGCTTTCAGCGACCTGCCCGAGCGTGACTGGACCCTGCTGGTACAGGCCGTGGACCAGTTCGTGCCGGAAGTGGCCGAGCTGCTGGAAGAGTTCCGCTTCCTGCCGAGCTGGCGCATCGACGACGTGATGATCAGCTACGCAGCGCCCGGCGGCAGCGTCGGTCCGCACTTCGACAACTACGATGTGTTCCTGCTGCAAGGCGACGGCACGCGCAACTGGAAAGTCGGCCAGATGTGCAACAGCGACAGCGCGCTGATCGACCACGCCGACCTGCGCATCCTCGCTGATTTCGAGCAGAGCGACGAGTGGACCCTGGAGCCGGGCGACATGCTCTACCTGCCGCCGCGCCTGGCCCATTACGGTGTCGCCGAGAGCGAGTGCCTGACCTACTCGGTCGGTTTCCGCGCGCCAAGCGCCGCCGAAGTGCTGACCCACTTCACCGATTTCCTCGGCCAGTTCCTGCCGGATGAAGAGCGCTACAGCGATGCCGACGCCCAGCCGGTCAGCGACCCGCACCAGATCCAGCACGATGCCCTCGACCGCCTCAAGGCTCTGATCGACAAGCATATGTCCGACAAGGACCTGCTGCTGACCTGGTTCGGCCAGTTCATGACCGAGCCGCGCTACCCTGAGCAGGTGGTGGGCGAAGAGCTCTCCGAACAAGAGCTGCTGGACTACCTCGGCCAAGGCGCCATCCTGATCCGCAACCCAAGCGCACGCCTGGCCTGGTCGGAGTTCGGCGACGACCTGCTGCTGTTCGCCAGCGGTCGCAGCTGCCCGCTGCCAGGCAAACTGCGCGAGTTGCTGAAGCTGATCTGCTCCGCCGACGCGCTGCACAGCGAAAACCTGGGGCAGTGGCTGCAGGACGAAGACGGTCTGATGCTGGTACAACAGCTGGTCATGCAAGGCAGCCTGGGATTCGCCGATGAATAAGATCAGTGTTCGACTGGCCGACTGGCACAAGGACAATGCCGACATCCACCGCATCCGCAGCGCCGTGTTCGTCGCCGAGCAGCACGTGCCGCCGGAGCTGGAGTTCGACGCCGAGGATCCGACCGCCGTGCACTTCCTGGCCATGGAGGGCGACTACCCGATCGGTACCGCCCGCCTGCTGCCTGACGGCACCATCGGCCGGGTTTCGGTGCTCAAGGACTGGCGCGGCCTGAACGTGGGCGACGCGCTGATGCGCGCGGTGATCATCGAGGCGCAGAACCGTGACCTCAGCCAGCAGATGCTCAGCGCCCAGGTACATGCAACGCCGTTCTACGAGCGCCTGGGGTTCCGCGTGGTCAGCGAGGAGTTCCTCGAGGCCGGCATCCCGCATGTGGACATGGTTCGGGATTCGCGCGAGATCGCCTGAGCAAACGGGCCGGCTAGCGCCGGCCATCGCCGGCAAGCCGGCTCCCACAAAAAACAGCGCTGTGCCTGTGGGAGCTGGCTTGCCGGCGAAAGGGCCGCCCAGCGGCCCCTTGGGTCAGGCAATCACAATCTGCCCATCCCCAACCCCCTGCCCCGCAATCCCCACCAGCGTCACGCTGTCCCCGCCGAACTTCAGCACCAGGTCATCCCCCACCTGGCTGGCATGGGCACGCCAGTCCGGCGCAGCGGTGCCACCCTCCACGCCAATGAATACCAGTCGATCCTGCCCGGTGAAGTCCAGCACCCGGTCCTGGCCGAAATGGCCGCTGAACAGGAAGGTGTCGCGCCCCCCGCCACCCATCAGCACATCGTTGCCCGTACCGCCGACCAGCACGTCATTGCCGGCGCCGCCCTGCAGCCGGTCGTCACCGCCCAGGCCGAACAGCCATTGGCCCTGATTGCCCGCTACCAGCTGGTCACCTGCCTGGGTGCCGTTGAGCGAGGATGCATAGGGGGTGATCTTGCCGCTCTCGAACAGCCCCTGCGCCGCCACCGCGTGACTGACTTCCTTGCTGAAGATCAGCAGGCTCGATTCCTTGCTCACCAGGCTCTCGACATTGCGCACCAGGCTGATGCCACCCCCGGCGTCGCGCACGTACAACGTGCCCTCGCCATCCCGGGCGATGCTCAGGTTGGCCAAGGCATCCTGCAGCTTCAGGGTGTCATGGCCGGCGCCGCCGTCGATCAGGTTGAAACCGCCGTCATCGCGGAAGGTATCGTTGCCGGCCCGGCCTTCGAGGTAGTCGTTGCCGCGCCCGCCATGGATCAGGTCGTCCTTGTCCGAGCCGATAATGAACGTGCTGCCCTTGTGCTGCTCGGCATTGCGGTTGAGGTCCTCGACCCAGGTCGAGCCACGGGTCACATCGGACAGGTTGCTGACCACGACGGTCGAGTCGCGGCTGGTCCACTGATAGAAGGAGGAATCCAGCACACGCCCAAGACCATCGGTGTAGGCCGTTGGCAGGTGCGATAGCCAGGTGGCGATGTTGCCGATAGAGAACGGCAGCAGGTTCCAGGCATCGGACGCGTAGTGATCATTGAAGTTGACGATGTTGTTGGTGGCCGAGGCCTTGGCGCCGTCGTGCACGCCCAGGGTGCTCCAGGTCGCCGAAGTGCCGTCGAGCGCGCGGAACACCGGGTCGTTCTCGTAGCCGATATTGAGCACTTTGCTGGCGTCGGCGGCCTGGGTCGGCGAGGCGAAGGCGACGTAGCGTGCATCTTGGTAGAAACCACCCCAGCGCGAGCCGCTCAGGTCGGCCAGGCTGTTGACCGCCAGGCCGCCAAGGCTATGACCGCTGACGGTGACATCCGCGCCGCTCAGGCCGTTGGCCTTGGCAAAGGCCGCCACATCGGCGAGCAGTTGCCCGAATGCGTTGCCGGCGTAATCACGGGCATAGCCTGCCGGGCCGATCGCCGCCAGCAGGTCGTTGATGGCGTCACCGATGGTGTCGCCCAGCAGGTTCTCGCGCGGGCCGCTGGTGCCGCGAAAAGCGATGCCGATACCGCTGAGCTGTCCGGCGGCATCGTAGCGGCCGAGGATCTCCACCTGCGCCGAGGTGTAGCCTGGTGCTTCGCCGTGGAAGGTGCCGCGGGCGTCGGTCTTGCCTTGGTAACCCAGTTGCGCCGCGCTGATCGGCGACCAGCCGGCGGCCTTGACCTGGGCCAGGGCCCGCGCTTCGGAGTCGGGGTTCCAGGGGATGCCGGGGATCACGCCCTGGCTGTCGGTGCCGCCGATCAGCGCCTTGACCAGCGTGGCCGGCAGGCCAAGGCCGAAGCCGTACTTCTGGTAGCCGGCGCTGAAGCCATCGTCGATGCCATGGTAGGCGTAGGTGGCCAGCGCCATGGCGTCCTTGTACAGAGCAGAGGAGGCAGTGCTGTCGAGCTGTCGGTAATCGAATACGGGCATTGGTTTACATCCCTGTTGTTCTTGTAGGAAGGACACCCCAGCGACATCGTCCGGTGACACGACTGACGGGCGAAAGGCAAAGCTGGCACGCATTCGCCACCTCGTCCAACCCGAAGGGATGACGTCCCTGCCAAAGATGCGGGCATAAAACCTGTACATGCATACAGATAAAACTTGCCTGCGCGCCCTGGCTTGCGCATCCTAGGGGCCAACTTTCACGATGAAGCGTTTTCGGCCATGCGCCTCTTTCTCTGCGAAAAGCCCTCCCAGGCAAAAGATATCGCCAAGGTTCTCGGCGCCCAGCGCCGCGGCGATGGCTGCTGGCAAGGCACTGATGTCTGCGTGACCTGGTGCATCGGCCACCTGCTGGAGACCGCCCCGCCGGACAGCTACGACGAGCGCTACAAACGCTGGACCCTCGAAGACCTGCCGATCATCCCGGAAAAGTGGAAGATGACGGTCAAGCCCAAGACCGCCAGCCAGTACAAGGCGGTCAAGCGCCTGCTGGGCGAGGCCCGGGAACTGGTGATCGCCACCGATGCCGACCGCGAGGGCGAGATGATTGCCCGCGAACTGGTCGAGCACTGCCGCTACCGCGGGCCGATCCAGCGCCTGTGGCTGTCGGCGCTGGACGATGCTTCGATCCGCAAGGCGCTCGGGCGCCTGCTGCCCGGCCAGGAGACTTTCAGCCTGTACCATTCGGCCCTGGGCCGCTCGCGGGCCGACTGGCTGATCGGCATGAACATGAGCCGCCTGTTCACCCTGCTCGGCCGCCAGTCCGGCTACCAGGGCGTATTGCCGGTGGGCCGGGTGCAAACTCCGACGCTGCGTCTGGTGGTTGACCGCGACCGCAGCATCGCCGATTTCGTGCCGGTGCCGTTCTGGGCCATCGACGTGCAGCTGGAAAGTGCGGGCGCCGTGTTCAACGCCCAGTGGCGCGCCCCCGAGGACGCCTGCGACGATCAGGGCCGCTGCCTGAAGCAGGACCTGGCTCAACAAGCCGCCGCCGACATGCAGGCCGCTGGCAGCGCCCGGGTGCTGAAGATCGCCACCGAGCGGGTGCGCGAAGCCGCGCCGCTGCCCTTCGACCTCGGCACCCTGCAGGAGCTGTGCTCGAAGAAGCTCGGCCTCGGCGCCCAGGAGACCCTGGACATCGCCCAGGCCCTGTACGAAACCCACAAGCTCATCACCTACCCGCGCAGCGACAGCGGTTACCTGCCCCTCAGCCAGCATGGCGAGGCCGCTGCCATCCTCGCCGCGTTGCAGCGCGCCGACAGCAGCCTGGCGCCGCTGCGGGACCACCTGGACCCACAGCGCCGCTCGCGGGCGTGGAACGACCAGAAGGTCAGCGCCCACCACGGCATCATCCCCACCGCCGCCGCCAGCGACCCGGCGCGCCTGCCACCCAAGTACAAGGCGGTGTACACCCTGATCCGCGCCCGCTACCTGGCGCAGTTCCTGCCCAACCATGAGTACGACCGCACCCAGGCCGAGTTCGATTGCGCCGGCCATGCGTTGCGGGCGGTGGGCAAGCAGATCGTCGAACCGGGCTGGCGCCGGGCATTGCCCGAGGCGCTGACCCCGGCCAAGGGTCGCGAGGCACCACCGGCCCAGGTGCTGCCGGCGTTGCGCAAAGGCCAGGACTGCCCAGTGCGGGACCTGCAACTGAAGAACCTGTGGACCCAGCCACCCAAGCCCTTCACCGAAGGCGACCTGATCAAGGCGATGAAGAACGTCGCCAAGCTGGTGGACGACCCCAGGCTCAAGCAGAAGCTCAAGGAAACCACCGGCATCGGCACCGAGGCGACACGCGCCAGCATCATCCAGGGCCTGCTCGACCGTGGCTACCTGGTCAAGAACGGCAAGGCCCTGTCGGCCACGCCTGCCGCCTGCAGCCTGATCGACGCCGTGCCCCGGGCCATCGCCGACCCCGGCACCACGGCGATCTGGGAGCAGGCGCTGGATATGGTGCAAAGCGGGGAAATGAGCCTGGAGGAGTTCGTCGCCCGGCAATCGGCGTGGATGGGCAAGCTGGTGCAACGTTGCAGCGGCATGCGCCTGACCATCAGCGGGCCGGCGGCGGGCAAGGCTGCAGCGCCCTGGAAGAAGAAGCGCAAGAGCGCTGCCAAGGGCAAGACAACCGCCGGCAAACCCCGACAGCCGCGGCGCAAGGCAGCGAGCTAGCCCCGCGATGGCGCCAGCAACTGGCGCAATGAAAATCCTCTGCTATTTTTTCATGAAAATAATCAGAAAAAATTTCACGAGGCCCCGACATGTTCAAGCAGTCCGCCCAGCACGTCGCCAGCTACTACGCCCGCACCTACCCCGCCACCATCCCCTTGCGCCCTACCCTGCAGGGCGCCCACGACACCGACATCCTGATCGTCGGTGCTGGCTTCAGCGGTCTGCACACCGCCCTGCGCCTGACATTGGCCGGCCAGCGCGTGACCCTGCTGGAAGCCAGCCGGGTGGCCTGGGCCGCCTCGGGCCGCAACGGTGGCCAGGCGTTGCTGGGCTGGTCGTGCGATATGCCCCCGCTGGAGCGAGCCCTGGGCCTGGAGCGCACCCAACGCCTGTGGGACAGCATGTGCTGGGCCGCCCGCGAGCTGCGCGAACTGCCCCAGCGCCATGGCTTCGACGTCGATTATCGCCTGGGCAGTCTGTGGACCGCCGTGTTGCCGCGCCGTGTGAAACTGCTGGAGCAGGCCCGGCATGAAGCCCAGGAAAAATTCGATTACGACTGCCTGCGCCTGATTGACCGCGAGGAGCTGCCCGAGTGGATCGACAGCCCCCGCTACCAGGCCGCGCTGTACGATCCCAATGGCGCCCACCTCAACCCGCTGAAGCTGGCCCAGGGGCTGGCTGGCGTGATCGAAGCGCATGGCGGGCGGATCTACGAGCAGAGCCAGGTGATCGATTACCAGGAACACGCCGACGGCTTCGTCGCCCGCACCGATCAGGGCGAGGTGCGCAGTCGTGTAATGGTGCTGGCCTGTAACGCCTACATCGACCGTCTCGACCGCACCCTCTCGCAGCGCCTGCTGCCGGTGGGCTCCTACCAGGTGGCCACGGCGCCGCTGGACGCCGACTTCGCCGCCTCGCTGCTGCCGCGCAACAGCTGCGTGATCGACAACCAGTTCGTCCCCGACTATTTCCGTCTGACACCCGACCACCGTTTGCTGTTCGGCGGTGGCTGCACGTACCTCGGTGGCATCCCCAAGGACGTCGCCGGCGCCACCCGGCCATACCTGGAGCGTGTGTTCCCACAGTTGCAACGGGTCGCCATCGAGCATGCCTGGGGCGGCCACATCGATTGCAGCATCCAGCGCACGCCGGATATCGGTCGCCAGGGCCAACGTTACTGGCTGCAGGGTTTTTCCGGCCACGGCGTACTGCCGACTTTGGCCGGTGCACGCGCGGTCAGCGACGCGATTCTCGGCGACGACGAGCTGCTGAAGCTGTACCAGGGCATCGACAACGGCCGCTTCCCCGGTGGCGACCTGCTGGCAGCGCCGCTGGAGGCGGCGGCCAAGGCCTGGTACAGGATGCGCGACCATGTCTGACGATATCCACGCCCTCGCCCGCCAGGTGCGCGACCTGCGCAAGCACCGCGGCCTGACCCTCGATGAGCTGGCAACTCGGGTCAACCGCTCACTGGGTTTCCTCTCCCAGGTCGAACGTGGCCTGTCGCGGCCCACGGTGGCCGACCTGACCGCCATCAGCGAAGCGCTGCGCGTACCTACGACCTATTTCTATCAGGCCGTGCCGCCCCGCGAGATCGACTGGGTCACCCGCCCCGGCGAGCGACGCACCCTGTACTACGCCGCCGGGGTTACCGACGTGCTGGTCTCGCCGACCCTCAATGGCCGCTTTGCCATGCTCGAAAGCCATCTGGCGCCGGGCGCCAGCAGTGGCGAGGGGCATCTGGACGACAGCTCGGAACAAGGCGGTTTCGTCCTCGAGGGCGAGCTGACCTTGTGGCTCGAGGGCCGCGACGACGCCGTCACCCTCAGCCCCAACGACAGCTTCCAGCTGCCACCCCACAGCCAGTTCCGCTACGCCAACCTGACCGCCCGAACGACCCGGGTTCTCTGGGTTTTCCGTTGAGAGCATGCCAATGACAAGTACAACAGGCTTCCCCGATCTGCTCAGCGAAGTGCGCGCCTTCCGCGCCCGACACCCCGACGTGCGCTACGTCGACCTGATCAGCCTGGACATCCCAGGGCATTTCTACGGCAAGCGCTACCCCATCGACATGCTGGAAAAAGTCGCGGCCGGCAGCCCGCTCAAATTGCCGCAGAACTGCGTACTGCTCGGCGTGCAGGGCGGGCTTTTCCCGATCGGCGACTACTGCTTCAACGACGGCGACCCGGATGCCCCGCGCCGCCTGGTGCCCGGTACGCTCAAGCCGGTGAACTGGGAGCGAGAGCCGCTGGGGCAGATGCTGATCACCTCGGACGGCACCGCGGCGCCCATCGAGTTCGAACCCCGCGAGGTGCTGGCCCGCGTCCTGCAACGCCTCGAACGCCGAGGCATCCGCCCGGTGGTGGCGTTCGAACTGGAGTTTTACCTGTTCGACAGGACGCTAAAGGAGGGCCTACCGCAGTTCCCCCGCGACCCGGTCAGTGGCGATGCCGACAACCAGCCGAACATGCATATCGAGCGCCTGTCACGGTTTTCCGATGTGCTGCGCGAAATGGTCGAGACCGCCAATGCCCAGGGGGTGGACGCCAACGTCATTACCGCGGAACTGGGCCCCGGCCAGTTCGAGATCAATTTCGGCCATTGCGACGATGGCCTGCGCGCCGCTGACTGGGCGGCGCTGTTCTGCCGTAGCACCCGGGGCGTAGCGCTCAAGCACGGGCTGCGCGCCTCGTTCATGAGCAAACCCTATCTGCAGTCGCCGGGCAGCGGCATGCATGTGCATGTCAGCCTGTACGACCCGGCGGGCAACAACCTGTTGTCTGCCGATAACCATCGGCCGCTGCGTCACGCCGTGGCCGGTTGCCTGGCGCTGCTGCCGCATTGCATGCCGGTGTTCGCCGCCAACCACAATGCATTTCGCCGCTACGGCGCCATGGTCAACGCCGCCAGCCGCGCCAGTTGGGGCTTCGAGGATCGCGACGCCTGTATCCGCATCCCGGAGTCGGATGCGCGCAACCTGCGGATCGAGCACCGGCTGGCCGGGGCGGATGCCAATCCCTACCTCGTGCTGGCAGCGATCCTGTGCGGCATGGAGCACGGGCTGGATGCCGGACGGGAGCCGATCGCGCCGCTGAACGAGGATCGTGGCAGCGGGATCGAATTTCCCAAGGACATGCTCGGCGCGGTGGCGGCAATGCGCGGGCATCCGGCGGTCAACGAGGGGTTGGGCGCGGAGTTCGTGATGGTCTATTGCGAGAACAAGCGCCAGGACCATCTGGCGTTTCTGCAGGAGGTCAGTGCGCGGGAGTATCGCTGGTTCCTGTGACATCCCTCGCGGGGCAAGCCCGCTCCCACGCAACGACCCCGAACTGGCGTGGGAGCGGGCTTGCCCCGCGATGAGGCCGGCACTGGCACCTGCTATCTCCCGGTATTACCATGCACCACCTCCAGCGCGGCCTTTTGCCGCACCCACCCCCTTCGCCTGCCAGATCCCATGCCCTTCGAACTCACCGTAGAACCGCTCACCCTGCTGATCCTTGTCCTGGTCGCCTTCGTCGCTGGTTTCATCGACGCCATTGCTGGCGGTGGCGGCCTGCTGACCACCCCGGCGCTGCTCACCGCCGGCATGCCGCCGCACCTGGTGCTGGGCACCAACAAACTCAGCTCGACCTTCGGCGCCGCCACAGCCAGCATCACCTACTACCGGCGCAAGCTGTTCCATCCGGCGCAATGGCGTCTGGCGATAGTCGGCACCCTGGTGGGCGCGCTGATCGGCGCGGTGGTGGCCCACTACATGCCGGCCGAGTGGCTGAACAAGATGTTGCCCGTGGTGGTCTTCGCTTGCGGCGTCTACCTGCTATTCGGCGGCACGCCCAAGGCACCTTTGGACGCCGAGGCGCCGATCAAGAAGAAATGGCAGTTCCCGCAAGGTTTCACCCTGGGCTTCTACGACGGCGTCGCCGGGCCGGGTACCGGTGCGTTCTGGACCGTGAGCACGTTGCTGCTGTATCCCATCGACCTGGTTCGTGCCAGTGGTGTGGCGCGTAGCATGAACTTTGTCAGCAACATTGCGGCGCTGACGGTGTTCATCATTTCCGGGCAGGTGGATTACATCGTCGGGCTGTGCATGGGGTTGTCGGTGATGGTCGGGGCGTTCTTTGGGGCGCGTACGGCGATCAGCGGGGGGAGCAGGTTTATTCGGCCGGTGTTTATTGCTGTGGTGTTGGCGTTGACTGTGCGGTTGGCTTGGCAGCATTGGTTTGGATAAGGGTTCGGGTTCGGGTTGATTGTTTTGATTTTTGTAAGCGCATTCGTAGAAGATATCGACATTTAGTCACCCTTCCGCCCTTACGGCGGCCTACTTTGGTCTTGGCCAAAGTAGGCAAAACCGTTCGGCTCCGTTCATCCGGCCCCTGCGCTGCGCTCCGGGGTTCCCTCGCTCCGTTCTTGCTCCCGTGGGTACCGCGCTGAACGCCCCATCCTGGGGCGCAGCGCTCGACGGCCATCCATGGCCGTCGCCCCACTACGCAAGAACTCCGCTCGGCCTCCTGAAGTCGCAATTGGCGGCGCCTGAACTATCGCGCGCTTAGAAGCAAAAGCAAAAGCAAAAGCAAAAGCAAAAGCAAAAGCAAAAGCAAAAGATGCGAAGTTAGTTGTTTGACAGTTAGTTATTTATTGGCTGCCCCGCGAATCAATCGAGAGATCAATTAATTTCCAACTAGCGACAGCTGCGCCAGCCCAGGCGCCGCCCGTAACTTCGCGACTTCAGGAGGCCGAACGCAGGACTTGCGGAGGGAGGTGACGGGCATGGATGCCCGTCAAGCGCTGCGCCCCAGGATGGGGCGTTCAGCGCGGTCCTCCCGGGAGCAAGGCCGGAGTGAGGGGACCCGGAGCGAAGCGGAGGGCCGGATGAATGGAGCGAGCGGCTTTGCCTACTTTGGCCAAGACCAAAGTAGGCCGCCGTAAGGGCGGAAAGGTGAATAAGCGTCGCCATCGCAAATGAATGCGCATACAACTTTCAAAACCCACCAACCCAACTAAAACCAGAAACCAGAAATCAGACAGGCAAAACCGGCTCAGACAACCCCAACCGCCGCGCCACATACAAATCAATCAGGTACCGCGCAATCGACCGCCCCGCCGGCAAAGGCGGCAACGCATGCACATTGAACCACTGCGCATCCTCGATCTCATCCGCCTGCATGACAATCTCCCCTCCCGCATACTCGGCATGAAACCCGAGCATCATCGAATGCGGAAACGGCCAGCACTGGCTGCCGACATACTGGATGTTCTTCACCTCGACCGCCACCTCCTCACGCACCTCACGCACCAGGCAATCCTCGGCCGACTCCCCCGGCTCGGCGAAGCCCGCCAGGGTGCTGTACACCCCAGTGACAAAACGCGGCGAACGCGCCAAAAGCACCTCGTCACCGCGAGTAATCAGCACGATCATGCTTGGTGAGATACGCGGGTAACTGCGCAAGTCGCAAGGTTGGCAGTACATCGCCCGCTCCCAGTGGATCTGCGTCATCGGCTGGCCACAACTGCCACAGAAACGGTGCTCGCGAGCCCAGGTACCGATCTGCGCGGCGTAACCAAGCACCTTGTACGTATCGAAGTCGCCCTCGAGCATGAACCGCCGCAGCCCCTGCCAGCCACAACCCGGCACTTCGCTGGCGCTGCGCAGTTCCAGCAGGAACACCGGTTCGCCGTCGAGGTGGCCGATGCCGTGCTCGCACAGCACATCGAGGTCCTGGCGCTTGAGCCAGTCACGGGGGAACAGCGCGCCGTTGGCGTCCACCAGGAACCCCTCCGGGCTGCGGGCGACAGCCAGCCCCCCGGTGGTCTGCGGGTCGAGTACTGCGGTTGTCCAGCGTGCTGACATGGTTCAGGTCCCTAGATGGCGCCCGCCACTGTCAGTCAGTCGGCGAACGTCGGTTGCTGTTTGCTCATGTGGGCGGCCATGGCCACGCGCAGGTCTTCGGACTGCAGCATGGCAGCGTTCCAGGTGGCGATGTACTCCAGGCCATCGTCGATGCGATGGTCGCGCATGTAGCTGATCATCTCCTTGGTGCCGGCCACGGCGATCGGTGATTTTGCGGCAATCTCGCGGGCAATGGCAAAAACCCCGTCGAGCAGTGCCGCCTGGTCATCATAGACGCGGTTGACCAGGCCGATACGCAGCGCCTCCTGGGCGTCGACCATACGGCCGGTGTAGGCCAGCTCGCGCATGATGCCGTCACCGATGATCCGCGGCAAACGTTGCAGGGTGCCGACATCGGCGGCCATGCCCATGTCGATCTCCTTGATCGAGAACTGCGCATCGCTGGCGCAGTAACGCATGTCGCAGGCCGAGACCATGTCGATGGCGCCACCGATGCAGTAGCCCTGGATCGCCGCCAGCACCGGCTTGCGGCAGTTGTCCACGGCGTTGAACGAACCCTGCAGGCGCAGGATGGTGCGGCGCATCACCCGGGCGTTGCGGCCGACATCCTTGCCCAGCTGCTGGGCCAACGCGGCCAGCATCATCAGGTCGATGCCGGAGGAGAAATGCTTGCCGGCGCCGCTGATGACCACCACCCGCACCGCGTCGGTGTCGTCGATCCACTGGAAGATCGCGACGAGCTCCTCCCAGAAGGCGGCGTTCATCGCGTTGATCTTCTCCGGGCGGTTGATCTGCACGTGGGCGATGTTGTCGGTCAGTTCGACCTTGAACGCGGTGTATTCGGTCACGGACGGCACTCCTGTGGGGAAAGGATTCACAACGGCGGATCTTAGCGCACCCGCAAGGCGGTGCATGTGCCAAAAGCCGGACTGGACAACTTGCACCCTGGCGCACGATCCGGCACCGTGCGCCACTGCTGAATCAAAAGGATACAAATTCATGTCCCGTTCCCTGACCGGCGCCCTCGCCCACAGCTTCCTGGGCCAGTCGCCGCGTTGGTACAAGGCCGTCATCTGCCTGTTCCTGCTGCTCAATCCGTTGCTGCTGGCGACCCTCGGTCCGGTGGTCACCGGCTGGGTGCTGGTGATCCAGTTCATCTTCACCCTGGGCATGGCACTCAAGTGCTACCCGCTGATGCCCGGCGGCCTGCTGCTGGTCGAGGCGCTGCTGCTGCGCCTGACCACGCCCGAAGCCCTGTACGAGGAGTTGCAGCACAACTTCCCGGTGATCCTGCTGCTGATGTTCATGGTCGCCGGCATCCATTTCATGAAGGAGCTGCTGCTGTTCCTGTTCTCGCGGATCCTGCTCGGCGTGCGCTCCAAAGCGGTGCTGAGCCTGCTGTTCTGCGTGCTGTCGGCGTTCCTCTCGGCGTTCCTCGATGCCCTGACCGTGACCGCGGTGATCATCAGCGCCGCCGTGGGCTTCTATGCCGTCTACCACCGGGTCGCCTCGGGCGCCAATCCGCGGGAAGAGTCGGCGCTGGACAGTGACCATCAGGTTGAACAGTTGCACCGCGAAGACCTCGAGCAGTTCCGTGCCTTCCTGCGCAGCCTGCTGATGCATGGCGCGGTGGGTACCGCGCTTGGCGGCGTCTGCACCTTGGTGGGCGAGCCGCAGAACCTGCTGATTGGCCATGAAATGGGCTGGCACTTCGCCGACTTCTTCCGCAAGGTCGCGCCGGTGTCGATGCCGGTGCTGGCGGCGGGTCTGGTGACCTGCGTATTGCTGGAGAAACTGCGGCTGTTCGGCTACGGCACGCTGATGCCCGAGCGCGTGCGCCAGGTGCTGGCCACCTACGCCGCCGAGGACGATGCCGCGCGCACCCAGGCGCAACGGGTGGCGCTGGTGGTCCAGGGCCTGGCCGCACTGATCCTGATTGTCTGCCTGGGGCTGCACATTGCCGAAGTGGGTCTGATCGGCCTGCTGGTCATCGTGTTGATCACCGCCTTCACCGGCATCACCGACGAGCATCGCCTGGGCCGGGCGTTCCAGGACGCCATGCCGTTCACCTCGCTGCTGGTGGTGTTCTTCGCCGTGGTTGCGGTGATCCACCAGCAGCAACTGTTCAGCCCGCTGATCGCCTGGGTGCTGGCGCTGCCCAGCGAGCAGCAGCCAGGCATGCTGTACCTGGCCAATGGGCTGCTGTCGGCGATCAGCGACAACGTGTTCGTCGCCACCATCTATATCACCGAGGTCAAGCAGGCGTTCGTCAATGGCGCGATGAGCCGCGAGCACTTCGAGACCCTGGCGGTGGCGATCAACACCGGCACCAACCTGCCCAGCGTGGCCACACCCAATGGCCAGGCGGCGTTCCTGTTCCTGCTGACCTCGGCGATTGCGCCACTGATTCGCCTGTCGTACGGGCGCATGGTGTGGATGGCGCTGCCCTACACCGTAGTCATGGGCGGCCTGGGCTGGTGGGCGGTGACCTACTGGCTGTAACAGCCAGGAATAAAACGCTACCTGAAGCAGCGTGGGAGCGGGCTTGACCCGCGATCACCGGCGAAGCCGGTGCCATACACCGCATCGCGGGGCAAGCCCGCTCCCACGCAAGTGATGCTTACAATGCTAATTCTGCCCGCCAGGCCGCTCATTGCCTTTCTCTCCTCCCGTGCCCCCATCCGTCGAACCCTGACTATCGTTCAGCACTGCTGTCGATTCTCGCCAACCCCGTTCGACTATCCAGCACACCCACGAGGAGGTTCACCCCATGCGCAAGCTCATCGTCGCCGCCTTCGTCACCCTCGACGGCGTCATGCAGGCCCCCGGCGGACCGGAGGAAGACACCAGCGGCGGCTTTACCCATGGAGGCTGGATCCCGCCCCTGGCCGACGAGGCCTTCGGCCAGGCGATGCAGACCTTGTTCAGCCAACCGTTCGAACTGCTGCTGGGACGACGCACCTACGATATCTTCGCCGGGTTCTGGCCAAAGGTCGGGCCCGAGGCGCCGGACCGCCCGTTGGCCGACCTGTTCAATGGCGTGGTCAAGCACGTCGCCACCCACCACCCCGAATCCATCGACTGGCAAAACAGTCACCCGTTGGGCGCTGACGTGCCAGGCGCTGTCCGCGCCCTCAAACAACAGGATGGCCCAGCGCTGCTGACTCAAGGCAGCGGCGAACTGGTACGCCAACTGCTGGCGGCCGGCCTGGTGGATGAGCTGCGCCTGTTGATCCATCCCCTGCTGCTCGGGCGCGGCAAACGCCTGTTCGGTGAAGATGCAGAGGCAGCGGCGTTCAAGCTGGTGGAATCGAGCAGCACGCCCAAGGGTGTGCTGCTGGCGCACTATGTGCGCAGCGGCGAGGTGCGCACGGGTTCATTCTGAAGGCCGGCGCCCCATGATCGAGCCCCCTTGTTAATATCCGGACTCAACCGGGAGGGAACCCATGCTCGAAATACGCCGCGCCAGCTGCCTCGACGCGCTGGACACCTATGCAATCCGCCGCCAGGCAATCCTGTGGCAGTGCACCGCTGCCTACGATGGCGCCCTGGCCCAGGCCTGGGCCGACGTACCGTTCACCGAAGGCTATGCCGCCTTGGTCGCCGAGCATTTCCACCTCGCCTGCATGGGCGACACGATCGTCGCCACCGGCATGCTCGACCTGCACAGCGGTGAACTGGGCGCCCTGTTCGTGCTGCCAGCGTTCATGGGTCGTGGCATCGCCCGGGCGATGGTCGAACACCTCGAAGGCATCGCCAGGGCCGAAGGTCTGGAGGCTGTCCACCTGGACTCGACCTTGAACGCAGCGGCGTTCTATCGCCGCTGCGGCTATATCGGCGATGAACTGTCGGTCTACCAATCACCTTTCGGCCTCGAACTGACCTGCATCCCCATGCGCAAGGTGCTGGCCGGGGTATAAGATCAGCCCCTGCCCCCCGGAGACTTGCCCCATGCTGCCCACCGCCACCTCCCAGCACAGTGCCCGTCGGGCCCGCTTGCAGGCCTTGCGCGGGCGGGTCGGCCTGGGGCTGGTGGCCGGGTTGTCGGTGCTGGCCGGCATGACCGACGCCATCGGCCTGCTGGCGTTGGGCGATTTCGTGTCGTTCATGAGCGGCAACACCACGCGCCTGGCGGTAGCCATCAGCCAGGCGGACTTTTCGCTGATGCTGCGCCTGGCCCTGGCGATCCTCGGTTTCGTGCTGGGCAACACCCTCGGCGTGCTGCTGGCCCGTAGCTTGCGCCGCCGCGCCGCGCCCTTGCTGCTGATCGTCGCCTGCCTGCTGGCGTTTGCCGCGGCCTGGCCTGCGGTCACCACGTTCCCAGCACTGATCGCAGCCACCCTGGCCATGGGCATGCTCAATGCCGTGGTCGAACAGGTGAACGGCCTGCCGATCGGCCTGACCTACGTCACCGGCGCGCTGTCGCGTTTCGGCCGTGGCCTGGGGCGTTGGTTGCTGGGTGAGCGGCGCCACGGCTGGCGGGTACAGCTGGTGCCCTGGAGCGGCATGCTGCTAGGTGCCGCGCTCGGGGCTTGGCTGCAACAACGGCTGGGCTTGCAGGCGCTGGCGGCCAGTTGCGCCCTGGCCTGCGTGCTGGCGTTAGTGACGCTGTTCATTCCGCGAGCCTGGCAGCTGGGCTACATGCCGCGTTGAGGGCCTTGAACAGGCGTGAAAGGCAGGCGCACAGGCGTCGATAGTCACTATCGAGCACAGCGATTTCCATCATGCCAGTGCGGCCAATAACCTGGGTTCATCGATCCGACAGCCCCACGGAATCATCCCGATGAACACCACCGCCCGCCTCCTCCTCGCCGCCCTGGCCATCGCCGTGCTGAGCGGTTGCGCCAGCCATCCCGAGCTTCGCCCCTATAGCGCCGAGGAAGCCCGTCAGCTGCAACTCGAGGCATTGCAACGCCAGGGTCTGAGCCAGGAAGAGTACGAACGGCGCAAACTGGCCGTGGTGCGCGCCGATCACCAGCAGGCCGTGACCGACGCCGCCAAGGCCACGACCGCAATCAGCGGTTGACCTCGACCTCCTCCAGGAACGCCAGCAGGTGCTCGTTGAACAACACCGGCGCTTCCTCCATGACGAAATGCCCACAACCCGGCAGCATCACCCCGCGCACCAAATCGGCATGCCCCTGCAGCGTTCGCAGCGGCGCATCGCCCGTGGCGTGCTCGGCACCGATCGCCAGCACCGGCATGGGCAGCGGACGCCTGGCACGCTCGCGGTTCTGCCTGATGGTCTCGGGAATCGCCCGGTAATAGGCGAAGCCCGCCCGCATCCCGCCCGGCGAGGCGTAGGCACGGATATAGACATCCGCCGCCACCGCATGCCGATGGATCGCCCAGCGGTCGAACATGAAGTTGAGGTAACCCTCCTCGCGCCCGGCGATCAAGAACTCCGGCAGGTCGCGCACCTGGTTGAACAGGAAGTGCCAGAGGAAGATGTTGTCCTGCGGCGCCACGAAGATCGGCGGCGCCTCGGCAAGCCCGGGGATCACCGCTTCGGCCACAGTCAACGAACGCACCGCCTGCGGCCGATCACTGGCCAGGGCATAGGCCACCCACATGCCCACATCGTGGCCGACCAGGTGATAGCGCTCATGCCCCAGCTGGCTCATCACGGCATGCAGCACACCGGCGACGTTACCGGTGTCGTAGCCCTCCTCAGGGCGGTCCGAATCCCCCAGGCCCGGCGGATCGATGGCGATGGCTCGGAACCCGCGCGCAGCCAGGATCGGCAGCACATGGCGCCAGGCGTACCAGGTCTGCGGCCAGCCCGGCACCAGCAGCACCGGCTCGCCGGCACCGGCCACGACACAGTGGATGCGCTGCCCCTGCACCTGCACATAGACATGCTCGAAGGCGTCAGCCTGGTTTTCGGCGAACAGGCTCATACCCGTGTCTCCCTATCGATACCCAGCATGCGCCGGATCTGGCGTTCGTCGACCGGCGCGCCGGCGAAGTCGTCGAATACCTGGTCGGTGACGTGGATGATATGGCGGTTGATGAACTCGACGCCTTCACGGGCGCCGTCCTCCTGATGCTTCAGGCAGCATTCCCACTCCAGCGTCGCCCAGCCGGCGAAGTCGTATTGCGCCAGCTTGGAGAAAATGGCCTTGAAGTCCACCTGGCCATCGCCCAGCGAACGGAAGCGCCCTGCACGTTCGGTCCAGTCGCTGTAGCCGCCGTACACGCCCTGCCGGCCGCTGGGGTTGAACTCGGCGTCCTTGACGTGAAACATGCGGATCAATGGATGGTAGAGATCCAGGTAGGCCAGGTAGTCGAGCTGCTGCAGCACGAAATGGCTGGGGTCGAAGAGCATGCGGCAGCGCACGTGCTCATCCACCAGGGCATGGAAGCGCTCGAAACTGGTGCCATCGTGCAGGTCTTCCGCAGGGTGGATCTCGAAGCACAGGTTGACGCCCTGCTCATCACAGCAGTCGAGGATCGGCCGCCAGCGCCGCGCCAGCTCTTCGAAGGCAGCCTCGACCAGGCCCTGGGGACGCTGCGGGAACGGGAACAGATAGGGCCAGGCCAGCGCGCCGGAAAAGGTCCCCATGTCCTCAAGGCCCAGGTTGCGGCTGGCCCGAGCCGCCAATGTCATCTGCTCGATCGCCCAAGCGGTACGTTCTGCCGGCCGCCCGGCCAACGCGCCCGGGGCGAAGGCGTCGCACATCGCGTCGTAGGCCGGATGGACCGCGACCAACTGGCCGATTATATGGGTGGTCAACTCGCTGACCTGCAAGCCGTGCTCGGCCAGTCGCCCCTTGATTTCATCGCAGTAGCCGGTGCTCTGCGCAGCCAGTTCCAGGTCGAACAATCGGGCGTCCCAGGCCGGGATCTGCAGCCCCTTGAAGCCCAGCCGCCCCGCCCAGTCGGCGATGCTGTCGAGGCTGTCGAACGGCGGCGTGTCGTTGCTGAACTGCGCGAGGTGAAGGCTGGGGCCTTTGAGTGTTCGCATGATGTCATCCTATTGTTTGCTGATCGACAAACAATAGGATCGAATCGCGCTGCCCGTCAATCGCAAATTGGCTAGAATGCGCGTTTCACGGAATCAGGCAGGCGAGCGATGGCAGGGCGACCTCGGGAATTCGACAAGCAACAGGCGCTGCGCAAGGCGATGCGGCTGTTCTGGGAACATGGCTACGAGGGCACCTCGATGTCGGCCCTGGTGTCCGCGCTGGGCATCGCCTCCGCACGTATCTATGCGGCCTTTGGCAGCAAGCAGCAACTGTTCGAGGAGGCCGTGGCCCTGTACGAGTCAGCCGAGGGCGGCTTCGCCGACCGCGCCCTGGCCCTGCCGGATATCCACCAGGCGCTGGCACGGATGTTCGAGGATGCTGTCAGCACCTACACCCGCGCCGACGAGCCCATGGGCTGCCTGGTGGTCAGCGCCGCCAGCGGCGTGGGGCCGGACAACCTCGGGGTCCAGCAATGGTTGGCCGGGCACCGCCGGCAGCGTACCGAGTCGATCATCGAGCGCCTGCGCCAGGCCCGTGACCAGGGGCAGTTGCCAGCAGAGACGCAGGTCGAGGCTCTCGGCCACTTCTATGCCACCTTCCTCCACGGCATTTCCGTGCAAGCCCGCGATGGCGTGCCGGGCGAGGACCTGCGCGGCGCCAGCCGCCAGGCACTGGCCCTGCTTCCGAACAGGCAGCCTTGACCTTATCGCCGCCCCGGCAAAGCTGTTAGCCTTGCCCTGTTCAGGTCACCACGGACAGCCCATGGCCAACCACAAGATCGAGATCCGCCGGCGCAACGTCGAAAAGATCCTGCAAGCCGCCGAACAGGTGTTCGCCGACAAGGGCTACGCCGCCACCTCCATGGGCGATATCGCCGAACGGGCGCAACTGCCGCGCTCTAACCTGCACTACTACTTCAGTACCAAGGACGAGCTGTACCGCGCCGTGCTGCAGGACCTGCTGGACGTCTGGAAGCAGGATGCCCTGTGCTTCGAGCACTTCGACGACCCGCGGGTGGTGCTGACCAGCTACATCCGCGCCAAGATGGGCCACTCGCGCTCGCGGCCACTGGGCTCGAAGATCTGGGCCGAGGAGATCCTCCACGGCGCCCCGCTGCTGGGCCCCAGCCTGGACGAAATCCTGGTGCCCTGGGCGCAGCTCAAGCAGGCGAAGATCCGCAGTTGGGTCGACGACGGGCGCATCCTGCCGGTGGAACCGTCGGCGCTGCTGTACATGATCTGGGCGGCGACCCAGCACTACGCCGACTTCGGTTTCCAGGTCACCCTGCTCAATGACGGTGAGCCACTGTCGGACATGGCGTTCGAGCAGGCGGTGCAGACCGTGACCGGCGTCATCCTGCGCGGCATCGGCCTGGAGCCCTGAGCGGCGGCCTCAGCGCCCCAGGTGTTCACACAAAAAATCGATGAACACCCGGGTCTTGTGCGGCACATGGCTGCTGTTCGGGTACACCACGCTGATCGGCTGCCTCGGCAGGCTGTAGTCCGGCAATACCCGCCGCAGGGTGCCGTCGGCCAGGTCCTGCTCGACCAGCCAGGCTGGCAACACGGCCACGCCCAGGGCGGCGCAGGCCATCGCCCGGATAGCGTGGGACGCATTGGACTGGTAGGCCGTCCGGCCGACAACGCTTGCACTCCCCGCCTGCGCGCTGTGCAAGGTCCAGGCGGTCGGGCTCTGCAGGTTGCTGTTGGCAATCCAGGGTGTATCCGCCAGTTCCTCGGGCCGTTCGATGGCATGGCGGGCGAGAAAGGCCGGGGCAGCCACCAGCAGAATGTCGTATTCGGCCAACTGGCGACTGCGCAGGTTCGAATCCGGCAACGCGCCAAGGCGCACCACCAGGTCGAGCCGTTCGGCAATCAGGTCGCTCAGCGACGAGTCGGTTTCATAGCTGATCGACAGCGTCGGATAGCGCTCGGCGAACAACGGGATCAGCGGCAGGATGAAGCGCTCGCCGTACTCCCCGGTGGTGCTGATGCGCAGCTTGCCCGATAGGCCGTTGTGCCGACGCAGCACACTGTCGAAGGCGCCCTCGACATCGCTGACGATTACCTTGAAATCATCATAGAAACCTTGGCCGGTTTCGGTCGGGGCGATGGCGCGGGTGCTGCGCGCCAGCAGCGTCACCCCCAGGGCCTGCTCCAGTGCCTTGACGTGCTGGCTGGCCATGGCTTTGCTGATGCCGAGAAAGTCCGCCGCCTTGGTGAAGGAGCCGAAATCGACCACCGCCAGAAACGTCTGCACCCGGTTGAGCTGGGTGTGGAGGGCCGTGCGCGGCATTGTTCACTTCCATCAAACAGAGTTTCAAGGGTAGCGACATCGACATGGACAGTCCACGCACCTAGTGTCCTGTCTCGGAAATAAGCTGTTCACTTTTGGCGGCGTCTTGGGCGCCCGGCCGGCGTTGCCACTCCTCGCCATAGCCCTGCTATGACTCGTCGCGGCGCCTTGGCCGAACACCCAAGCCACTCGCCAAAAGAGAACGTATTTCCGAGACAGGACACTACTGCGCGCCGAAAAGGAGTGGCAATGACGTACCGGTATCGCGTGGCAACGATCTTCCTGATGGGCTTTTTCATCGACTGCATCAACCTGTTCATGCCGACCGTGGCGTTGCCACGGATCGCCGCCGAGTTCGCCATCGGCAACGCCAGCAGCGCCTGGGTCGGCAATGCCTACATGCTCGGTCTGACCCTGGCCGTGCCGGTGAGCACCTGGCTGGCCAATCGCTGGGGCGCGCGGCGGCTGTTGAGCGCCGCCATGCTGGCGTTCAGCGTGGCGGTGTGGGGCTGCGGCGAGGCGCAGAGCTTTGCCGCGTTGATTGCCTGGCGCCTGCTCCAGGGCATGGCCGGTGGCTTGCTGATCCCCGTGGGGCAGGCGCTGACCTTCGAGCGCTTCCAGGGCCCGGAGCGCGCCCGCGTGTCCACCCTGGTGATGGCCGTGGCGCTGCTGGCGCCGGCACTGTCGCCGAGCCTTGGCGGGTTGATCGTCGACCATGGCCGCTGGCCGTGGGTCTTCCACAGCAACATTCCGTTGGCCCTGCTGACGGCGGCGTTGGCCTGGGCCTGGCTTGACCAGGCACCGGGCCCGACAGCGCCACGCCCGGACTTCAAGGGCTTGCTGCTGGTCAGCGCCACCCTCGCCTGCCTGCTGCTGGGCCTGTCGCTGTATGGCGCCGGGCATGGCGCCCTGTTGGCCATCGCCTGCCTGCTGGCGGGTGTGTCCTGCGCCCTGCTGTATCGCGGCCACTACCAACGCGCGGCGGCAGGCATCGTCGAACTGAAACTGCTCGCCAGCCCTCGCCTGCGGGTCTCGATGCAGGTCTACCATGCAATCCCCGGGGTGTTCACCGGGGTCAACCTGCTGAACATCTTCTATCTGCAGGATGTACTGCGGCTGAGCGCCCAGGCCACCGGCCTGTTCATGCTGCTCTACGCCGCCGGGGCCTTCGCCGCCATGTTGCTGGCCGGCCGCCTGTACAACCGCGTCGGTGCCGCCCGCCTGTTGCTGCTCGGCATGCTCCTGCACAGCCTGGGCATCTTTCTGCTGGTCATGGTCGACACCGCGACGGACAACACCGTACTGATGGCGGCCTACGGCCTCATGGGCATCGGCGGCGGCATCGGTGCCAACACCGCCCAGACCACCGCGCTGCTCGACTTCAGCGGCGAGCGGATGCAGCAGGCCAGCGTGCTGTGGAACCTCAATCGACAGATGGCCTTCAGCGTCGGCGCCGCCTTGCTGCTGATGATCTTCAACCTGCTGCTGGTGGGCCTGAGCACGCCGGAGGCCTATCACCTGACCTTCACCCTGGCCGCGCTGCTCGGGCTGGCGCCACTGCTGTCACTGCACACACTACCTCCGGAGAACCCTCGCCATGCCTGACTACGCGATAGCCCGCGCCGAACGCAGCATTCATCACGTCCATGAGCTGATCCACAGAATCTTCACCCGCCCCGCGATCGAGACCCAGGCAGTGCTAGGCGGACTGATGGCGGTATTCGCCGATGATTTCAGCATGGTCGGCACGGCGGGCACAGTGGTGACTCGCGCACAGGTGGAGCAACTATTCAGCCGGGCGGCCGGCGCACGGCCAGGGCTGGAGATCATCGTCAGCGACGTCCAGGTGGTATGGCAGGCCGGGGTGAACGTAGCAGTGCGCTACAAGGAAACCCATCGGTTACAGGGTGTGGTGCAGGCACGCTGGTCACTGGCACTGTTGGAGTGCAGCAACCGCGGCGTGGTGTGGCGCTGCCTGCATGAAACCGCGATTGCCTAGGTGATCGCGCATCTGCGCCCCCATGCCAATCAACCAGGCAAGGACAGTTCCACAGCGCCATGGGTACGCTCGAACTGCAACGGTGTCACCGTGACATGGCCACGCGCCAGTTCCGCCATTTCGCTGCCGGGCTCATCCTCGGTGCGGTGATTGTTCAGCTGCAGCCAGTGGTACTCGAAGTGCCGGGGGTCGACTTCGGTACGCACCGATATGCTGTTCAACGGCCCGACGCCCTGGCGCGTCACCTTCAACGGCCGGACGGCCTCCAGGGCACAGTCAGGAAAGTTGACGTTGAGGCAGGCATCGGCCGGCCATGGCATGTCCAGCACAGCGAGAATCACCTCGGGCGCCAGATTCAGCCCAATGTTCCAAGGCACCGCTTCGCGGTCGCTGTAGGCCTGGCTCAGGGCGATCGAGCGCACTCCCAGCAGCAAGCCGGTCATCGCCGCGCCAACCGTTCCGGAGAACACGGTTTCAGTACCCAGGTTCGCCCCGCGATTGATTCCGGATAACACCAGGTCGGGCCTGGCGCCCTTGAGCAGGTGCCCCAACGCCAGCGCCACGCAGTCGCCCGGCGTGCCGGTGACGGCGAAGCGCCGCTCGCCATGACTGCTCACCCGCAGCGGCGCGTGCAGGCTCAGCGAATGGGAGGTGCCGCTCTGGTCGCGGTGCGGCGCCACCACCCACACCTCCCTGGCCAGCCTGGCCGCCACCTGCTCCAGCACGGCCAGGCCGGGCGCATCGATGCCATCGTCGTTGGTCAGCAGAATGCGTTCGAATCGGTAGGTCATGGTTAATCCTGTGAAGTTGCCGATCAAAGGTGCCTCGGCAACGATAGCTCAGACATGCTCCTCCACACGCCCGAACGTGCGCATGCCCTGCTTCCACTCAAGCCCATCGGCACAGCTGGCGGCGTGGCGACCATTGATCTCCAGCGCGGAGGTGAAGAAGAACTGGCCGACTGTCAGCTCACCCACCGCATGAATCTGCCGGGAGCTGCCAGTCCGGCCCTGCACGCGATAGCTCGTCGGATCGATGCAGATTCCCCCCTGTGGATGGCGGGTGACCGTGCCATTGTCCAGCAAGGTAGCCAGCAACGGCGAGTCGAGCAGGTCGGCGTCTCGCGGAGAACCGATGGCATGGATCAGCCGGTCGTAGACATGGCGCCAGCCGTTGCCCTGCACGACCAACCCGTCGTCGCCCCGCTGCGGGGTGGCGAACGGACCGGCGACGAACTCCAGCTGGCCACTGCGCAGGTAGCTGAGGATCTTGCGCGCATTCTGCGCCGGGATGGAAACCCGATAGGCCATGAAGAAGCTGAAGTACTCGCGCAGGAAGCGCGCCTGCGCGCCATCGTCCAGCGCCTGCCAGATATCCTCGACGAATCCGTTGGTGGCATAGAGGATTGCCTGCCAGGTCCGTGGTGAACGTGCATGCTCGAGTTCAGCCTCGATGAAACCGACGATATCGGCCGGCGGCGCAGGCATGGGGATCACCGCGCTGGCCTTGCCCGGCTCCTGAAAAGCCAGCTCCTTGCGGAACAGCCCGACCAGGTCGCTGATCTGCAGGCGGCCGCTCTGCGCCACCAGCGCCTGGAGGCCTTCACGGGTCAGGTAGCGCAGCGTGACCGGCTCCTGGGTACCCCGCACCACGGGAAAGTAACCACTGCGCGAATGCATGCGGATGGGGCCTCGATGCCCGCGCTCGATCAGGGCGATGGCGGTGTCGATGGCGCTCAGCCGTGCGCCGACCACCGCCACCCGCTCGTGGGGCGCCACCACGCGCAGTAGACGAGAAACCGGATACGGCGTATCCAGCACCCGCGGGTCGCCGGAGGGTTCCGGCTTCTTGCCCAACGGCCCGCAACACAGCACGACCTTGCCGGTCGGCAGGCTGAGGCCACAGCGGGTGCGCAGAGTTTCCACGCCATCGATCAAGTCGATCGCGCAAACCTCCGCCTGCAATTGCACCAGCTGGCAACCCAGGGTCGCGCCGCGCAGCACGATCTGCTTGAGCTGGTGCTGCAAGTAGATGCCGAACAGGGCTCGAGGCGCGAAACCGTCCGCCTCGGGACGAAAATCGGGGTACGCGCGGTGCCAGGCCTGCGGGCTCTGCTGCAACCACTGCAGGAAATGCCCTGGCAGATGCGGGTATGGCGTGATGAGACCGGTCCTGGTGTTGAGCAGGTTGCTCTCCAGGTCGGCCTCGTAGGCCGCGCCGCGCCCGAAATCATCCCGCTTTTCGAACAGGTGGATGACGCCCGCCGGCGCGCTGCCGGCGGCCACCCGATCCAGATGGCGTTGCAGGAAGGCGATGGCCGTCGCGCCGCAGCCGACGATTGCAAAGGCGTTTCTCATCATCATGCGTCCCTCTCCAGAAATGCTTCCCTGCTGACAGATTCCGTTGCGGCCTCAGGCGAGCTCGCCGAGGAAGGCCCTGATGCGCTCGGCACCCGCCAGGACTTTGCCGACCTCGCCGGAGTACGACAGCCGTGCGTGCCCCGCTGTACCGAAGAAGCTGCCGGGAATCAGGGCAACGCCGAAGTCCCGGAGCAAGACGTCGCAGAACGTCTCGTCATCGCCGACGGTTTTCCCCCGGAACGACCGGCCCAGTGCCTGGCTGATGTCGAGAAACAGATAGAACGCTCCGGCAGGCTCGCAAAAGCGCAGCAATGGCGCGTCACGAAGCACTTCGAGCAAGGCCTGGCGCTGCCCGGCAAGACGCTGCCGGGCGGCGATGGAAAACCCCTGGTCACCGTCCAGCGCCGCTGTCGCCGCCGCCGCCGCAGGGGCCGGCAGGTTGGAGATCGAGTTGGAATTGAGCGTTGTGACCGCATCGGCGATGCGGCGATCCGCTGCCAGCAGGCCGACCCGCCACCCCGGCATGCCGTACAGCTTGGAAACGCTGTCGATCTTGATGATGCGCCCGGCAAGGTCCGGCGCCACCGTCAGCAGGTCGGGACAGCTGTCCATGCCGTAGACAAAGCGCTGGTAGACGTCATCGCAGATGATCCAGACATCATGCCGGCGCAGCACCTGTGCCAGCCCCTCGAGCTCCTCGGTCGAATACACCGCGCCCGTAGGATTGCCGGGTGAATTCAGCAGCACCACCCGCACCTGCTCGTCGAGGGCCTCTTCAAGTGCCCGGGCAGACATCTTGTAGCCGCTCTGCGCGGTGCAGCGCACATCAATGACACCGGCCCCGACCAGTTCGGCGATGTCAAAATAGGTCGGCCAGCACGGGGTTGAGACCAACAGTTTGTCTCCTGGCCGGATGACCGCCCGCAGCACGCTGAACAACAGGTGCTTGGCGCCGAGGCCGGCGACCAGGTTGCGTTCGTCGAAATGCGCGTGGCCAAGGCGCCGCAGATAACCCAGGTAAGCCTTGAGCAATGCCGGGTCGCCACGGCTGGCACCATAGCCGCCGGTATCCTCGTGGGCCGCCCGCACTGCCGCCTCGACGATATGTGGCGCCGGCAGGAAACCCGGTACGCCGACCCCCAGGTCGATGACCGGCTGCGGCGCTTCTCTGACCTTCTGAGCCACTCCGAGGATCGGACAGAATCGAGCGAATTCCAGGTCTGGTGAAAGCGAAAGCATGCAGGATTCTCCAGAAGTCCGTTTCAGGCAGCGCGCACGGCAGTGCGGCCACGCGCCATGAGCGCGGCCATGTGGGTGGCCGTCGCGGTGATGATGTCGAGATTGCCGGCACTCGGATCGAGGTAGTCCCCCGCCCCCTCGACCCGCACCATGGTGAACAGGCGACCTTCGCTGTAGTGCAGGTCGACGATCACCTCGTAGCCCGGCACGGCCTCGCGCACCAGCGCCACGGCCCGCTCCACCTCGCGGCGGGTGGCGGCCAGGTCGGCCTGAGCGATCAGTGCCGAGACCGCCGTCTGCATGTAGACATTGGGTTTGGCCGGGTTGATGTTGAGGATCGCCTTGACCTGCTCGCAGCCAGTGAAGCGCCGCAGCGCCTGTTCGGTGGTGGTGATGTAGTTGCTCAAGTTGCGTCGGGTGGCGGGGCCTGCGCTTTCGGCGCTGATCGACGACACCACCTCGATGTAGCGCACCCCCGGGTTGGCCCGGGCTATAGCGGCGGCCAGCGGGATCGAGGCCTGGCCACCACAGGTGATCATGTTGACGTTGCTCGCTCCGGTCAGCTCCAGGCCGTTGAGCGAAGGCACGCACAGTTGACCCAGCGCCGCCGGGGTGAGGTTGATGATCACCTTGCCGGCCTCGATCAGGCGCGGCGCATGACGCTCATGGTCGGCAGCCGAGGTGGCGTCGAACACCAGGTCGAACTCGCCGATCCGGGCGAACAAGCCTTCGATGCCATCGGCGGTGGTGGCGACCCCGCGCTCCCGGGCGAAGGCAAGGCCCGCGGAGTGTGGGGAACGTCCGGCGACCAGCGTGCAGTCCAGGTCGGGATGGGCCAGGACCTTGCACAGGATGTCGCAACCAATGTTGCCGCTGCCGATGATGGCGGTTTTCAGGGACATGAACGCACTCCAGATTCAGGCAACGGAAGGTTGCGAAAGGCGGCTGGCCACCGAGATGATCAGGTCTTCCTGGCCAGCCACGGCATTGCACTGGGCCAGTGCTTCATAGATTCGCCGTGGTTCGACGCCGAACTCGCTGGCGGCGCGCGCGACATGTTTCTCGAAACCGCTGCACACACCGTACAGACCGCTGATCAGGTTGGCGGTCTTGACGACCGTGGCTGTGCTGACCGGGGCGATGCTCTCCAACTGCTCAATGGCGTGGCACAGGGCGAAAATGTCCACGCCGGTGGCGAAGCGGTAGCGCTCAAGCACCGCGCACAGGGTCTCCAACTGGGTGTTGCCGGCGCCGGCTCCGAAGCCGCGCATGCAGCCGTCGACAATAGTCGCCCCGGCCTGGACCGCGGCCAGCGAGTTGGCGATGGCCAGGCCCAGGTTGTTGTGGCCATGGAAGCCCACCGGAATCGACAGTTCGCTGCTGAGCAAGGCAATGCGCTCACGGGTGCTCTCCGGATCGAGGTGGCCCGCCGAATCCATCAGCACAATGGCGTTGGCACCATAGCCCTGCTGTTTCGACGCCTCCTCGAGCAAGCGCTCGGGGCTGGCCATGTGGCACATCATCAGTACGCCATGCACATAGGCGCCGTTGCCGCGGGCATGCTCGATATAGCTTTCGGTCACGCTCGCCTCGGTGCAATGGGAGGCGATGCGCAACACCTCGACACCGATCCGCAACGCGGTATCGATATCGCCGAGCCTGGCAAAGCCCGGAATCATGTGGATGCCAAGGCGCGTGCGACTGAGGTTGGCGCGTGCGGTCTCGAGCATCTCGGTGTCGGCGTGGCGGGCCAGGCCCAGTTGCAGGGACGATGCCCCCAGGCCGTTGCCGTGGCCCACCTCGACCACGCTCAGGCCGCAGCCGTCGACTGCACGGCAGTAGGCGGCGATATCTTCCAGGCTCAACGAATGGGAGACGGCATGGTTACCGTCGCGCAGGGTCGGATCATGAATGGCGATTGCAGCGGTCATCGAGATCAAGTCCTTGTGATCGAAGGTTCAGTTGCGTGGAGCATCGGTAGCCGGCTCGGGCTGAAGCAGCCGCTTGGGCAGGAACGCCGGCGAGATATGGATGATCGACATGCGCACCACGTGGTTGAGCATGACGAAGGCCGGATCGAGCTTGAGCAACAGGGCTGCCGCGGTCATGACCTCGACCCCGCCCGGCACCCAGGACATGAACAGCGCCAGGAAGGGTTTGCCGGTAAGCTGGGCGGCGAGCGCGGCCACCAGCAAGGTGGTGCAGAACGTCAGCGTGGTTACCACCAGGCCAGCACGCACGTATCGCAGTACGTCGCCCAGGGTGATATCGCGCAGGCGGATGCCGATCAAACCGCCCAGCAGGATCAACGCCACCATCGCCACCGGGTCAGGCACATGCAGGTTGACCGAGGGCATGCCGATATTGACCGCGGCCGCACAGACCAGGCCGGTAAGCATGTACGGCGCGGGCACATCGAAGCGCTCCAGCAGATAGCCGGCGGCAACCGCGACCAGCGCCACGGGGACGATCCGCAGGTAGTCGCCCAAGGTGCCGGTGGCCGGCGCCGCACTGTCGCCATGCCCGCCTGCGATCAGCGTCACCACCAGTAACAGCGCCAAGAGCCGGACGATATGCACGAAGGCGATACGGCCAGAGGCCGGCCCCTCCTCCCCCGACACCGTCATCACCGCCGCCATGGCGCCGGGAATGGCACTGAGCAGGCTTTCGATATGGCCCCATTTCTCCATGCGTCGCAGCCAGTTGTAACCCACCAGGATCTGCGTGGTCATGCACACCAGCAGCCCGAGGAGGATGCTGACGTCGGTGAGCTCGTGCATCATCGAGGCGGTGACCGTGGAACCGACGCTGATGCCCAGCAGCAACTGCACGGTGGCCACGAACGGAAACGGCATGCGCATACGCACGCCCCACTTGCTCAGCGCCGTGACCGCGCAGATGGCGCCTATCAGTTCACCGAGCGGCAGCCCGGTGAGAAATCCCAGCCAGGCCCCCAGGGCCGCGACCGGAATGGGGATGAGGCTCTCGATCAAAGGTTTCATGGCATCGTCACCTGTCTGCAGGCATGACCGTCCCGACTGGCGGCACGGTCAGCAAAAGTGATGGAGGAACAGGACGGTCAAGCGGCTAGACAGCGGCCGCTTCGTTGCCCGCCCAGTCGCAGCTTTCGTGGAACCAGCGCTCGACTTCGCCAAGGCGCAGTTGCAGTTCACGCTCGTTGCGCCCGGCGACGATGGCGTTGAGGATTTCCGAGTTGGTGAACTCCATCGACCGGTAGGCAGTCATCCTGCTCGCCGAGATGCGGTACTCCAGCACGCCTTCGAGCGGGCAGTCGCTCGGCACCTCGCGCAACAGGCCGACTCGCGGTGGAATGCTGATGTGCCCGACCATCTGTCGCGGCTCGATCATGGACGTCGGACGATACTCGGGATCGCGCAGCGCGCGCAGGAAGGTCATGCGCGGATCCAGGCCCCAGGCATGGCTGATCTCCTGGTTGAAGAACACCCCGCCCAGCCGCGAGGCAATCTCGCACAGGACAATCTCGCCAGTGTCGGTGACGAACAGTTCAAGGTGGAACAGCAGGGTCGGCTCGGAAGGCAGCACATCCTCGACCAGCGCGCGGGCATAGCCCACCAGCTTGTCGCGCATCGGATTGCTGGCATCGAGCATGTGCAGGTCGTGGGCCTTGCCGCCGAGGAAGTCCAGCGCCGAGGTCATCACCCGCACCGGCGACACCAGGATCGGCTTGCCATCGATGTACAGGCCGTTGACGATGTAGTGGCTGCCCCGCACATAGCGTTCGATCATCAGGTTGTGGAAGGTGGTGGCGCCACGCGCAGCCAGCCACTGGCGCAGCTGCGGCATGTCCCTGAGCACTTCCACACCGTTCGAGCCACGACCATCGCGCGGTTTGACCACCACCGGGAAGCCGTGCTGCTCACTGAACTGGATCGCCCCGGTGGCGTGGGTCAGCGGCGCCATGTCGGCGACAGCGAAACCACGGTCGCGGGCCCTCTGCTTCATGAAGAACTTGTCGCGATAGAACATCGCACGCCCCTCGGCGCCCTGGCTGACACCCAGCCGATCGTTGATGCGCGCCACCCGCAGCACGTCGATCTCGGCCAGTGCCACGCACAGCGGATCGCGCATCTCGCGGGCCATGTCATGGACATCCACCTCGACCAGCGCGTTGTCGTTGAAATAGTCGAACAACCGGTACGCCACTTGTTCGCCAAGGTGCGCAGTGATTTCCTGGGCGCGGGAGTTGCAGCTCAGCAGCATGCCTCCCGGCCCAAGCGCGTCGGCCCAGCTTTGTGCGCTGTGCTGGAGAATGATCTTGGGGGGACAGAAGACGATCAGCTGCATGGGGCGTTCCTTGCGTGCTTGCATGAGTCAGAAAGTGACCAGACACCAGGGCCAGGCTCACCAATGATTCTGCTGATGAGTCGATGGCCGATGCCAATACCGATTCAGTCGTTATTGATACTCCTCGCCTTGCCCACGCAGGCGGTTTGCAAGACGCGCGAAAGCGCTGCCATGTCGGGGAACATGGCAGGCGACTTTCGCGCATGATTGAGTCGGTCAGATCAGGCAGGCGGCGCAGTCGCGCATCACCTCGGCCTTGCGCTGCAGGTACTGAGCAAAGACTTCACGGGCCGTGGTCCTGTCCACGGCGATGCCCATGGCCTTGACGAAGGCCTCGACCGCCTCGACCGCGTGGGCAAAATGATTGCTCTCGGTCCCCCCGGTGTGCACGGTGACCCAGGCCACGGTCTTGCGCACCTGCTCGGGCGGAACACCCATGTCGCGCTCGAACCAGCGGGTGTACAGCGGATGGATGTACTCCACTTCACCGTGGGTGTAGACCTCATGCACCAGCGTGGTCAGCAAGCCCTGGAGCAGGTCGCGATCACGCAGGCGTCGGGCATCGGTCCAGTCCTTGAACGCCTGCGCCGACGGCAGGCAGTTTTCCTTGAGCAGCCACTGGTCGTCGCCGCAAAGGGGCGTGGCCATGTTGTAGAACAGGTCGGCATGCAAGGTGTTGCCCAGCGCCCCCAGGTCCTCGTCGGTGATTCGCTGCAGGCTGCCACACACCTGGTAGATCTGCTGCGCCGCGGCGCTGCCCTGCTCGGAACGCGCCAGCAGGGTCAGGCGATTGGCCAGGCCGGAGACGCTGGCGGCCGAGTTGTTGGTCTTCGACCAGCTGGCGAAGAACTTGCGTAACGCCGCGGCACCATGGCGCCGCGAAGTCAGCACCTGGAACGCCTCCTCGATGTCGACCAGCGCGGCCTCCTGGTTGCGAAACTCATCCCATAGCGCCTGTTTCAGCACGCCGGCAGGCATCTCCTGCAACACCGGTTCAATCACATTCAGCAACTGGCTGTGCACGGTCGGCAAGTTACTCACGGTCATCTCACTCTTTTCCTTGTTGGATGATGATGTAGCGCGTTGAGGAAACGATTCATTGCAATGGCTGGACCGCCGGCCCGCGGACCGGCGCCACCCGCCAGCTGCCCCGCGCGATCAGCAGCGGCAGCAGCTGGAACACCACGATCAGGGCGACGCAGCCGCCCCACCCCCAGCGTTCCCACAGCCCGCCGGGCACGAAGGCGCCGAAGCTGCCACCCAGGTAGTAGCAGCTCAGGTACAGACCGACCGCGGCGGATTTCTGCCGTGGTGCCTGAGCTGTGATGAAGGCATTGGCAGCGGCCTGGGCGAGAAATACGCCGGTGGAGCTGAGCGCCAGGCCCAGCACGATCAACCACAGCGACGGAGAAAGGGTCAGGGCCGAGCCGGCCATGCCCAGATAACCTGCCACCCGCACCAGGTCGGCGTGGGGTCGCGCCTTGCTCAGGCGTCCGGCCAGCGGCACCACCACAAGCGCCAGCAGGAACACTGCGTAGATGGCACCCAGCGCTGCAGTGCCCAGGGCGAATGGGGCCTCACTCAGGTGCAGGCCCACATAGGTGAAAGTCGCGACCTGGGCAAACAAGACGCAGAACCCCACGGCATAGGCCCCCAGCAACGGCCTGCTGGCAAGTTCGCCAAGCGCCAGCGGCTCACGCCGGGCCGCTGGCGGATTGCGCGGCAACAGCAGCGCGATGCCCAGCGCAACCGCCAGGCTGAGCCCTGCCTGCACCGTCAATGCCACACGCCAGTCGGCAAACTCGGTGACCAGGCCGGTGAGGAAACGCCCGCAGAAACCACCGAAGATCGTGCCGGCAACATAGACGCTGGTCATTTCGGTCACAGCACCACCCTGCCAGCGCACGCCGATGTAGGCCACGCTGGTGGCGAACACCATCGGGATGAACAACCCCTGCGCCGAGCGCCACAGCAGGAATTCGCCATAGCTGCCGGCCCACGCTGCCAGCAACGCCGGCAGCGCCAGCAACAGCGCCGCCCCGGCGATGACCCGGTGCTGTTCGCCGCGAGCCGTCAGCCAGCCGACAAAAGGCGCGGTCAAGGCCACGACGAGGATCGTTACGGTGATGCTCCAACTAGCCTGTCGCAGCGTGACCGGAAAGGTCCGGGTCAATTCCGTGAGCAGCCCCTGGGTGGAATAGAGGTTGAGAAATGCGGCACATCCGCCAAGAAACAGGGCAATTCGGGGGAAGTCGGCGGGAAAACGCATACAAACACTCGTAAAAAATTGTTACAGGTTTATAAGGTAGGACGAACTTTGGATCCAATACCTATTCCCGACCGATTAATACTCAAGGAAGAACATGATGGATTTGCGCCGTCTGCGCTGTTTCCTGGTTGTCAGCGAGGAATTGCACTTCGGCCGTGCGGCAGCGCGCCTGCACATGGCCCAGCCGCCGCTGACCCGACAGATATCGGCATTGGAGACGGAGCTCGGGTTTCGTCTGTTCGACCGCAGCACCCGCAACGTCAGCCTTACCACTGCAGGCCATCACCTGCTGCCCTACGCTCGCGGCGTGCTTGAGCAGGTCGACCTGACCACGGCGATTACCAGCAAGCTGGCGGCGGGTTCGGCCGGCCAGCTGACGGTGGGCTACGCCAGTTCGATCGCCCTGTCGGATACCTTCAGCCATACCATCCAGGCGTTCTGCTCGAAGTACCCGGATGTGCAACTGAATGTGGAGGAAGGTGCTTCCAGCACCCAGTGGACGCAACTGATCGAAGGCCGTCTGGATATCGGCATGAGCCGCATGCACCCGCCGGGCGACAACCCTCAGGTCCAGGCCATCTGCCTGGACAACGAGCCGCTGGTCGCGGCCGTTCCCAGCGACAGCCCCCTCGCCGGACAGTTGCAGGTCAACCTGGCCGAGCTCGGCGAACTGCCGCTGATCACCTTCCCCCCGGATTACGGCTCGGGCTTGAACGAAATCATCCTCGGCCTGTACCGCCGCCACGGGCTGACGCCACGGCCGGCTCCGAGCGGCCGGCAGATCACCTCGATCATCGCCCTGGTTGCCGCGGGCCGCGGTGTTGCGGTGGTACCGCAGTGCACCCGGACCTTGGTCAGGCGTGGCGTGTCCTACCTGCCGTTGGCCGAACCCGGCGCCTGCGCGCCGCTGCTGGTGCTGACCCGCAGGCACGAGCGCAGCCCGCTGGTGCGGGCGTTCGTCGAGGTGATCGAGCAGACCTTGCGCAGTGGTCTGAGCGGGTAGACGAAAACTCCGTGGTAGCGGGCTTGCCCCGCGATAGCGTTTGACCTGCGTTCAACGCTATCGCGGGGCAAGCCCACTCCCACGAGAGACCTGCGTGAGGTCTGCGTCCCACCGACCTCAACCCGCCTCGCGATAGGGATTACGCGGGTCCTGCGTCCAGTTCATGTATGGCTTGCCGGTGTCCTGCGCCTGCATGTCGATGCAACCCTCCACCGGGCAGGTGATCTGGCACAGGTTGCAGCCCACGCATTCGGCCTCGATCACGCTGTAGGCGTGGGTGCCGTCGGCCTTCAGGGTGCTGGCGATGGCCTGGTGCGAGGTGTCCTCGCAGGCGATGTGGCAGCGCCCGCAGCCGATGCAGGCATCCTGGTCGATCTGCGCCACCGACTTGTAGTTGATGTCAAGATACTTCCAGTCGGTGGTGTGCCCAACGGCCTGGCCACGGAACGCCTCGAGGGAACGGTGGCCGTGCTGGTCCATCCAGCGCGCCAGGCCGTCCTGCATGTCTTCGACGATGCGAAAGCCATGCAGCATCGCTGCGGTGCACACCTGCACCGCGCCGCTGCCCAGGGCGATGAACTCGGCGGCGTCGCGCCAGGTGCCGATACCGCCGATACCGCAGATCGGCAGCCCGCGGGTCTCGGGGTCGCGGGCGATCTCGGCGACCATGTTCAGGGCGATCGGCTTGACCGCCGAGCCGCAGTAGCCGCCATGGGTGCTCTGGTCGCCAACGATGGGGTGGGCGACCATGCGGTCCAGGTCGACGCTGGTGATCGAGTTGATGGTGTTGATCAGCGACACCGCGTCCGCTCCGCCACGGTGGGCGGCCCGCGCTGACTGACGGATGTCGGTGATGTTGGGGGTGAGCTTGACGATCACCGGCAGCGTGCAATGGGTCTTGCACCAGCGGGTGACCATTTCCACATACTCGGGCACCTGGCCGACGGCGGCGCCCATGCCGCGCTCGGGCATGCCGTGGGGGCAGCCGAAGTTGAGTTCGATACCGTCCGCACCGGTGGCTTCCACCAGCGGCAGGATGAACTTCCAGGACTCTTCGACGCACGGCACCATCAGTGACACGATCAGCGCACGGTCGGGCCAGTCCTTCTTCACCTGGGTGATCTCGCGCAGGTTGATCTCCAGCGAGCGGTCGGTGATCAGCTCGATGTTGTTGATGCCCTGCACCTGGCGGTTGGCGCCGTAGTGCGCCGAGTAGCGCGACGACACGTTGACCGCCGCCGGGTCCTCACCGAGGGTCTTCCACACCACCCCGCCCCAGCCGGCTTCGAAGGCGCGGATTACGTTGTAGGCCTTGTCGGTAGGGGGCGCGGAGGCCAACCAGAATGGATTGGGTGCCTTGATGCCAGCGAATACGATGGACAGGTCGGCCATTTACGCAGCCTCCACGTTGAGCATGAGTTGGGCATGGATGGCTTCGGCGGCCAGCTTGCCATGTTGCACGGCCTGGACGGTGAGGTCCTGGCCCAGCGCGGTGCAGTCGCCGCCGGCGTAGATACCGGGGATGGAGGTGCGCATGTGCGCGTCCACCTGGATGCGCTCGCCGTCGCGGGCCAATTGTGCCGCCAGCGGATCGCCGAGGCTTTGCTCATCGAAGCGCTGGCCGATGGCCTTGAAGATCGCGTCGGCGGCTAGCTCGAAGGTTTCGCCGGTATCGCCCAGGCGTCCGTCGACCAGTTGCGTGCGCGCGAAGCGCATGCCGCGCACGCGCCCGGCATCATCCAGCAGCACCGCATCAGGCCGGGCCCAGGTGTGCAGGCGTACCTGGTTGTGCTTGGCGATCGCCTGTTCGTGACCGGTGGCGCCCATGTCGGACACGCCGCGGCGGTACACCAGGTTGACGTCGCGGGCGCCCAGGCGGCTCATCTGCACGGCCATGTCGATGGCGGTGTTGCCGGCGCCGAGCACCAGGCAGCGGTCGGCCAGCGGCAGTTGGGTGAGGTCGTCGGCCTGGCGCAGCTCGCGAATGTACTCGGTGGCGGCGAGCAGGCCCGGCGCGTCTTCGTCCGCCAGGCCCAACTGGCGCACGGCATCCAGGCCCAGACCTAGGAACACCGCGTCGTATTGGCCATGCAGCTCCGCCAGCGACAGGTTGCCGCCCAGGCGTTGGCCATGGCGGATCTCGATTCCGCCGATGCCCAGCAGGAACTCCACTTCGCGCTGGGCGTAGTCGTCCACCAGCTTGTAGCGGGCGATGCCGTATTCGTTGAGACCACCTGCCTTATCCCGCGCCTCGAAGATCACCACGTCGTGGCCGTGCATGGCCAGGCGGTGCGCGCAGGACAGCCCGGCGGGGCCGGCGCCGACCACGGCGATGCGCTTGCCGCTGGCCGGCGAGCGCTGGAACGGATGTTCGGTGAAGCCGGCGTGGTCCAGGGCGTAGCGCTGCAATTGGCCGATCAGCACCGGGGCGCACTCCTGGGCGTTGTTGCGCACGCAGGCTTGCTGGCACAGGATCTCGGTGGGGCAGACCCGGGCACAGCTGCCGCCGAGGATGTTGGCCGAAAGAATGCGTTCGGCGGCGCCTTGCAGGTTCTCATCGCTGATGCGGTGGATGAACGAGGGGATGTCGATCTCGCTGGGGCACGCATTGACGCACGGCGCGTCGTAGCAGTACAGGCAGCGCGCGCTCTCGACGGCGGCCTGGCGGGCGGTGAGCGGGGGCGCGAGGTCGCTGAAGGCCTCGGCCAGCTGGTCGGCGCCGGCGCGGGGGCGCGGCAAGTGGTTCAGGGCATCGATCACGGTTGTAGCCTCTCTCTTTTTTATTGGAGGCGGCGGTGGTCAGGCGCCGGTCCGTTCTGGGGGATGGCAGTCAACAGGAGCATGTGTGTTGTTATCAGGGGGCGCTTTGCGCCCCTTTCGCCGGCAAGCCGGCTCCCACGGGGGTCTGCGGTACGTCTGTGGGAGCCGGCTTGCCGGCGATGGGGCTGTGCAGCAGCCCCAACGGCTTCAGCGCTGAACCGGCGTCGGTTTCTGCCGCTCGGCACGCCGCTCCAGCACCTCGTACACCGACGGATACGCCGGCCGTTCCACGTAACGCCCCGCGCCCGGCTCGGCACGCAGGTCGCCATCGGCCCAGAGCACCTTGCCCTGGCTGATGGTGTGGCTGGGGATGCCGCGCACGGTGCGGCCTTCGAAAATGTTGAAATCGACCCGCTGGTGGTGGGTCTGGGCGCTGATGGTACGGCTGCCCTGCGGGTCCCACAGCACCAGGTCGGCGTCGGCACCGACACGGATCGCGCCCTTGCGCGGGAACAGGTTGAAGATCTTCGCGGTGTTGGTGGAGGTCAGCGCGACGAACTCGTGCATCGACAGGCGCCCGCTGTTCACCCCGGCGTCCCACAGCACCGCCATGCGGTCCTCGATGCCGGCGGTGCCGTTGGGGATCCGGCTGAAGTCGTTGCGGCCCATGGCCTTCTGCTCGGCGCAGAAGCAGCAATGATCAGTGGCCGTGGTGTGCAGGTTGCCCGACTGCAAGCCGCCCCACAGCGCCTCCTGGTGCTGGCGCGGGCGGAACGGCGGGCTCATCACGTAGCCGGCGGCGGTGGCCCAGTCCGGATCACGGTAAACGCTGTCGTCGAGCAGCAGATGCCCCGGCAGCACCTCGCCGTATACCGGCTGGCCCTTGGCCCGGGCATAGGTGATCTCGTCCAGCGCCTCGCGGCTGGAGACATGCACCAGGTACAGCGGCGTGCCCAATGTTTCGGCGATGCGGATGGCGCGGCTGGCGGCCTCCCCTTCGACCTGCGAGGGGCGCGACAGCGGGTGCGCCTCGGGCCCGGTCAGGCCCTGGGCGAGCAACTTTTGCTGCAGGTGATAGACCAGCTCGCCGTTTTCGGCGTGCACCGTGGGCACCGCGCCCAGTTGCAGGCAGCGTTCGAAGCTGGCCACCAGGGTGTCGTCGGCGGCCATGATCGCGTTCTTGTAGGCCATGAAGTGCTTGAAGCTGTTCACGCCATGCTGGGCGACCAGTTCGCCCATCTCTTCGGCGACCTGCTCGCTCCACCAGGTGATGGCGACGTGGAAGCCATAGTCGCTGGCACTCTTCTGCGCCCAGCCGCGCCAGGTGTGGAAGGCCTCGAGCAGCGATTGCTGCGGGTTGGGGATGACGAAGTCGATGATCGAGGTGGTGCCCCCGGCCAGGCCCGCGGCAGTGCCGCTGAAGAAGTCCTCGCTGGCCACCGTGCCCATGAACGGCAGCTGCATGTGGGTGTGCGGGTCGATGCCGCCGGGCATCAGGTACTGGCCACTGCCGTCGAGGATCTCGCAGTCGGTGGGGGCTTCGAGGTCTTTGCCGATGGCGCGGATCAGGCCATCGGCACACAGGACATCGGCGGGGTAGCTTTCTTCATGGGTAACTACGGTGGCGCCACGGATCAACAGGGACATGCCGTCTTCCTCGCAGGCTGACCGGTCTTCTGGCCGGTTCTTGGAATTGTGTTGGCCGGGCGCTGGAGGTAATTTCATCAATCCTGTCAGGCCTGACAAGAATCGAGGCTAGTATCTGATCGGATATTCATCAAGAAAAAATATATGCAACTATCAAAAACAATAACTAATTGATTTATAACTATTTATTGAACAACTCACCAAAAAGTGACACCCCTTCACCATTTTGACGCACTTGACAGGAAGCCAAATTGGTCAAGATTTTCTACGCAAAATCAGGTGTTTGTTTCCTGGCTGGATGGCGCAGGCCGCGCCGGTGGTTTTCCAGGTTGCACCCGTTTGCATCACGCGGGTGATGGACCGGCCAGACAGACGGCATGCGCGGGTGCTCCCGCTTCGCCTGCCGTGTTGATGAATGCCTTTGCAGGTCAGTGAGTTACCTCCGGTCGGCGGCGGCCCGCCGGGAAGGCGCGGGCTTTCCCGGCACGTTTGTTGAAAACGCAGGCCACAACCGCCTGGCCGGGCCGGAGGTGCAGTACTGGTGGTGTGTGTACTCCGGCCATCGCGTCAGCCCGATGAGCGACAACTACAAGAAAAAAGACCTGGAGAACCCCATGCAACAGAGCAGATCGCAAGTGGTCGAGCAGCATGGTCTGTACGAGCTCGACGCCGGCAGCGACGTCCTCGACAGCCCCCGCTACAACCACGACATCGCCCCGACCAAGGTGCACCAGCGCACCTGGAACAAGTGGCACATCACCGCGTTGTGGGTGGGCATGTCCATCTGCGTGCCCACCTACACACTCGGCGGCGTGCTCACCGCCTACTTCGGCCTGAGCGTGGGCGAGGCGCTGCTGGCGATCCTGCTGGCCAACCTCATAGTGCTCATCCCGCTGACCCTCAACGCCTTCCCCGGGACCAAATACGGCATCCCGTTCCCGGTGCTGCTGCGCGCCTCATTCGGCATCTTCGGCTCCAACGTGCCGTGCCTGATCCGCGCTGTGGTGGCCTGCGGCTGGTTCGGTATCCAGACGATGTTCGGCGGTCTGGCCATCCACCTGTTCCTCGGCTCGCTGCTCCCCGACTGGAAGGCACTGGGCGGCACCGGCGAGGTGATCGGCTTCATGCTGTTCTGGTCGCTGAACCTGTGGGTGGTGCTGCGCGGCGCCGAGTCGATCAAGTGGCTGGAGACGCTCTCGGCGCCCCTGCTGGTGGCGGTCGGTGTCGGCCTGTTGTTCTGGGCGCTGCCACACATGTCGATGAGCGAGCTGCTGGCGCAACCGCCCAAACGCCCCGAGGGCGCCAGCGTGGTCAGCTACTTCTGCGCCGGGCTCACCGCCATGGTCGGTTTCTGGGCCACGCTGTCGCTGAACATCCCCGACTTCAGCCGCTACGCGAAAAGCCAGAAGGACCAGATTCTCGGGCAGATCTTCGGCCTGCCGCTGACCATGTTCCTGTTCGCCGCGCTGGGCGTGATCATGACCGCAGCCTCCGCCTCGCTGGTGGGCCAGACGGTGTCCGACCCGGTAAGCCTGATCGGCCATATCCAGAGCCCCGGCTGGGTGGCCCTGGCCATGGCGCTGATCATCATCGCGACGCTGTCGACCAACACCGCGGCCAACATCGTCTCGCCCACCAACGACTTCCAGAACATCGCCCCGCGCCTGATCGGGCGCAGCCGCGCGGTCTGGCTGACCGGCTTCATCGGCCTGGCACTGATGGGCCACGAACTGCTCAAGAAGCTCGGCTGGATCGTCTCCGACCTGAGCCTGGAGAGCGTGTACTCCAACTGGCTGCTGGGCTATTCCAGCCTGCTCGGGCCGATCGCCGGGATCATGGTGGTGGACTACTTCCTCGTCCGGCGCCAGCAGCTGGACCTGGCCGGGCTGTACCGCGACGACGTGTACCCGGCGTGGAACTGGGCCGGGTTCATCGCCTTCGGCGTGCCGGTGGCGCTGACCGTGATGGCCATCGGCAACAGCAGTTTCAGCTGGTTCTACGACTACGGCTGGTTCACCGGCTCGCTGCTCGGCGGCGGGCTCTACTACGCCCTCGGTGGCATCGCGGTGCGCGGGCCGGCGCGGCTGGCCAAGCCGATGCCCTGATGCGCCGCATCGCGGGGCAAGCCCGCGCCCACGTGATGGTAAAAACAACAGCCTGAGGAGACACCCCATGACCACCCCCGCCAAGGAAATCCTGCAATCGAGCCAACGCCACATCGACAGTAACCGCCTGTGGCAATCGCTGATGGATCTGGCCCGCCTCGGCGCCACGCCCAAGGGCGGCGTCTGCCGCCTGGCGCTGACCGATCTCGATCGCCAGGCTCGCGATCTGTTCGTGCAGTGGTGCGAAGCAGCCGGTTGCACGGTGAGCATCGACGCGGTCGGCAACATCTTCGCCCGCCGCCCCGGGCGCAACGCCAAGCTGCCGCCGGTGATGACCGGCAGCCATATCGACACCCAGCCCACCGGCGGCAAGTTCGACGGCTGCTTCGGCGTGATGGCCGGGCTGGAGGTGATCCGCACCCTCAATGATCTCGGCGTGGAAACCGAAGCGCCGCTGGAGGTGGTGGTGTGGACCAACGAGGAAGGCTCGCGCTTCGCCCCGTGCATGATGGGTTCGGGGGTGTTCGCCAACAAGTTCACCCTCGAGCAGACCCTGGCCAAGCGTGACGCCCAGGGCGTGAGCGTCGGCGAGGCATTGAACGCCATCGGCTACGCCGGCAGCCGCGCCGTGTCCGGCCACCCGGTGGGCGCCTACTTCGAGGCGCATATCGAGCAGGGCCCGATTCTCGAAGACCAGCACAAGACCATCGGCGTGGTGCTCGGCGCCCTCGGCCAGAAGTGGTTCGACCTGACCCTGCGCGGCGTCGAGGCCCATGCCGGCCCCACCCCGATGCACTTGCGCAAGGACGCCCTGGTCGGTGCCGCCGCGGTGGTCGAGGCGGTCAACCGCACCGCCCTCGCCCACCAGCCCCATGCCTGCGGCACCGTGGGTTGCCTGCAGGCCTACCCCGGCTCGCGCAACGTGATCCCCGGCGAAGTGCGCATGACCCTGGATTTTCGTCACCTTGAAGGCCAACGACTGGAGTCGATGATCGCCGAGGTGCGCCAGGTGATCGAGGCCACCACGGCCAAGCATGGGCTGCAATACGACCTGGTGCCCACCGCCGACTTCCCGGCCCTGTACTTCGACAAAGGCTGCGTCGAGGCGGTGCGTGATTCGGCGCACAACCTGGGCCTGGCACACATGGACATCGTCAGCGGCGCCGGGCACGACGCAATCTTCCTCGCCGAGCTGGGCCCGGCCGGGATGATCTTCGTGCCGTGCGAGGGCGGGATCAGTCACAACGAGATCGAGAACGCTGCCCCCGAGGACCTCGCGGCCGGCTGCGCGGTGCTGCTGCGGGCAATGCTGGCGGCGTCGGAGGCGATTGCCAGCGGGCGGTTGGCAGCGTAGCGGTGGCCTGCGAAAAATTGCCCAGCCTTTGGGCTGGGCAAGTATCACCTGCGCAGGAGCGGCCGTGCGCCGCTCTCGCAAGACCACCTCCGACGGCAAATCACAGCAGCCCCTTCCCGACAGACGGCTTATCGCTATATATTCCGCACCATAACGATAATCCCTCAGGAGCCGTCTTCATGCGTATTCGCTTGCCCTATCTGGCCGCCAGCACCCTTGCCAGCCTGATCAGCCTCAACAGTGCCTGGGCCGATGAAGTCCAGGTCGCCGTCGCGGCCAACTTCACAGCGCCCATCCAGGCCATCGCCAAGGATTTCGAGAAGGACACCGGCCACAAGCTGGTCGCTGCCTACGGCGCCACCGGCCAGTTCTACGCACAGATCAAGAACGGCGCGCCATTCGAGGTATTCCTCGCCGCCGACGACAGCACCCCGGCCAAGCTGGAACAGGAAAAGGAAATCGTTGCAGGCTCGCGCTTCACCTATGCCATCGGCACCCTGGCGCTGTGGTCGGCCAAGCCAGGCTATGTCGACGCCAAGGGTGAAGTGCTGAAGAAGAACGCGTACAAGCACCTGTCCATCGCCAACCCCAAGGCCGCGCCCTATGGCCTGGCAGCCACCCAGGTGCTGGACAAGCTGAAGCTGACCGAAGCGACCAAGGCCAAGATCGTCGAGGGCCAGAACATCACCCAGGCCTTCCAGTTCGTCTCCACCGGCAATGCCGAGCTGGGCTTCGTCGCGCTGTCGCAGATCTACAAGGACGGCAAGGTCAGCGAAGGCTCGGCCTGGATCGTGCCCGCCGAGCTGCATGACCCGATCCGCCAGGATGCGGTGATCCTCAACAAAGGCAAGGACAACCCGGCCGCCAAGGCGCTGGTCGACTACCTCAAAGGCCCGAAGGCCGCCGCGGTGATCAAGTCCTACGGCTATGAGCTCTGATGCCCCTCGACGCCAGTGACCTGGGTGCCATCTGGCTGACCATCAAGCTGGCCAGCCTCACCACCGCCATCCTCCTGGTGCTGGGCACGCCCATCGCCTGGTGGCTGGCGCGCACCCGCTCCTGGCTGCGCGGGCCGATCGGCGCGGTGGTGGCCCTGCCCCTGGTGCTGCCGCCGACGGTAATCGGCTTCTACCTGCTGCTGGCCCTCGGCCCCCATGGCTGGGTCGGCCAGACCACCCAGGCCCTGGGCCTGGGCCCCGTGGTGTTCAGCTTCACCGGGTTGGTGATCGGCTCGGTGGTGTATTCGATGCCCTTCGTGGTGCAGCCACTGCAGAACGCCTTCGGCGCCATCGGCCAGCGCCCCCTGGAAGTGGCCGCGACGCTGCGCGCCAGCCCGTGGGACACCTTCGTTCACGTGGTGCTGCCCCTGGCTCGCCCCGGTTTCATTACCGCCAGCATCCTCGGCTTCGCCCATACCGTCGGCGAGTTCGGCGTGGTGCTGATGATCGGTGGCAACATTCCCGACAAGACCCGCGTGGTCTCGGTGCAGATCTTCGATCACGTCGAGGCCATGGAATACAGCCAGGCCCACTGGCTGGCCGGAGCCATGCTGGTATTCTCGTTCCTGGTGCTGCTGATGCTCTATGCCGGCCGCCGTGGCAAGGCAGGCTGGAGCTGAAATGAACGCATCGATACAGGCGCGCCTGAAACTGGCGCGTGACGACTTCACCCTGGACGTCGACCTGGAGCTGCCCGGCCGCGGCATCAGCGCCCTGTTCGGCCACTCCGGCTCAGGCAAGACCTCGTGCCTGCGCTGCCTGGCCGGCCTGGAACGGGCCGCCAGCGCCTACATCGAAATCAATGGCGAGGTGTGGGAAGACAGCGCCCGCGGGCACTTCATCCCACCACACCGGCGCCCGGTCGGCTACGTGTTCCAAGAGGCCAGCCTGTTCCCGCACCTGTCGGTGCAAGGCAACCTGGAGTTCGGCTGGCGCCGCATTGCCCCCCAGGACCGCAAGATCAGCCAGGAGCAGGCCTGCCAGTTGCTGGGCATCGGCCACCTGCTGGCGCGCAAGCCGGCAACGCTGTCCGGCGGCGAGGCACAACGGGTCGGCATCGCCCGAGCCTTGCTCAGCAGCCCGCGACTGTTGCTGATGGACGAGCCCCTGGCGGCCCTCGACAGCGCGCGCAAACGTGAAATCCTCCCGTACCTGGAGCGCCTGCACGACGAGCTGGATATCCCGCTGATCTACGTCAGCCATGCCCAGGACGAAGTGGCGCGCCTGGCCGACCACCTGGTACTGCTGGAACAGGGCAAGGCGGTGGCCAGCGGGCCGATCGGCCAGACCCTGGCCCGCCTCGACCTGCCATTGGCCCAGGGCGAGGATGCCGGGGTGGTGCTCGAAGGCGTGGTGGTGGGCCACGACCCGCATTATGGGCTGTTCGACCTGCGCCTGCCCGGCACGGAGGGGCAACTGCTGCGGATCGCCCATCCCGCCTTGCACGTGGGCAGCACCCTGCGCCTCAAGGTCCAGGCCCGGGACGTCAGCCTGGCATTGGCTGCTGACGGGGCCTCGAGCATCCTCAACCGCCTGCCGGTGCGGGTCCGCGAATGCCGCCCTGCGGACAACCCGGCCCATGTGCTGGTCAGCCTGGATGCCGCCGGCAATGCGCTGCTGGCACGCATCACGCGCTATTCGGCGGACCAGCTCGACGTACGCCCGGGCCAGTTGCTGTGGGCGCAGATCAAGTCGGTGGCGCTGTTGGGCTGAGCAATGACGCGGCGGATGCTGTCCATTGCAGCAAGAGTGCCCTCGATGGACTGCGCCGATGCCCGACTGCCCGTTGCCTGCCGCCCTGCACTATGTCGATGACAGCCAGCCCGGCCTGACCCGCCGGCGCTGGCGCGACCGCTTCCACTATTTCGACGCCGGCAACCAGCGGGTGCGCGATAAAGAGACCCTGGCGCGCATCGCCGCCCTGGTGATCCCGCCGGCGTACACCGATGTGTGGATCTGCGCTGACCCGCAAGGGCACCTGCAGGCCACCGGGCGCGACGCCCGGGGGCGCAAGCAGTACCGCTACCACACGCAATGGCGTGAGCTGCGCGACCAGCACAAGTACGCGCGCATGCTGGCCTTCGCCGAGGTGCTGCCGAGGCTGCGCAAGCAACTGGACACGCACCTGGCCTGCCCCGGGCTAGGCCGGGAGAAGGTCATGGCGCTGGTGATCAGCCTGCTCGACACCACGCTGATCCGCATCGGCAACCGCCAGTACCTGCGCGACAACCGCTCCTACGGGCTGACCACCCTCGACACCCGCCATGTGCAGGTCAAGGGCAGCCGTATCCGCTTCCAGTTCCGCGGCAAGCGCGGCGTCGAGCACAACGTCACCCTGACCGACCGGCGCCTGGCCGGCCTGGTCAAGCGCTGCATGGAACTGCCCGGCCAGAGCTTGTTCCAGTACCTGGACGACCAGGGGCAACGCCATGGCATCGGCTCGACCGAGGTCAACCAGTTCCTCCAGCAACTGACCGGCGCCGACTTCACCGCCAAGGACTACCGCACCTGGGCCGGCAGCAGCCTGGCCCTGAGCCTGCTCAGGCCACAGGCCTGGGAGCCCGACAGCGAGGCGCGCCGGCAGGTCGCCGCCATCGTTCGCCAGGTGGCGACGCGCCTGGGCAACACACCGGCGGTGTGCCGACGCTGCTACATCCACCCCGCTGTGCTCGAGCACTTCCACCTTGGCCGTCTTTCGGCATTGCCCCTTGCACGTCCGCGCAAGGGCCTGGAAACCGAGGAAGTGGCATTGCTGCGTTTCCTGCAGATGCTGGAGCGCCAAGACGATCATTGACGGTCACTATTTACTTCATCGAGCAGAGAAATTTCCCATATGGCGCCAAGCACCCTATCCTTGCCACCGAGCACCTTGCCGTGGGGTTGCCCCGCAGCCCCACCGGCGCCTGCAACTAAAGATCGACAACAGAATTTGTCTGTCGGGGAATTACTATCCGCCGAAAGCGTCTTTAATGAGAAGGAAGAGGGACAGGCTCCCACCGCAGAGCACCTGGCTCGGCGGTTTTCTACATCACCAAGGAGAACTACATGCTGATACTCACCCGCAAGGTTGGCGAAAGCATCGTCATCGACGATGACATCAAAGTCACCATTCTGGGCGTCAAGGGGATGCAAGTGAGGATCGGTATCGATGCACCGAAAGATGTCCAGGTGCACCGTGAAGAGATCTACAAGCGGATCCAGGCCGGCAGCCCGGCGCCCGAAAAAAGCAACGACGAGTAACCCGCAAGCCAACCGCATCATGCCGCACGGATGCGCCTGATCGATTGCCCGCCCATGCGGGGAGCCTCTCCTGAACCTCAGGTGCCCAGCAATTCGCGCACCGTGGCGATCATCCGGTCCATGTCGAATGGCTTGTCGAACACCGCCGCGAACTTCCCCGGGCAGGCCCGGCCCTGGCTGGCCTGGGCGCCGCTCATGAGAATGACCGGCAGGTCCGCCAGTTGCAGCTCTTCACGTATGGCCTGCAGCAGCTCCTCGCCATTGAGCACCGGCATCATGTAGTCGGTGATCACCAGGTCCACGCGCTTTTCCTTCAAGGCCTCCAGGGCCTTGCGCCCGTTGCTCGCCTTTTCGACCAGGTAGCCTTCATCCTCCAGGGCAAAACCGAGGATATCGGCAATCAGGTACTCGTCGTCGACGATCAGGATGCTGTTCATCCCATCAGCGATCTCCCGGCGGTGTCGCCGAGCCACTGAGCACGCCACTGGCACCGTCGAACGCCCGCGCCAGGCTGATGCCACGAGGCCCCAGACTCAGTGCCTGCAAAGCAGGGTCGTGGTCGCTGTCGCGTACCTTGATCACCGACAGGGCGCGGTGCAGTTGCGCGTCGAGTTCGGCGAAGCGCATCAGTATCAGGTTGTCGACGATGCTCGACAGGTCGGGGGCCGGCGCGGTGATTTCCGAGCCGAAGATGTCGCGCATCTCCCAGGTCAGCAGCACCGTCACGCCACGGGCGCGCAGCTCACCGGTCAGCGCGCGGAAGAAGGCATTCAGGCGGGCAGGCTCCAGCGCCAGGCGGCCAAAGGCTCCAAGGCTGTCGATTACCACGCGCCTGGCACCGAGCGCCGCGACCTGCGCCAACAGCTGGGCGCCAAGTTGGTCCAGCAGGCCTTCGCTGGTCGATTGCCAGCTCAGCTGCACGCCGCCTTCACGCTCAAGTGCCTGCAGGTCGAAGCCCAGCGCGCAGGCCTTCAACCGCAACCGCGCAGGCGTCTCGTAGAAACCGAAATGCAGGCCCGGCGCAGCCTTGGTCGAAGCGGCCAGGAACGCGATGCCCAGCGCTGTCTTGCCCACGCCCGATGGCCCCATCAGCAGAGTCACAGAGGCCTCGGCCAGTCCGCCGCCGAGCATGGCATCGAGGTCGGCAACACCCGTGGCGACCCGGCTCAGGGTTTGCGACCCGGCCTGGCTGGGGCGACTGTAAAGCGACTCCAGGCGCGGGTAGACCTGCAACCCGGCCTCCGTGATCAGGCATTCGTGGCGCCCGGACAACGCGTCGCTGCCACGCGTCTTGCGCAACTGGACATGGCGCACCGCCGTGCTGCCGACCAGGTGCTCGCCAAGTTCGATAACGCCATCGACCATGGTGTGCTCGGGGCTACCCTCGTCCAGCCGCGCACTGGTCAGCAGCAGCAGCGTGCAGCCGGCGAACGCCGCATGCCCCTGCAGTTCGGAGACGAACTTCTTGGTGTCGAGGCTGGTTTCCGCCCTGGAGCGGGCGTTGAGCAGCCCGTCGACAATCAGCAAGGTGGCCTGCTGCCGGGCAATTTCCTGGCGCAACAGCCTGACCACCGCGTCCAGGCCGTCCTGCTCGAGGGTGTCGAATGCGCTGACGAATTGAATGGTGTCGCCCACCAGCGCCGGGTCGAAGAAGCTCAGGGTCGACAGGTACTGGAACAGCCGTTCATGGGACTCGCTGAGCAACGTTGCCACCAGCACCCGACCACCCTCACGCACATGGTTGCACGCCAGCTGGTTGGCCAGGATGGTCTTGCCCGAGCCGGGATGCCCCTGAACGATGTAAGAGGCGCCGACCACCAGCCCACCTTTGAGCAGCGCATCGAGCCCCTCGATGCCCGTGGCCAGTCGCTTCAGTTGCTCTACCATGGCTGTCTATCCGTCGGTCGAAAGCGAATCGGGGCCCGTCCGGGCTGGTAGGTACAAGCTCATGCAGGTGCCCTCGCCAAGCCGGCTGGACACCTCGATCACGCCATTGCTCTGCCGGGCGAAGCCATAGGCCTGACTCAGGCCAAGGCCAGTGCCCTTGCCGAAAGCCTTGGTGGTGAAGAATGGCTCGAAGATCCGTGGCAGCACCTGCGGGTCGATACCCTGGCCGTCATCACGCACATCGAAGCGCACGAACTGCCCGTACAACCCATCCACCTCCCCGGACAACTGCACACTTTCGACCACCAGGCGGATCTGTCCGGTAGCGGCAATGGCGTCGCGGGCATTGAAAACCAGGTTCAGCAAGACCATCTGCAACTGCCCGGCATCCACCTCGATCAGCGGCAAGTCAGGCTGTACCTCGGGTAGCAGTTCGATTTCCCGGGGCAATGCGTGCTCCGCCAGCCCGCAAATGATGTCGATCGCCTCGGCAGGCACGATACGCGTGATGCTCAGTTGCCGATGCCGGGCAAAGCTGAGCAGTTGCTGAGTCAGCTGGGTGCCACGCTGGCCGGCATCGAGGATATGCTCGAGCAAGCGCCTCACGCGTGCCGGGTCCTGGCTGCTGCTGGCCAGCCGCGCAGAACTGAGGATGATGGTCAGCAGGTTGTTGAAGTCATGGGCCAGGCCCCCGGTGAGTTGCCCCAGGGCCTCGAGCTTTTGTGCCTGGAACAATTGCGCACGCATGGCATCGAGCTGCAGGGCCGACTCGCGGCGATCAGTGATGTCGCGGGTGACCTTGGCCAGGCCGATGACCTCGCCTTGCGCGTCGCGAATCACATCCAGCGCCGCCAGCGCCCAGAACTGCGTGCCGTCCTTGCGCACGCGCCAGCCTTCGTCCTGCGCCTTGCCTTCTTCGAGTGCCTGGCGCAGCAAGCGCTGCGGGCGGCCGTCGGCACAATCCTGGGCGGTGAAGAACAGCGAGAAATGCTGGCCGATAACCTCTTCGGCATCGTAGCCCTTGATCCGCTGCGCGCCAGCGTTCCAGGAAACCACATGGCCGGTTGGGTCGAGCATATAGATGGCGTAGTCCACCACCGCCTGGACCAACTGCTCGTAGCGTGCCTCGGGCATCACCGAATGGGTGGGGCGGTCTGTCGAAACCATGCGAGCTCCACAAGCACCGCGAAAGGACATATTGAGCGTAGTCAAAAGTCCAGCCTGCACTGCACCTTATGCGACGACCGTCAGCGCTCGCGCTCCACCACGGTCGGCACCAGCTTGCGTGGCATCGCCACCTTGAGCAGCCACACCCCCACCAGCAGGATCAGCGCTGCGCCTGCGAAGGCGAGCAAGCGCCTGGGCTGCGCAGTCTCCTGGTCGAAGCCGAGCATCAGCAGGTAACCACCCAGGCTGATGAAGCCCGCATACAGGAACGCCGCCAGCAGGCAGACCAGCAGGAACAACAGGCGCCAGAACAACTTCGGGCGGATACGCCGCGTCGCGTCCGGGCCAGGGGGGAGCGATGACATGGCAACAGGCCTGGTTGGATCCAATGCGCGACAGTGGCGCAATGGCAGCACCCTGTCAATTGAACTATAGTGCCCGCGCCCCGGATCCCACAGGAACCATCATGACCTCCAACCTTCGCATGCAAGGGCTGCAGGATGACCTGATGCGCAGCGCCAGCGAACTCGATGAACTGAGCCAGGCGCTGGACGGCCATGTCCGTTACCTGCGTCATTCGATTCATCAGGCCGATGCGCACGCGATGGGCGGGCACGTAAATGACCTGCGCCATAGCGCCTGTGATATGCGTGATATCGCGCGTGCCATCGAGCCCTGAACCCTAGGCTGGTTGACGCTTCTATAACAATGGGTTATAAAGCGCGCCTGATTGTCTGGGCTCTGTTGCCTTATGGCACGCCAGCCAATCGTGCGAGTGTGGTGGAATTGGTATACACAGCAGACTTAAAATCTGTCGGCGTGAGCCTTGCGGGTTCGAGTCCCGCCACTCGCACCATCTTCTGTCGATGAAGGCGCCCTTGCGGCGCCTTTTTCGTACCCGCCGGAAATCCGCCGCGCAGCTGCTAGAGTGGAACTTGTCCTTGTTCACTGGAGCGCCGCCATGCGCTATAGCCTGCTCGACGGTCAACGCGACGTCATTCTGCTGCTCGCCCGCATCCTGCTGATGATCCTGTTCGTGCTCTCGGGCTGGAGCAAACTGACCGGGTTCGAAGGCACGGTCGGCTACATGACCTCCCTGGGCGCTCCGGCCCCAATGCTGGCTGCGGCCATTGCGGTGATCATGGAACTGCTGGTCGGCATACTGTTGATCCTGGGGTTCTACACCCGCCCCCTGGCCTTGCTGTTCGCCTTGTTCGTGCTGGGCACCGCGCTGATCGGACACCCGTTCTGGAACATGGTCGAACCCGAGCGCAGCGCCAACATGACCCAGTTCCTGAAAAACCTCAGCATCATTGGCGGCTTGTTGCTGCTGGCCCTCAGCGGTGCCGGCCGGTTCTCCCTCGACCGCCGCTGAGCCCCCAGGTCGACATCAGTCGTCGCAGTCGTCGTGCCAGGCCGGGTGGTCCTCTTCGGCATCGAAGTCGTCGAGCGATTCTTCGTCCTCCTCGACTTCGTCAAGCGCCCCGTAGGCATCCGCCTCGGGGTCGTAGCCCTCGTGGAATTCTGGGTCGAGCAGATGGTCGTGCTCAGGTTCGTGCAGATCGTCTTCGTCGTGCATCACAGCCTCCGGTATCAACGGCAGGCCTGTATAGGCGCATCGGCGCATGGGGTCAATCCTCATGGCACTTAACCCCGGCTTAACCGACCAGGCGCACAGTGCAGGCTCTCCCTTCAAAAACGTTCTTTGCCCGCCGCCCTGGCGGGCTTTTTTTGCCTGGACCTCCCTCGTCCGATGAACCGAGTGCCCTTTCAGGGCTCGCATGCGGTGCGGGATCTTTATCATCAAGGAGGTTTTCAGCATGACCGTGAACATCGACAACCTGATCATCACCACCCCGGTGGCGAAGTCATCCAGCAACCCAGTGGCGCTGGAATTGACCGGCGCCCAGGCACTCGCCACCCTGCCCCAGGTGATCAGCCGCCTGGCCGATGGCGCCGTGCGCATGAACGCGCCAACCAAGGGGGCGGCGAGCAAGAGCACCCATCGCACCCGCTGCGAGTGGAAGGAAGCGGTCTATTGGACGCTGGCCAGCGCCGGCCGGCATGTCAATCACCAACGCATGATGCTGGAGCGGGTCAACTCGGCACAGAAGGTGGTGATCGCGCAAATGCATGTGAAAGATGACGACAGCCCGGCGATCAAAGTGTTCTGGAACAAAGGGAAGATCACCCTCGGTTTCCGCCAGGACTTCAACCAGGTGACGCCCACCAGCAGCACGGTCCTGGCCGATGTGCCGCTGGGCGTGCCTTTCGACATCACCATTGAGGTCACTGCGGCGGGCGCCGCTACGGTGTCGGCCGCCTGCGCTGGCCGCACCGGCAGCAGCGGGATGCTGAACATGACGTCAAGCTGGAAGGGCCATACGTTCAACTTCCACGGTGGGGTTTACAACCAGTTGGATTTCAGTACGACCACCCCAGCCTCGGATGGCTCGACATGCGTGATCAGCCAATTGGAATGCCTGCATGGCTGAGGGCACGACTGCTACGCGGTCACACGCCGCATGGTCAATGAAAAATTCAGTAACGGTTACTGAGAGCCTGTCGGAATGATCTTCACGAAATTCTGACATTCGAGAAGGCAGACTGGCCTGGCTTCGATACGTTCTGTTCAACCCGCCAATCTGGCGGGTTTTCTTTTTTCTGGGCTTTCCTTCCTGCGCAAGCCTCGGTCGTTGACAACATTTTCACGTCTGCTGTGGCAAGTTGACGACTCATCCGTGAAACACTTGGCCCGCCCTCCCCAGCGGGCCTTTCTTTGCGTGCAGCACAAGCCCCTCGCGAAATCTATGCTTCACCTGCGTACGCAGGAGAGGCTTGCGATGTGCGGAAGGCTCAGCCAGTACCGTGGGATCCATGAATTCGTCGAAACGCTCAGCATGCCGGATGCCTGGCGTAACGCCGTGGGTGACGGGGCATTGTTGCGCTACAACGTCGCCCCCGGCACTCCCGTGGCGTTACTGCGCTGGGAGGCTGCCGGCCGCAAGGCCGACCTGGTGAAATGGGGCTGGCGCCCACATTGGGCCACCGGCCCTGTCACGCCGATCAATGCCAGGGCCGAAAAGGTCGCCCATGGGCCCTACTTTCGCTCGATCTGGCCCCACCGCGCCGTCGTGCCCGTGGATGGCTGGTTCGAATGGGTCGATGAGGGCGCGGCGAAGAAACAGCCCTATTTCATCCGCCGCCGCGATGGTCACCCTGCCTTCTGCGCGGCCATCGGCGAATTTTCCGGCAATGAACGCGACGGCTTCGTCATCATCACTGCCGACGCCCAAGGCGGCATGGTCGATGTGCACGACCGCAGGCCAGTGGTGCTGTCAGCGCAGCGGGCCGTGGCGTGGATGGCGCCCGACCTGCCCAGCGAAGCCGCCGAGCAGATGGCTCTTGGCCTGGGCGAACCGGCCGAGCGCTTCGAGTGGTATCGGGTCAGCATGGCAGTGGGGAATGCACGCAACCAGGGCGCCGAGCTCATCCAACCGCTACCATGAATGACTTACACGCAGGCTCAAGGGGCAAGACAGCCATCAGCTCGAAAACCGCCAACGTCGTGAGCAAGATTTCGTAACACATACTCACCACCCATTCCATGAAACCGAACGGGATCGATGCTGTCCGATTGCCATCGGTCGCCGCAGAGGTCACCTCGAGCTGTCGTCGGACAACCCCGGTGCATTCTCGAGAACCCCGGCTTACCGGCGCGTGCACCTCGCCTGCGAGGGTGCCGCCCATATTTTTTCAAGGCTGAAAGAGCGAACCATGAAACAGAATATTCTCCTCGTCGCCGTCTGTGCCGCCCTGCTTCAGGCCTGCACCCCGGCTTCCACCTCCCATGAAGGATCGCCTTCCATGCCGGCCACCACCGCGTCTGCCGCAGCCCAGCCTGAGCTCTCGGCCTACTACTGGAACCTGGCATCGGCCAGCGATGCAGCCGGCAAGCCTATCCCAGCCCTGGCCACAGGCATCGAGCGCAAGTTGCGCCTGAACTTCGCTGACCAGCGCCTGAACATCAGCGGAGGCTGCAACAACCAGTTCGGTGGCTACAGCTACCAGAACGGTGTCCTGAAGGTGCAGCAACTGGCTTCGACCATGATGGCCTGCGACAAGCGCCTGATGGACCTGGATGCCGAGATCGGACGCCAGTTGAAAGGTGATCTGCGCGCAGCCTTCAGCGGCGAAACCCATGCACCCGTGTTGCAATTGACCACCCAGGATGGCGCGGTACTGAAGTTCCAGGGCGAAGCCACTCCAGAGACCCGCTACGGCAGCAAGGGTGAGACCAAGTTCCTGGAAGTTGCCGCCAAGACCGTCAAGTGCAGCCATCCGCTGATCCCCAACTACCAGTGCCTGCAAGTGCGCGAGCGCCGTTATGACGACGCTGGTCTGCAATTGGCGACCCAGGACAACTGGCACCCGCTGTACCAGTCCATCGAGGGTTACGAGCACCGTGATGGCGTGCGTAGCGTGGTGCGTGTGAAGCAATACGACTGGAAAAACCCGCCAGCCGACGCCCCTTCGCAAGTGTATGTGCTGGACCTGGTGGTCGAGCAGGATGCTTCGGGCAAGTAATTGCCAGTCGGCGCAGGCCGCCCTGCAGCGGCCTGCGCCTGGAACCGACGGCGACCGTGAAACGGCTCAGATAAGCGCCGCGTTGACCTGCGCACTGTCGACGTATTGCTCCATGCTGACGATCTTGCCGTTGTTCATCCGGTACAGATGGGCAAAGGTAGCAGTCATCGCTTTCCCGGTCTTGCGATAGGTGCCCGAGTAGACGCCAAAGGCGGCAACCCGGTCGTCCTCGGCCACATAGGTATGCACCTTGGCCTGGTAGCCATCCCATTCGGTGGCCAGGCGATGGAACACACCCTCCATGATCGCCTGCGGGCCGACATAGGTACCGGCATAAGGGAAGCCAGCCGCCTCGGTCCAGGTCACGTCCGCAGCCAGCGCCGCCAGCAGGTTCTGGCCATTCTGTTCGGCTGAGCCTTCGTAAGAGGCTCGGATGATGTCCAGGTTGCTCCTGCTCATGGTTTTACCCCCACGTTCAGCTCGCGAATGAAGGCCTGAGGATCTGAAAAGATAGCGCTGGCAGGTAACAACTGCATGGCGTCGTCCGCTTGTTGCAGAACGAATGTCGGCACACCTTGACCGCCCACGCGACGCAACAAGGCACGCCCCTGCCCCACACGATCATCGTTGGCCTGCAGCAAGGCCGAATCCGGACGCGTCAGCCGCTGCGCGGCGGCATCCAGACCCAGGTCCGCCAGCACTGCTGTCAACGTCTCCAGTCGAGTCACGTCCAGGCCATCGACATAGCGCGCCGTCTGAATCGCCTTGAGCGCTTCGAACTCGTGCTCTGGCGAAGTCAGGCTCACTGCGCTGAGCGCCAGGGTAGACGGACCACTGTCGAACCCCTGAAGACGGTCGGCGAGTACCTGGTCACGATAGCGTTCACTGAAGACCTGCCCGGTCAGGCGCTCAATACGCTGGTCGTTGCTCCAGGCGTAGGCCGCAAAGTCATCATCCATGGCGCGAGCACCGCTGCCGGAAAACAGCCCCGTCGGTATCAGGCGCAACGCAAAGCCCGTGGATTCGAGAACCTGAGGCAGCGGTCCCCCTGCACCGTAGCACCAGCCGCACAGTGGATCGTAGAGGTAAACCAGGGTCTGGTTCATAGTGAAACACCTTGAATGGAATGCCTCGAATCTTATAGCGCGCGAATTGACATTTAAACGTATACAAAATAAACACACTGTATGTTTTTGGCATACATTAAGGACATATCAATGACCGGCGCTTCCAGCCTGAACAGGCTTGCGTACTTCACCGCAGTGGTCGAAACCGGCTCTTTCACCGCAGCAGCAGAGCGCCTCGGCATCACCAAGGCCGTGGTCAGCCAACAGGTGGCGCGACTGGAAAGCGACTGTCGTACCACGCTGCTGGTTCGCAGCACGCGGAAAGTCCGCACCACCGAGGCGGGCCAACAGTTCTATCACCGCTGTGCATTGATCCTCAAAGAGGCTGAAGAGGCTTTCGAGGAATTGTCCGAAGCCGCCAGCGAGCCGACGGGCACCCTACGCCTGACCGCCCCTTTCGATTACGGCATCGGTGTCGTGGTGCCGGCCATCACCGCATTCTCGCAGCGATATCCGCAGTGCAAGGTCGAGGCACACTTCAGCGACCAGACCCTGGATCTGGGCGCCAACGATCTGGACCTTTCCATTCGCGTTGGCTGGATAACCGAGCAACATCTGCAGGCCCGGCGAATCGGCGAGTTTGCGCAACGGTTGGTGGCCGGCCCTCAGTGGCAAGCGCGAGTGGAAAAACTGCAGGCGCCGGCGGATCTGGCCGAGTTGCCGATCGTGGCGAACCTGGCGCTGCGAGAACCGACCCGATGGCTATTTGCCAAGGGTGCCTCGCAGCGCGAAACAGTGGAGATGAAAGCCAGCCTGTCGCTCAACGCCACCTTGGCAGTGCGCGAAGCCACGCTACTCGGGGCCGGGCTATCGGTCCTTCCGGACTATGTGGCGGAACCTGACCTGCAAGCGGGCCGGCTGATCGAGGTGCTGCCGCAGTGGTCGCTGCCCCGAGGCGAGATCCATGCGGTCTTTCCAACGGCCCGCTTTCGACCGGTCAAGGTGCGGGCGTTTGTCGAGCTTCTGGCAAGCCGCCTGGCTTAATGAGACGGCGCAGACCATCAGGTCAGGGCGCGTCCGCGCAGCCGCCGCCAATGCTACTCTCCTGGGATCACAGCCATCCAAGGGAAGAAAGATGAGCTTCGACTGGCACGCTGGACCGATCACCCGCGCCACCCCGCTGGACAGGCACTATCGGAACACACAGAAGGTCCGGCGGTTCCTGGTCGGTGAATGTGGTGAAGCCTTCAAGTTCGACCGCGCCTTCATGGCCTGGATCAAGAGCGGAGCGCCTGCCACCATGGAGGAAGTTGCGGATGAATGGCTACGCAGACGCGGCTGATCCAGGCCGCTTGCTGTCCCACGCTGGCCGCCCTTCCTCTCACCCCGGATGCTACCCGGTAGCCGCCTTCAGGATTGGCCCTTTTTAGCGTGGAACGGCGCGAAGGTCATACCGAAGAACCAGCCGCCGATCATTGCCAGCCAGATCGATTTGTATCCCTCTATGTTGTAGGCGCACCAATAGTTGATCGCCGTAATCACAACGAACATCGAGAAAAACTGCTTGCGAGAGTACCTGTTCAGGTAACGGGTGGCGGCTGCGTCCAGTTCTTTGAGCTTTTTCATTTCGTTTCATCCTTGAATAACCAGTAGAGGATCACAGCGCATTTAGCGGCGGCCACACACTTTCCTTCGTGGCCCACGATTGTCCCAGATGGCGGGGCGACGAACAATTCGCAGGCATTAAAAAACCGCAGCCCCAGCTCTGCGGGGTTTTGCCAATCTTCCAGCTTGTCCGCCAATGGGCTTGCAGCGCTGGCACCCAACTGAACCAGTCTCGCCGCACGTCCTGCGCATCCCCCGATAAAACATGATGGAACCGGTCTGCGGGCTGCTCGGTGTTTTTCGTGATGCGCGGCACTACCGGCTTATCCGCGTCCAGGCATCCCCCGAAGGGCCACCCTGGCTGTGGCGAGCCTGAATCAGAAATGAAAAAGCCCAGCGCGACGGCTGGGCTCTATTACGCAAGGAGATAGACGATCATGGAGTCCAGTAAGCAATCTTGCCGGCTGCACCAACAGCTACAAAATTGCCGTTGCCGTAGGCGACGCTCCGGATATCGGTTCCTGCGAAAGTGTTGGCTTGCTGAACCCAGCCGATCCCATCCTCGGAAACGGCTGTCTTGCCGCCGTCGCCGACAGCTACATACTTGCCATTACCGTAAGCAATGTCGCGGATGATGGTTCCACCGAAACTGGTATCTTCAACAGCAGTCCAGCTAAGCCCATCGGATGAATATGCCATCTTGCCATCCGCACCAACGATAAACATTTTCCCGTTGCAAAGCTTCATGGAAAGGATGGTGCTAGTGCCGAAGGTGCTGGTTCTGGTCGCGAATGATTGCGGATTACCCGTTGGCATCTTCACAGCGCTAAGCAGCTTCCCATTCGATCCCGCAATCAACACAAAAACGCCAATGACGTTGACGCAGTACACAGTCTCGCTAGAAGTGAAGGTCGTAGTGCGCTCCACCGTGCCTGACCAATCCTCATAACGGGAAAAGACTTTACCGTTAGACCCAACCAGTATCCAGGTCGCGATGTCGCCGTAAATTGGCTGATAATACACAATGCCATGCAAGTCTACATACGCGCGAGCAGCTGCCGTAAGGTCTGTCCAATCCCTTAAAGGGCGTGCAATGCTGCCGTGGACCACATTGCCGGATTGAGAAAGGCCTTGAAGCGTTGTCCCAAGACCGTTCCAGTACAGCTCGTTGAGGACCTTTCCGCTATCAGAGGTGACGGCGCCCTTAAGCTTGGTCCACGCTGTACCAGTTGCGTCTCCGCTGATGAGCTGAGTGGTTGTGGGAAGACCGTTGCCACCAGCCGCATAAAACTTGCCTTGCGCAAAAACCACGCGCCTAAGCATGCCGGTGTTCTCCACCGGGTCTACTTGAGTCCAAAGATCTTGCAAGGTTTGAGACGCCGAGTTTGCGTTGTCCATTTTAAACTCCGTTACTGAGCTGATTTAAGTTCAGGCCTCTGTATTGGGCGTATGGCGCTCATGGGCGATGGTTCGAGACTCGAGGTCCTCTGGCGAAGATCAGGGGTGACGAGGTTTCACCAACCTCAGACCTGTCGCTGATGTAGGAAATTATGCCACATGAGTACTGTATATTCAACCAGTATTCTGAAGTTTTTATTCAGTGAACTTCGACGCATCCACCGTGCTTGAGTGGATTGGCCACTCCAAGGAGGACATCACGAAGCGGGTGTACCGCCGTGTCGGAGCGATCGCCAAGCCTTCAAAGGGCTGAAGTTTCGGAACTCCATGCCTTTTGTTTCGGAACTCTTGGCATTTTCTGCGCGCAAAGAAAAACCCCGCAGACGTTAATCTGCGGGGCTTTCGAATATGGAGGCCGAGGTCGGAATCGAACCGGCGTAGACGGATTTGCAATCCGGAGCATAACCACTTTGCTACTCGGCCTCAAAGTCGGAGTCAGCTTTCGCTATCTCCTTGAAACCGCTGGGCTTTTTCAAGTCAGCTGCGTTTCGATGGAGGCCATTATGTCGGCATTCGATGGACCTTGCAACCCCCTTGAAGAAAAAAATCTTCAAGGGGTTCAAGGTGTTAGCGCAGACGCCCGAGTTTGCTCCACAAGCTGACCAGGGTGTTCTCCACCGCCCCGCTGGCGGCCACGCCAATGCGCTCCTGCAGGCTCTTGCGCTCGGCGAAGCGCAGGTGGAACACATTGGCCTCGCGGGCGCTGCGGCTCAGGTACTCGTCGCTGGTGCCCAGTTCATCGACCAGTTGGCGATTGAGCGCAGCGATGCCGAGCCAGACCTCGCCGGTCGCCACTTCGTCGATGTGCAACTGCGGGCGGTAGCGGGCGACGAAGTCCTTGAACAGCTGATGGGTGATGTCCAGGTCTTCCTGGAACTTCTCCCGGCCCTTGTCGGTGTTTTCGCCAAACACGGTCAGGGTACGCTTGTATTCGCCAGCGGTGAGCACCTCGAAATCGATGTCGTGCTTCTTCAACAGGCGATTGAGGTTGGGCATCTGCGCCACCACGCCGATCGAGCCCAGTATCGCGAACGGTGCACTGACAATCTTCTCGCCAATGCAGGCCATCATGTAGCCGCCGCTGGCGGCGACCTTGTCGATGCAGATGGTCAGCGGGATGCCGGCCTCGCGGATACGCGCCAGCTGCGAAGCCGCCAGGCCGTAGCTGTGCACCATACCGCCGCCGCTCTCCAGGCGCAGCACCACCTCGTCACGCGGGGTGGCCAGGGTCAGCAGCGCGGTGATCTCGTTGCGCAGGCTCTCGGTGGCCGAGGCCTTGATGTCGCCGTCGAAATCGAGGACGAACACCCGGCGCTTGTCCTCGGGCTTTTTCTTCTGCTGTTTTTCTGCCTTGGCCTGCTGCTTGCGCACAGCCTTGAGCTGGGCCTTGTCGAGCAGGCCCGATTCCAGGCGCTCGCGCAGCTCCTTGTAGAACTCGTTGAGGCGGGTGACCTGCAACTGCCCGCCCGGCTTGCGCCGCCCTTTGCCACGCAGGCCGGCGATGGCCGACAGCACCACCAGGATGGCGATCACCAGGGTGGCGGTTTTGGCGAGAAAGCTTGCGTATTCGGCAAGAAACTCCACATTGACTCCTTGATAAACCAGCGCCGCAAGGGCGCGAACTGGATGCAAGCATACCGGGGCGCCAGAGCCACTGCCAGCCGGTGAAAATGCTGGCAACACAGTTCAAACGACCTTTTCAAACGCTTGTATGTTTTTTCGTTGACAGCCCGCCTGGGGCAACCTAACCTCGCAGCAACCTCCAACCGGGCCGGACTTCAACGTGGGCAATCTCTACCTGATCCGACATGGCCAAGCCTCCTTTGGTGCCGCTGACTACGACGTGCTGTCGCCTGTGGGCGAACGTCAGAGCCAGGCGCTGGGTGAGCACCTGGCCCAACTGGGCCTGCGCCTGGACCGTTGCGTGGCCGGCACCTTGCGCCGCCAGCAGGACACCGCCCGCCTGGCGCTGGACGCGCTGCATGCCCATGGCAACCCGGTCCCGGCCATTGAGACCGATGCGGCCTTCAACGAGTTCGACGCCGATGGCGTGATTCGCGCCCTGCTCCCGCGCCTGCTGCCTGAAGAGCCCGAAGCCCTGCATGTACTGCGCAACTGTGCCCAACACCGCAGCGAGTTCCAGCGCCTGTTCGCCCTGATGGTGCAGCGCTGGCACGACGGCGACCACGACCACGACGAGCACCTGGAAACCTGGCAGTCCTTCACTGGCCGGGTCAGCGATGGCCTGGGGCGTCTGCTCGACAGCGCCGCCAGCGGCGACAACATTGCCCTGTTCACTTCCGGCGGCACCATCGCCGCCCTGCTCCACCTGGTAAGCGGAATCACGCCGGCTCAGGCATTCACCCTGAACTGGCAGATCATCAACACGTCGCTCAGCCACCTCAAGTTCCGTGGCCGCGACGTCACCCTGGCTTCCTTCAACAGCCAAGCCCATGTGCGGCTGTTGCGGTTGCCGGAGCTCGTCACCTACCGATGAGCCCGGTCTGTTGTGTCCTTGCGGACGCGAATATCACTTAACAAGGAATACACCATGAGCGATGTAGCTAAAGCCGTCGAGGCGATGAAGGCAAAATTCAACCCTGCAGCTGCCGCCGGCCTGGACCTGGTGTTCGGCTTCAACATCACCGACGAAGACAAGCACTACGCCCTGCTGGTCAAGGACGGTACCTGCGAGATCCAGGAAGGCGAGAACGCCGACGCCAACTGCACCCTGGTAATGGACAGCGAAACCCTCAAGGGCATCGTCAGCGGTGACACCGACGGCATGCAGGCCTTCATGGGCGGCAAGCTGCGCGTCGAAGGCGACATGATGCTGTCGATGAAACTCAGCGAGCTGTTCCCGGCCTGATTGGCGCGGTAGATCGCGAATGAAAAAGACCGAAGCCTGATGCGCTTCGGTTTTTTTTCGCCCGCGCAAAACCGTCCATCAGGGCCATTGATCGCCCGGCAACACCCAGGCCAATAAGCGTCTGGCACGCTTGTACCAGCTTCGACAGGAAATTAGATTAGCCAATAGTCCTTGCTATAGATCATAAGGGAATCGCATGACGCTCACCGACCAGTCCACCCAGGTACGCCCCGGCGAAGAACTCGACGCGGCCGTCATCGATCCGTACCTCAAGGGGCATATACCTGGCCTGCAGGGCAGCCCGACCATCAGCCAGTTTCCGGGTGGCGCCTCGAACCTGACCTACCTGGTGGCCTACCCGGGCAAGGAATTCGTCCTGCGCCGCCCGCCATTCGGCCACAAGGCCAAGTCGGCCCACGACATGGGTCGCGAATTCCGCATCCTCAACCAGCTCAATGCCGGGTTCCCCTACTGCCCCAAGGCCTACGTGCACTGCACCGATGAAGCGCTGATCGGCGGCGAGTTCTATGTGATGGAGCGGGTCAACGGCATCATCCTGCGCTCGGACATCCCCGCCGAACTCGACCTGGACGCCGGCCGTACCGAGGCGCTGTGCAAAAGCTTCATCGATCGCCTGGTCGAGCTGCACCAGGTGGACTACCAGGCATGCGGCCTGGCCGACCTGGGCAAGCCGGAAGGTTATGTGCAGCGCCAGATCGAAGGCTGGGCCAGCCGCTATGAAAAAGCCCTGACCCCCGACGCACCGCGCTGGGAGCAGGTGATCGCCTGGCTGCGCGAGAAAATGCCCGCCGACCATCCGCACCCGGGCATCGTGCATAACGACTACCGCTTCGACAATGTGATCCTCGACAGCGCCAACCCGATGCGCATCATCGGCGTGCTGGACTGGGAAATGGCCACCATCGGCGATCCGCTGATGGACCTGGGCAACAGCCTGGCCTACTGGATCGAGGCCGGCGACCCTGCGCCAGTACAGCTGATGCGTCGCCAGCCGAGCAATGCGCCAGGCATGCTGACCCGCCAGCAGTTTGTCGACTACTACGCCGAGCGCGCCGGTATCCGTATCGACAACTTCGACTTCTATTATTGCTACGGCCTGTTCCGCCTGGCCGGCATCGTCCAGCAGATCTACTACCGCTTCTTCCACGGCCAGACCCAGGACAAACGCTTCGCCCAGTTCATCCACATGAACAAGCTGCTGGAGCACATGAGCCTGCAACTGATCGGCAAATCCAGCCTGTAACCCGGCCCATAACAAGGAATACCCGAATGTCCAAGACCCACCTGTTCGACCTCGACGGCAAGATCGCCTTCGTTTCCGGTGCCAGCCGTGGCATCGGTGAAGCCATCGCCCATTTGCTGGCACAGCAGGGTGCGCATGTGATCGTCTCCAGCCGCAAACTCGACGGCTGCCAACAGGTGGCCGAGGCGATCGTCGCCGCCGGCGGCAAGGCCACCGCAGTGGCCTGCCATATTGGCGAGATGGAGCAGATCCAGCAGGTGTTCGCCGGCATCCGCGAACAGTTCGGCCGCCTCGACATCCTGGTCAACAACGCCGCCACCAACCCGCAGTTCTGCAATGTGCTGGACACTGACCTGGGCGCCTTCCAGAAGACCGCCGACGTCAACATCCGCGGTTATTTCTTCATGTCGGTGGAAGCCGGCAAGTTGATGCGCGAGCACGGCGGCGGCAGCATCATCAATGTGGCCTCGATAAACGGTGTCTCGCCAGGGCTGTTCCAGGGCATCTACTCGGTGACCAAGGCGGCCGTGATCAACATGACCAAGGTGTTTGCCAAGGAGTGCGCGCAGTTCGGCATCCGCTGCAACGCCCTGCTGCCGGGTCTGACCGACACCAAGTTCGCCTCGGCGCTGGTGAAGAACGACAGCATCCGCAATGCCGCGTTGCAGCAGATCCCGCTCAAGCGCGTGGCCGACCCGAGCGAGATGGCCGGGGCGGTGCTGTACCTGGCCAGCGACGCCTCCAGCTATACCACCGGCACCGCGCTCAATGTGGACGGCGGGTTCCTCTCCTGAGGACGGCGGACCCTGGCTGAAATAGCGCGGGTTTCGTGGGAGCGGGCTTGCCCCGCGATTGCAATAGCGGCCCTATCGCGGGGCAAGCCCGCTCCCACGACTCGCGTTCACGCAAAGTCCGCCATCTACCCCTTTATCGCCTGCAGCGTGTAGCTCAGCGGCAATCGCCAGGGCGCCTCGACCAGACGCCACTCGCCGTCATCACCCAACGCCATCTGCCCAGGCAAGGCCTCCCAGGGAATGCTCTGGTGCTCCTCCAGGGCAGTAATGCGCAGACCGTTGCGCAACAGCGCGGTGATCACCTCGCCGAGGCCATGGTTCCACTCATGGGTTTCGGTCTGGGTCAGGGCCTGCTCGGTGTCGACGTAGGTCTGGTCGCTGATCCACACGGTGGGCGCCTCGCGCTCGAAGTACGGATACTCCAGCTGCAAACGGTCCTCATGGTCTTCGTTGACCGCCATCAGCATCGGGTGGCCATCGCGCAGGAACAGGCGTCCGCCCGGCTTGAGCAAAGTCGCCACTGCCTGCGCCCAGCGCTCGATACTCGGCAGCCAGCACAGCGCGCCGATACCGGTGTAGACCAGATCGAAACTACCGGCGGGCAGCACCTGTGCCGCCTGGTAGACGTCCGCTTCGACATAGGCGATGCCAGCGCCGCAACGTTCGGCCAGGTCCCGCGCCTGGGCCAGCGAGGCGGCTGAGAAGTCCAGGCCACAGACATCCGCACCCAGGCGCGCCAGCGACAAGGTGTCGGTACCGATATGGCATTGCAGGTGCGCCGCGCGCAGGCCATGGATATCGCCCAGGCGCGGCAGGTCGAACCGCACCACCTCGGACAGGTGGCCGGGTTCGGCGACAAAGCGTTCGACCTCGTAGTCCTTCGAGGCGGCGTGCAGTGGCGCCCGTTCATTCCAACTGGCGCGGTTGAGTTCCAGTGATCGGCTCATGCGGTGCATCCCTGTCGTGAATGGTCAGGCGCCACGTTAACCGGCGCCGTCGGGCGCGGCAACCGCGCTGTCAACCTGAAGTTGACAGCTCAGGTATACTGAACGCCTCGTCCACGCCCAAGGATCCAGCACCCATGACGGAAAACAGCTTCGCCTTTCGCCTCAAGGAACTGCTCGAACACCACAAGCTGACCCTGCAGGCGGTGGGCACGGCCTTGGGGATCTCGCGCACGGCGGTACACAAGTGGACCCGCGGTGGTGAGATCGACTACACCAACCTGCGCAAGCTGGCCGACCTGCTGAAGGTCAACTGGATCTGGCTGCGCTACGGCGAAGAGGCCCTGCACAGCGTGCAGCAGGCCGAAGTGGTCGAGCTGCCGATGACCGACGTGCGCCGCCGCTACACCGCCGAGATCATGGAGAGCGAGACGCGCATGAAGCTGGCCCAGGAGGGAGCGCGCATCGTCACCTGGGAATGGAACCTGCTCACCGACGAAGTGACCTACTCGCCCAACGTCGAGGCGGTGTATGGCTGGCCACTACGGCGCAACGAGGACTTCTGGGAGCACATCCACCCCGAGGACGCCAGCCACATGCAGGGCATGTATGCCCAGGCCGTGGCCGACGGCACCGGCTGCGAGTGCGACTTTCGCATCACCCGCCCCGACGGCGACCAACGCTGGATCGCCTCACGCGCCACGGTGCTGAGCGACAGTGCCGGGCGCCCGGTGAAGATGGTCGGCATCAGCATGGACAACACCGAGCGCAAGGTGGCCGAAGAGGAATTGCGCCAGAGCGAGGCGCGTTTTCGCACCATCTTCGAGCTGGCCTGGGGCGCGCTGGCCTACATCGACCCGGATGGCAGCTGGCAGCGGGTCAACGGCAGCCTTTGCGAACTGCTGGGTTACCGTGAGGACGAGCTGTACGGCACGACGTTCCAGCAGCTCACCCACCCCGACGACCTGCCGGATAACCTGGCGCTGCTGCGGCGCATGCTGGCCGGCGAGATCGAACGATACGAAGTGCAAAAGCGTGTGCGCCACAAGGACGGGCACTACCTCTGGGTGCGGGCACGCACCTCGCTGGAGCGCCGCGCCGACGGACAGCCGGAACATCTGATCAGCGTGTTCGAGGACATCGGTGCCGAACGCGAGGCAAGCCCGCGTTCTAGCTGATACCTGCCCAGCGCCGAGCCTGGCAGGTGCGGGTAAAAGTCAGCGCTTGACGCCGTGCTGGATGACAATCGAGTCGGTGCCCAGCTTGGCCATCACCTCGGCCTTGCGCGCATCGGCCTCGACCTTGGCCGGGAACGGCCCCATCAGCACCACCGGCTTGCCATCGCGGTACTCGACCCAGGACGGGATGCCCTTTTCGATCAGGCGTGCGGTCATGTCGGTCAGGGCGCCCATGTTCGGCCCCTGAATCACCTCCACGTCCCAACCTTCTGGCGCCGGCTGGTCGGCCAGCGCCTCGGCGCGGCGCTGCAGGTCGGCGCCACCGCAGACTTCGCGGATACGCAGGTTGTTGCCGGTCTTGTCGATGAGGATCTCGTACTGGCCATCGTGCTTGATCGCCACGTAGCTGCGATAAGCCTCGTACTGACCGGCATCGTCCTTGCCACGCACCTGGCCGCAGATGGAGCCCTGAGTGTCGAAGCGCACGTTGGCGAACTTGGCCGTCTTGGGGTTATTCAGGTGTTCGGCCACCTGCTTGTGCACGCCTTCGACCTCGTTGTTACAGCCCGCCAGGGCCAACACCGCCATTACCACCGCCAGTTTGCGCACGCCTGTACCTCCAGATTCGAAGGGGCGGATTCTAGCATGGCCCGGAACATCCCCTCATGGCGCTTCTGTCGCAGGCTTTGTCTGTTGCCTTCGGTTATCGACCTGGCCGAAGATGTCGCCGCGCCACAATGGACAGATAGCGATACAAGGACTCAGGTTGGAACCTTCAAACGCCACAGCCACCCCTGCAAACAAGCCCGAACTGCCGCAAGAGTGGCCTTCGCACCTGCAGCCCGAAGCCAGCATCACCCCCGACACGCGCATCTACCCACGCACGACCTTCGTGCTTGATTTCGCGATGCCGCCGGAATCCTTCGAACAGCTGTGCTGGTGGCTGCTGAGCAAGGAACAACCGCTTGGCGGCTGCCATCGCCTCGGGAAAAGCGGCACACGGCAAGGCGGCATCGACCTGTTCGCTCAGGACGAGGAAAGCCCCGATCAGCTGAACGTCTTCGAATGCAAGGCCTGGAAGGACTTCACCGGCACCGAGCTGACGGCAGCCATCGATGCCTTCCTGAATGGCCCCTGGCCTTCGCTCACCCGCTCGTTCACCCTGATCCTCGCGCAACGCGAGATCGGCACACTGGCCAGTCGCTGGATCGGCGAGAGAAAACGACTGAAGGCGGCCGGTATCGAAGGGCAGCTGTGGACCGCCCATGACCTGACGCAAAGACTGCAGCAGCATCCCGACGTGCTGTCGAAGTTCTTCCCTGGCGCGCATATCGAGACGTTTGGCAACCTGTGGATGGAGCGCGTGGGCTTCTCCGAGCTGGTTGCCAAATCCATCTTCGACCCGCGCCCCTACGTGGCACGCAGAGCCAGGGCATTCGTCGAGCGTCCCGGCAGGCTGAGCGACCACTTTGCCGCCGCCAGGCATGCGCCCGATAGCGCCTGCAGCCCCGATGCCTTCACCCGTATCGGCCATCACGGCCGCCACTGGTACTACCGCGGGCCTTGGTTTTCGCTGAGCGTGTTCCTGCCGGACCTGACCTCGTCCCGCGCCAGCGCCGCCTTCGACTTCCACCAACACGACCTGCGCGGCGTGACGATCACCGTCAGCCACGAATGGCTGCTCGAGCGCTTTCTGTTTGCCAGCGGCGCGCCACTGGACAGCCAATCGCGCCCGTTCATCGTCGGGCTGATGCCAGGCGACAAGGACCGTTACCTGATCGACCTGCCCAACAGCCGCCTGATACTCGAAGAGCCCGTGGTCCAGGCACTTGCCGATGTCGCCGACGCGCTCACCGTGGTGGTGCGCGACACCTTGCAGGCACTGGAGCGCAGCCTGTCCGCCAGCGGATTTCCATTCATCGCCCACGGTGGCTCGCACCGAGTGAAAATCGGCTCGCTGCGCAAGCATGCCTGGAGCTATATCGCCCGCTTCTGCGAGGCGCACGACTACGCCGCCGGCACAAGCCCCTGGTACATGTTCGACGCTCACCCGAGCATGCTCAAGCCCTGCCACGCACAGGCAACCGACCGTCACGACAGCGGATACCACGCGGTGATCACCACCCATGCGTCGACCGAGGCATTCTCCAGCGATTGGCTAGACCTGCTGTGGACGCCCCACGACCTCAGCGAACGCGAACCGTCAGCCAGAGGCTGGTGGCCCTGCCAGGACACCCTGGAGTGGCTCGACCAGGAACTGCTGCCAGAGGTCAGGCGCTGGACCTGGGAGCGCGAATTCGGCTCACGCTGGCGCCGGTTGCGCTACGCCAGGGAGGCTCGAAACTTCGCAGGCTATCTGGATTATCTGCTGACGATCGGGGACGTGCGCGAACAAGCACTGGTAGCTCAAGGCAGCTGGCAGGCAGACCTGCCGCACGCCATCAACCGACTCGAGCGCTACTATGCAAGCCGCTCGGCAGGGCACATCGACAAGGAGGATGTCGTCAACCTGTACCGCGCAGTCGCCATGATGGCAGGCCACAAGCGAGGGCTGCCCAGGTATCTTGCCCTGTCGCTGAGCCTCGAACCGACAGAGGATCACGAAGCGCTGATAGCATCGATCCACCACCACATCGAGACATCACAAACAGTCGTCAACAATACCGTGGTCGAATATGCACTAAAGGCCTTGGCCGCTCAGTTCGAGGGCGCGGACAGCCCTTTGCAGGCCAATGAACACCAGCAGATGCTGGAATGGTTGCTGCCGCTGGCACATACGTGCGATGACGGTGCGCTGGTACGGCGCCACAGCAGCAAGCGCTGAGGCCGTACCGGAGCAACCGAGGGAAAGCGCCACAAGCATCTTTTGTTGCGCAAACAAAAAGGGCGATCCTTACGGATCGCCCCTTTCTGATTTGGTAGGCACAATTGGACTCGAACCAACGACCCCCACCATGTCAAGGTGGTGCTCTAACCAACTGAGCTATGTGCCTGTCGTGTGGTGCGCATTCTACGCAATCGGCCAACCATGTCAACACCGTTTTGCAAAAAAATTGCAAAAAAATCAGCGACTTCAATCATTACCATCAAAACGCATTGAAGCGTACGCGTGTCTTGTCGGCATAGATCTGCCCAGTTTTGATGTTGACGATCCCAGCCGCTGCCAGCTTCACACTGAAGAAGTAGTTGTTGGCCGTCGTTTCCTGGCGATTGCGGATGGTGGCCTGGGCCACCACCTTGCGGTATTGCAGATAGTTCGGAACCGACTCATAGATCACCGCCAGCCGCAGGTTCTCCCGCTGCGCCTTGAACTCGGCGGCCGACATCTTCAGATCGGTGACAAGACTGACCTCAACGACCCCCAAGCGCGGGCCGGGCATGGGCGGAGAAACCAGGAACACTCGCCGCCCTTCGACTTCACGCATAGCCGCCGTGGCGCCGAACGCATTCTGGCCGACGAACTCGCCCTTGTCTTGCCAATCCCCTTTCAGCCTGATTGCCACATAGAGCTTGCCAGGATCTGCGGTACCCCGCCCTTTTTCCATAAAGCCAAAGGTCTGCGCATCCGGCATGTCGCTTGCGTAGCTCAGAGCGCCGGTTTCCTGGTTGAACCTTATCTCGGCATCATTGATCTCGGAAAAGATCACCGAGCCACCCAACGCCGACATCCGCGCATTGAATTCGCTATTGGTCTCCATCTTGCCCTGCGGCCCACCCAGGTCGGCGACCTTCTTCAACAGTGCTTGTGGACTCTGGTAGACAGCAACATTGACAGGCGAAACATAGGGCCTCAGATCCACATAGGTATCCGAGGGTGCGTACTGCGCCCTTATGGATTGGGGTGCCGCGCAACCGAACAACAACGCCGCGCATGCGGCCATCACGATGAATTTCATTCCTTGCCCTCGAGCCGTGAAAAAACCGCGCATGCGAAAAAGGCGACCCTTACGGATCGCCTTTTTCGACATCGCTCTAAAGAGCGATAATGTTTGGTAGGCACAATTGGACTCGAACCAACGACCCCCACCATGTCAAGGTGGTGCTCTAACCAACTGAGCTATGTGCCTGTCGTGTGGGGCGCATTCTACCCGATCCAGATACCCTGTCAACTGTTTTTTTCACGCTAAGCTACTGAATCTTAAACTATTTATAGAAAGGCCGAGGCTCCGGGGGGCGTAAAGGATTTTCACCGGACGACTAGCGGGTGTTTATTATTATTGATAGCATCGGTACATTCGTTAAAAATATAAAACACGAGGTTCCTCGAGCATGGCAAACACCCCCTACCCCCAGTCCTACTACGCCGCCTCGGCCAACCCGGTGCCGCCACGTCCGGCGCTGCAGGGTGAGGTGGAAACCGATGTGTGCATCATCGGTGCCGGCTACACCGGCCTGTCCAGCGCCCTGTTCCTGCTGGAGAACGGCTTCAAGGTGAGCATCGTCGAGGCCGCCAAGGTCGGTTTCGGCGCCTCGGGCCGCAACGGTGGCCAGATCGTCAACAGCTATAGCCGCGACATCGATGTCATCGAGCGCACCGTCGGCCCCAAGCAGGCGCAACTGCTCGGCCAGATGGCCTTCGAGGGCGGGCGCATCATCCGTGAGCGCGTGGCCAAGTACGACATCCAGTGCGACCTGAAGGACGGCGGCGTGTTCGCCGCGCTGACCAGCAAGCAGATGGGCCACCTGGAATCGCAAAAACGCCTGTGGGAACGCTTTGGCCACAACCAGCTGGAGCTGATGGACCAGAAGCGCATCCGCGAAGTGGTGGCCTGCGACAGCTATATTGGCGGCATGCTCGACATGAGCGGCGGCCATATCCACCCTCTGAACCTGGCCCTGGGCGAAGCCGCCGCGGTCGAGTCGCTGGGCGGCATCATCTATGAGCAGACCCCGGCCGTGCGCATCGAGCGTGGCGCCAACCCGGTGGTGCACACCCCGCAGGGCAAGGTGCGCGCCAAGTTCATCATCGTCGCCGGCAATGCCTACCTGGGCAACCTGGTACCGGAGCTGGCTGCCAAGTCGATGCCCTGCGGCACCCAGGTGATCACCACCGAGCCGCTGGGCGAGGAACTGGCCCGTACCCTGCTGCCGCAGGACTACTGCGTCGAGGACTGCAACTACCTGCTCGACTACTATCGCCTGACCAGCGACAAGCGCCTGATCTTCGGCGGTGGCGTGGTATACGGCGCGCGTGACCCGGCGAACATCGAGGCGATCATCCGTCCGAAGATGCTCAAGGCTTTCCCGCAGCTCAAGGACGTCAAGATCGACTACGCCTGGACCGGCAACTTCCTGCTGACCCTGTCGCGCCTGCCGCAGGTCGGCCGCATCGGCGACAACATCTACTACTCGCAGGGTTGCTCGGGCCACGGCGTCACCTACACCCACCTGGCGGGCAAAGTGCTGGCCGAAGCCCTGCGCGGCCAGGCCGAGCGCTTCGACGCGTTCGCCGGCTTGCCGCACTACCCGTTCCCAGGTGGCCAGATGCTGCGTGTACCGTTCAGCGCCCTCGGTGCCTGGTACTACAGCCTGCGCGATCGCCTGGGCTTCTGATGTAAAGCCAGCGCGGGGCAGCCCGCTGCCACAAGGCCCATCTTGTGACAGCGGGCTTGCCCCGCGATCATTTCAGCCTCAGCGCCCCAGGCTGATGACCGCCTGCTTCGCCGCGATCTCCTGCCCCGAACGGGCCAGCTCATCCGCTGCCTGCAGCCAGCGCTGGCGATCCACCTGGGCCGGCAGTTGCCGTGGCGATTGCAGCAACACCGCCCAGTTACCCTCCTTGGCCCACGCCGACTCGAAATCATCGAAAGCCATCAACTGGCGCCTATGCATGCCCGAGCGCAGCAACACCCGCTGCTTGTAGCGGTCATAGCCGATCAGCACCGCATAGCGCGGCTCGCTCCACCACGCCGAGCCTTCCTGATAACGCAGCAGCACCGGATAACCGGCCGCCACTTGGGCGAGCAAGGCATCCAGGTGTTTGTCCAACGGATAGACAACCCTGCCGTATTCACGAGCAACCCGAGGGATGCCGGTTTCCAGCGACTCGGCGGCGGCAGGCAAGCCCAACGACTTGTCGAGCAGGCCTGGCGTGATCGGTGCGCCCTGCTGCGACAGCACGGCGGCCAGGGCCATCGCGCCACTGTGGTTGGCGTTGCCGCCGTAGAAGGGAACGCTGCTGATCTCGACCCGCTGCGGCAGGCCCTTGAGCGCGGCCGGTGGCGCACTGGCGCAACCCGACAACGTGGCCGCGACCAGGCAGGCGGCCAGCAGGCGACGTGGGCCCAGGGCCCGGGACGTGATGAGTTTTTGCAACATGGACACTCGCATGATCCAGCGCCAGGCAGGCGGTGCCCGGCCATGAGTGCCGATCATAGGGCGCGGGCGGCTTCGGGTATAGCCCGATGCGGGCTTGGAACGAAACGGCCCAAGTACTGAAATGTGTCTGCGCGAAGGCCAGACAAGGCGAAACGGGGGGAGGAACGGCCGGGGTCGCGCCCGACTGTACTGGAGTACATGAGCATTCCGAGCCCCGTTTCAACGCAGTATGGGCGAGTGCAGATACATTTCGTACAGAGCCTAGACCTTCGGTCAATGGAACGTCACAGGTAACAGGCTAGACTAAAGCAGTGTCTGGATGGCGGGCTTGGCTCGCCAGAGAGAAGGAGGCACACATGAGCCTGACAATGGCGATTCTAATGCTGGTCGGCATGTGGCTGAGCGTCGCAGCCGCCATGCTCTGGGGCGTACTGCGCATCGTGCGCCGGCATGCACACCCACATCACCTGCCCCCTCAAGCCCTGGTCAAACCACAACCTGTGCGCCGTGCGCGTCGGCATGCCGGGGCGCATTGAGCTGAAGTTTTCCTGAAACGCATCGCGGGGCCAGCCCGCCGCCACAAGCTACATGTCTTGTGGCAGCGCGCTGGCCCCGCGATGGTTCACGCCAGGTCAGCCCTCGGCAGCCTCACGCTTCAAGCGCGCCCGGCGGGCCATGATGTTGAGCATCTCGATCGCGGTCGAGAACGCCATGGCCGCATACACATAACCTTTCGGCACATGGGCACCGAAGCCTTCGGCGATCAGGGTCATGCCGATCATGATCAGGAAGCCCAGGGCCAGCATCACCACGGTCGGGTTGTCGTTGATGAACTTGGCCAGCGGGTCGGCGGCCACCAGCATCACGATCACGGCGCTGATCACGGCAATGATCATGATCGGCAGGTGCTCGGTCATGCCTACGGCGGTAATGATGCTGTCGATCGAGAAGACGATGTCCAGCAGCAGGATCTGGAAGATTGCCGCGGTGAAACCGATGGTCACGGTGCCGCCGAGCTTGGACTCTTCCTTGGCGCCATGCGGGTCGACGCTTTCATGGATTTCCTTGGTCGCCTTCCACAGCAGGAACAGGCCACCAGCAATGAGGATCATGTCCTTCCACGAGAACGTGTGGCCGAACACTTCGATCACCGGCTCCGTCAGCTGGACGATCCAGGCCACGGTGCTGAGCAGCGCCAGGCGCATCACCAAAGCCATGCTGATACCGATGCGCCGCGCCTTGGAGCGGTAGGCTTCGGGCAGCTTGTTGGTCAGGATGGAGATGAAGATCAGGTTGTCGATGCCCAGCACGACTTCCATGGCTACCAGGGTGGCGAGGGCAACCCAGGCGGTGGGGCTTGCGGCGAGTTCCAGCAAATATTCCATTGGTCAGTCCTGCTCTCAGATGTCCTGGGTGTCTTTCTTGTCGTCTTCGGCCTTGGCCTTCTCGCCATCGCTGCCGATGGCGTCGCTCAAGGCCTGCTGAGCGGCGTCATTGGTCTTGTCGATGGCCTGCTTGGCCGTTTCAGCGGCCTGGTCAAGCATCTGCTGGGCGGATTTCTCGGCCTGGTCGCAACCGGACATGGCGAACAGGGCCAGGGCCAGCACCAGCGGTGTGCCAATGGATTTGAGTTGTAGCATGGAGTCCTCGCTTGTCGAATTCCGGGCAGCGCGGCGTGCGCCTGATGGTGTGGCATTCTAAAGAGGCTGAAACATCCGGAAAATTCGTTTTTTCGGCGTGTATACTTCGGTTTTTCCGAATCGAGGCAGGCCATGCTCAACTACCGTCAGCTTCATTATTTCTGGGCCGTGGCCAAGACCGGCAGCATCGCCCGCGCCAGCGAACAGCTCAACCTCACCCCGCAGACCATCAGCGGCCAGATCAGCCTGTTCGAGCAGACCTGGAACCTGGAGCTGTTCCAGCGCGTCGGGCGCCAGCTGGAACTGACCGAGACCGGGCGCCAGGCCCTGGTCTACGCCGAGCAGATGTTCCAGATCGGCGGCGAACTGGAGGCCATGCTGCGCGCCGGGCCGCAGGAGCAGATCCTGTTTCGCGTCGGTGTGGCCGACGTGGTGCCCAAGTCCATCGTCTACCGCCTGTTGGCACCGACCATGGAGCTGGACGAGGTACTGCGCATCAATTGTCGCGAGGACAAGCTCGAACGCCTGCTGGCGGACCTGGCGATCCAGCGCCTGGACCTGGTGATTTCCGACAGCCCCATGCCCAGCCACCTGGACATCAAGGGCTACAGCCAGAAGCTCGGCGAGTGCGGCCTGAGCTTCTTCGCCACCCCTGCACTGGCCGAGCGCCTGAAGCAGCCCTTCCCCGCCTGCCTGGACGACGCGCCGCTGTTGATCCCAGGCCAGGAGACCGTGCTGCGCAGCCGCCTGCTGCGCTGGCTGGCCGAGCAGCAGGTGCAACCGCGGATCGTCGGCGAGTTCGACGACAGCGCGCTGATGCAGGCCTTCGGCCAGTCGGGCAGCGGCATCTTCGTCGCCCCCAGCGTGATCGCCGAAGAGGTCTGCCGCCAGTACGGCGTGCGCCTGATCGGCCAGACCGAGGCGGTGAACGAGTCGTTCTACGCCATATCGGTGGAGCGCAAGGTCAAGCACCCGGGGATCCTGGCGATCACCGAGGGCGCGCGGCGCGAGCTGTTTCACTGGTAGGCCCGCGCCTACAGGAGCCAGCGCGGTCTGTGGTAAAGTCGCGCGCTTTCACGTAACTGGATTGCGCTGCACATGACCCCCATCCTCCGCCTCATCAACCGCACCGGCCTGGTGACGCAGATCTGCATCGGCCTGGTGGCCGGCATCGCCCTGGCCCTGCTCGCCCCCGCCGTGGCCCGCGACCTGGGGTTCCTCGGCAAGGTCTTCGTCAGCGCCCTGAAGGCCGTGGCGCCGATCCTGGTGTTCATTTTGGTGATGGCCTCGATCGCCAACCACCGCCATGGCCAGGAAACCCACATCCGCCCGATCCTCTGGCTGTACCTGCTGGGCACCTTCGCCGCCGCGGTGGTGGCCGTGGTGGCCAGCATGCTGTTCCCCTCGAACCTGGTGCTGAGCACCGGCGAGGCCACGCTGAGCGCCCCCGGCGGCATCACCGAGGTGATGCAGAACCTGTTGCTCAGCGCCGTGGACAACCCGGTCAACGCATTGCTCAACGCCAACTTCATCGGCGTGCTGACCTGGGCCATTGGCCTGGGCGTGGCCCTGCGCCATGCCGGTGACACCACCCGCACCGTGGTCGAGGACCTGTCCAACGGCGTGACCCTGATCGTGCGCATGGTGATCCGCTTCGCCCCGCTGGGCATCTTCGGCCTGGTCAGCGCCACCCTGGCGCAGTCGGGGCTGGACGCACTGCTCGGCTACCTGCACCTGCTGGCCGTGCTGATGGGCTGCATGCTGTTCGTGGCACTGGTGATGAACCCGCTGATCGTTTACTGGAAGATCCGTCGCAATCCCTACCCGCTCACCCTGCTGTGCCTGCGCGAGAGCGGTATCACCGCGTTCTTCACCCGCAGCTCGGCGGCCAACATCCCGGTCAACCTGGCGCTGTCGGAGAAACTTGGCCTGCACGAGGACACCTATTCGGTGTCGATCCCGCTGGGCGCGACCATCAACATGGCGGGCGCTGCTATCACCATCACCGTGCTGACCCTGGCTGCCGTGCACACCCTGGGCATCCCGGTCGACCTGCCAACCGCGGTGCTGCTCAGCGTGGTGGCGGCGGTCTGCGCCTGCGGCGCCTCGGGCGTGGCCGGAGGCTCCCTGCTGCTGATCCCGCTGGCCTGCAGCCTGTTCGGCATCCCCAGCGAGATCGCCATGCAGGTGGTGGCGGTCGGCTTCATCATCGGCGTGCTGCAGGATTCGGCCGAGACCGCGCTGAACTCCTCGACCGATGTGCTGTTCACCGCCGCGGCCTGCCAGGCCATGGAGCGACGCAGCGCCTGAAGCCCCAGCCGTGCCAGCACCCACGCCACAGGGGAGCTGGCACGGCCGGCGACGCCAGCAGTGATTGCTTAAGCCTGGCGCTTTACCTAGGCTAGTGGCCTTTTCCTCGCAATGAGACAGGGCCATGTCAGAACACGAAAGCACCCGCGAAGGCCGTTTCAACAGCATCGAGATCCGCGTGCTCGGTTCACTGATCGAGAAACAGGCCACCAGCCCGGAAACCTACCCCCTGACCCTCAATGCCCTGGTCCTGGCCTGCAACCAGAAGACCAGCCGTGAACCGGTGATGAACCTCTCCCCCGGCCAGGTCGGTCAGGCCCTGCGTGCCCTGGAGAACCAGGAAATGGCCCGCCTGCAGATGGGCAGCCGCGCCGACCGTTGGGAACAGCGGGTGGACAAGGGCCTGGAACTGGTGCCGGCGCAACTGGTGCTGATGGGCTTGATGTTCCTGCGCGGCCCACAGACCCTCAGCGAACTGCTGACACGCAGCAACCGCCTGCATGAGTTCGAGGATGTCGATCAGGTCCAGCACCAGCTCGAGCGCCTGGTCTCGCGCGGCCTGGCCTTGCACCTGCCGCGCCAGGCCGGCCAGCGCGAAGACCGCTACACCCACGCCCTGGGCGACCCGGCCGAGATCGAGGCGATTCTCGCTGCCCGCCAGCAGGAAGGCGGTACGCGCACCAGCGCGGCGGACGAGCGCATCGAGGCGCTGGAAGCACGGGTCGCTGCGCTGGAGGCGCGCCTGGCCCAGCTCGAAGGTTGACTCAGGGCTTTTCGGCGTCGGGGAAGTTACGGCAACTCTTGCGTTCGGCCAGCTCCCGCTTACTGGGGCGCTGGTCGACGAACACGGTGCGGCCGTCGGCGTAGATTTCCAGGTAGCCCCAGTGCAGGTCCTGCTCGGTCTGTCCGGGCTTGGGCGGGACGAGCCACCAGGGTTCGCGGCTGATCAGGGTCATGGCGGGCTCCAGCGAATGTCTGGGCTAACTATAGAAGACAGGCAGGCCAGACGGGCCAGGCAGGGATTGTTCCTCAAGGAGCAATTATGAAGTGCCAAGGGCACCGATTCTCCCCGCCAGCCGAACGAACTAATCTCGATCCTGCAAACCAAGCCCACCGACCTTGAGGATTGACCACGATGTCCCGCCCCCCACTGCCCCCGTTCACCCGTGAAACCGCCATCGAGAAAGTCCGCCTTGCCGAAGACGGCTGGAACAGCCGCGACGCGGCCAAGGTGGCCCTGGCCTACACCACCGACACCCACTGGCGCAATCGCGCCGAGTTCTGCAACAGCCGCGAAGAGGCCCAGGCCTTCCTCACCCGCAAGTGGAACCGCGAGCTCGAATACCGCCTGATCAAGGAGCTCTGGGCATTCACCGACAACCGCATCGCCGTGCGCTACGCCTATGAGTACCGCGACGACAGCGGCCAGTGGTACCGCGCCTACGGCAACGAGAACTGGGAGTTCGCCGAAGACGGCCTGATGCGCAATCGCCACGCCAGCATCAACGAACAACCCATCAGCGAAGCCGAGCGCAAGTTCCGCTGGCCACTGGGGCGCCGTCCGGACGATCACCCGGGCCTGAGCGACTTCGGTTTCTGAAGACCGACACCGGATCAGCGGGGCCGCTCGACGGCCCCGTTTCAGGTTTGGGAAACGGACTACGTGGAGCGGGGAAACAGTGAGCGCAGCGCTGTGCCAGACTTTGCGGCGAATCCACTTCAGGACAGCCCGATGACCCTCCTTGATGCCTTTTTACAGCGTCGACGCTATGAGGCCCTCCATGTGCGCAAGCGGTTTCGCATTGCGCGGAGGTGTCCAGCGATGGCAGCAAAAGCGAAGAAGGTCTCCGAACGGGACCTCGATACCCTTGAACAACAGATCCCCCTGCACGCCAGCGAGGCCACGCATTCGGCCTACCTGCGTGCCCTGCAAGCCAGCCAGCGCGGCGTGCTGTGTGTCGATGACGGCGAACTGGTACGCGTCGGCGCCGATGGTGTCCGGACCGTGCTGGGCAAGGCCAGCCCCCGGCGCAAGGTCCGGGTCGGCGAAATGATCAGTGTGCGCAGGGTCGATGACCAGACGGCCGGCGGGCGTGCCTAGGCTGCGTGTTTTTGCGGGCCCCAACGGCTCGGGCAAGAGCACTATCAAGGCCAGCCTGCCTGCGGCGCTGACACGCCTTTTCGTCAATGCCGACGAACTCGAGCAGGAGGCAAAGGACAGCGGCTTCATCGACCTCGTCCCGTTTGGTATTCAGGCCACTCAGGCCGAACTGCGATGTCGGCGGTCAAGGCGGATTGCTTCGTCGAGCAGTACGCCGACCTCACCGCAGCGCAGCACTTGCCGGCCAGCTCTGCAACTCCTCCCACAGGCTGGCGTAGCGCGCCTGTACCGCAGGCGGGCAGGCCAAAGTGAACTCGGCGTTGTCCAGTACCGCCTGAGGGATATTCAGTTCGGGCGCTGTCTTCAGGTGCTCGGGTAGAAAAGCATCGGCACCTTCGATGCCTGTGGCATAGCCGTGAAACGTCGAATTGAGCGCGGCATTGCGCGGCTCGAGCACGAAGTCCATGAACAACCGCGCATTCTCCACATTGCGCGCCTGTGCCAGCAGCACCAGGCTGTCGCTGAACACCTGTGTCCCCTCGCGCGGCAGGCCAAAATGAATGTGTGCGTTCGCCAGGCGCTGGCGCAGGGCCGCGCCGTTCCAGTCGATGCTTGCCTGGAAATGCCCGCTGGCCATCATTGCCACGCTACCGTAGTCCAGCGCCTTCCAGGCCGGCCTCGCCTTGAGCAAGGTCGTGCGCACCTTGGCCATCAGCGCGGAATCGGCCTCACACATGCGCCCGCCATGCAAGCGCACCGCGGCGTAGATCACTTCGTTGAGGTCGGCGCCGATATTGATGGTGCCGACCAAGGCCGCCGGTGGGTCCAGGAGCACCGACCAGGTATCGATATCACCGCTGTAACGGTCGGCATGCACCGTCACGCCCACCACACCCCAGGCCCATGGCAGCGAATGCTCGCGCCGTGGGTCGAATGGCGGATCGGTCCAGGCGGCCTGGACATGCCGGAAGTTGGTCAAGCTGGCCGCCTCGCTCGGCCGCAGCAGGCGCGCCTCGCGCCAGGCGGGCAGAAAGTTGCTGGCGACCACCGCCAGGTCCGCCTCTATCTTGCCCTCGCGCAACTCGGCCAACGCCGCTTCACTGGTGCGGTATTCGATCAGCCGCACCTTGATGCCGTGGGCCTGCTCGAACCTGGCCAGCAGCTCGGGGCTGGTGTAACTCTCCCAGTTGTACAGGGTCAGGCTACCGGCGGCACTGGCCAGCCCGGTCAGCAGCAGGTTGCACACAACAGCCAGCAGGCCGGTGAACAGTGTGTTGAACATGGTGCGCTTCCTTAGCGGGGTTCATGGGTCAGGCCATGGGCAGCAGGATGCGGCCCAGCGCCACCTGCTCGGCGCGCTCGTCCGCCCCGTCCAGCGTGGAGTAGGCGATCGAGGCAGAAAACAGCATGAGCATCACCGATGCTGTGCGCAGGAAGGTGCCAGCATGCATAGACCAGGCACTGCGCAACGTCAGCAGGTGGCCGAGGCAGGCCCACAGGCTGCCGATCGGGACCAGCACCAGCAGGAACATCCCCATGAACCAGGCGAACTGCTGCACCGACTGAAACGCCGACAGCGGAAAGACGCTACTGGCGAACAGGAAGGCCTTGGGGTTGAGCAAGGTCGCCAGGAACACCTCGAAACGCCCTGCGCTGCGTCGCTCCGCCACCAGGCGCGTCGCGCCACATCGCCATAGCTTGATCGCCAGCCACAGCAGGTACAGCGCGCACAGCCATTTCATGCCACTCAGCAGCCAGGGCCGGTCGCTCGCAACCACCAGCAGGACGCTGCCCCAGGCCAGTATCGACAGGCCATAGCCTGCCGCCTCCGCACCGACCAGGGGCAACGCGCGACGCAGGCCGACCTGCAGGCCAGCCGAGAACAGCAAGGTATTGGTAGGCCCCGGCACCACCAGGATCAGCGCGGCAAGCAGCGCCATGGGTAGCAGTTGTTCGAGCGTCGGCATCGCAAGTCCTCGCTGAACTAGGGCGCGGTGAAAGGTAGTGAGGTGCGCAGCGGCTCGACGCTGTCCAGCCCCAACCCCATGCGGCACAAGCGCTCGATCCCGACGCCGAATCCGGCGCTACGTAGCGGTACGCTGCCGTCGCGCATCAAGGCGCACATGATCGCGTCCTCAGGGCCGAAACTGGCCAGGTGACGGGCCTGGGCCTCGAAGCGGTCCGGGTCATCCTCGTCGGTATAGCCGTGGACCACTTCCACGCAATCGATGAGGATCTCGAAACGCTCGACGATCGCGCCGGCGCCGTCACGCCGCCTGGCACGTACCTCCGGCAGCAGCGGGAAGTCGGTCACCACCATGCAGCAGCCACGCGACAAAGGCTCGATCTGCTCGGTGATGTAGCGGTCGATCAACCATAGCGGCGAGATATCCGGCTCGTCATACAGCTGGCGGAAAGTTCGCACCAGCGCATCCCCGGCCGTCGGATCGGCGAACAGATCGATGCCCAGGTCATCACGCAGGTGGCTGGCGAACGACAGCACCTGGATCGGCCCCGGATAGAAGGCTTGCACCAGCCGGCAAGCCAGGTCCAGCATTTCACCAAGGCTGGCATCCTGGCGATAGAGATCGAGCATGGTGAACTCGGGCAGGTGGGTGGCATCCAGCGCATCCGGCCGGAAGCACGCCGCCAGTTCGTAGACCGCCGGCGCGTATTGCAGGTTGCAACGCAAGGCAAAGGCCGAGGACTCCCGCAGCCAGCGGCCATCGCTCAACTGCAGGCGAGGCCGGTCGGCATCACCGGGATAGCGGCGCAGGATGGGGGTCATGATCTCGAGGTAGCCTGCGCTGTCGAGCATCTGGCGGATACGCCGCAGCATCAGCGCCTTGTAGAGCACCGGATGGGTGTCGGGGGACATGCACACTCCTTGTGGCGGGCCGCGCACGGCCCGCAGTCAGCTCAGGGTTGGGGGTCGATCTTCCACCAGCGTGGACGGGACGATGTGAACGAGTGAGAGGTCGGGCGCAGCGCCTTGTCGCCCTTGGCGTCGAAACAACCCAGCAACAGGCCCACGGTGGGCGCGTCGTCGATGGCGCCGATGCTGCTGCCGCATGTGGGGCAGAACGCCCGGCTCGAGTGCGCCGAAGAGCGGTACAGGGCCGGCATGCCACCCTCTCCCACCCACTCCACGGCGTCCTTGTCGTACTCCACCCAGCACAGGGTCAAGCTGCCCGAGTGGCGCTGGCACATGCTGCACGAACAGGTATGCGGAAAACGCGGCACGCCAGTGGCGATGAAGCGGATGCGGCCGCACAGGCAGCCGCCTTTGTAGACGGTGGTTTTCATCGGGCTACAGGTTCCTTGCCATCGCGTGCCGCGTTGACCATGGCGCTGAGCTCCACCCACTGGTCGACGAAGGGGTTGAGCATCTGCAGGAAGCCGTCGATCACCTGTGGCTGGAGGAAGCCGAACAGCGGAGCCTGGCGAATGAAGTCGGCTATGCCGTCCTGATGCCCCTGCTCCACCGCCACCTTGCCGTTGGCGGCGGCATGCGCTTCATCCAGGTGCATGCGGTAATAATCGTGCAACCGGGGGAGATCGGCGCCGCAGCCACGCCCCAGCACTACCCCGAGCCGGTCGGTGATGGCCTGCAACAGGCGGGTCTCGGCGATAGCCACCGCCTCGGTGGCGTAGTACATGCCAAGGATGGTCGAAGGGCAGTGCGACCAAGCCAGCACATCGATCAACGACACCAGGCTACGGGTGGAGGCCGCCCTGGGCATCCAGCCGTTGACACGCAGACCGAGGTCGGCAATCAACGCTCCACTGAACACCACATAGTGTGCCGGCAGCTTGCCGCGTTCGCCGCCCTCCTCGAGGTAGTTGCGCGTCAGTTCCTGGGCCAGCTCCGGACAGAAGCCCCGCACCGTGTCGGCCGCCCGCAACAGCAAGGTCGAATTGTAGCGGGCGAACACCGACAGTTCGCCGATGTACAGGCGCGCCTCATCCGCACTCAGCTGCAACGGGTCGACCCGCTGCCAGATCTGCTGGTAGACACGGGCAATCAATGGGTCGAAATGTTCGCTGATAAGGCTGTGCCCGGTGATGACTGCGTGGCCCTGGCCAATCGCTTGCTCGAAAACCTGGCGGGTGACGCTTGCCTGGTCGAGGTCATCATCCACCAGGCTGGGAAAGTTTCGGTACATGCTCAACGCTCCTTGTTCATGTTCAGAACGCTTCCAGGCAGCCAGTGCGCGAGAGCGCCTGGCCGACCACACGCTGCTGCTCGGTAAGCACCTGCAGGGCATCATGGTTGTTCAGTTTTTCCAGCCATGCCCCCTGGCTGCCGTCAGGGTCGTCCAGCACCACGCTGCGCGCGGCAGCGAAGACCCGCCGCTGACCAACAGCACAGCCCAACGCCGCCTGCTGGCTGATGCGGAACGGCTCGCGCAAGCGAATACGCTGCCCAATAGCCAGCACCAGCGGCTCATGCAACGGGACTTCCTCGCGCACCTGGGCCGAGATGGCGCGCGGCAGCTCCCAGCCACCATTGCTGACCAGGCGATGCCAGTGATAGCCGAGGTACTCCGGCAGCGCACCGTCGCTCCAGCGCCGCAATGTATCGTCGAACAGTTGCCCGAGCGGTAACAGCAGCGGGTTGCGACTGCCCAATGGCAGCAGTGCCGAAATGCCTTCCTGATCGAACGGCAGGCTTTGCTCACTGAGGTCGGGGATCACCCGGCGAGCGAGAAACCGGCTCAACGGATAGGTATAGAACGGCAGCGCCACCGATACGGAATACTGGTCCTGCCGGCCAATGTGATAGACCGAGGCAGGCAGATACAACACGTCACCGGGCTTGAGCACGAACAGCTTGCCGGTCTTGAGCAATGCCTCGTAGGCGCCGGCATCGGCAAAGGTCGGTGCACGCCCTCCGGCGAGGGCCAGGTACTCTTCACGGGTCCAGCAGTAGAAGTCCTTCACCCCGGGGCCGAGGTGGCAAAGGAAGGCATGCTCGAAGCCTTCATGGATGCCGAAGGCCGTGCCGGCATAGTTGCCACAGAACGCGGCCTGCTCCACGCCGCCAATCGGCATGCCGCGGAACTCGAAGAACGAGCGGATGAAACGACCGAAGTCTGCCGCCAACTGCGGGCTGATTTGTTCGAGGTTGTTGATCACCAGGCTGAAGCGTTGCTTGCCGGTGAGGCGCTGCATGAAAGCGACCAGCGATTCGTTGTCGAGGCGAGGCTGCTCATGGGCCTGGTCGATAAGTTCATCCCGGCGTGCTTCACCGTCATAGACCCGAATACGGCAGTCGGTACTTTCGCGCAAGGTCTGCTCGGCCAGGGCATAAAACGCTTGCTCTACTGTGTGCGGCCCGGCAAAGCCTTCACTCAATGGCAAGACCGACTCAAACAAGTAAGGCGCCCGCCCGTTTGCGGTCTTCTGGTCAAAACCATCCCACAACTTTACGTCAAACATAGACAGACATTCCCTTGCGCCAATGAATAACAACGTTACGGTTGCATAAGCCGGTCACCGGCGATTCCCGGTGACCGGCCCTGGCAGCAATCAGGCGTCAGGACGCACGCCTGCCTTCATCGCGTCTGGCCGAACACCCGCCTTCATGGCATCCGGCCGTTCCCCGGCCTTGAGCGCATCCGGGCGAACACCGGCTTTCAGGGCATCAGGGCGTACACCCGCTTTCATCATGTCCATTTCGAAAGTCATCATGCATGTTCCTTCTTGATGATTGGCAAACTAAGGTTGCCCGCACGCACAGGCACGACAACGGCCCCGGCAAAACTTTGAAGTTACCTAAAGTTCCACCACGACAACTTGATCAGGCCATTTGTTTTTTGTACTTGCTGGTACAGACAGTGGTTTCAACTACGCTGTCGAAGTGGGGTTCGGCGGCGTCGGAGAAAAACTACCTTTTGCGTAGGAAATTACCAGAGCGGAAAGTGTTTCGACTTGTTTTAGAGTGTTCAACACTTTGATTCGGCATTGAAAAAAGCCAAAAAATGATAAAAATCGACAGGGCATCGGCAGGGTGTCGAGATGAGCGTTGCAGGCCGGTTCCAGGGTGGGTACGCAAAGCCGCGCAGGCACTCTGCGTACAAACCCTGGAACGCACCTGCTCTCTCCCGGGCATGCTCGCTCCTGCAGACCTGAACTTGCAGGAGCAGACATGCCTGTGATGCAACGCGCCATCCTCAGGACGCCAGGATAAAGTCCGCCGCCGTCACGCTGGTCGCATCCCCCACCCCGACCAGGCGGATGGAGTCAGGCCCACCGAAACTCACCAGCGTATCGGCGCCCACATCGGCAATGCTGACACTGACGGCAAAGGTCGCCGCGGTAATGCTCAGCGCCGTGATATCCAGCCGGTCCTGGCCGCCTGCCTGGGCGGCGTCGAAACCGAACACCTGGTCGGTGCCGAAGCCTGCCGCGAACTGGAAGATATCGTTGCCGTCGTTGGCAACCAGCGTGTCGTTGCCAGCCCCGCCACTAACGATGTCGTCACCGGCACCACCATCGACGAAGTCATTGCCGTTGCCACCCTGCACCACATCGTTGCCGCCCCCGCCCAGCACCGTGTCGTCGCCATCGCCACCGGCCAGCAGATCGATGCCGACGCCACCGTCGAGGTTGTCGTTGCCGGCCCCGGCCTGCAGCGTATCGTTGCCGACGCCGCCATTAAGCGTGTCGTTGCCGTCACCGCCGTCGAGGCTGTCATCGCCACCACCACCGTTGAGGCTGTCCGCGCCAAGGCCACCGATCAACTGGTCGTTGCCGGCATCGCCATTGAGCGTGTCATTGCCCGCGTTGCCGATGAGGGTGTCGTTGCCGCCGTCGCCCGTGAGCGTGTCGTTGCCGGCACCGCCGATGATGACGTTGTTGAGCCCATTGCCGGTGCCGACGAAATTGCCGACGCCGGTATAGGTCAGGTTTTCGACGTTGGCACCCAGGCTGTAGCTGGCCCGCGCTGTCAGCACCGTGTCGATGCCGCCGCCACCCGCCTCGACCACCACATCCGAGGCTGAGTCGACAATGTAGGTGTCGTTGCCGGCACCGCCCACCATCCGGTCACCGCCGGCGCCGCCATCGAGCTGGTCGTTGCCGGCAGCACCGGTGAGGGTGTTGGCCAGTGCGTTGCCTAAGCCTGCGAAGTTGCCACTGCCGGTGTAGGTGAGGTTCTCGACATTGGCGCCCAGTTGGTAACTGAGCAGGCTGGTCTGCACCAGGTCGGTACCACCACCGACCGCCTCGATGACACTGTCGCCGGCATTGTCGACCACAAAGGTGTCGTTGCCGAGGCCGCCGTCCATGGCGTCCGCGCCAAGGCCGCCGTTGAGCGTATCGTTGCCGTCCTCGCCGAACAGCAAGTCACCGTCGTCGCCGCCGTTGAGGATGTCGTTGCCCGCTCCGCCGAACAGCTGGTCGACAGCGCCCAGCCCATTGAGCGTGTCATTGCCACCCAGGCCACGCAGGACGTCGTTGCCGGCGCCGCCAGTAAGCGTGTTCGCCGCGTTGGTGCCCAGCAGCGTGACGCCGCTCAGCAGCCGCACCGCGGTGGTCGCCGCGGAGGTCACCGTCTCCTGGGCGCCGAAGCCGTCGGTGTAGCGCACGATCACCCGCAGTTGCTGGTTGCCCTGAGCGAAGCCCGGGGTGTAGCTCGCGGCGGTGGCGCCGGCGATATTGACGAAGTTGCCGCCCACGCCCTGCTGCCACTGGAAGCTGAAGGCCCCCAGCCCGTCGAGGTCGGCGATGCCGGCGGTCGAGGCGGTCAGCAGTTGCCCCTGGTCAGGCGTGGTGTTGCTGATCAGCACCGCGCCGGTCGGCGCGTCGTTGACGTTGGCCACCGGGCCGAGGATGTCGCTGGCGGCGCGCTCGGCCACACCGAAGGTGTCCACGTAGCCCACCTGCACCCGCACATGCTGGCCGACCTGGGGCTGGCCAAGGGTGAAGGTGCTGGCGGTGGCACCGGCGATATCGACCCAGCCCGCGCCGTTGTTCATCTGCCATTGGAAGGTGAACGGCGCGCTGCCGATGCCATCGGCGTCGACGATACTCGCCGGGTTGGCGCTCAGCACCTGGTTCTGCACCAGCAGCCCGGCCACGGCGGGCCCGCTGCTGGGCGCGCTGTTGGCCGAGGAGTCGACGATCTCCAGGGTGCCCTTGGCGTCCTGGTACACCGCCCGCACGCGGATATTGAGGCCGGCGACATCGTCCGCTACTCGATAAGTGCTGCCGGTTGCCCGCGAGACTTCGCCGGCGGCAACGAAGGTGATGTCCTCGTAGACGCCCGTGCCGGGGATGCTCTCGACCTGCCAGTAATAAGCCACCGGCCCATTCAGCGCACCGCTCGGGTTGGCCGCACCTTGATTGTCGGCGTCATGCACCGCCAGGTTGCTGACCCGCAGCAGTTGGCCCGCGACCGGTGTGTCGTCGCGCAGACCGCTGGCATCGTCGACGATCGCCAGGTGACCGGTCGGACCGTTGTTGACGGCGCTGCCCACGCCCGAGGCCTGGGCGCCGTCGGCGAACTGCAGGCGCTCGATGCCGGTCAGGCGATCAACACCGTCGCGTCCGACCACCGTATCGGTGACGATCACCGTGTTGCCCTCGACGACGATGCGGTAGTCGGTGGCGATGCCCGAGAACAGCGCGGTGTCGTACTGGTCGGTACCGTTGAGGATCTCCCGCACGATCACCAGCTGGCCGGGGTTGTAGGTGCCATTGAGCATCAGCGGCACCATCGGCTCCATGCTGTCGAACGAGGCGATTTCCACCCCGCTGCCATCGTGGTTGGCGCGCACGCTGATGCGCACGTTCAGCCACTTGTCGCCATCGAGGATGTCGTCGCCGCCACGCCCTTCGATCAGGTCGCTGCCGCTGCCGCCGAGGATGATGTTGCCGCCGTCGTAGAAGGTCGCGCCGGCGGGCAGCAGCCCGGCCAGGCCGTTGATCAGGCTGATGTTGGTGAGCACGCTGCCGGTGGCCCCGGCAGTCGGCAGCGAGGTGGCGTCCTCGTTGTCGCCGCGCAGGAAGTCGCCATGCGCCGAGCCCGACAGGCCTTCCATGATGTCGAAGCGCACTAGCGCCGAAGCCCCCGAGCCCGGAACCGGCGGCACATCGAAGAAGCGGTCGCTGTAGTCGATGCTCACGCCTTGAGCCAAGCCCTTGAAGGTTGCCCAGTCATAGCCCGAGCCACCGATGTAGCGGTCGCCGAAGCCGAGGCTGCCGACCATGATGTCGTCGCCGCCTTCACCGTTGAACTTGTCGTTCTCGTTGCCGCCGACAAATACGTCGTTGCCGATCACCGGGTCGTTGCCGAGCGGGTCGAAGTTGTCGCCAGGGGCGCCGTCCGAGGTGCCCTTCTCTATCCAGTCGTCGCCTTCGTTGCCCATGTCCTGCTCGTTGGCCTTGCTGCCGAGGATGAAGTCGTTGCCCTGACCGCCGATGGCTTCGGAGGCATCCTCGCCGGTGACGATGAAGTCGTTGCCGAAGCCGCCGATGATCAGGTTGACGCCATTACCGCCATGCAGCACATCGTTGCCGTCGCCGCCCTGGATGTTGTCGTCGCCGCCCATGTCGCTGATGATGTCGTCGCCAGCACCGCCGCGCAGCTGGTCGTTGCCGTAGCCCCCTTCGATACGGTCGTTGCCGCCATCGCCCCAGACCGTGTCATCGCCTTCGCTGGAGACGAGGATGTCGTCGCCCTGGGTGCCGCCCAGCACGATGTGCTGGTCACCGGCATAGCGGATGTAGTTGCTGTCAGGCCCGGCGGTCAGCGGGCTGTCGCGGAACACCACCTGCTGGCCGTTGTCGCCGAGCGGGTCGGCGTTGCCCAGGCCGTCGTTGTACTGCTTGCTGCGGTCCAGCTCCAGGTAGAACCCGGGGTCGGAGAACACCAGCCCCGGCAGGTGCGTGGCCGAGGTGTTGGCCATGATCAGCTTGGCGAACGAGTTACTCTCAAGCTCCGCGTTCATCGACAGGCCGGCGGTGCGCTCCAGGTAGTAGAAACGGTCGCCGTCCTGCAGTTTCTCCAGCTGGTTCTCGAACACGAAGTTGAAGGTGCTGCCGAGCATGCCGCCGAATGGCGTCTTGGCCTCGGCCAGGCCGCCGATCCACAGGTCGATGGTATCGACGCCGGTCACGGTCACGCCCTTGAGGTCATCGGCGGTGCCCATCACCCCGTCCTTGCCCGCCAGGGTCATGTTGGCCCAGCTGCCGGTGCCGTTGAGGAAGTCCAGGCGGTCGGACGGCGCGTCCACGCCACCGAAGACCAGGGCCAGGGCCGCGGCGCGTTTGCCGTCGAGGGTACTGGCCGAGGTGATGGAGCCGTGGGTGCCGTAGGCGGCGATGAAGTTGATCAGCGACTCCGGGTGCTTGAGGTGCTGCACCAGGTCGACCCAGCTGGTATAGGGCTTGAGCTGGGTATCGCCGGTCTGCCCGAAGATGTCGCGGCGCACGGCGTTGAGCGAGGGGATACCGACATCGCGGCCCCGGGCGATGTTGATCGCCGGCAGGTCCAGTGGCAGGCCGAGCAGGTTGTTGCGCAGCGCCTCGGTGACGAACTCGTCGATCTCGTTGCCGGCCTGGCGGGTCACCCCGCGCACGATGGCGCTGGTCGCCTCCTCGGGAGTCACGCCGCTGGCAGCGTAGGCCAGCGGGTTGAGGAACGCCGCGATCAGGCCCATCTGCTGCTCGGGGTTGGCGCTGGCCGGGTCGCCGATTACCTTGAAGTCGATGTCGAAGCGATCGACGGTTTCGGTCAGCATCGAATGGCCGAAGCGGTACACGGTGTGCGCGAACTCGGCGACGATCGAGGCATCGAGGTCGACGTCGTAGACCTGGGTCGGGGCGAAGAACAGGTCGACGCGCGGCTGGATGGTCCGGGCGAACTCCTCGAACACCAGGTGCTGGTATTGCATCTCGGTGCCGAACTTGGCCGCCTGGAACAACCGCTCGCCGTTCCACATCAGCGCATCGATCTCGGCCTGGTTGGCCGGCAAGGCGCTGACCGGGGTCAGCAGCCACTCGTTGAGGAAGGCCAGGTCGCCCGAGTCGAGCACGGTGTCCTGGGTCTGCGCCACCAGCCGGTTGTGCTCGGAATGGAAGATCGCATGCACCGCCGTCAGACCGATGTTCTCGTTGACCCGGCCATCGCCGGCGATGTAATGGGCGTCCAGCAGTTCGTTGTCGTAGGCCAGGTTGGCGCCGGTGTGCGGGTTGACCGGCACGGCATTGCCGGTGGCGCTGTCGGCATCCGGCGCCAGCACCCCGCCGGCGAACACCGGCACGGCATTGTGGGCGATGTCGGCGAGGAACTGGTGACCGGTGCGCACGGCGTTGGTCAGGTCGATCGGCGCCAGCGGGTTGCCTTCGACCAGCACATCGTCGGCGGTGCCGCCCAGGCCGTCGGCGCCCTTCATCACCACCATCGGATAGCCATGCGGCCCTTTGATGAAGTTGCCGTAAGCATCAGTGGCCAGCAGCGGCACGTTGTCGACGTCGGCGTCGGTCAGGTGGATGCCGAGAATGTCGTTGGCCTGGGCCTTGACCACCTTCCAGGTGGCCATGCCACCGATCTCGCTGTCGTCGCTGGTACCGAACTTGCCGTCGGCGCCCAGGTCACGGTTGGTGATCAGCCGGCCGGTGGCGATAGGGCCACTGGCGGTGAGCTGGTAGCCACGCAGGAACACCTGGTGCGAGGGGTGCGAGCTGTAGGTCTGGTTCTGGTCCACGAACGGTGTGGTGGTGTTGGTGTGCTCATGGATGTCATCGGCGTTGCCGAGAATGCCGTCCGGCCCTGGCAGGTTGGTGGCGCGGGTCAACACCATGAAGTTGGCGGCGCCGCCTGGCACGTACAGGGGGTCGTCCGGCTGCAGGGGGATGAAGATGGTCCCCGAACCGCCCTTGGTGACCAGGTCCAGGCCATGGTCGAAGAACTGGCCGAAGAAGGTCATCCAGGCGTTGAACGGCGCCGACAGCCCGGCATCTGCCGCAGTGTTCTCGAACAGGAAGACATCATGGTCGTCGCTGGTGCCGAACTGGCCGTCCATGCCCGGGCTGGCCACCACCCGTACACCGTCCTTGAGCTGGTCGTCGTTGCCCGGCGTGCCGAAGTCCAGCACGCCATTGGCGCCAGGGTCGTAGGCGCTGGCATAGGCCGCCGGGTTGTTCGAGGTCTGGTCGACGATCAGGTTGCTGATGGTGCGCGGCTGCGAGTCGAACACGTAGCCGCTGGTCTGCTGGTAGGACGAGCCGGGAATGGCCGGCGAACCCGGACCGAAGAACCCGGCGGGCGCGCCCTCGGCGGCGTTGAACACGGGGTCGGTCAGGCGCGGGAAGACATTGTCGGCGGCGCCGTAGCCAGTGTGGTCGTGGCCATTAAGGTTCATCAGGTTGTTGTTCGAGCCGTCGACCGCACGCAGGCCCAGGGGCGCGCGGATGTTGGGGATCAGCGAAAGGATGTCCTGCCCGGCGGCGTCCGCCTCGGCGATCTTGATCTGGGCGAGGATGAAGTTGAGGTCGGAGCGGACCATGTGCAAGCCATCGCCCCCCGCGCTGGCATCGACCACCGGCGTCGGCGCAGTCGGCACCACCGGCGCGCCGGCCTCGACCACGCTGGTGGGCGCGCTGAGCAGCACCTCGGTGGTGCCGTGGGCGTCCTGGTAGATCGCCTTGACTCGCAGCGACAGGCCGGCCAGGTCCGGCGACACCTTGAACGCGGTGCCATCGGCGCTCTGGAACGCCAGGTCGCCGGCCGGCAGCAGGATGATGTCCTGGAACACGCCGCTGCCGGGGTCGGCCTCGAACTGCCAGTAGTAGGACACCGAGGCATTGGCCAGGGTGCCCAGCGGGTTGCCCGCCGTGACGTTGTCGCCGTCGCGCACGCCGGCCACGCTCACGCTGAGGATATCGCCGACGGTGATCGCGCCACCGTTGCCGTCACTGAGGCTCGGGCTGCCGGTCGGTTGCGCGTTCAGCCCCGGCACCAGCACGCGCTGGGCATCGGCGAACTGCAGGCGTTCGATGTGCAGCAAGGTATCGGTGCCGTCACGCCCGGCCACGGTGTCGGCCACGGTCCATACATCGTCCGCCAGGTCGGCGGTGCCGCGGGTGTCCTGGGTCACCACGTACTCGGCCTGCACCCCGGAGAACACTGCGGTGTCGAAGGCCGCGCCGCCGCTCGAGGTGCCGGGCAGGATCTCGCGGATGGCCTTGAGCTGGCCTGGGTTGTAAGTGCGGTCGAGCATGAACGGGATCATCTCGACCATGCTGTCGAAGCTGGCGATCTCTGGCCCTGTGTGGTCGACATCATCGGCGGCGTAGACCGCGATGCGCACGTTGAGCCACTTGTCACCGTCGATCAGGTCGTCACCGCCACGGCCTTCGATCAGGTCGCTGCCATTGCCGCCCAGCAGGATGTTGCCGGTGGCGAAACCGGTGGTCGGCAGCCCGGCGTCGGCGAGGAACTGCGCCAAGCCGCGGATCAGCGCGACATTGCTCAGGGCGCTGCCCGTCGCGCCGCCATGGTTGAGGATGGTCACCGCATCGACGTCATCGCCCTTGAGCACGTCGGCGAAGCGCGAACCGGACAGCCCTTCGACCTCGGCGAAGCGGTCGAGGATCGACGCCGGCGAGGCGCCGACCGGGTTGAATACCCCGGCGTTCTGGTTCGGCGCATTGCCATGGGGCTGCGCCAGCGCGGCCAGGCTCAGGTCGGCGGTGACACCGACCTGATCGTTCTTGTAGGTGACCCAGTCGAAGCCGGACATGCCGTCCATCTTGTCCTGGGCATCGCTGCCGACAAAGATGTCGTCGCCGCCCTCGCCGATCATTTCGTCGAAGCCGCCGCCACCGACGAAGATGTCGTTGCCCACCACTTCATCGGTGAGCAGCGGCGCGAAGTTGTCGCCCGGCGCGCCGTCCTGGGTGCCCTTCTCGATCCAGTCGTCGCCCTCGTTGCCGGTGGGCGGCAGGTTGGTCTTGGCGCCGAGGATGAAGTCGTCGCCCTGGCCGCCGAAGGTGGTGCTGATGTCTTCGGTGGTGATGATGAAGTCCTGGCCGTCGCCACCGAGGATCAGGTTGCCGGCGGCGAGCATGCTGCCGGCCACGATCACGTCGTTGCCGGCGTTGCCCTCCAGGCGGTTGTCGCCGAACGCGTCGGTGATGATGTCGTCGCCTGCGCCACCAAGCACGGCATCGTTGCCGGCGCCACCTTCGAGGTAGTCGTTGCCACCATCGCCATACAGCGTGTCGTCGCCTTCGCCGGAGATGATGATGTCGTCGCCCGCAGTGCCGCCGAGCACCACATGGTCCTCGCCGGTGTAGTGCAGGTAGTTGCCGTCCGGCCCCACGGTGTCGGGGTTGTCGCGAATGACCAGCGGCACGACCTCCACGCCGTTGATCTCGATTCCTCCGGTGGGGTCGGCGCGACCGTCGCCGCCGAGGCCGGTGAACTGGTTGGCCTGGTTGACTTCGAGGGTGAAGGTCGGGGTGAGGAACACGGTGTTGGACAGGTGGGTGACATCCGAGTTGGCCATGATCAGCTTGGCGAACGAGTTGTTCTCCAGCTCCGCGCCGAAGTTCAGGCCGGCGGTACGCGACAGGTAATAGAAACGGTCGCCGTTCTGCAGGGCCTCCAGCTGGGTCTCGAAGACGAAGTTGAAGGACGAGCCAAGCATGCCGCCGAAGGGCATCTTCTGCTCGGCCAGGCCGCCGACCCAGAAGTCGATGGCGTCGACCCCGGTCACGGTTACCCCGGCCAGGTCATCCGCGGTGCCGAGCACGCCGTCCTTGCCGGCCTTGGTCACGTTGGCCCAAGCGCCGCTGCCGTTGAGGAAGTCCAACCGGTCGGACGGCGCGCCGCTGCCGCCCAGCACCAGGGCCAGGGCGGCGGCGCGCTTGTCGACCAGGGTGGTCGCCGAGGTGATCGAGGCGTGAGTGCCGTAGGCGGCGATAAAGTTGACCAGCGACGCCGGGTGCTTGAGGTGGTCGGCAAAATCGACCCAGCTGATGTAGGGCTTGAGCTGGCTATCGCCGGTCATCGCGTAGAACTCGCGCCGCGCCTCGTTCAGCGAGGGAATGCCGGTGTCGCGGCCACGGGCCAGGTTCAGCGCCGGCAGGTCCAGAGGCAGGCCGAGCAGGTTGTTGCGCAGCGCCTCGGTGACGAATTCGTCGATCTCGTTGCCGAGCTGGCGGGTCACGCCACGGATGATCGCCCCGGCCGCTTCATCGGCGGTGGCGCCGCTGCCGGCGAAGGCCAGCGGGTTGAGGAAGGCGGCGATCAGGCCCAGTTGCTGGTCCGGGTTGTCCGGATCGCTGAGGATCGGGTTGAACGCCGGGTCGAAGCGGTCGACGGTCTCGGTCAGCATCGAGTGGCCGAAGCGGTACACCACATGGGCGAACTCGGCGAGGATCGCCGGGTTGATCGAGGTGTCGTAGCCGTTGGGCGCGAGGAACTCGTCGATCTGTGGCTGGATGGTCCGGGCGAACTCCTCGAACACCAGGTGCTGGTACTGCATCTCGGTACCGAACTTGGCCGCCTGGAACAGGCGTTCGCCATTCCACACCAGCGCCGCCACCTCGGCGGGCGTGGTGGGCAGTGCAACCACGTCGATGGCCAGCCACTCGTTGAGAAACGCCAGGTCGCCGGAGGCGAGCACGGTGTCCTTGGTTTGCTGGACCAGACGGTTGTGCTCGGCGTGGAACACGTGGTGCACGGCGGTCAGCCCGATGTTCTCGTTGACCCGGCCGTCACCGGCGATGTAGTGGGCGTCGAGCAGTTCGTTGTCGTAGCTCAGGTTGTTGCCGCCCGGGCCCATGGGCTGGGCATTGCCCACGGCACTGTCGGCATCGGCCTGCAACACCCCGCCAACCAGCACCGGCTCGGCGTTGTGGGCGATGTCGTCGAGAAAACCATGGCCGGTACTCACCGCATTGGCCAGGCTGATGGGCGCGGCGCGGTTGCCTTCGACCAGCTGGGTGACATCGTCGGCGGTGCCGGCAATGCCGTCGGCGCCATTGCCCACGCGGATCACCACTTGCGGCATGCCATTGGGCCCACGCAGGAAGTTGCCATAGGCATCGGTGGCCAGCAGCGGCACCCGGTGCACGTCGGCGTCGGTCAGGTTGATGCCGAGGATGTCGCGGGCCTGGGCCTTGACCACAGCCCAGGTGGCCATGCCGCCGTTCTCGCCGTTGCCATCGTCGCTGGTGCCGAACTTGCCATCGGCGCCCAGGTCACGGTTGGTGATCAGCCGCCCGGTCGCCACCGGGTGGCCGCTCGCGTCGAGGGCGTACTCGCGCAGGAATACCTGGTGCGAGGGGTGCGAGCTGTAGGTCTGGCTCTGGTCGACGAAGGGCGAGGTGGTGTTGGGTTGGCCATCATCGGCGGTACCGACCACGCCATCGGCACCGGCTGTGCGCACGGCGCGTGGCAGCACCATGAAGTTGGTCGGGCTGTTGACCACGTACAACGGGTCATCCGGTTGCAGCGGGATGAACACCATCTGGCTGCTGCTCTTGGTGACCAGGTCCAGGCCGTGGTCGAAGAACTGGCCGAAGAACGTCATCCAGGCGTTGAAACCGGCAGTCAGGCCGGCGTCCGGCGACTGGTTGGGAATGAAGAACACCGTTTTGTCATCAGCGGTGCCGAACACCCCGTCGATGCCGGGGCTGATCACCGGGGCGGCGCCGCCGTTGGCATCGACCGCGGCCGGGTTGTTGGCCGTCTGGTCGACGATCAGGTTGCTGATGGTGCGCGGCTGGCTGTCGCTCACCGTGCCGGTACCGGCGTACGCCGCCCGGTACTGGGCATCCATCAGGCGCAGGAAGGCGTTGTCTGCGGCGCCGAACTCGCTTTGCCCGGCCACCAGGTTGTTGTAGCTGCCGTCGACGGTGCGCAGGCCGAACGGCACCTGGCTGTTGGGCAACAGGTCGATGAGGCTGGCGCCGTTGGCGTGGGCCTCAGCGATGAAAATCTGCTGGAGGATGAATTGCAGGTCGGACTTGCTGAAATTGGCCATGGTGGTTGACCTCTGTCTGTCGGGAGCGAGGCGCAGGCGCCCGTCGCGCCCGGTCGGTGGCGTGCACGGTCATGCGATTTTTTTTATGGCGATTACGGGCGCGCGACAGCCTTACCCGTCGTGCGGGCTACGTGCCTCGGATTCGCACAGGTTCAGGGCTTGCCGTCGCTCAGGCGCGGCGCTCCCGGGCCCGGGGCGGGCCATGGTTTCTCGAATGGCAGGGGAACGTCCTGTAGAGCCCATTCACTCGGTACAAGAACAGGAGACGAGTCATGTTCTGCTCCCACAGGAATGTCGACAAGGATTCGCGAGGGGTCGGGGCGACAGCAGGCCTGCGGCGAAAGTTCCCACGAACTGATTAAGACTAAAGTTGCGCCGTAAAATCTTGTCAATATTTCGTCAGCAAAAAACCTTACCAGCGATAATGGTTATCAACCCACTGTTTTTAATAGGAACTTGAAGGAATATTTAGAGCAAAAAGATATTACAAGATGTTTCTGGGCCACCTACTCTGCTGCTTGTGGGCTCCCTGCAGCGTATTCGGAATAACCCGCCAAAAGAGCGACAAACCCTTCTGCAGGCCAGCAACCACAAGGCTTTTAGCCCGAACGCCGCAACGGCGACCGGCATTTTGCGCAGAGGGAGGCTCCCCCCGATGACCAGGCAGACAGGTACCCGCTCCGAGCTGGCCGAGGCACTGTTTCATTTACGACGCAGTTTCTATGCCCTGGCGGTGTTCAGTGGGGTGATAAACGTCATGATGTTGACACCCGCGGTGTACATGCTGCAGGTGTACGACCGCGCGCTGGTCAGCCGCAACCTCACGACCCTGGGCATGCTGACGGTCCTGGTGACGGGCCTGTTCCTGCTGATGACCGCCCTGGAGCTGCTGCGCAGCCGGGTACTGGTACGGGTTGGCAATCGCCTGGACATGGCGCTGAACCGGCGCCTGTTCAGCGCCGCCTTCGAGCGCAACCTCAGCCGTGCCGGTGGCAGCCCCGGCCAGGCCCTGCAGGACTTGGCGCAGGTGCGCCAGTTCCTCACCGGCAATGGCCTGTTCGCCTTCTTCGACGCCCCCTGGACGCCGATCTACCTGCTGGTCGCCTACCTGATCCACCCGTTGCTGGGGCTGGTCACGCTGGTCGGCTCGCTGATTCTCGCGGCCCTGGCCTGGCTCACCGAGAAAGCCACCAAGCAGCCGCTGTCCGAGGCCAACCACGCCGCCCTCGCCTGCGCCCACTACGCCAACAACAACCTGCGCAATGCCGAAGTGATCGAGGCCATGGGCATGCTGCCGTCGATCAGCCAGCGCTGGTTCCAGAGCCACCTGCGCATCCTGCAGATGCAGACCCTGGCCTCCGACCGCGCCGCCGTCATCGGCAGCATCGGGCGCTTCGTGCGCATCACCTTGCAGTCATTGATTCTCGGCACCGGCGCCCTGCTGGCCATCGAAGGCAAGATCACCCCCGGCATGATGATCGCCTGCTCGATCCTCACCGGCCGGGCGCTGGGGCCGGTGGAACAGGTGATCGCCGCATGGAAACCGCTGCTCGGCTGCCGTCTGGCCTGGAGCCGCCTCAACGGCCTGCTGCAAGACTACCCGCAGCGCCCGCCAAGCATGTCACTGCAACGGCCCGTGGGCATGCTCGCGGTGGAAAACGTCTACGCCGGGGCGCCCGGCACCAGCAACACCATCCTGCGCGGGGTCAGCCTGAGCCTGTTGCCGGGCGAAAGCCTCGGCGTCATCGGCCCCTCGGCCTCGGGCAAGTCGACCCTGGCCCGGCTGCTGGTCGGGGTATGGCCGGCCCAGGCCGGCAAGGTGCGCCTGGACGGCGCCGACATCTTCACCTGGAACAAACGTGAGCTGGGCCCCTGGCTCGGCTACCTGCCCCAGGACGTGGAGCTGTTCGAAGGCAGCATCGCCGACAACATCGCCCGCTTTGCCGAGGTGGACAGCGACGCGGTGATCCGCGCTGCCAGGAGCGCCGGCGTGCACGACATGATCCTGCGCTTCGCGCAGGGCTACGACACCCGCCTGGACAGCGACGGCAGCCCGCTGTCCGGTGGCCAGAAGCAGCGCATCGCCCTGGCCCGCGCCTTGTACGGCGAACCCAACCTGATCGTGCTGGATGAACCGAACGCCAACCTCGACGACGTCGGCGAAAAAGCCCTGGTCGACGCCCTGGCCGAGCTCAAGGGGCGCGGCGCCACGGTGGTGCTGATCTCGCACCGCCCCAACGTGCTCTGCGCCGTCGACAAGGTACTGATGCTGCGCGATGGCGGCGTGCAGATGTTCGGCAGTCGCGACGAAGTGTTCGCCGCCCTGCGCACGGCCAGCGTCATCCCCGCTGGCACCGCGACCCCACTGGCTGCCGTCAAGGCAAGGGAGTGACCGATCATGTCCACTACCGCGCATACCGAACTGCTTGTCGCCAACACCGAGCTGCTCGACCTGGACGTTGGCAAACCCGTGCGCTGGGGCCTGTGGCTGGTTCTCCTCGGCTTCGGCGGCTTTCTCCTGTGGGCCTGGCTGGCGCCGCTGGACGCCGGCGTGGTCGCCACCGGCACGGTCAAGGTCACCAGCAACCGCAAGGCCGTGCAGCACCTGAGCGGCGGCAGCGTGGAGGCGATTCTCGTGCACGAAGGCGAGCGGGTCGGCAAAGGCCAGCCACTGGTGCGCCTGGATGCCCTACATGCCGTGGCCGAACAGGGTGCGGTCAGCGCCCAGTACATCGTCAGCAAGACCGTGGAGAACCGCCTGGAGGCCGAGCGTGATGGGCGCGACACAGTCATCTTCGCCCCCAAACTGCTCAGGCAATACGCAGGTGACCCGCGCCTGCTGGCGGCCATGGACCTGCAACAGCACCTGCTCGATACACGCCGCGCGGGGCTCGCCGGGGAGATCAGCATCCTCGAGGAAAACCTCGCCGCCTCGGCGGTGCAGCTCAAGGGCCTGCAGCAGGTGTACGGCGCCCGCGCCTCGCAGATCGGCTTCCTCGGCCAGGAGCTGCAAGGCACGCGCATGCTCGCGGCCGAAGGCTACGTGCCGCGCAACCGCCTGCTGGAGCTCGAGCGCAGCAACGCCGACCTCTCCGCCGGCCAGGCCGAGAACCTCAACAACATCGCCCGGGTGCGCAGCCAGGTCACCGAACTCAAGCTGCGTGTCCTGCAGCGCCGTCACGACTACCTCAAGGAAGTACAGTCGCAGCTGACCGACACCGCCAAGGAGAGCAGCACCCTGGCCGACCGCTTGCGTGCCCTGGACGACGAGGTGACTCACACGGTCATCCGCGCGCCCATCGACGGCATGGTCCAGGCCCTGGGCATTGCCACCGTCGGCGGGGTGGTGCAGCCCGGCGCGCGGATCATGGAGGTGGTCCCGCTCGACGAGCCGCTGCAGGTCGATGCAATGATCCCGGTGCAGGCCATCGACAAGATGACGCCGGGGCTGGCCGTGGACATCGCCTTCCCCGCCTTCAACCACGCCAGCACGCCGAACATTCCCGGGCGCGTGCTGACCGTCTCCGCCGACCGCCTGCTCGACGAGGAGAGCAAGCAGCCGTTCTACCTGGCCCAGGTGGAGGTCACGGCCGACGGCATGGCCTTGCTCGGCAGCAACCATATCCGCCCCGGCATGCCCGCCACCGTCACCATCAAGACCGGCGAACGCAACCTGCTGAGCTACCTGCTCAAACCCCTGCTCGAACGCGTCGACGCCGCGTTCAAGGAGCAATGAGATGAACCGCCACTGCCTTGGCCTGTGCCTGCTGGCGCTGGCGTTGCCGGCCGGCGCCATGGACCTCCGGCAGGCCTGGGACCTGCTGCAGTACCAGGGGCCGATCTACCGCGCCGCGGTGCATGAACAGCAGGCTGGCGTGGAAAACCGCGCCATCGGCCAGGCCGGCCTGCTGCCGCAGGTCAACGCTTCGGCCTACGCCAACCGCATCGACGGCAGCCAGCGCCAGAGCGGCATCGACAATGACCTCGACTACGACGCCACCGGCGCCAACCTGCGCCTGCGCCAGCCGCTGTTCAACAAACAGAAAATGGCCGAGTACCGCCAGGGCCAGCAACGCGCCGACTACAGCGTGGCGGTGTTCGACGCCAAGAGCCAGGACGCCGCCGTGCGTTTGGCCGACAGCTACTTCGACGTGCTCCTGGCCAGCGAGACCATCACCCTGGCCCGCGCCAAGCTCGCCTCGTTCGAGGAACAGCTCACCTCGGCCCGGCGGCGCATGCAGCTGGGTGCCGGCACCGTCACCGATATCGACGAGTCCCTGGCCCGCCGCGACCTTGCCGAAGCCCAGCTGATCGAGGCCCAGGACGACCTGGCCAATGCCAGCCGCAAGCTGGCCGAATACATCGGCGAGACACCGGCGTCGCTGACCACCCTGCAAGCAGACTTCGCCACCCCGCCGCTGCTGCCGGACAACCTGCGCGACTGGCTGGCCCGGGCCCAGGCCGACAGCCCATTGCTCCATGCGCGCCAGCACAGCTACGCGCTGGCCGAAGAAGAGTTCAAGCGTGCCAAGGCCGGTCACTGGCCGACCCTGGACTTCGTCGCCGGCTACACCGCCGGCAAGAGCCAGTCGATTTCCGAGCTCAACCAGCGCAACCACTACAGCTCGATCGGCCTGGAGCTGAACATCCCGCTGTACAGCGGTGGCGGCGTCAGCGCGCTGAGCCGCCAGGCCAGTGCCAACAGCGCCAAGGCCTTGGACGAGCTTGACGCCACACGCCAGGAAGTCATCACCGGCACCACCCGCGAGTTCCGCGGCGTGCAAAGCGGCGCCCTGCGCGTGCATGCGCTGGAGCGGGCGGTCGCCTCCAACGAACGCTCGCTGCTCTCGGCGCGCAAGGGCTTCAGCGCGGGCGGCACCAGCACCAACGCCGATGTGCTCAACGCCGAGGAATTGCTGTTCGTGGCACGGCATGACCTGTTCGAGGCCAAGCTGCATTACCTGATGTCACGGCTGCGCCTGGCGTCGTCGGTGGGCAGCCTGGGGGATGACGACATCGACCAGATCAACCGCTACCTGGGGCCGGAGCTGTTGGTGAACAACTAGCCCCACGACATCCGCCCATGGATTGGCGATACTACGCAGCCCTCATCCATGAAAAGGACTTCGCTGATGAAGCGACTGCTTGCCCTCACCCTCCTCACCCTGGCCATTGCCGGTTGCGACAAGAGCGAACAGACCACTGCGGCGTCCGGCCAGTGCGCCAAGGACACCGACTGCAAGGGTGAGCGCATCTGTGAAAGCGGCCAGTGCGTCAACCCGCAGCCCCAGGCCGCACTGCTGGCCAAGCCCGCTGTCACCGCACCGCTGGCGCCAAGCATCGCCTATGAGCCGCTGCCGATCAGCGACGAAGGCGCCGGTCCGTTCACCGTCCAGAGCATGGACCTGGGCACGGCGTTGAACTACCAGTCCCGGGCAGGCGTGATGAACGTCATGGAGTCCATCGTCGCCGACGCCGAAGGCACCGGCTACGTCGCCATCGAGAAGGCCTACGCCTTCGGCCCGAGCCGCTATGTGCTGGTGGTGTCCACGGGCGAAGGCGGCAATGCCTGCCCGGCGTCCACCTATGTCTTCAGTTTCGACACCAGCGGCGAGCACGTGGACGGCAAGGCCGAGGTGGACGGCTGTTCGGAAATGGTCGAAAGCATGGCCGAGGGCAACAAGCTGACCATCAAGAAAGATGGCGCCGCAACCGTGGTGTACAACGGCCAGGTGAAGTGATCAAGGGCGGTCAGGTGGCCCGGCTCGCGCCAGGCGCAACGCACTGAAGTCGTTGATGATTCCGCCATGGGCCCGGCAGAACTTTTTCCGTTTTGCCGGTCTATTGGGTGAGTGCGCCACGCGGCTGTCCTGGCACCCGCTGGCCGCACGCTCAATTGCCCACAGAGGTTGTCTTCACTGATGAAAATCCCTGCCCCATGCATGCTGCTCGTTGGCCTCTTTGCACTCGCGGCCGCAAGCTCGGCATCCGCCGCACCGATGAAGACTGTTGCACCTCCCGCCCAGGTCCTCGACGCGGCGAGCCATCCCGCAGCCGAAAACCCCTGGCCAAGCCTGGCAAGCGCGCCATCGGCAGCGCTGCTGGCCCATGACGACCGCTACCGCCACGACGAGCGCTGGCATGACCACCGCGACGACTGGCGCCGAGAGCAGTGGCGCCGCGAACAATGGCGCCGGGAGCAGCACCGTCGGGCAATGGAGCGGCAACGCTACTGGGACCGCCACCACGATCGCGCCCTGCACCATCGCTATGACGACGACCGCCGCTACTATCGCCGCTGAACAGCACCCCGTGTATTCAGCCCCGCGCTGAAGCTCCACTGGGGGCTGGAGGCCACCGCAACGCTTCGCTGGAATATCTTGAAAAATCGTGCAGGCCCGACCGGTTGAATGGCAATCTAGTGCGCGCAGTAAACCCTCTTCAGGATATTCAAGGGAGTCATGCACACATGGCAGCAATGGATCGCGTTTTTCATGACCTTCACCAGCAAGGGCTGCTGCTCCTGGCCAACGTGGCAGACGCGGGCGGTGCGCGCCTGGTCGAACGCCAGGGCAGCAAGGCAGTTGCCACCAGCAGTGCTGCCGTGGCCTGGTCCCATGGTTACCAGGACGGCGACAAACTGCCCCTGGCGCTGCTGGCCGGCACCATCGAGTCGATGGCCAGGGTACTCAGCGTGCCGCTGACCGTGGATATCGAAGGCGGCTACTCGGACGCTCCCGAACAGGTCGCCAAGGTCGTCGACACCGTCATCGCCGCTGGCGCCGTGGGCATCAACATCGAGGACGGCACGCAGCCCCCCGAACAGCTCCTGCGCAAGCTCGACGCCGCGAGAAACGCCGCCAGCCAGCGCGGGGTCGACCTGTTCATCAACGTGCGCAGCGATGTCTACCTGAAGAACCTGCTGCCCGCCGAGCAGCGCCTCGAGGAGCTCCTGCGGCGCGCCGCGCGTTATGCTGCTGGTGGCGCGAACGGGCTGTTCGCCGCCGGCGTGGTCGAGCCCGGCGAGATCGCCACGCTGTGCCGGGAGGTGACGCTGCCGGTCAACCTGCTCTGGCGCGCAGGCTTGCCCGGCCCTGCCGAACTGCAACGGCTCGGTGTTCGCCGTCTGAGCGCCGGCTCGAGCATCGCCGAGTTTCTCTACGGCGCCATGAGCGGCCTCACCCAGCGTTTCCTGGAAAGTGGACAGCTCGACACCAGCGGGTTGAAGGCCCACAGCTATGCAGAACTCAACGCACTGATGGCACCTCCTGAACGGTAGGGAAAGCCTGTACATGCTGAAAAGCACCTGACCATTATTGGTTCGTGTGGGCTGGTCAAGGCCTTGCTCTACCTGGACGGCAGCGGATGCTCTAAAAGGAAGAGCAAGCGCTCCACAACCGTGGGCTGATCACCTTCGGCCCACTGGACGAATAGCTGGAATCGCCCTAGCATCGGCGCCCCCATGGCCTCACTCACGGACGATCATGCCCCCCGCCGCCCGCCTGCTTGCCCTGTTCGTACTGTCCACCCTGGTCAGCGCCTGCAGTATCAACGGTACCTATATCGACAGCACCCGCCCGGATGCCGCCAAGCTGCGTTACATCTCGGGCAATGGCAGCGCCACCCTCGACCTGTTCGACAGCGCGCGCTGTGAAGCCCGGACCACCGGCATCCTCAACAACCTGTTCGTGCCCAACTCTCGCCGACGGGCTGACATGAGCGTGCCGCCGCCAGCAAACAGCAACAGCTACTACGAGATCCGCCTCGAACCCGGCCAGCCGGTACATGTTCGCGCCAACACCCAGGGCGCCACTACGGTCTGCTCGGCCTCGTTCACCCTGACACCGCAGGCAGGCTCAGAGTATGAACTGAGCTTCGACCAGTCACCTGGCTACTGCCAGGCGGCACTGGTGCGTCTGCAACGGGTCGAGGGCAAGAACCAGCGCCAGCCCTATCCGATGATCGACACCATCCCAAGCGCCTGCCGGGGTACCTCAGCGTTGTTCCCGAAACAACCCACGCCACTGCCCGATACCCCCCGGCGCACCGCGTTGGTCGATAGCATCATCCACGACAGCGTCACCCCGGAGATGGAGCAACTGACCACGTTGCGCACTGCCGTCGCCATCACTCGTCAATCCTCTCCCGAAGCCCAGGTAGCGGCACGCAAGCGGGAACTGGGCCTCGATCTGCCAGAGGCCTACTGGCAGCAGTACCAGCAGAATCTGCAGAGGCACGCCGAGGCGCTCGCCAACCTCAAGGCACGTACGCTGGAGCGCTACGACTCTGACAGCCGCGCCTACCTGCGTAGCGTGCGCGACGAGCAGCTGCAGGTCTGGGCCGGTGGCAACAACGACGCAGGCCTGCGCAGCAAGGCCCAGCGCATGCGCGACATGGCGTACTACTACAACTATGTCCTGCAGGAGACGATCGCGCAGATCAGCCTCGAACACTTGCGCAGCATGGCTGAACTGGATCAACGCGAAGGGGTTTGCAAGCGCTTCGCCGGATGCTGGAGACTGTAGTCAGTCACACGAGCGCAAGTCTGCCCCATGCAAGTGATCGCCGCCCCCTCGAACCTCGGCCTCAGTCCCCTGAGGCCAGGTCATCAACCCGGTACCTGGCGTGCCCCGTCAGTCCTGCTGGCAGTTGGCCTGCTGCAGGCGATCGGCGCCAGGACCGTGAGGCATCTGCCACGCCCGGTCTACTCAGCCGAGGCACAACCCGGCACCCGCCTGCGCAACGGCCACGCCCTGCGCGCGTTCAACCTCGCCCTGGCGGACCTGGTGCGTGCCGCCACGCTGCAAGACGACTTTGCACTGGTCATCGGCGGAGACTGCTCCATCCTGCTCGGCGCACTGGCCGGTGCGCGCCACGCAGGCCCGCTGTCGCTCCTCCACATCGACGGCCACAGCGACTTCCGCCACCCCGGCAACTACGATCCGGCACAGAGTCTCGGCGCGGTCGCTGGCATGGATCTGGCCCTGGCGACCGGCCGTGGCGAAGCGCTGGCGACCGACTGGCCCGGCATAACCAGCCCGCTCGTCGCCGATGCCCAGGTTATCCAGCTGGGCGAGCGCGAGAACCGTGACCATGACTTCGCCTGGCCCGACATAAACCATACGGCCATCAACCGGATCGACGTGTTCGAGGCGCTTGCCATCGGCCCGGACGCGGTCATCGCACGGATCCGGGACACACTCGCACAGGTGCCTGACCAGGGGCTCTGGATACACCTCGACGTCGACGTGCTGGACCAGGCGATCATGCCCGCGGTCGACAGCCCCGGCTCACCGGGCATCGCACCCGACGACCTGGCGAAAATCCTCACCCCGTTCGTGGCGGATCGACGCTGCCGGGGCATGACGGTGACCGTCTTCGACCCTGACCTGGACCCCGACGGGCGCTGCGCGGCGACGATCGTCGAGCTGCTGGGGCGATTGCCGTTTCCACCGATCACGACCGATTGAAGCAGCCGCCATTTTGCTTGCGTACCGGTAGTGCCCCGCCCCCGACCCTGTGTATGCTGCACGGGCGCGGCAAGCGGCCCACGGCGGCTTGCAGGACATCGCGCGGCCGCCCTGCGTGATCGGACCATGACCGGGCTACCCGTATCGGACACCCCCGCCCTATGCCCGTCGACCTGCAAGCGCTCTACCCCAGGCTGATCCACCTGATGCTGGACACCGTATTCGTGGTCGACCAGGACGACACCATCGTGTTCGTGAGCGATGCCTGCGAGGCCTTGCTCGGCTACCGCGCCGACGAGCTTACCGGCACCCCGATCACCCGCTACATGCACCCGGACGACCTGGAGGCCACCCGTGCCTCGATCGTGCGGGTGATGAACGGCAACGCCCACTGCGACTTTCGCAACCGCTATGTGCGCAAGGATGGCGAGATCGTGCACATTCTCTGGGCGGCCTCCTGGTCCGACGAAGTAGGCGCGCGGATCGGTGTGGCCCGCAACATCACCGCCCTCACCCAGGCCGAGCAGGAACTGCGCTTTTTGGCCCATCACGACCCGCTGACCAAGCTGACCAACCGCTCGCTGTTCAACGACCGCCTCGCCACGGCCCTGCGCACGGCCCGCCAGCAGCGCCGGCGGCTGGCCTTGCTGTTTCTCGATGTCAACGATTTCAAGGGCATCAACGATGTGCATGGCCACGCTGCCGGCGACCGCGTGCTGTGCACCATCGCCCGCCGGCTGCAGGACAGCGTGCAGGCGGCGGACACCGTGGCGCGGATTGGCGGCGACGAGTTCATCGTGCTGCTGACCGACGTGCCCTCGGAGGATGCCGTGTACGAGATGGTCGAGCAGATCGCCAGGGTCATGGAGGAACCGCTCGGCGCCGGGTTCGGCGAGGTCAGGATGCCCTCCTGCAGCATCGGCGTGGCCTGCTACCCCAGCAATGGCGAGGATGCCGATACCTTGCTCAGCCACGCCGATGGCCAGATGTACCTCAAGAAACGGCGGCGTGTACGCGTGGGGTGATCCGACCTCATCGCGGGGCAAGCCCGCTCCCACGCGTTCAGGTAATGGTCCGCGCGATTGCTCAGCCCTTCCAGGCCTCCACCACCACCCGCGTGGCCGCCGCGATCGTCTCGCTGTTCCAGGGCGCATCCGCCTTGGCTCCACGGCTGAACACCACCAGGATCCACGGCGCCCGGCCTTTGGGCCAGATGACCGCGACATCGTTGGCCACGCCATAGTCACCCGACCCGGTCTTGTCGCCCACCACCCAATCCTTCGGCACGCCGGCGCGGATGCGGGCATCGCCCGTGGTGTTGCCCTTGAGCCAATCCTGCAGCTGTTGGCGCTCGGCAGCAGCCAGGCCGTCACCCAGCAACAGGCGCTGCAAGGTTACGCCCATGGCCAGGGGCGTGGTGGTGTCACGCGGATCACCCGGCAAGGCGGTATTGAGGGTCGGCTCGTTGCGGTCGAGGCGGAACGTCGGGTCACCCAGGCTGCGGGCAAACGCCGTAAGCCCCGGCGGGCCACCGACCAGCTCGAGCAACAGGTTGCCGGCGGTGTTGTCGCTGTACTGCACCGCGGCGGCGCACAGCTCGGCGACGGTCATGCCGGGGCCCACGTGCTTTTCGGTGACCGGGGAATACACCACCAGCTGCTCGGCGCCGTAGGCGATACGCCGCTCCAGCAAGCCCGGCTCGGCCTGGCTGCGGTGCAGGATGGCGCCGGCGAGGACGGCCTTGAAGGTGCTGCAGAACGCGAAGCGCTCCTCGGCGCGCCAGGCCAGTTGCTGGCCGCTGCCGGTGTCCAGCGCCCACAAGCCGATCGTGCTGCCGGTGGCGGCCTCCAGTTGCTGCAATGGCTTGCGCAGCGGGTCATCCGCCCAGGTTGGCAAGGCCAGCAGGGCCGAGCAGCCGAGCGCGCCCTGGAGCACGCGACGGCGGTTGAGGGTGGAAGTCATGCGAGTAATCCTTACGGCAATTGAGCAAAATGCGAAGGCTAGAACGTTTTAGCATGCACGCCAAGCAGAGGATGCGCCCTGGCCCCCTCCCTGCGCAGCGCTTGGCACACGCGGCTCCCGCGAGCGCGCCTGGGCAATTCTTTTCGCGCCACCGCCCTGGCCACCCTTGCGCTGACCGGCAAAAGGCAGGACAGTAACCGGGTATTCCCGCAAAGAAACGGAGATTCGCCTTGACTACCGATCGCCTGAGCCTGCTCCAGTTCGAGCACCTCAGCCTGAAACCCGCCGCCGCCAGCCAGTTCGCCCTCTCGTTGAAGGAGCTTGAACAGCTGACCCTCCCCGAGCGCTACGCCTTCCGCGCAGCCCAATACCTGGGCGACCTGGCCGAAGCGGAGGACAGCCAGCAACTGGCGGTCGCCAAGGACCAGGGTATCGGCTTCACCCAGGGCCTGCTCACCGCCGCGGCAATCGAAGACGCACTGGCGAAAAGACTGATCGAGGTCTTCAATAACGCCAGCGAACGCGCCCACAAGAAGTTGCCTCAGTAATACCTTCAAGAGCCCGGCGCCATGCCGGGCTCTGCCCTGCCCCGATCTTGCCCTACCAGCTTCTGCGTCTCGCCTGGCACCGCCCAAGGAGTCCACATGCCCCTGGTACGCATCGACATCAAGCGCCACCCCGACCCGACTCACCTGCGCACGCTTGGCCAGATCGTCTACGCCTGCCTGCGGCGCACGATCAATGTCCCCGAGCACGACAACTTCCAGGTCCTGACCGAGCACGACGGTGATCGCCTGGTGTTCGACCCACAGTACCTTGGCATCCAGCGCTCCGACGGCCAGGTGTTCATCCAGATCACCCTCAGCGAAGGCCGCACCCTGGAGCAGAAGAAGGCGCTGTACCAGGCGATCGCCGAAGGCTTCGAACGCGAGGCCGGGGTGCGCCCGCAGGACGTGTTCATCAACCTGGTCGAAGTGCGCAAGGAGAACTGGTCGTTCGGCAACGGTATCGCCCAGTACGCGCTCTGAAATAGAACGGACACTGGTGATCAACATCTGGCCCAACAACTGACCTCACCGCGCAGAAAGAGCGTCCTGCTTTGGCAAGAGAAACCGGGCGAACAATTCGGATTGTGACCTGACATTCAACTTGGCGTAGAGGTTACGCCGATGAACCTTGATGGTCTCCACCGAGAGCGCCAGCTTGCCGGCCACTTCCTTGTTGGAGAAGCCACTGAGCAACAACCTGAGCACATCGCTCTCGCGCGAGGTGATCTGCGTGGCCAGCTGCGCAACCGTTTCCGGCCATGACAGTGGTTCGGCGAGGTGTTCGTTGGCGTCGACTTCAAAGGCCATGCGCTGGTGCATGAGCGCAGTCACCCAGGGCTTGATGATATCGAGCAGGGTAATTTGTTCCTGGCTGAAACGTACCTTGCTGCCGATGGACATGCACAATGTTCTATCGGGGTCGAGCTGGACATTGTATTGGACTTCATCCGCCGAAATATAATGAGCAAAATACTGCTGATAGTATTCCGTCTCGACAAAGTATTCCGGCGCTATGTCCAGCAGATGAAAGAAGCCACTCTGCGGGTTTTCCCGATTGGCGATATAAAACGGGTCCAGCAGGTAAAGCCCCTTCACATAGCGATGAATGAACGCATCGACCTCCTGCGCATCCGCCACTTCCGGAAGGGCCACTACCTCCACCTGCTGCTGGCTGAAGATCAGCACCACCCAGTTGTCGATCTGCACGTACTCATTCAGTACCCGCACCAACGAACTCCAGAACGCGGGGCGGTCCAGCTGCATGATCAGCTTGCCGATCGAACGGTGCCACGCCAGGCCATGAAGGTCGAACGGCATTTTCTACCCCTTTTGGGTTAGGCATTAGCAGGTCAGCGCTACGTAATCGGAGGTATTTACTATCCCGGCCTGCCCGGTATAGTCGCTGTCTGGGCCCAGGACGGGCCAGAAGATACATCGTTTCGATAAGGATGTTGCATGAGAACGTCACGTTTGCGAACCCTTTTTGCCGCCTCGCTGCTCGGTGCGGCAATCAGCACCTCGGTGGCCGCGGCCCAGCCCGGCATGCACCTGTACAACTGGTTCGGGCTGCTCGCGCCAGAGACGCCCAAGGCCTTCGAGCAGGCAACCGGCACGCGGATGCGCATGGATGCGTTCGACAGCGCCGACATCATGCAGAGCAAGGTAATGGCCGGGCGCACGGGGTATGACGTGGTCGTGGCCACCTCCAATGTGTTGCCCAGCCTGATCCAGGCGGGCGTACTGCAGCCCTTGGACCGTGAGCAACTGAGCAACCTGGCGCATATCGACCCTGCGCTGCTGGCGCAGGTTGCGGTCAACGACCCTGGCAATCGTTACGCGGTGCCCTACCTGTGGGGCACCACTGGCATCGGCTATGACGTCGACAAAGTCAAAGCAGCATTGGGTGAACAGGCGCCGGTGGACAGCTGGGACCTGATCTTCAAGGAAGAGAACATCAGCAAGCTGAAATCCTGCGGCGTGGCGATGCTCGATTCCCCCAGCGAGATCATCTCGATTGCCTTGCATTACCTGGGGCTGCCCAGCAACAGCAAGAACCCGGACGACTATCAGAAGGCCCAGGCGCTGCTGTTGAAGATCCGCCCTTACGTCCTCTACTTCGATTCCTCACGAATCGACACCGACCTTGCTGACGGCAATATCTGCGCGGTTGTCGGTTGGGCCAATGGTGCCCTTGCCGCGCAGGCCATAAACGAAAAGACCAACACCGGGCGGCGGATTTCCTACAGCCTGCCGCGCGAGGGCGCGCTGGTCTGGTCGGAGAACCTGGTACTGCTCAAAGACGCGCCTCACCCCAAGGAAGGCATGGCGTTCATCAACTACATGCTGCGGCCAGAAGTCATTGCCAAGACCTCGAACCACACGCTGTACCCCAACGCCAACAAAGACGCCACCGCGTTTGTCGAGCAGAAGCTGCGCGACAATCCCTGGATCTACCCGGACGCCACGACGATATCCACGCTGATTCCACTCGAGCCACTGCCGTTGAAACTGGAACGGATCCGCACCCGGGTCTGGACCAAAGTGAAGAGCGGTGTGTGACCTGAAGTAATAGTGTCTGCTGCCCCATGCTAGCCCTTGATCGCGTCCATTGGCGTGCAGCACGCTGCACGCCAATGCCTGTTGCTCAATTGAGCTCGACCTTGAAAAGAGAACAGTGGATGTTCAGCCCAGCCCAGCAAACCCACTTCAGCTTGACGATCGACAGCATCGATCACGCTTTCCACGTGCTCGCGTTCAACGGTGAGGAGGCGATCGGCAGGCCGTTCTTCTTCAATGTGGAGCTTGTCGCCGAGCGGGCTGACCTGGACCTCGAAAGCCTCTTCGACCGTGAGGCTTTCCTGTCTTTCGACAACAAGGGCAACGGCATTCATGGCCGGGTCTACCACATCGCTCATAGCGGTAATGCACAATGCTCGAAGCACTACAGCATGGCCCTGGTACCGCACCTGTCCTACTTGCGCCACCGCATCAACCAGAGAATCTATGAACAGTTCTCGGTACCGAACATTGTTGCCTTGATCTTGGAAGAGCACGGGATCGTCGGCGACGCTTATCGGTTTCATCTAGGCTCGAACTACCCCGAGCGCGACTACTGCACCCAATACGACGAAACGGATTTGCACTTCATTCAGCGCCTGTGCGAGGAAGAAGGCATCCACTTCCATTTCCAGCACAGTGCCCAGGGCCATGTGCTGGTGTTCGGTGATGACCAGGCGGTGTTCCCCAGGCTGGGGCAACCCGCCGCCTGCACCCAGGACGGCGACAACCCCCTCGATTTTCGTAGCCTGGCGGATCATCAAGCTGAAGGGCAAAGTGCCCAGACCCATTTGGCCAGTGGCCATGTGCTGGATATTTGCGGGCATCCGCGCCAGACGTGCAACGCACCGTGGCTGCTGACGCGGGTCATTCACCAGGGCAGGCAACCACGGGTAGCCGGTGAGCGCGGCGCCACTGACCAGGTGGATGACGTTGCTCAGGGATACCGCAACCACTTCATGGCTATTCCCTGGGATGCGCCGTACCGTCAGCCGTTGACTCACCGCAAACCTGAGCTGCCCGGCAACCAGACTGCTGTCGTCATCGCGGTGGAAGACGAGATGTCCCAGCGTGACCGGCGCCTGGCAAAGATCCAGGTCAAGTTCCCTTGGGACCGCGAAGACTGGTTCGACGACAAGAGCAGTTGCTGGCTGAGTGCGTCCTCCAGTTGGCGCTGTGCGAGCACGCTACCGCACACAGGCATGCAAGTCATGGTCACCTTTCTGGAAAACGACCCCGATCAACCGCTGATCAGCGGTTGCCTGTGTTGCCGCTGACCGCACGCACTGCCCGCGCCAGCGACGATTGGTGTACCGTTGCCGCGCCGAACCGATGTTCGGTCCCTCCCCTGATCGATGGAGCACACGCGATGGCCAACGCGCCGTTCTTTCCCCTGCAGCCTCTGGCAGACGAACTGCTGCGCTGCCTGCCCGGCGCCTGTACCGACGGCTCCCACGATCTCGCCCATGTGCAGCGGGTGTGGAGCAACGTTCGGCGCATCCAGGCCAAGGAAGGTGGCGACCTTGAAGTGCTGCTCGCCGCCACCGTGCTGCACGACTGCGTGGCGGTGGAGAAGAACTCGCCTCTGCGCAGCCAGGCCTCGACGCTCTCGGCCGAGCGGGCCGCCGCGATCCTCACCGATATGGGCTGGCCATCGGCACGCGTCGAACAGGTAGCCCATGCGGTGCAGACCCACAGTTTCTCGGCGGGCATCGCACCACTGAGCCTGGAGGCGAGGATCCTCCAGGACAGCGACCGCCTCGATGCCCTCGGCGCGGTGGGCGTCGCCCGTTGTTTCTATGTCGCAGGCCGCATGGGCTCGTCACTGTACGACGTCGAGAACCCCACCGCCGAAGGGCGGGAGCACCAGGACAACCGGTACGCCATCGAGCATTTCCACACCAAGCTGCTAAAGCTCGCCTCAGGGTTCCAGACCGTCGAAGGGGCTCGGCTAGCCATGCTGCGGCATGAACGGCTGGCGTCGTTCCTGGACGAGTTCATGGATGAGATCGGCGTGGCCTGAGCCCGTCTCAGGTCGCCGGCACCTGCAAGCCGGTCTTCACATTGCTCATCGACACCAGCGTCTTGAAGCGCTTCACATTGTTGCTCTGGAAGAACAGCTCCCGCGTCAACTGGGTGTACTGCGCCATGTCCCGCACCAGCATGATCAGCACGAAGTCGCATGCCCCCGCCACGTAATAGCACTGCTGCACCTGCGGGCAGGCCATGAAGGTGCGCTTCATGGCGTCGAGCAGGTCGAGCCGCTCGTTCTCCACCTCCACTTCGGTGATCACCGTCAGCGTGTAACCCAGTGCCACCGGGTCGACCTGGGCCACGGTGCGCTGGATCACGCCGTCCTGGGTGAGTTTCTTCAGCCGACGGTTTACCGCAGCCGACGACAGGTTCACCTGCACGCCAAGGTCGACCTGGGAAGTGCTGGCATCACGCTGCACGGCGTCGAGCAGTGCGCGGTCGAAGGGGTCAAGGCTCATGTAAGTGGGGTCCTGTCAGGCGTATGCGACTGCAATGAGATTACGCTTTTCGCCTGAAAATCAATCTTTCAGTTCACCTCAAGCAAATATCATTTCGCCCACACCGTATGAACGAGGCCCTGGAGAAGCGCATGAGCAAACTGCACCTGAACGGCCCAAAACTGCTAGAACAGATCCGTGCTCTGGGCGAGATCGGCGCCGATGCGCAGAACGGAGGCCGCACGCGCATCGCCCTCACCGACGCCGACAAGGCCGGCCGCGACCAACTGGTTGCCTGGATGCGCGAGCTCGAACTGGAAGTCGCTATCGATCGCATCGGTAATATCTTCGGCACGCTGCGCGCCCCCGGCGATGCCGCGCCACTGATGATCGGCTCGCATATCGACAGCGTCACCAATGCCGGCGCCCTGGACGGCTGCTACGGCGTACTGGCCGGGCTGGCGGTACAGCGGGCCTACCGTGAGGCCGGCGTGACGCCCGCACGCTCGATCAGCGTGGCGGCCTTCAGCAACGAGGAAGGCGTGCGCTACCAGCCGGACATGATGGGCTCGCTGGTGCATGCCGGCGGGCTCGCGCTGCAGGCAGCGCTGGACACCCTCGGCACCGATGGCACACGCCTGGGTGACGAGCTGCAACGCATCGGCTACGCCGGCGACATGGAGCCTGGGGCGATCATGCCCCACGAATACCTCGAGCTGCATATCGAACAGGGACCGCTACTGGAAGCCGAGCAAACGCAGATCGGGGTGGTCGAGAACCTGCAAGGGATCTCCTGGCAGCAGGTGACGGTAACAGGCAACGCCAACCATGCCGGCACCACCCCGACCCGGTTGCGCCACGACGCAGGCTTCGTCGCCTGCGCCGCGGTCACCGAGCTGCGGCGCCTGGCCAGGGATAGCGGCACGACACTGGCCACCACCGGCTGCATGCGTTTCGAGCCCGACGTGATCAATGTGATCCCACGCCGCGCCACCTTTACTGTCGACCTGCGCGACCCGGACGAACAGCGCCTGCAACAGGCCGAGGCGCACCTGGCGCGGATACTCCGAGCGCTTGCCGAAGCTGAAGGGGTCGCCGTCGCAACCGAGCAGTTGGTGCGTTTCCAGCCGGTGACATTCGACGCCACGCTGGCCAACGCCATCGAGGCCAGCGCCCGGCGCCTGGGCCTGAGCCATCGGCGCATGACCTCAGGCGCCGGGCACGACGCGCAGATGATCGCGCGCATCGCCCCGGCAGCGATGATCTTCGTACCCAGCCAGGGCGGTATCAGCCACAACCCCCGCGAGCATACCGACGACGCCCAGTTGCTTGACGGCGCGCGGGTGTTGCTGGACGTGGTCGCCACACGGCTGAACCCCACACGCTGATCGCCGCCCTGTTGCTCTGCCTATTGGAGAATCACATGCTTTTCGCCAACCCCGACGCCACCCGCACGCCCTACCCTCGCGCCCTGCAAGCCCTGATGAACATCCGCCAGGCGAACGAAAGCCGCCAATGGCTGGCGCACTGGCCACAACTGCGTGCCACGGGCACACCTCTCTACGACCTGCCGGACCTGGCCGCGGAACTGGGTGTCGGCCAGGTGCGGGTCAAGGACGAATCGGTGCGCTCCCCCCTGGGCAGTTTCAAGGCATTGGGGGCGCCCATCGCCCTGGTGCGCCTGATCCTGCGCACCTTCCCCGGGCAAGGCTTGACCGCCGCCGACCTGTTCGCCGGCCGGCACGCCAGCCAGCTGGCCGGCTTCAGCGTGGTCAGCGCCACCGACGGCAACCATGGCCGTGCCCTGGCCGCCGCCGCGCAGAGCGTGGGCTGCCGCTGCGTCATCGTCCTGCACGCCCATGTCAGCGTGGAGCGCGAACAGGCTATTGCCGCCTACGGCGCGCAGATCATGAGGGTCGAGGGCAACTACGACGCCTCGGTGGCGCACGCCGCAGCCTTGGCCCAGGCCCACGGCTGGCAGGTGGTTTCAGACACGTCCTACGATGGCTACGAACAGGTCCCCGGTGACGTGATGCAGGGTTACGCAACCCTCGCCGCCGAACTGGTCGAGGCCAGTGCACAGGATCCAGCCTTCACCCATGTGTTCCTGCAAGGCGGCGTGGGTGGCTTGGCGGCGGGCATTGTCAGCTACCTGTGGGAGCTGTTGGGTGAGCAGCGCCCGACCTTCATCCTGGTCGAACCGGAGCAGGCCGACTGCCTGCTGCAAAGCGCCATGGCCGGCCTGCCCCGTGCAGCCAGCGGCTCGGTGGACTCGCTGATGGCCGGGCTGGCCTGCGGTGAAACCTCACCACTGGCATGGCGATTCCTGCAGCCGAGCGTCGACTTCTTCATGACCCTGAGCGACACCGATGCCGTCGCGACGATGCAGCGCCTGGCGCAAGGCAGTGCCCGGGACATTCCGTTGCTGGCGGGTGAGTCGGCGGTGGCCGGGCTGGCAGGGTTGATGCGGTTGATGGCGACGCCTGCGTTGGCGGCCCAGGTGGGCCTCGGGGGCGATTCGAGGGTATTGCTGATCAGCACCGAAGGGGCCACCGCGCCGGCCCTGTATACCGAGTTGGTGGGGGAAACGCCGGCATCGGTGCTGGCCAGGCAACGGGCGTGGCGCTGAATCAGGATACCCTCTGTGGAAATTCGCTTTACCTGTCTATAACTTCAGGGTTCATCATCGCCCCATTGCATGAGGGGAAGACAGGTGTATCGCATTTCCGAACTGGCGGCGAAGGTGGGCCTCAGCCGCTCCACGCTGCTCTACTACGAGAAACTCGGGCTGGTCACCTCACGGCGCCAGGCCAATGGTTATCGCCTCTACCATGAGCAGGACCTGCAGCAGTTGCGCCTGTTGCAGCAACTGCAGGCTGGCGGCCTGAGCCTGAAGGAGTGCCAGGCGTGTCTGGAGGCGCGACTCGACCGGCCAGCCCTGCTCGAACGCCTGCGCAGCCTCGACGAAGAGATCGCCGCCCGCCAGCGTTCGCGTGAACTGCTCGCGGCCATGCTTGGGTTGTCGTCCATGCGCCCCTGGCACCAGGCCCTCGAGCAGCAGGCACCCGGCGCCCACCTGGCGTGGTTGCGCAGGCAGGGTTTCAGTGAAAAACAGGCCCTGCGCCTGAAATGGCTATCGCGCGACATGAACCAGCACGAACACTACATGGCCGACTTCGAATGCATTGTCGAAGGCCTGAGGCACCTTGGGCCAGGCTCGGCGCAGGATTCGCTGAAAGCGTTGCGCGCCCTGCCCCGCCCGCCCGCGACATTGCTGGACATCGGCTGCGGCCGTGGCGCCACCAGCGTGCTGTTGGCCGAACACAGCCAGGCGCAGATCACCGCGCTGGACAACGACGAACACAGCCTCGGCTGCCTGCGGGAAACCCTGGCCGCCAGCGGCCTGCTGGAGCGCGTCACGCCGCTGTGCGCAAGCATGACCCAGCTGCCATTCGCCCCCCAGCGCTTCGACACGATCTGGGCCGAGGGCTGCGCCTACATCATGGGCTTCGACAACGCCCTGGCGTACTGGCGCACCTTCATCAAACCCCAGGGTTGCCTGGTGGTCAGCGACCTGGTGCGAGTGGCCGACAGGCTAGCGCCAGCGGCCGAGGCCTTCTGGCAAGCCGCCTACCCGGACCTGCAAAGCGTCGACACTCGCCTGGCCGCCATCACCCGCCAAGGCTATCGCTGCCTGCTGCACTTGCCTTTGAGCGCGCAGGCCTGGGCCAACTATCTGGAGCCGCTGCGCGAGCGCGTGGCCGCCCTGGCAAACGAAACGTTCGCCTCCCAGGCCCTGGCCGACATCCGGCGCGAACTCGAGATCCACCAAAACTACCTGGGCGAGTACGGGTATCATCTGTTCATCATGCAGACACGCTGAACCCGCCCCAGGACATGGAGTCACCATGAACATCGAAAAACTGCAGAACCGCCTGGACTTCCTGCGCCAGGCCGAACAACTCAAGAGCGTGCTGCGCAGCGCCCATACCTCCAGCGGCCGTGCCGAAAGCACCGCCGAGCACACCTGGCGGCTGTGCCTGATGGCCATCACCTTCGCCGACGAACTGGGCGACCTCGACCTGCTCAAGGTCCTGAAGATGTGCCTGGTCCACGACCTCGGCGAGGCCATCAGTGGCGACGTGCCCGCCGTCAGCAAGCAGGGCTTCCCCGACAAGAGCCAACAGGAGCGCGACGACCTGCTGCACCTGATGTCGAGCCTGGATGCGCCCCTGCGCGAGGAGATCATGGGGCTGTGGGAAGACTACGAAGCCGCGACGTCGGCAGAGGCCCAGGCGGTCAAGGCCCTGGACAAGCTGGAGACCCTGTTGCAGCACAACCAGGGCCGTAACCCGCCGGGCTTCGACTACGCCTTCAACCTCAACTACGGCAAGCGCTACACCGCCGCCACGCCGCTGTTCGAGGCCCTGCGCGGCCTGATCGACGCCGACACGCGCAGGCACCTGGACAATGGCATCGCCCTGCGCGACGAACGCCCCGAGGACATCGATGCCATCGGCCAATTGACCGAAGCCGCCTTCGCCGAAGCCGAGCACAGCAGCCACACCGAGCAGTTCATCGTCACGGCGCTGCGTCGGGCTGGACAGCTCACGGTCTCGCTGGTGGCCGTGGAGGCCGGCACCGTCGTCGGCCATGTGGCGATTTCCCCGGTCACCCTGTCGTCGGGCGCCAGCGGCTGGTTCGGCCTCGGGCCGGTCTCGGTGTCGCCGGCGCGCCAGGGGCAAGGCATCGGCTCAGCGCTGATCAATGCCGCGCAGGCCCGGTTGCATGGGCTGGGAGGCCAGGGCTGCGTGGTACTGGGCGACCCGCGCTACTATGCCCGCTTCGGCTTCAAGGCCCAACCGGGCCTGACCTTGCCGGGCGTGCCTGCCGAGTACTTCCAGGCCCTGGCCTTCAGCGGTGATGTGCCGCACGGCAGCGTGCAATATGCTGCGGCGTTCGAGGCAACCTCCAACGCGTAAAATGCGGTCACTGCAGGCGCGGGGCAAGCCTGCGCCTGCAGGTTACGCATCATCACAGGAGTCGACTCGGGCAGATGTGCTCCGCAGCCAGCGGCCATCGTCTACCTGAACGTTTTCGAACGCGTCTTTCCTCCGCACCAGGTTTTCCGATGCAAGCACTCCTGCAAGAGATCCTCGACCACGTCCGCCCCCTGCTCGTCCAGGGCCAGGTGGCGCAGTACATTCCCGCCCTCGCCCAGGTCGACCCCAACCAGCTGGGCATCGCCGTGCAGAGCCTGGACGGCCAGTTGCACTGCGCCGGGGATGCGCGCACGCCGTTCTCGATCCAGAGCATCTCCAAGGTGTTCAGCCTGGTGCAGGCGATCAATCACAGCGGCGAGGACATCTGGTCGCGACTGGGCTACGAGCCTTCGGGGCAGGCGTTCAACTCGCTGGTGCAGCTGGAGGTGGAAAAGGGCCGGCCGCGCAACCCGTTCATCAATGCCGGGGCGCTGGTGATCTGCGACATCAACCAATCACGCTATGCCACACCTACCCTGTCGATGCGCGACTTCGTCCGCCGCCTGGCGGCCAACCCGCGCATCGTCAGCGACACGGTGGTGGCCGAGTCGGAATACCAGCACCGCGCGCGCAATGCGGCCATGGCCTACCTGATGCAGGCCTTCGGCAACTTCCACAACGATGTCGACGCGGTGCTGCGCAGCTACTTCCACCACTGCGCGCTGTCGATGAGCTGCGCCGATGTGGCCCGTGGCTTTGCCTTCCTGGCCAACAGCGGCTACTGCCCGCACAGCGGCGAGCAGGTACTCAGCCCACGCCAGGCGCAGCAGGTGAACGCGATCATGGCCACCAGCGGGCTGTATGACGAGGCTGGCAATTTCGCCTACCGGGTCGGCCTGCCGGGCAAGAGCGGTGTGGGCGGCGGTATCGTCGCGGTGGTGCCGGGGCGCTACAGCATCTGCGTGTGGTCGCCGGCGCTGAATGCCTCGGGCAACTCGTTGGTGGGGTTGCGGGTTCTGGAGCTGTTGAGCGAACGGATCACCGGGTCGGTGTTTTCGGCGGTCTGAGCGAGGTCGTCGCCTAAGGAGGGCTTTCGCGCCAGGCCGACGGGCTTAGCCCGGTCCAGCGCTTGAACGCCCGGCGAAAGCCGCGCACATCGCTGTAACCCAGCGTCTCGGCGATGCGCTCGATGGCCATCCGCGGGTTGCCCAGCAGGCTCATCGCCCGCGCCTGGCGCACCTGCTCCTGCAAGCCGTCGAAGGTCATGCCGTGCTCGTTCAGGTGCCGGCGCAGGGTGCGGCTGCTCATGTTCAGGTCAGCGGCGACGCTATCGATACGGCAGCCCTGGGGCAGGTCGCGGGCGATGGCGCGCTCCACGGTCTGCAGCAGGCTGGCCTTGTGCTGCAGCGGCGCGCATTCCATCTCCAGCAGCGTGAGTGCCTGGCGCAAGGCCACGGGCTGATGGCCCGGCAAGGGCTGGTCCAGCCAGTGGCTGGCGATCACCATGCGGTTGTGCAGGCAACCGAACGCCACCTCAGGGCCCAACAGGCAAGTGTAGGTCTCCAGGTAGGCCGGCGCGGCATGGGTGAACTCCAGGCGCAGCGGCGCAAAGCCGGTGCCGATCAGCGCCCGGCTGTAGACCATCAGGCTGGCGAAGAACTCTTCCACCGCGAACACCTGGATATCGGCGTAGGGCAACCGGCATTCGACCTCGACGAAGGTCTCCCGCTCGCCCTCATGCAGGCTGTATACCGCGATGCCGCCGCTGGTGTGCTGGTAGCGCGCGCCCACCTCGAAGGCATCGCGCAGGGTCCGGCACAGCGACAGCACATGCCCCAGCAGGCCCAGGGTACCCAGCACGTTGCGATGCCCGACCCATAACCCCAGCCCCTGCCCGGGCAGCGCCTCCAGGGTGCGGCGGATCAGCGTCACCGCCTGGCGGAAGGCGATGCGCTGGGCCGGGTCCTGCAGCTCGCCGGGGGTGAAGCCCAGGCCGCGACACAGCCGCTCGCCGTCAAGGCCCCGGTCGCTGGCGAGCTGGATCAACGTCTGCAACATGAAAGGCGAGGCCAGCGCCTGGTCCAGCTGCGGGTCGAGGGGGGTATGGGGCATGGCGACGACTCCCGAACCGAGACGCCTGGGTTCTTGTTGTCGGGGGCTGCGCTCGGCGCCGTCATCATATCGCGCAGGAGAAGGCCCTGGCGGCGAGAGTAACAAAATATTGCAGAGTGTCCGGCAAAGCCCCCCTGGCTGGCCGGCACGGCCCTGCATCCCCGAGCGGCCAGCGCTTATTTGTATAGGGCGGCCGACGCCGCTCGCCCACAACAACAAGAACGAGCCCGACCATGACCCCGACCCGCCGCCCCTGGCTGCTCCCGGCAGCCGCCTGCATGCTCAGCGCCAGCCTCGCACTCCCGGCCCACGCCACCGAGAACGGTGTCGACAACATCGGCCCCGGCACCGACGGTTTCTTCGTCCTGCCGCTGAACGTCGATCAATTACCGGAGCACATGTTCGCCTTCAACCTGTACTACAACCACTACCAGGCGCGGAAGCTGGATATCAGCTCGCTCGGTGGCAAGGTCCCGCAGGTGAAGATCACCTCCGACGCGATCATCCCGCGGCTGGACTATCTCAGCCCGCTGCGCCTGTTCGGCGGTCGGCTCGGCGGCTACGTGGCGCAGCCCTACATGCGCCAGCAGGTGGCGATGTTCGGCCAGCGCAGCCGCCACGAGAGCCAGGGCGATGTCACCGTCGCGCCGATCATCCTCTGGGACCTCGGCCCACACCTGACCCTGGGCGCGGCGCTGGAGATCACCCTGCCCACCGGCGACTACGAAGCCACGCGCCTGGCCAACACCAGCAACAACTTCTACACCTACAAGCCTCTGTTGTCGGCGACCTGGCTGCCCAGTGAACGCAGCGAGCTGTCAGTCAAGGCTACCTACAGCTTCAATGAAGAGAATCACGACACCGACTACCGCTCGGGCCAGCTGTTCCACTTCGACTATTCGGCCAGCTACCGGGTGACCGATAACCTGCGCCTTGGGGTCAATGGCTACTACGTAAAGCAGACCACTGACGACAAGCAGTTCGGCCGAACCGTGAGTTTCATGGGAGAGGATGTTGACGACGGTGTGCGTGGCCAGGTGTTCGCCATCGGCCCGGCGCTGCATTACACCTTCCTCGAGTACGCCAGCATCGAGGCGCGCTGGGCCAAGGAGTTCGCGGTACAGAACAGGCCGGAGGGCGAGATGCTGTGGGTCAAGCTGAGCTTGCCGTTCAGTTTGTGATGCTGCTTCGAAGTGCAAGGCGATAGTCTTGCAGTGCTCTCGAGATCGAGCGCCGCGCGGGCGGCGCTCAATCTCAAATGACTCACGCATACACCGGCCACCTCTCTACGATCCGCCCGTCGCGCACCGCCAGCAGGTCGCCGAACTGCAGCAGGATCGCCTCGGACTGGGTCGGTCGCAGGAACACCTGGTCGTCGACCTGCAGCCCGACCGCGGCCGAGCCATTGAGCATTTCCTGGTTGGAACTGCGCCCGTACAGGCCGTTGAAACGCAGGCCCCTGGGCGACTCCGGTTCGGCCAGCCAGTTACCGCCGTAGATGAAGAAGGTCTCGCGCTGATTCGGGTCCCACCAGGCGAACAACGCCGACTTGCCGTCCAGTGCCGGGATCTGCACCGCCCCCGTGCGCTTGATCACCGGCGTGGCGATGTAGGCCGCCGGCAGGTGCTCCTGCAGCGACGGCAGGTCATAGTGGCTGGGCTTGAGCAATGCCGAGCCCACCGACACCTCGCTGCTGGTGCGCTCGTGCTCGTGCATGCGATAGCTCGGGCTGCCGGCAGTGTTGAGCGTCAGGTCCGTGCGCCACAGCCCGGGGTAGCGGCTACGGGCATGCTCGACGAAACCGTCGTACGCGCCCATGACCTTGGCGAACAGCGCCTCGGGCGACCCCAGGATGCCCGGCACACCCATGCCGACAAAGGGGTCGTAGCCCATGAAGCCGGCGAAGGTCAGGTGCCGGGGGTTGGCGGCGATGATGGCGAGCATCCGCTCCAGCTCCGCCGCGTCCTTTACCCCGCCACGGTGCAGGCCGACATCCAGCTCGATATTGATCCGCAGCCGCGTGCCCAACCCCTGAGCCAGCGCCAGGTACTGTTGCAGGCGCTCGGGGGTGTCGAGCAACCATTGCAGCTGCCTGGCCGGATCGAAAGCGCCGCGGTGCGCTTCGTAGAACAGCTGCGCCGAACGCACCGGCAACGGTTTGCCAAGCAGGATGTCGGCCTCGGCAAAGCGCACGGCGTCATGGTTGAGGAACGGCTGGTGGAAGGACATCAAGCGGCCGGTGCCGGCGCGCCGTGCGATGTAGTCGAGCAACTGCGGCGAAGGCAGCGACTTTTCCACCAGGCGCAGGTGCTTGCCGGCGCGGCGCACCGACTGGGTCACCACGTCGATGTTGTGGTCCAGGCGGTCGAGGTCGATCAGCATCACCGGGCGCATCGGCCCGTGCTCGCGCAGTTCGCGCTGCAGCCTGGCGAAGTAGTCGCTGTGCGGCGCGCCCTGTGCACCGGGGCGTAGCCAGGCACCGGCGGCGGCCAGCAGCACACCGGCACCGGCGGCGCCAACCAGAAATCTGCGTCTGTTCATGTAGATCTCCTTGTGCTCAGGCCACGCCCAGGATCGAAGCCAGGTGGGCATTGAGGAACTTGCCGGTCGGGTCAAGCGCCTGGCGCACCTCGGTAAAGTCCTTCCAGCGCGGATACAACGGCTGCAGGGTGCGCGCATTGAGGGTGTGCAGCTTGCCCCAGTGCGGGCGCCCGGCGTACTTCCAGAAGATCGGTTCGATGGCGGCGAAGAAATTGTGGTGGTCCATGCTGTAGTGCTGGTGTACCGAGATCGAACAGCTGTCGCGCCCTTCGAACATGCTCAGCGGGATATCGTCGGCCTTGACGTAGCGGTACTCGATGGGGAACCAGGTGCGCAGGTCGCGCTCGCGGATCAGCGCGAGGATCTCCCGCAGGCAGGCCGACCCCTGCTCGGCGGGCACCGAGTACTCCATCTCGTTGAAACGCACGTTGCGCACATTGGCAAAGATCGCGTACGAGTCATCGACCCGCTCGTCGAAGCTGGCGACATGCCGCAGGCTGTTGAGCAACGCCCGCCGCGCGGCAGGAAAGTCACTGCCGTACTTGTCGAGCTTCTCGATCAGGCTGACGAACTCATTGCCGCCTTCACTCGCCGGGTCCCGGGCGGCGGTCGGTGCATCATCGGTTTCGTTGAGGGCGATGGACAGCGCGTAGTCGGAGTGGGTGATCACCAGCATTTCCCAGTGCTGGTTTTCGCGTGTGTTCTTTTCCACCTCCTCCAGCAATTCGTCGGTACGGGCGATCCACTGCCGCTCGCGCAGGCGGAAGGCCTCGCGGTTCTGCAGGCGGATCCGCGTGGTCACGCCCAATGCGCCGAGGGACACCCGCGCCGCAGCGAACACTTCAGGGTGCCGGCGGCTGTCGCAGTCGAGCACTTCACCGCTGGCCGTGACCAGTTGCAGGCCGCTGACCCGTGAAGAGTACGAACCGAAGCCCACACCGGTGCCATGGGTCGAGGTGGCGATCGCGCCAGCCAGGGTCTGGTAATCGATGTCGGCCATGTTCGGCAGCGCCTGGCCGACCGCCTTGAGCGCCGCGCCCATCGACGCCATCGGCGTGCCAGCGGCGAACTCGGCCTGCAGCGTGGCGGGATCGTGATCGAGCAGGCCGCTGAAGTGACCGAGCGACACCAGGGTGCCGTCGGTTGGCACCAGGGCGCTGAAGGAATGCCCCGAGCCGACCGCGCGTACTTTGCCGGTGGCCTGGCCGATGACCTGGACCAGCTCGTCCAGGCTCTGCGGCGCCAGCCGCGCCTCGGGCAGGCAGCTTTGCGCGCCGGACCAGTTGCGCCAGGGAATCAGCCGTGGCGCGCGCAACAGCTGTGCCAGCGCCGGGTTGCCGGACAGCGCCAGCAAGGCGCAGGCCGCGCCCGCCTGTTGCAGCCAGCGGCGTCGAGAAAGGTGGATCGCCATGAGGATACCTTGCGTTCAGTGAAGGGGCTGGCCGGCCATGTAGCCGATCAGGGCCAGGAACTGTGCCTCGGAGCACTGCATGCACTGACCCATGGGTGGCATGCCCTGGTAGCCGTTGATGCTGTGGTCGAGCAGGCGATCCGTACCCTGGGCAAGGCGTGGCGCCCAGGCCTCAGTGTCACCGGCCAGGGGGGCACCGGAAGCCGGGTTGGCGTGGCAGGTCTTGCAGGTGCTGGCATAGAGCGTGGCCAGGGCAGGGTCCGCAGGGGCGGCCTGGGTGGCGGCGGGCTTGCTGTCGTCCCGGCAACCGCCGAGCAGCAGGGCCAGGGTGGTCAGGGCGGCTGCGCACGGCAGCGGTGGAAAAAGCGGCATGGTGCTCCCCTCTTCTACCGTGCTTGGGCACGGCGTTTTCTTGTGGTGGGTAGGGGGCAACAGTAAGGCTGGGACAGGCAGGCTGTTCAGGGCAATGGCGGACAGCGAAGGGGGTGGGATCGGACAATCCTGCAAGACGGGACTAGCCCGCTTGCAGGGAGTAGAACATGACGAGCGCTACGTGGGAGCGGGCTTGCCCCGCGATTCAGGCGGTGCGGTGCATGGCACCGGCTTTGCCGGTGATCGCGGGGCTAGCCCGCTCCCACGTAGTCTCTCTTCAGGCTGGGGGCATGAGGCGGGCCCCGTCAGCCCTTGTTGGTCAGGCCGTCAAGCTGACCTTCGACCGTCACCGGCCCGACTTTCAGCTTGCCGTCATCCAGCGACACGCTGGGCAGGCCGGCTTCAGGCAGCTTGGGCAGGTCGAGGGTCGCCTTGACCTGGTAACCGAGCGGTTTCACCTCGGCCCCGACCGTGTTCCCGCCCTGCTCCACGCCCTTGACCTGCAGCCCCAGCTCGCGCTGCGCCGTGATCTGCGACGTTTCCTGGACCCCGGCCTTGCGCACGAACTCGCCCTGGGCATTGAACGACGGCGTGTAGCCGAAAGCGGGCTTGGCTTCGCCCTCCTTGGCCTCGCCTGGCTTGCCGACAAGGCCGGCGCCCAGGTCGAGACGCACCGAGGTGGTGGTGTCCTGACGCTCCTGGACGCTAAGGCCGCCGTCGAGCTTGCCGCCAATGTGCTGGCCTTCGACACGGGCGCCGCTCAGTTGCGCAGCGCCGGTGCTGTTCAACGCCACCGTGTCGGCGGCGATCCGGCTGTTCTGCTGGGTGGTGCCCTGCAGATAGTCCACGTGCACCTTGCCGCCGAGGTCGAAGTCATGGGACGCCGTGGCCTGCTGGCCGGCGTCGGCCGGGGTATTGCGGCTCAGGTTGCCGCCGGCCTTCAGCTCGACGCCCCAGTTGCTGCGGCTCTGGGTGGACTGCGCCGACTCCAGCGCCAGGCCACCCTCGCCTGCGCCGACGTTGACGCCCCTAGCTGCGACCTGCGTGCCCTGCAGATGCACCGACTGGCCTGCCAGGTCCACATTGGCGTGGCTGTTCAGCTGGCCACCGCTCAGGGTCTGCGAGCGTTCGTTGGTCTGGCCCACATTGAAGTTACCGCCCAGCTTGCCGCTCAAGTCGCGGCCCTGCTCGCCGGTGGCAGCCTTGCCGCCGAGATTGAGGCCGCCACCCAGGTGGTTGCCGCTGACGGTCCGGGTGTCGCTGGCGGCCTGCAGGTCGAGAGCGCCACCGGCCTTGAGTTCGACCGGGCCCGCCGTGTCGATGCGCGTACCTTGCAAGGTCTGGTCGCCACCACTGCCCAGTCGTACCGGGCCGATGCCGCTGATGCTCGCCACCTGGGCCTTGCTGTCGACACTGTGTTCGCCGGCATGGTCGAGTTGCAACCCTGCGCCCAGGTCGACCTTGTCGCCCACCGGCAAGGTGCCCACGGTCAGCGAGCCGCTGCCACCGAGGCTGCTGGTGTCGCGACGCTCATGGTTGCTGACCTGCTCCAGGGCCAGCTTGCCGCCGGTGTTCACGGCCACCGCGCCCTGGCCACCGTCGAGGCGGCTGCCTTCGAAGCGGGCATCGCCACCGACCTGGATGTTCAGGCCCTGATTGCCACTGAAGGTGCCGACCACGGCAGTGGAACGGTCTTCGGCCAGGCTCTTGCTCCCACCCGAACCACTGGCGGTCACATTCAGGTCCTCACCGGTCTTGGTGTAGACCCGGGCGGATACATCGGCATTCACCTGCTGCTCGCTACGGCTGTGGGTGTTGCTGGCTGCATCGGCCTGCAGCGAACCCGCCTTGACGTCCAGCGCGCCGCCGTTGGCGTTGTACCGGGTGCCCTGGTCCTTCAGCGCACCGGCCACGTCCAGCTGGACGTTCTGGCCGTTGAACTGGCTGACCACCGCGGTCCCGGTCTGCTCGCCCTGCTGCTGGCTGGCATGGCCCACGGCCAGGTCGACGCCCAGGTTCGGCGTGCCGAGCTTGCCCAGGGCGTCGGTCAGCGAGGTCTTGCCGGCAAGCACGTCCTTGACGTCGCCCAGCGGCAGCTTGCCGTCGAGCGCGTCCTTCACCGACACCTTGCCGTCCACCACATCCTTGACCACCCCGGCGATCGGCCGGGCGATGTCCTTGTACTCGACATTGACGCCGACATCCGCCGTCCAGCTGCTCTGCTGGTGGCTGCTGCTGCTGGTGTCGCGAGCCGCGCGGTTGTCCACCTGGTTGGCGCTGACGCTGAGGGTGCCGGCGCTGTTGACCTGCGCGCCTTCGCTGGCCAGGGTGTCAGCCTTGATGGTCAAGCTGCCGGCGCTGTCGATGCCAGTGGTCTTGGCAGTGCTGCTGCTCGAGGCGTCCTGCTGGGTGCCATGGGCGAAGTCGACCCCGGCGCCGGCACGGTCGAGGCCGGCGGTGAGGTAGACGCCACCCCCGGTGTGGCTGCTGTCGCGAGACTCGCTGCGGCTGTCCTGCTCGGCCAGCAGCGAAACCTGTTTGCCGGTCAGGGTGGTATCGCCTGCGGTGGACTTCACCGCTGCGCCCTTGACGGTCAGGTCAGCGCCGGCGGTCAGCTGAACCTCGCTGCCGCTGAGGCTGGAACCTTGCTGGCTGACCTGGCTGCCAGTGGCGCTCTGGCTATCGCTCGCATAGCCGACACCGGCGCGATACTGCCCCGAGCCCGGCGCGGTCTCCTTGGCCGAGGCGACGAAGCCACGGCTGCTGCTGGCGCTGCCGTGCTCACGGGTATCCTGGGCCGAGGCGACCTTCAGGTCGCCCGCCGCGTCGGCGTTCAACGCGCCGGTGGCCTTGACCGTGGAGCCGACCACCTCGATGCCTTCGGCGCTGTTCAGACCGACGCTGCCACCGGCCACCAGCTCGCTGCGCACGGCGGTGCTTTCGCGGCTGTTCTGCTTGGCTTCGTTGTGGCTGACGCCGAAGAACTTGCTCTGCTGGTTCTGGTTGTCGCGCTGGTCGGTGCGCGAGGCGTTGCTGATCTGCACCTGCTTGCCGGCGATGCGGATGTCCTGGCCGCTGGTCAGCTGGGCACCTTCGGCCAGCACCGAAGCCTTGGCCCGCAGTTCGATATCGCCGCCCTTGAGCTGGCTGGTGACGCTGCGCTGGGTTTCGCTACGGTTGTCCCAGTCGGCCTTCCAGAAGCCCTTGGTGTGCTTGCCCTGGTCGCTGTTGACCTGGCGTTCGGTGGCGGCGGTCAGGCGCAGGTCGCCACCGCTGTTCAGGCTCAGTTGGCCGGGCGCCTCGATGCTGGCGGCATTGACGGTGAGATCCTGGCCGGCATTCGCCCGAGCATCACGCTGGGCCACGACCTGCACCCCATGCTCGCGGGTATCGCTGTCGGTCTGGGTGCGCTGGTAGGTTTCCCAATCGATGCCCAGTGCACCGCTGCGCCAGTTCTCGCGTTTTTCCTGGAGCTTGCGGCTTTGCACGGTGCTCAGGGTGAGGTTGCGCCCGGCGTCGAGCTTGACGTCGCGCCCGGCCACGTCGGCGGCGGCCAGGGTCAGGTCCTGGGCACCACGCAGTTGCACATCGCCCTGGCTGCTGCGCACGCCCGCGCGGGTCGCCTCCAGCGAGTCGGCCACGGCGGCGCCGCTGATGTTCAGGTCACCCGCCGAGTCGATGCGCACGCCATCGCGGCCGTCGATCTGCCCCTGCCCAACCCGCACCCCGGCACCCTGCGCGGTACTGACGATATTGATGCGCCCGGCCTGCATCGCGCCGAACAGGCTGGCGTCGATACGCTGCTCGCCGCTGGCCGCGCCGCCGTCGAGCACCTTGACCTGGCCGCTGGCGTAATCCACCTGGTTGCGGCCCACGGTGAGGTTGAGCTGGTCCCGGGCATCCAGGCGGCCCTGGCTGTCGATGCGCGGGGCGATCAGGTTGACCGAACCGCCGTCGTTGCGCACGCCAGCGCCCTGCACCTGCAACTGGCCGCTGGCATCCTGGGTGCCCAGGGCCTTGAGCCTGCCCGCGTCCAGCTCGGGCCGGCCCACTACCAGGCTGGCGTTGGGCGCGTTGATGAAGCTGGCGCCGTTGACCGAGATGCCGTTGGGGTTGGCCAGCACGTAGTCGGCGGCACGACCGAAGATTTCCTGGGCGCCATTGATGGCGGAGGCGTTGCGGCTGACCACTTCGTTGAGGATCACGCTCGCCGCCTGGCCCTGGAACTGCGGGTTGGCCGCCAGCTCGCCGGCCAGCTGCGAGTGCCCGGCCTGCAGGGCGTTGTTGAGCACCAGGCCCTGGCGGTCGACGTTGTAGTCGAGGAACTGGTTATGCGACAGGCCCGCGCCGTTGGGGGCGACGATATTGACGATGGGCACGCCGCCCTGGGTCTGCAGTTGCGCCGTGCCCCCGGGCCCGGGGGCGACCACCACGCCGCCGGCCAGCGCCTGGGGCAGGCTGGTGGCCAGCAGCAGGCTGGCGATCGCCCAGCGCAGCTTGCCTTGCGGGGACAAATTGAAGGTAAAGGGGGTTTTGGGCATAGGTCACTCTCCATGTAGGTACTGCTGAATCGGTGCACTCAAATCTGCACGGCGGCCCGCAACAGCCAGACTTCGGGCTCGCGCTGGTAACCGCGGGGCGTGTTGAGGCTGCGCTGGTAGTCGAGGTCCAGCTGCAGTGCCTTCCAGCCCAGGTTCACGCCCAGGCTCGCGCCGCTCAGGCGCTGGCTGGCGGCGCCGTGGTCGGCCTTGATCCAGCCGTGGTCCAGGCCCAGCCGTGGGGTGACGCTCAACGCCCCCTGTGCCCGCAGCGGCAGGCGCAGGGTGTTGCGCCATACCGCCCCACTGGCACCCGACAGGCTGCTGATGCGGTAGCCGCGCACGGCCGAATCGTCGGTGCCGAGCAACTGCTCGATGGCTGGCAGCGGGTCGGGGCTGTACTGCAGGTTGAGCTGGCTCTGCCACTGCCAGGCCTGGTCCAGCAACTGGCCATTGCGCCACTGGCTGAGCCCGGCGCGGTACTTGTGGAACTGCGCCCTGGGCAGGTCGGGCACCGGGCGATCAGCGTCATCGTCGGCACCGAACCCATGCAGCCCCTGGGCATAGTTGAGGTCCAGGTTCCACACCGCGCGGTCGAGCCAGAACAGGTTGAGCCCGGCCTCGGCCACGGTCAGCGTCGGGCTCTGCACGTCCAGGCGCACCTTGGCGAACTCGCTGTCGACATCCTTGTGCGCCAGTTGCAGGCTGGCGCTCAGTTGATGGCGCTGGTCGCGCCACAGCACGCGCTCGCCGCGCAGGCTGAGCTGGTCGGTGATGCCGCGGCTATGCAGGGTCAGCGTGCTGAGCTTGACCGGCGAGCGGTACTCGGCATGGCTGGCGAACAGGCTGAAGGTCCAGTAGCCATAGGGGATCGCGTAGTACAGGCTGGCGTTGCGGCTGTAACGGTCGCCCTGGTTGAGGGTATCGCTGGCCGACAGGCTGAGCAGGTCGTTGAGTGCCAGCGGGTTGTCCAGGCCCAGGCTGAGCACGCGACGGTCGCGCCCGGTGCTGGCGCTGCCAAGGTTGTCCAGGCCCAGGCCCACGGCCACCCGTGGCTGCCCGGCGCTGCGCGGGCGCAGGATGATCCGCGAGGCGCCCGGCTGGCTACCGGGGGCGATATCGGCGGTCAGGTCGACCGAGCGCAGGCGGTTGAGCTGGTCCAGGCCTTGCTCCAGGTCACGCAGGTTCAGCGGCTCGCCGAGCATGCCGGGGAAGGCCCCGGCCAGGGATACCGGCAGGCGCTGGTCGGCCAGTTCGATGGCCTCCAGGTAGCCTTCGTCCACCAGGATATCCAGCGACTGCCCGGCCGCCGGCGCGCTGCTCAGGTAGGGCCGGCTGGCGATATAGCCCTTTTCCAGGTACAGCGCGGTGATACTCGCCAGCAGCTGGTTGATCTGCCCCACGCCCATGCACGCCGCCACCAGCGGATCGATGCGCGCATCAAGGGTGGCACGGTCGATCAGGGTGACACCGCCCACCCGCACCCCGGCCAGCGGCCAGCAGTGCGTATCCGGGGTCGCGACCTGAGGGACCTGCGCGGAAGTATCCGGCCCCGTGAACGCACCGCGTTGCAGCTGCCGGCGGCGTTGTTCCAACTGCAGTTGCTGCAGATCCTGTTGTTGCTGTTGCTGTTGGCGCAACACTTCCTGGCCGGGCACGAACGTCTCGGCACGCACGTTGCCCAGAGACAGGCAAGTCAATACGACGCACAGCGAAACGCGACGACAATCAATAGCAGACAGGTACGACATACAACACCCATTCGCAGGCAAAGGCACAGCGAGAATCGCAGTACTTGGAACTTCCCGGCACGGTTACCGAGAGTTATCGGCACACGTGCAATAACTTTAGAAAGTTGAGCGTTGTTCACTGCAACGCTCACGGAAAAGTTAATGACTGCCAATTACCACCCGAAGCCTGGCATGACCAACTGGTCACCCGGAACCCCGTGTTTAAGAGGCCAGAGAGACTGGCGCGCTAGATTGTCCAACAATCAAACTTGCCGACTGTTTGAGCCAACGGTACTTCTAGACACGAGCGGTAGACACCGGACTTTAGTCGCATGCCGCCTGTGCACAGCAACTTGGAAACACACTAAAGGATTCTACCGCGGTGAAAAGCGCCGAAACTAAGCCGAATAATGGGTCCGCGCGCCGACGTATCGCGCTGAAATTTGCACTCTATTGAAGCGACCGTCCTCGAATGTACTTGCAACTCGAGTGCGCGTTAGATGCCTGGTGTATGCTCGCGACATCACAGCTGAATACCCCCTCGAAAAGGACACCACCATGCCCCGCCTGGACTGGCTGAAACACCATATGGCCCACAGCGATACCCTCGCGCAGTGGCTGCACCAGCAGTTCCATTATGAATACGCAGACCTGCCGCTTGCCGACTGGCAACGCGAATTCGCCGAAGGCCAGCACAATGGTCAATGGCAATGCCTGGTGGCCCTGGACGGCGACCGCCTGCTGGGCAGCGCCGCCCTGGCCAGCGACGACCTGCCCGGGCGCGGCGACCTTGGCCCGTGGCTGGCCTGCGTGTTCGTCACCCCGCAAGCACGAGGGCAAGGCCTGGCGGAACAACTGATCGAAGGCATCTGCGACCATGCACGCAGCAGTGGGGTCTCCACGCTCTACCTGCACACCCATGACCAGAGCGCCTACTACGCCAAGCGTGGCTGGGCACCGCTGGAACCCTTCGAGGCCTGGGGGCAGCAGCACTGGCTGATGTCACGCACGCTCTGATCGCTAGCCTGATGGCCGCTAGAAGCGTGTTTTCCCCGCGCCAGGGCCATCCGTGCCGCACACGAATGATCCAACAGGGAATTATTTAGCGCGCCGTTGTATCTGACCCTAGGTACAAGGCTGGCCAAACCATGGCCATGCCCCCAAGCCTCGAAGGACAACGGCCCATGAAATCACGCAGAAAACCCGTCAAGCCCATCGGCTTGAAGGACATCACCATCGTCGACGACGCCAAGATGCGCAAGGCCATCACCGCCGCCGCCCTGGGCAACGCGATGGAATGGTTCGACTTCGGCGTCTACGGCTTCGTCGCCTTCGCCCTGGGCAAAGTGTTCTTCCCCAACGCCAGCCCCGGCGTGCAGATGATCGCGGCACTGGCCACCTTCTCCGTGCCCTTCCTGATCCGCCCGCTGGGCGGGCTGTTCTTCGGCGCCCTGGGCGACCGCTACGGGCGCCAGAAAGTACTGGCCGCGACCATCGTGATCATGTCCCTGAGCACCTTCGCCATCGGCCTGATCCCCTCCTACGCCAGCATCGGCATCTGGGCGCCGATCCTGCTGTTGCTGGCGAAGATGGCCCAGGGCTTCTCGGTGGGCGGTGAATACACCGGCGCCTCGATCTTCGTCGCCGAGTACGCCCCGGACCGCAAGCGCGGCTTCCTCGGCAGCTGGCTGGACTTCGGCTCGATCGCCGGTTTCGTCCTCGGCGCCGGGGTGGTGGTGCTGATCTCGACGGTTCTCGGCGAGGAACAGTTCCTCGAATGGGGCTGGCGCCTGCCGTTCTTCCTGGCCCTGCCGCTGGGCCTGATCGGCCTGTACCTGCGCCACGCCCTGGAAGAAACCCCGGCGTTCCAGCAACACGTCGACAAGCTCGAGCAAGGCGACCGCGAAGGCCTGGCCAGCGGCCCGAAAGTGTCGTTCAAGGAGGTGGCAACCCAGCACTGGCGCAGCCTGCTGACCTGCATCGGCGTGGTGATCGCCACCAACGTCACCTACTACATGCTGCTCACCTACATGCCCAGCTACCTCTCGCACAACCTGCACTACAGCGAAGACCACGGCGTGCTGATCATCATCGCGATCATGGTCGGCATGCTGTTCGTGCAGCCGATCATCGGCCTGCTCAGCGACAAGTGGGGGCGCAAGCCGTTCATCATCATCGGCAGCGTCGGCCTGTTCGCCCTGGCGATCCCGGCGTTCATGCTGATCACCAGCGGCAAGCTGGCGGTGATCTTCGCCGGCTTGTTGATCCTCGCCGTGCTGCTGAACTTCTTCATCGGTGTGATGGCCTCGACCCTGCCGGCGATGTTCCCCACCCACATCCGCTACAGCGCCCTGGCCAGCGCCTTCAACATCTCGGTGCTGATCGCCGGCCTGACCCCGACCCTCGCCGCCTGGCTGGTGGAAACCACCGACAACCTGTACATGCCGGCGTACTACCTGATGGTGATCGCGCTCATCGGCCTGCTCACCGGCCTGACCATGAAAGAGACCGCCAACCGCCCGCTGCGTGGCGCCGCCCCAGCCGCCTCGGATATCGACGAAGCCCGTGAACTGCTGCAGGAGCACCACGACAACATCGAACAGAAGATCGAGGACATCGACGCGCAGATCGCCGAGCTGGAGGCCAAGCGCAAGACCCTGGCCCAGCAACACCCGCGCATCGATTGACGCGGCTTGCGCATTCCGCCGGATTACTTGCCTGATCCTCTGAACCTGCGGGGTGTATCGGTTGCGCAATGGCCCCCTGTGCTAGCGTTTCTGGATTGGGGAACAGCGTATTCCCCACCTCCAGAACCGATGATCAGCAGGTGAGCCCATGGAACTACGAATCAACCAGCAGACCTACCAGGTCGAGGCTGACGCCGACACGCCCTTGCTCTGGGTGATCCGCGACGACTTGGGCCTGACCGGCACCAAGTACGGCTGTGGCCTGGCCCAATGCGGCGCCTGCTCGGTGCTGGTGGACGGCAATGTGGTGCGCGCCTGCGTAACCCCGGTGGCCGGCGTGGTCGGTCGTGAAGTCACCACCATCGAGGCCATCGAAGCCGACGCCGTGGGCAAGCGCGTGGTCGCCGCCTGGGTCGAGCACCAGGTGGCCCAGTGCGGCTACTGTCAGTCCGGCCAGGTAATGGCGGCCACCGCGCTGCTCAAGCACACGCCCAAGCCCAGCACCGAACAGATCGACGCGGCCATGGTCAACCTGTGCCGCTGCGGCACCTACAACGCCATCCATGCCGCCGTGCACGAACTGGCCCAAGGGGAGAACGCCTGATGAACGCGCGTATCGACACCCCTGACGACCTGGCACGGCTGCGCAGCGGCGAAACCGTCAACCTGTCGCGCCGGCGGTTTCTTGCCGGCAGCGCCATCGGCGCCCTGGTGCTGGGCTTCGGCCTGCCGCTGGGCTCGGCGCGGATACAGGCCGCCGCCGCGACCAGCGAGCGCGGCACCCAGGTGCCGGCCTTCCTGGAAATTCGCGCGGACGGCAGCGTGCACCTGCTCAGCCCGTTCATGGAGGGCGGGCAAGGGGTCAACACGGCCATGGCGCAGATCATCGGCGAGGAACTGGACGCCGACCCGGCCACCTTCGTGGTCGAAAGCGCGCCAGCAGGCGAGGCCTACGTGGTGATGGAGAACGGCCTGCGCATCACCGGCGGCAGCATGTCGGTGCGCATGAGCTACCCGACCATGCGCCGCCTCGGCGCCCTGGCCCGCGCCATGCTGCTGCAGGCCGGCGCCGAACAGCTGGGGGTGCCGGTCGATGAATTGAGCACCGAACCGGGCAAGGTGGTGCACGCGGCCTCGGGCCGGGCGCTGGGCTACGGCGAACTGGCCGCCAGGGCCATGGACCTGCCGGTACCGGACCCTGCCAGCGTCAAGCTGCGCGACCCCAGCCAGTTCCGCTGGATCGGCAAGCCGGTGCAGCGCCTCGACGCCTACGACAAGTCCACCGGCAAGGCCGTCTACAGCATCGACGTCAAGGTCGACGGCATGCTCCACGCCGCCGTGCAGCATGCCCCGCGCCTGGGCATGACCGTCGGCAACCTGCGCAACGAGGAACAGGTCAAGGCCATGAAGGGCGTGCACTCGGTGCATCAACTGCCCGGTGCGGTCGCCGTGGTCGCCGAACGCTGGTGGCACGCCAAGCGTGCGGTAGAGGCACTGCAGGTGGACTGGAAGGAAGTGGCCGCCGACAGCCAGGTGCGGCCGATGCCTGCCGATTTTTCCAGCGATGGCTGGCGCGAACACCTGGCCGCCCAGACCGGGCCGAGCCGCGACGAGGAAAACCAGGGCGATGTCGCCGGCGCCCTGGCCGGGACCAAGACCAAGGTCGAGGCCACCTACCACAACCAGTTCCTCAACCACGCGCAGTTGGAACCGCCCTCCGCCACCGCCCGTTTCAACCCCGACGGCTCGCTGGAAGTGTGGCTGCCCAACCAGGCCCAGGACATGTTCCGCGCCGACATCGCCAAGCGCACCGGCCTGGACCCGGCGCGGATCACCCTGCATTCGCCACTGCTCGGCGGTTTCTTCGGCCGGCACTTCCTGTACGACTCGGCCAACCCCTACCCGCAGGCCATCGCCCTGGCCAAGGCGGTCGGCAGGCCGGTGAAACTGATCTGGAGCCGTGAGGAGGAGTTCCTGCGCGATGCCATGCGCCCCATGGCCGTGGTCAAGTTCCGCGCCGCGCTGGACGAAAAAGGCCTGCCGCTGGCCATCGAGGCGATCAGCGCCACCGAAGGCCCGACCGAGGCCATTGCCGGCAAGCAGGGCGACAAGGTCGACCCCACCGCCCTCGAAGGGCTGTCGGGCAAGGCCTACGCGATCGCCAACAAACGTATCGCGCAGATCTATGTCAAAGGCCCGGCCATGCTCGGCTACTGGCGCTCGGTGGGCAATTCGCTGAACGACTTCTTCTACGAGTCGTTCCTCGACGAGCTGGCCGACAAGGGCGGCCATGATCCCTTCGAGCTGCGCCTGCACCTGCTGCGGGACAACCCGCGCCTGACCACCCTGCTGCAGGCGGTGGGCGAGCTGTCCGGCGGCTGGAAGCGCGGCCCGTTCACCGCCGAGGACGGCAGCAAGCGCGCCCGCGGCGTGGCCATGGCCTCGCCATTCGGCTCGGAGGCGGCGGTCATCGCCGAGGTGTCGCTGGAGGGCGGCCAGGTCAAGGTGCACGATATCTGGCAGGCCATCGACCCGGGCAGCATCGTCAACCCGGCGATCATCGAGGCCCAGGTCAACGGCGCGGTATCCCTGGGCCTGTCCCAGGTGCTGCTGGAAGAATCGGTGTGGCTGAACGGTATGCCACGGGCACGCAACTACGACCTGTACCCGGTGCTGCCACCGTCGCGCATGGCCCGGGTGCATGTGCGCATCGTCCAGAGCGGGGCGAAGATGGGCGGCATCGGTGAACCGCCGCTGCCGGCGGTGGCGCCCGCGGTGGCCAACGCCGTGGCGCAGCTCACCGGCCAGCGCGTGCGCAGCATGCCCCTGAGCCGCCATACCTTCAGCTGACACGACAAGGACAGCCCATGAACAACAGCCGATTCGCAAGAACCGCAGGCTGGTTGGCCTTGCCGTGCCTGGTCGCGGCAGGCCTGCTGGCCTGGTACGTCACCCGCGAGCCCGCCACGCCCTTCAGCGCCTCGGACAGCGCCGACGCCGCCCTGGTCAGCCGCGGCGAATACGTCGCCCGGCTCAGCGACTGCGTGGCCTGCCACAGCCTGCCGGGCAAGGCGCCCTTTGCCGGAGGCCTGGAAATGGCCACGCCGCTGGGGGCGATCCATGCCACCAATATCACCGCGGACCGCGAGCATGGCATCGGCGCCTACAGCCTGGCCGACTTTGACCGCGCCGTGCGCCAGGGCGTCGCGCCGGGAGGGCGACGGCTGTACCCGGCCATGCCCTACCCTTCCTACGCCAAGCTCAGCGACGACGATGTGCGGGCGCTCTACGCGTTCTTCATGAAGGGCGTGCAACCGGCAGCCGAAGCCAATATTCCCAGCAGTATTCCCTGGCCATTGAACCTGCGCTGGCCCATCGCCCTGTGGAACGGCCTGTTCGCACCGACCACCGCCTATGCGCAGAAACCCGACCAGGATCCGCTGTGGAATCGTGGCGCCTACATCGTCCAGGGCCCCGGCCACTGCGGCAGTTGCCATACGCCTCGGGGCCTGGCCTTCAACGAGAAAGCCCTGGACGAAGGCGGCGCGCCGTTCCTCGCCGGGGCCCTGCTCGATGGCTGGTACGCGCCGAGCCTGCGCCAGGACCACAACACCGGGCTCGGCCGCTGGAGCGAAGCCGAGATCGTGCAGTTCCTCAAGACCGGGCGCAATCGCCATGCAGTGGTGTACGGCTCGATGACCGAGGCGTTCAACAACTCCACGCAGTTCATGAGCGACGACGACCTGGGCGCGATCGCCCGCTACCTCAAAGCGTTGCCCGGTGACCCTCGGCGTGATGGTGCACCTTGGCAGTACCAGGCGACGGCCGCCGCGCCTGATGCGCCCGGCGCGCGCACCTACGCGACCCGTTGCGCCAGCTGCCATGGCGCGGATGGCAAGGGCCAGGCCGAGTGGATGCCGCCGCTGGCGGGGGCCACCTCGATGCTGGCCGGCGAGAACGCCTCGGCGATCAACATCACCCTCAACGGCTCGCAGCGCATCGTCGCCGCCGGGGTGCCGGACGCCTACCGCATGCCGGCGTTCCGTGAGCAGCTGTCGGACCGGGAGATCGCCGAGGTGCTGAGCTTCGCCCGCAGTGCCTGGGGCAATCACGGCGGCGCGGTGCAGGCCAAGGCGGTGGGCGAGCTACGCGGACATACCGACCCTGCCAGCAGCAGCCCGATCATCCTGCATATGCGCTGATACCACATTATCAGCGTGGGCCACAGACAACCGAGGACACCATGGAAAGCATCGACCTGCTGGTCCTGCGCACCACCCACGACTGGCTCCAGGCCGGGCACCGCGTGCTGCTCGCCACTGTCGCCCGCACCTGGGGCTCCTCCCCGCGCCCGGTCGGCTCGATGATGGCGCTGCGCAACGATGGCCGGGTGGTCGGCAGCGTGTCTGGCGGCTGTATCGAGGACGACCTGATCCATCGCTACACCACCGCCTATGGCGGCCCCGGCCTGCCCCTGGGCAGGCCCGAGGTGATCCGCTATGGCGTCAGCGCCGACGAGGCCCACCGCTTCGGCCTGCCCTGCGGTGGCACCCTGGAACTGATCCTGGAATTCGAACCGGCAATGTTGCCGCTGCAGCAACTGCTGGAGCAGCTCGACCAGGGCCGGCTGATGCGCCGCCGACTGGCCCTGCAAAGCGGCGCGGTGAGCCTGGCCGCCACCACCACGCCCGAGCAGTTCAGCTTCGATGGCCAGCACATGGTCAACACCCTCGGCCCCGGCTACCGCATGCTGCTGATCGGCGCCGGGGCCCTGGCCGAATACCTCGCGACCATGGCCTTGTTCAACGGCTTCCGGGTGGCGGTGTGCGACCCTCGTCCCAAGCACATGACCACCTGGGCGGTGGCCGGCGTCGAGCACCTCAAGGGCATGCCGGACGATGCGGTACGCGCCTTCAACGCAGACCTGCGCACCTGCATCATCGCCGTCAGCCACGACCCCAAGCTCGACGACCTGGCGCTGCTCGAGGCCCTGCACGGCCCGGCGTTCTACATCGGCGCCATCGGCTCGCGGCGTAACAGCCAGCTGCGCCGCGAACGGCTGATCGAGCATTTCGGCGAAACCGAACAGTCCCTCGAACGCCTGCATGGCCCCATCGGCATCTACATCGGCAGCAAGACCCCGGCGGAGATCGCGGTGAGCGTGATGGCCGAAGTGCTGGCCGCCAAGAATGCCGTGAGCTTGCCGGGGGCGGTGAGCGTATCCGGGGCCAAGCGCGAGCGTGATCATTACCCTTTGTAATGCCTGAGCCAGCCTCATCGCGGGGCAAGCCCGCTCCCACGATCGTCAGGCAGCAGAGTTGCGAGTAGTGCCAGCGTGGGAGCGGGCTTGCCCCGCGATGAGGCCGACATGGTCCACACATCTGCCAACCTGTGTCTATGCTTCTTCTCGCATACATCCACCGGTATCGACCACAAGGAAGACAGGCCAATGACTGCCACCCTCGCACGCGCTGTTGCTTTCGCCTCGTTAGTGTCCGCCGCCAGCCTCGCCGCCCACGCCGCCGAACTGCCCATCGCCAGCGAAGCACTGGAAAGCCATGTCACCACCGAAGTGACCAAGATCGACCTGCCCAACCGCCAGGTCACGGTAAAGGGCCCCCACGACAAGGACGTGACCTTCCAGCTCACCGAACAGGCCAAGGCGCTGCCCAACCTCAAGGTCGGTGACCAGGTCGACATCAAAGTCACCCGTGCCATCGCCTATGTACTGAACACCAATGTCGGCGGCGCGCCCAAGGCCTCCGAGGAATCGGGCACCATCCGCGCCACCGCGGCCAACCCCAACCCGGGTGGCGAGGCTTTCCGCCAGGTCAAGATCACCTCGCAGATCAAGAAGATCGACCTGAAAACCCATGAAGTCACCCTGCTGCCGCCCGCAGGCGAACTGCAGGTGGTCAAGGTCGAGAACCCCGAGCTACAGGAGCGTATGAAAAACCTCAAGGTCGACCAGACCGTCGAAGCCATCTTTACCGAAGTACTGAGCGTGGAAACTTCCCGCCCAGCCCAGTAAAACCTTTGGCCGGCCCGCGCATCGAAAGCCATGTGAGCCTTTCCCCCCTTCAGGAGGTTTCCCATGGCGATGCGCCTGGCCGTGCCGTTTTGCTGCTGCCTCACCCTCGCGCTCACGGGCTGCACCAGCGCCCGCGACGAGCAGCCACCGCCCACCACGCAACAGGTCGAGCTCCAGCGCTACCAGGGCACCTGGTACGAACTGGCGCGCCTGCCTATGTTCTTCCAGCGCAACTGCGTGCAGTCCGAGGCCCGCTATGGCCTGCGCGAGGACGGGCGCATCGACGTCACCAATCGCTGCCTGGAAAAAGACGGCCAATGGAACCAGGCCAATGGCATCGCCGAGGCGCAAGTACCCGGCCGCACCGACAAGCTCTGGGTACGCTTCGACAACTGGTTCAGCCGCCTCGCACCGGACCTGACCAAAGGCGAGTACTGGGTGCTGTATCACGACGCGGATTACCGCGTGGCCGTGGTCGGCCATCCGAACCGCGAATACCTGTGGCTGCTGTCACGCACCCCCACCGTCAGTGACCAGACCCGTGACCAGCTACTGGAGCTGGCGCGCAAGCAGGGTTATCCCACCGAGCAGTTGATCTGGCGCCAGGCCAACGCCAAGCCCTAGGCGCCCACTCTCGTGCACTGATAAGGTGAGCCCCCGGCTCACCCAAAGGATTGCGTGCAATGATCACTTGCCACCTCAAGTACATCATCGACCCCTACCAGATTCCCGCCTTCGAAGCCTACGGCAAGCTGTGGATCGGCCTGGTCAACCGCATGGGCGGCAACCACCATGGTTACTACCTGCCCAGCGAAGGCGCCAACAATGTCGCCTACGCGCTGTTCAGCTTCCCCAGCCTGGCGACCTACGAGCAGTACCGCAAAGCCTCGGAAACCGACCCGGAGTGCATCGCCGCCTTTGCCCTGGCCACCGAGCAACGCTTCATCCTCAGCTATGAACGCAGCTTCCTGCGGCCCGTGCTCGACTGAATTCCCCACGCAAGACCTGGGTTCTTGCAGGCGCCGGTAAAGCCAACGGCAAACGTCACTGAACTATTGCACCTCGATCACGATCCTCACCTAAGCACCCTCGACCCAGGATCGTCGATCGACAAGGAGCCTAGCCAGTGACCACCACCACCCTCCCCCGTTGCACCCCAGGGCCGCTGCACGCGACCCTGCTCGCCGGCAGCGTGCCGCTGTTCCTCGGCGCCCTGCTCAGCGACATCGCCTACTACCAGAGCTACCAGATCCAGTGGAGCAACTTCGCCGCCTGGCTGATCGCCGGGGCACTGCTATCCAGTGGCCTGGCGCTGCTGTTCGCCCTGGCCAACCTGATCCGGGCGCCACGCAAGGCCGGTCGCCCGCTGCGGTACGTGCTGTTGCTGCTGGTCACCTGGGTACTGGGCCTGGTCAACGCCTTCGAGCACGCCAAGGACGCCTGGGCCGTGATGCCCGCAGGCCTGGTGCTGTCAGTGGTGGTCACGGTGCTGGCCATGCTCGCCACCTGGGCCGGCCTGACCCGCCTGCGCACGGAGGGTGAAGCATGAAGCACACATTGAGCGCCCTGAGCATGGCCCTGCTGCTCAGCGCCTGTGGCGGCGACGGCGAGAAGACCCAGGCCCATGGCCCGGACCCGAAATTGCCGGCCCCCGAACGCGGGCTGCTGCCAAGCATGAAGATCGCCCAGCCGGCCGCCTGGGGTGAGCAACAACCCCAGGTGCCCCAGGGCTACCGCATCAGCGCCATCGCCACCGACCTGAAGATCCCGCGCCAGACCCTGGTGCTGCCCAATGGCGACATCCTCGTTGCCGAGGGCCGTGGCGGCAACGCCGCCAAGCTCAAGCCCAAGGACGTGATCGCCAGCCAGATCAAGGCCAAGGGCAACACCCAGGTCAAGGGCGGCAACCGCCTTACCCTGCTGCGCGACGCCGACGGCGATGGCCGCTACGAACTGCAGACAGTGTTCGCCGAACACCTCAATGCCCCGTATGGCCTGGCCTACGCCGACGGCAAGCTGTACGTGGCCAACCAGGACGCGCTGGTGCGCTTCGATTACCAGGACGGCCAGACCCAGGCCGGCGGCCCGCCGACCAAGGTCACCGACCTGCCCGCCGAGATCAACCACCACTGGACCAAGTCGTTGGCCATCAGCCCCGACGGCCGCTACCTGTACGTCGGCATCGGCTCCAACAGCAACATCACCGAGCGTGGCATGGAGGCGGAGGTCGACCGCGCGATGGTCTGGCAGGTCGATGCCGCGAGCGGCGCCCACCGGCCTTATGCCACCGGCCTGCGCAACCCGACTGCGCTGGCCATCCAACCGGGCGACGGCCAACTGTGGGCAGTGGTCAACGAGCGCGACGAACTGGGCCCGGACCTGGTCCCGGACTACCTGACCTCGGTGCGCGAAGGTGCGTTCTACGGCTGGCCGTATAGCTACTGGGGGCAGAACGTCGATGAGCGCGTGCGCCCGCAGAACCCGGACAAGGTGAAAGCCGCGATCAAGCCCGACTACAGCCTCGGCTCGCATGTGGCAGCGCTGGGCGTGGCCTTCTCCAACACGGCCATGGGCGAAACCTTCGCCGATGGGGTGTTCGTGGGCGAACACGGCAGCTGGAACCGGCCCAACCCGGTGGGCTACAAGGTGATCTTCGTGCCGTTTCGCGATGGCAAGCCGACCGGCGAGCCGGTGGATTTCGCCACTGGTTTCCTCGGCGAGGACGGCAAGACCCGTGGTCGCCCGGTGGGGGTGACGGTCGATCCGAAAGGCGCGCTGATCATTGCCGACGACCTGGCCAATACGATTTGGCGGGTTACACGCAATCAGTAAGCCCCTGACGCTGAACAGCCCCTCTTGCGCGCAAGTCGCGCGGGAGAGGGCCCGGTTGCGAATAGCGCTGACAAAGGTTCACAAAACAACAGTATTTCCCAGCAGAACCGGTATTTTTTCTGTAACGAAAATGTAAAATTCGTTTTCGCATACCTATAACAAGCTGGGAGCTTCACATGTTTGCCTTCTTCCGCCCTGCCGCGCACCAGGCGCCGCTGCCCGACGAGCGCGTCGACAGCACCTATCGCCGCCTGCGCTGGCAAATCTTCGCCGGGATCTTCTTCGGCTATGCCGGCTACTACCTGCTGCGCAAGAACTTCTCCCTGGCCATGCCCTACCTCATCGAGGAAGAGGGCTACACTCGCGGCCAGCTTGGCCTGGCGATCTCCGCCATCGCCATCGCCTACGGCTTGTCCAAGTTCCTCATGGGCCTGGTCTCGGACCGCTCCAACCCACGCTACTTCCTGCCCTTCGGCCTGCTGATCTCGGCCGGGGTGATGTTCATTTTCGGTTTCGCGCATTGGGCCACGTCCAGCGTGACGATCATGTTCGTGCTGCTGTTCATCAACGGCTGGGCCCAGGGCATGGGCTGGCCGCCAAGCGGGCGGACCATGGTGCACTGGTGGTCGCAGAAAGAGCGCGGCAGCGTGGTGTCGGTATGGAACGTCGCCCATAACGTCGGTGGCGGCCTGATCGGCCCGCTGTTCCTGCTGGGCCTGGCCTGGACCAACGACTGGCACGCGGCCTTCTATGTGCCCGCCACGGTCGCCGTGCTGGTGGCCGTGTTCGCCTTCGCCACCATGCGCGACACCCCGCAATCGGTCGGCCTGCCGCCGGTCGAGCAGTACAAGAACGACTACCCCGAAGGCTACGATGAGAGCCACGAGCAGGAGTTCAGCGCCAAGCAGATCTTCGTCCAGTACGTGCTGTGCAACAAACTGCTGTGGTACATCGCCCTGGCCAACGTGTTCGTCTACCTGCTGCGCTACGGCGTGCTCGACTGGGCGCCGACCTACCTGAAGGAAGCCAAGCACTTCAGCGTCGACACCACCTCGTGGGCGTACTTCTTCTACGAGTGGGCCGGCATCCCCGGCACCCTGCTGTGCGGCTGGATGTCCGACAAGATCTTCCGCGGCAACCGTGGCCTGACCGGCATCGTGTTCATGGCCCTGGTGACCGTCGCCACCCTGGTGTACTGGCTCAACCCGCCGGGCAACCCGACCATCGACATGATCGCGCTGTTCTCCATCGGCTTCCTGATCTACGGGCCGGTGATGCTGATCGGCCTGCAGGCGCTGGAGCTGGCGCCGAAGAAAGCCGCCGGTACCGCGGCGGGCTTCACCGGCCTGTTCGGCTACCTGGGTGGCTCGGTCGCGGCGAGCGCGGCGATGGGCTACACCGTCGACCACTTCGGCTGGGACGGCGGCTTCGTGATGCTGGTCAGCGCGTGTGTGCTGGCGATTGCGTTCCTGATTCCGACCTTGCGTCATACCAAGGTGGCCAGTGCCGGTCGTGAGGCAGTGGCCTGACAGCCTCGGCTGACGCTCAGGTAAAAGCCCGGGGCCTGCACCCCGGGCTTTTTTCAAGCGGCTTGATGCAACCGCGTGATCACCGGTTGCTGGCGCTGGCGTGCCTGCCAGATGTCGTAGTCCACCTGGATCGTCAGCCACAGCCGCGCCGTGCTGATGCCGGCCATTTCCAGGCGCACCGCCAGGTCCGGTGAAACCGCCGCTCGGCCATGAAGGACCCGCGACAGGGCCTCACGCGAGAAACCCAGATGCTCGGCGAACGCCTTGACCGTCAGGCCCAAGGCCGGCAGGACATCTTCACGCAGGGTTTCGCCGGGGTGAGGCGGGTTGTGCATAGCCATGATTTTGCCCCTTGTCAGTGGTAGTCGAGATAGTCGACCAGTTCGACATCAAAGCCTGTGAAACGGAACACCAGGCGCCAATTGCCGGACACGCTTATCGACCAGAAACTGAGCCGCTCTCCTTTGAGCGGGTGCAACTGCCAGCCAGGCACACTCATGTCCTCGGCGACCACGGCACTGTCGAGGAACTGCAACTGTCGCCGCAGGCGCTGGACATGGGCAGCCTGAATGCCGCGGGTATTGCCCGTTTCGTGGAAGAGCCGCAGGCCTTTGTGGCGAAAGCTGATGATCATGGGGCACGCATCCGTTTCATGCGAAAAAACCCGAGTGTGACCCCACGCATCACACATGGGAAAGTATCATATGTGACCCCATGCGTCACACCCTGCCGATGAAAATGTCGTGCCCTGCCTACGTGCTTGCCCCGTGATAGCGTCGGTGCGGATGCTCCCGCAGGCATGGCCGATCCTCGACGGTCATTCACACCTCAAACGTTGCCTGCCCGCAGGATGCAACACCTCAATGCCGTGTCTGCGGCTCACCTGGTATCTGTACCTGCGCCAACGCCGAGTCCAGCAGCGCGCGTACGGTTTCCATCTCGTGCACCGCCGTCAGCGCCAGCGTTGCTCCAAGCGAATGCGGATGCGAGACCAATACCGACTGATGGGCCACGATCAGGGCGCAGCGCACGTATTCCGCCGCCTGGATCAGGGTGTCTTCGAGGTGGTGAGGGGAAGGATTGGATGGGGGTGGATCGGGGACGATCTTCAACATTTCGACTTCTCCTGCAGTTAAAGATAGGTCGCCATCCTTCCTTTGCAGTGGAGGGGTGGCGACTACGTACAGGCTGCAAAAACCGGGGCAGAAGAAGGTAACCCGGCAGGTCCGAAGACCTCCCGTACGCAGCCACCATGAAACAAACCTCACAGTGCGCTAATGCACCTGAAGCCTGGCAACGGCGTCCTTCTTCTTTGGCACGGGTTTGCAGACCCGGTCGCTGAATTGGCAACGACCGGGGGAGCCTAGGTTGCAAGGAGGACCGTAGCAATGGCTGAAAGGTGGCAAAAGAATGATTCGGAAATGGACTACAAGCAATGAGGAAAAACTGATAGCCCAGTGTCAGAAGTCGCAGGCTCAGTCACCGCACTTCGCCCGATCCCGCACCGGACACTGCGCCCGGTGCAGGTTCAACGCGGTATTGATGATGCCGATATGGCTGAACGCCTGCGGAAAATTCCCCAGCATCCGTTTGCCCACCGGGTCGTACTGCTCGGCCAGCAATCCCACGTCATTGCACAAGCCGGTAAGCCGCTCGTAAAGCGCCTGCGCCTCCTCCTGCCGCCCCAGCAGCACGTAGACATCCGCCAACCAGAACGAACACACCAGGAACGTCCCCTCCCCTGGCGTCAGGCCGTCGCTGCAACTGTCGCTGTCGTAGCGCAGCAGCAGGCCGTTGCGCAGCAGGCGCCTTTCGATCTGTTCGAGGGGTGCGCAGGAAACGTGGATCGTCGGCCGGCAGAAAGCCGGTCAGGGCGATCTGCAGCAGGCTCGCGTCCAGCTCGGTCGAGCCGTAGGCCTGGACGAAGTGACGCCCGTCGGCATCCAGCCCGCGACGGCAGACCTCGTCACGGATCTGGTCCGCCACCTGGCGGTAATGTCGCCCCCGTTCACGCCCTTCCTCGGTGGTGTCGGCCAGGCTCGCCGACCGGTCGAAGGCGACCCAGGCCATGACCTTGGAATGCACGAAATGCTGGCGACCGCCGCGCACCTCCCACAGCCCCTCGTCCGGCTCGCGCCAGATGCTTTCGAGGTACGGCAGGATCGCGCGGGCGATGGCGGCGCTGCGCGGATGACGCGGCAGCCCGCCCTTGATGGCCTGGGTCATGGCGTCGGCCAGTTCGCCATAGATATCCAGCTGCAACTGCTCGGACGCGGCATTGCCGACCCGCACCGGCTGCGAATGCTCGTAACCGGGCAGCCAGGGCAGGCTGAACTCCGGCAGGTCGCGCTCCCCCGCCAGCCCGTACATGATCTGCATCTGCTCGGGGTTGCCCGCCACCGAGCGCAGCAGCCATTCGCGCCAGGCCTGGGCCTCGTCGAAGTAACCAAGGTTCATCAGCGCCAGCAAGGTCATGGTAGCGTCGCGCAGCCAGCAGTAGCGGTAGTCCCAGTTGCGCTCGCCACCGATGCGCTCGGGCAGCGAGGTGGTGACGGCGGCGACCATGCCCCCGGTGGGCGCGTAGGTCATGGCCTTGAGGGTCAGCAGCGAGCGGCGTACCCGCTCGGTGTATGGGCCGACGTCGGGGCAGCGGGCGGCGAAGGCCTGCCATTGGTTGATGGTCTGCTCCAGGTCATGATCGACGTCGCATCCAGGCTGCACAGGCAGGTGCGAGGGCTGGTGGCAGAGGCTGAACACCTGGCGCTCACCGGCGCGCACGCGAAACCGGGCGACGCTGTGGTGGTCCCGGCCATGGGTCTCGGTGCTGCTGCGCAGGATCAGGCGATCGGGGCCGGCAACCGCGCTCAGGGTCAGCGGGTCGAGCTTCTCCACCCAGGGCACGCTGCGGCCATAGTCGAAGCGCAGCACCAGGTCCATCTCGAACGCCGTCTCGCCGGCCAGGCCCTCGACAATGCGCAGCACCGCATTGGATTTGCCCAGGGGCATGCAGTCGAGCACGCGGGCGCGACCACTGGCGGTGGTCCAGGTGGTTTCCAGTACCAGGGTGTCATCGAGGTAGCGGCGGGTGCTGTGCTCGACCGGGTCGCTGGGGGCGATGCGCCAACGGCCGTTTTCCTCGTTGCCCAGCAACGCGGCGAACACTGCGGGGGCGTCGAAGCGTGGCAGGCACAGCCAGTCGAGGGCGCCGTCGCGGTTGATCAGGGCGGCGCTGCGGCAGTTGCCGATGAGGGCATAGTCTTCGATCAGGGCGGGCATCTCGGATCCTCAGGCGGTGGGCGTGAGTTTGGATACCGAAGCGGGATTGCCGGTTCCGTTGAGACTCATCCGGCGCAGGTTATCGAGGCGCTTGAATCGATGCGCTGGAACATTGATCCACGGCACTGATTGACTGTTGCGCTGTGTTAGAAATACCGGGCCAGTGGTTGCTTATCAGGATGAATAAGCTTCTGCCCGTGCGCAACCATTGCGCTGAGTCACTACTTTCAACAAGGACGTTATATGAAGATTGTCGGTTTATCCGCAATACTGCCCTCACGCTGCGTCAGCAACCAGGACGTTATCAACCTGGTGGAAGAACACTCCCGGAACACCTTCCTGGAAGACTTGCCGAAAACACTGAAGACCATCGGCAAGTTGCTGGAAAAAAGCGGCAGCGACACCCGCCATTGGCTGGCGGCTGACGAGACACCGATGCAATTGATGGAGGCAGCGTTCGATGCGGCGCTGGCCCAGGCCAATATCAGCAAGGCCGACCTGGACCTGCTGATCTATCCCAACGTCACCCGTGGCTTTATCGAGCCAGCCAACAGTACCTTCATCGCCAAGGCGCTGGGCCTGAATTGCCGCAACTTCGACGTGGTCGACGCCTGCAACGGCTGGGTGACGGCCATGGACGTCATCAACAGCAAGATGCAAGCCGGTGAAATCCGCTACGCCGCCATCGTCAACATGGAGTTCGGCATGTCGGAAGGCGGGCCGGTGATGCCCAAGAACTTCTCGTTGCAGTCGCCGGCCGAACTGGCCTACAAGTTCCCGAGCTTTACCATCGGTGAAGCCGCCGTCGTCACCATCCTCAGTAACGAAGCAGCGGATAACTTCAAGTTCTCGTACATCAACCGACCCGACCTGAGCGACTTGTCGACGATCTCATTGCCGGACTGGAAACTGTTCTGCAACGAGGCGGATATCGCCAAGATCGAACCGACCGGTGGCCAGTACCAGTTCAACTCCTACGCCGCCGCCCTGCACGAAGACGGGCGCAACGAAGCGATCAAAGTCTTCAACCTGCAGAAGCTCACTGCGGACGATGTGCACAAAGTGTTCATCCATACCGGCTCGCCAAAGATGTGGGAACACATTGGCCAGATGATCGGCGTCGATCACAAGTTGCACCACGTAGGGCACAAGACCGGCAATATCATTACCGCGTCGATCCCCTTCGGCATCTTTGATGCGATGAGCCGGGGCGAAGCCGAGCCAGGCCAGTTCTGCATGGGCTGGGCGGGCAGTGGCGGGATGGTGTTCTCGGCCCTGTCGTTCACCTTGTAGGGCACATCTGCGCACCTACCGCCCACGGCGGTAGGTCGCTGCAAGCTCACCCCAGCGTATGCCACTCGCGCTTGTCCCGCGCCAGCAGCTCGTCACCGGCCTCGGGGCCATCCTCTCCCGCCGCATACTCATGCACCTCGCCACCCTCGGCCGCCCAGGCATCGAGGAACGGCTGCACCGCACGCCAACCGTTCTCGATATTGTCGGCGCGCTGGAACAAGGTCTGGTCGCCGGTAAGGCAGTCGTAGATCAACGTCTCGTAGCCGGTCGCCGGGGTCATCTTGAAGAAGTCCTTGTAGGCAAAACCCAGCTCGACATTCTCCATCACCAGCTCCGGCCCCGGGCGCTTGGCCTGCAGGTCGAACCACATGCCTTCGTTGGGCTGGATCTGGATCTTCAGGTAGTTGGGCTTGGGCCGCTCCAGCTCGCTTTCGCGGAACTGCGCGTAGGGCGCCGGCTTGAAGCAGATGGCGATCTCGGTGTCGCGCACGCTCATGCGCTTGCCGGTGCGCAGGTAGAACGGCACCCCCGCCCAGCGCCAGTTGTCGATCATCACCTTGAGGGCGACGTAGGTCTCGGTCTGGCTGTGCGGGGCGACATTGGCCTCCTCGCGGTAGCCGGGCAGTTTCTTGCGGCCCTGCTTGCCGGCGCCGTACTGGCCACGCACGGAATTGCGCAGGGCCATTTTCTGCGACCAGGGGCGGATGGCGCCGATCACCTTGGCCTTTTCACCGCGCACCGCATCGGCGCCGAAGGCCGCCGGCGGTTCCATGGCGACCATCGCCAGCAACTGGAACAGGTGGTTGGGCACCATGTCGCGCAGGGCACCGGTGTTGTCGTAGAACGCCCCGCGCGTCTCGACGCCGACGGTTTCGGCGGCTGTGATCTGCACGTGGTCGATGTAATGATTGTTCCAGAACGATTCGAACAGGCCGTTGGAGAATCGGCTGACCAGGATGTTCTGCACGGTTTCCTTGCCCAGGTAATGGTCGATGCGGTAGATCTGCCGCTCGTTCATCACCTTGAGCAGGCAAGCGTTGAGCGCTTCGGCGCTGGCAAGGTCAGTGCCGAAGGGTTTCTCCACCACCACCCGGCGAAAGCCGCCGCCCGACTCGTCGAGCAGGCCGGCGTCGCCCAGGCGCTGGGCCACCTCGGGGAAGAAGCGTGGCGAGGTGGCCAGGTAGAAGATGGCATTGCCATGGCCGGTTTTAGCGATGCGCCGAGCCAGGGCCTGGTAAGTCTCGGGGTCGAGGAAGTCGCCGGTCTGATAGTCCAGGCGCTTGGCCAGGCGCGCCCAGAGCTTTTCGTCCAGGCACTTGGCACTGCCCTCCCCGCCCTTGTCCCGCGCCTGCATGAAAGCATGCAGGCGCGCGGCAAAGTCCTCGGCCGTGGCCGGGTTGTGGTCGACCCCGACGATACGCAGGTTGCGGTCGAGCAGGCCGTCACGGCTGAGGTTGTACAGCGCCGGCGTCAGCAGGCGCTTGACCAGGTCGCCGTTGGCGCCGAACAGGAACAAGGTGCATGGCGGCGCCGCGGGGATGGTCGGTTTAGTCATTTAGTCCTTCTTTTTCTCGACGTGGCCGCCAAAGCCCAGGCGCATGGCGGAGAGGATCTTGTCACCGTAGGTGCCCTGCTGCTGGCGCGAGCGGAAACGGGCGAACAGCGCGCTGGACAGCACCGGCACCGGCACGGCCTGTTCGACGGCGGCGTCGATGGTCCAGCGCCCTTCGCCGCTGTCGGACACCGAGCCGCTGAATTCGGTCAGTTGCGGGTCGGCGACCAGCGCGTCGGCGGTCAGGTCCAGCAGCCAGGAAGTGACCACGCTGCCGCGGCGCCACACTTCGGCGATCTCGGCCACATTGAGGTCGAAGCGCTGCTCTTGCGGCAACTCTGGGCCACCCTTGCTGCGCAGCAGGTCGAAGCCTTCGGCGTAGGCCTGCATCAGGCCGTACTCGATGCCGTTGTGCACCATCTTCACGTAGTGACCGGCGCCGGGCGGGCCTGCGTGGATGTAGCCATGCTCGGCGCGCTCGTGCTCGCCGCTGCGGCCCTGGGTGCGCGGAATGTCGCCGACGCCCGGGGCCAGGGCCTTGAACAGCGGCTCGAGGCGCTCGAACACAGCCTTCTCGCCGCCGATCATCATGCAGTAGCCACGGTCCAGGCCCCACACGCCGCCGGAGGTGCCGACGTCGAGGTAGTGCAGGCCGCGCTTGCCCAGCTCGGCGGCGCGGCGCATGTCGTCCTTGTAGAAGGTGTTGCCACCATCGATGATGGCGTCACCCGGCTCGAGCAGGTCGGCCAGTTGCGCGATGGTCTGCTCGGTGATTTCACCCGCCGGCAGCATGACCCACACCGCCCGCGGCGCCTTGAGTTTCTGCACCAGCGCACCCAGGTCGTGGGCGCCCACGGCACCTTCGCCTTCCAGGGTGGTGATGGCTTCGCGGTTGCGATCGTGGACCACAGTGCTGTGACCTGCGCGCATCAGGCGCCTTGCGATATTGCCGCCCATGCGGCCAAGCCCGATGATTCCCAGTTGCATGTGACGACGCTCCCGTTGGTTTTGCTTTACAACAATTGACGATTTCAGATTAGTCCAGCGTTCTGGCGTAGGGTTCACCGACGAACGGGGCGACAACGATAAACAAAAAAGTTCCCAAGGGCCTGCAAAGAATTCAGAATGCGCGCCGCGTGAAGCGTCTACGCTTCAAATTGTCACCAGCCATGCGAGGTGTGCCATGGGTACTCTGATGCCTGCCACTCCCACCCAGACCCTCTATGTCACCGTGCGCCGCGACGAGCTGCGCCAGTTGAAGGATGAGCGCGATCACCTGCGCCAGCAGGTCGCCCAGCTGAACCTGCTGCTCGAACAGGCCCGTGTGCAAGGCAAGGCCGCCGGTCTCTGAATCACCGCCCCTCTGCGTGGGAGCTGCCAGGCTCCCACCTCGTCACAGCTTCCCTTCCTGATTGCGTTGTGCCGCGTCTGTCGCGAATCCGCTGCGCCTACGCTGGCTAGCCTCATATTTTGCAACAACTCGCCAACGTTTGCGCGGGTAAACCGTCGCGACAAAAATGACCAACGGGTCACTTTCTTTGCGTTTCGTCCCCTACACTTCAGATTCGGCCCGCGTTTTGCTCGGAAAAAGTGACGTAAAAAAGTCGAACTTTCCAAAACACGGGCAGGTCAGGACTTAAGTAGGGCCGACGCAAAAGGACTGCCTCACGCCAGGCCCGCACACCCCAACCAGTCCATACGTCATTCGGCGGGAATGCCGAGCGTGCCGTGCCTGCGCGCACGAATCTGGGGCAAGGAACGCACTACGAAGATGCAACAAAGATCAGAGAGCAGACCCACGAGCCAACGCCAAGCAAACAGAACAAGGGACGGAGAGAAGTATGATCAGTGCCGCTGTCGAACCTCACGTAGAGTCATTCAACCCGGATAACCGCGAGCCGCTGCCTGCGGCCCTCGCCCCGACAGTCAAGGCACCCGGCGCGCAGCGCCAGCACAACCCGAACAAGCGCAAGATCCTGTTCGTCACCTCGGAGATCGCCGACCTGGTCAAGACCGGCGGCCTGGGCGACGTGTCCGCTGCCCTGCCCCGTGCCCTGGCGCACCTGCACGATGTGCGCGTGCTGATCCCCGGCTACCGCCAGGTGGTCGAGAGCGACAACCCCATTCATATCGTCGGCGAACTGGGCGGCCATGCCGCGCTGCCGCCGTGCAAGATCGGCCGCATGGATTTGGCCGACGGCCTGGTGATCTATGTGCTGATCTGCCCCGAGCTGTACCAGCGCGACGGCACGCCCTACGGCGCCAACAACGGTCGCGACTGGCCCGACAATCACATCCGTTTCGCCCGCCTGGGCCTGGCCGCCGCAGAGATTGCCGCCGGCGAAGGCATGGCCCACTGGCGCCCCGACCTGGTGCACGCCCACGACTGGCCGGCCGGGCTGGCCCCGGCCTACATGCACTGGCGCGGCCTGAGCACCCCGACCTTGTTCACCATCCACAACCTGGCCTACCAGGGCGTGTACAGCCGCGGCTGCAGCCCGGAACTGGCGATCCCCGACCACGCCATGCAGCAGGAAGGCATGGAGTTCTACGGCAAACTGTCGTTCCTCAAGGCCGGGCTGGCCTACGCCAGCCATATCACCACGGTCAGCGCCACCTACGCCCGGGAAATCACCACCCCCGAGTTCGGCTGCGGCCTGGACGGTTTCCTCGCCAGCAAGGCCCAGCAGGGGCTGCTCGGCGGCATCCCCAACGGTATCGACGAAAGCTGGGACTCGGCCACCGACCAGCACCTGGACCACAACTTCAGCATCAACGACTGGGACGGCAAGGCGCGCAATGCCGACCAGGTGCGCACGCTGTTCGGCCTGCACGCGAGTGAGGGGCCGCTGTTCGCCGTGGTTTCGCGGCTGGTGTACCAGAAAGGCCTGGACCTGACCTTGGGTGTGGCCGACTACATCGTCGAACAAGGCGGCCAGATCGCCATCATCGGCCGCGGCGAGCCCGAGGAAGAACAGGCCATGCGCGAACTGGCCCTACGCCACCCGGGTCGCATCGGCGTGCGCATCGGCTTCAACGAGACCGACGCCCGGCGCATGTTCGCAGGCAGCGACTTCCTGCTGATGCCGTCACGCTACGAGCCCTGCGGCCTGAGCCAGATGTACGCCCAGCGCTTCGGCTCGCTGCCGGTGGCGCGCAACACCGGCGGGCTGGCCGACACCATCGAGAACGGCGTCACCGGCTTCCTGTTCGACGACTCCAGCGTGGACAGCTATCGCGAGGCCCTGGGCCGCGCCTTCTATGTGTACGGCAAGAAGCACCTGCTCAATGCCATGCGCTGCCTGTCGATGACCCAGCCGTTCAACTGGTGCCAGGCGGTGGAACCCTATGCGCGCCTGTACGAGGACCTGGTGAAGCAGACGCAGCACGCCCACTACTGAGCGGAGAGCCGACGATGCACAAGCATGGCGCACAGTTGCTGGACGCCACGTCGGCGCGCTTCACCCTGTGGGCGCCGGATGCGCGCAGCGTGAGCGTGGTAATCGGCCAGCAGCCGCCCGTGGCACTGCTGCCCGACGACGATGGTTGGTACACCGGGGTCGCCCCTTGCCAGGCGGGCGAGCGCTATCAGTTCGTGATCGACGATGAACTGCGGGTGGCCGACCCGGCCTCGCGCTGCCAGCCCGAGGGCGTGCAGGGCCCCAGCGAACTGCTGGACCTGGGCGGCTACCCGTGGCGCCATCCCTGGCAGGGGCGGCCCTGGCACGAGGCGGTGATCCAGGAGCTGCACGTCGGCCTGCTCGACGGCTATGCCGGCGTGGCCAAGGTGCTGCCGCGCCTGGCCGAGCTGGGCATCAGCGCCATCGAGTTGATGCCCCTGGGGCAGTTCCCCGGCGCGCGCAACTGGGGCTATGACGGCGTGCTGCCATTTGCCCCGCAGCACAGCTATGGCCGCCCGCAGGACCTGTGCGCGCTGGTCGACGCCGCCCATGGCCAGCGCTTGATGGTGCTGGTGGACGTGGTCTACAACCACTTCGGCCCGGACGGCAACTACCTGCACCGCTACGCCGGCCCGTTCTTCCGCGAAGACCGCCAGACCCCGTGGGGCGCGGCCATCGACTTCCGCCGCGCCGAGGTGCGCGAGTTCTTCATCCAGAACGCCCTGATGTGGCTGTGCGACTACCGCTGCGACGGGCTGCGCCTGGACGCGGTGCACGCCATCGACCAGCCGGACTTTCTCGTCGAACTGGCCCAGCGGGTACGCGCCACGGTCGAGCCCGGGCGGCAGGTCTGGCTGGTGCTGGAGAACGAGCACAACCAGGCCACGCTGCTCGAGCAAGGCTTCGACGCGCAGTGGAACGACGACGGCCACAACGCCCTGCACGTACTGCTGACCGGCGAAACCGAAGGCTACTACGCCGATTACAAGGACCGGCCGATCGAGCAATTGGCGCGCTGCCTGGCCGAGGGCTTCGTGTTCCAGGGCCAGCCCGACCGCCACGGCAGGCCGCGCGGCGAACCCAGCGGCCACCTGCCGCCCAGCGCCTTCGTGCTGTTCCTGCAGAACCACGACCAGGTCGGCAACCGCGCCCTGGGCGAACGGCTGTCCCGGCTCTGCCCCCCGCCGGCCCTGAAGGCCGCCACCACCCTGCTGCTGCTGGCACCGATGATCCCGCTGCTGTTCATGGGCGACGACGATGGCAGCCGCAAGCCGTTCCTGTTCTTCACCGACTTCCACGACGCGCTGGCCGATGCCGTGCGTGAAGGCCGGCGTGGCGAATTCGCCCATTTCGAGGCCTTCGCCGACCCGCAGAAACGCGAGCAGATACCCGACCCCAACGCCGAGGCCACCTTCGAGACCTCCCGCCCGCGGCAACAGGAGGTGCTGGCCGGCTGGCACGGCCTGTACCAGCAGTTGCTCGAACTGCGCAGGCGCCACCTCATCCCTTGCCTGCCCGACACCCGCGCCGAGGGCTGCGAGGTGCTCGGCGCCAAGGCGCTGACCGCCCGCTGGCGCCTGGGCGACGGCCAGCAGCTGCGCATCGACCTGAACCTCGATGCCCAGCCCCAGCCGGTCACCTTGCCGGCCCTGCCCCACCGCCTGTTCGACAGCAGCGACAACGCCCACCCCGACTCGACCCTCGCCGCGCACAGCTGCGTGGTGAGCCTGCTGCCCCCCGACCAGGAGATGCCATGAGCGCAGAGCCCCTTCACCGCCTGGCCGCCCGGGTGGGCCTGGCCCGCGACTGGATCGACGCCAACAATCGCCCGCAGCTGGTCAGTGATGACGTGCTGCGCCAGGTGCTCGCCGGCCTTGGCCACCCAGTTGGCAGCGCTGCCGAAATCGACGCCAGCCTGCACGCCGTGGAGCAGGCCGAAGACAGCGAGCATCTGCCACCGTTGCTGACCGTGGACATCGATCAGCCCCTCGACCTGCAGCGTTACTTCAGCGCCGCCAGCCAGGTGCGCTGCAGCCTGGAAGACGGCAGCCAGCGCAGCCTGACCCTGGACGCCCAGGCACGCCTGCCGGCCGGCTTGCCCCTGGGCTATCACCGCCTGGATATCGATGGCCGGACCTGCACCGTGGCCGTGGCACCGACGCGCTGCCATGCCCTGCAAGACTGCGTGGAGCAACCCCCGCCCCGTTGCTGGGGCCTTGCCGTGCAGCTGTACAGCCTGCGGCGCCCCGGCGATGGCGGCTTTGGCGACTGCCTGGCGCTGGAACAACTGGCGCGCCACGCCGCCGAGCGCGGCGCCGATGCCCTGGCGATCAGCCCGATCCACACCCTGTCGGCCTTCGACCAGCACCACTACAGCCCCTATTCGCCGTCCAGCCGCCTGCTGCTCAATGTGCTCTATGCCAGCCCCGGCGTGGTCTTCGGCGAACGCGAAGTGCGCATGGCCACCGAGGCCTGTGAACTGGAGGCCACCCTCGAAGCGCTGGAGCAGCACACGCTGGTGGACTGGCCCAGGGCCGCCGAGGCCCGGCTGCGCCTGCTCGAAGCGCTCTACCGGCACTTCAGCCAGGGCGAACACCCCTTGCGCGCGGACTTCGACAGTTTCCGCGCCAGCGCCGGCGAGCAACTGGAACACCACTGCCGCTTCGAAGTGCTGCAGGCCGAGGCGGTGAGCAGCGGCCTGGGCGCGGACTGGCGCAACTGGCCCAAGGCCTGGCACGACCCCTACGACCCCGAGGTCGAGGCGTTCGCCAACGCCTATCCGGCACGGGTCGAGTTCCATGCCTTCTGCCAGTGGCTGGCCGAGCGCAGCCTGCAACGGGCCCAGGACGCAGCGCGCGGCAACGGCATGGCCGTGGGCCTGATCGCCGACCTGGCAGTGGGCGCCGACGGTGCCGGCAGCCAGGCCTGGAGCCGCCAGGACGAACTGCTGGCCGAACTCAACGTCGGCGCCCCGCCCGATATCCTCAACCGCGCCGGGCAAGACTGGGGCATCTGCGCATTCTCCCCCGAAGGCCTGCGGCGCAACGGCTACCGCGCCTTCATTGAAATGCTGCGGGCCAACCTGGCCCATGCCGGCGGCCTGCGCATCGACCATGTGATGGGCCTGCGCCGCCTGTGGCTGATCCCCCGTGGCGCCCGGCCCAGCGAAGGCGCCTACCTGCAATACCCGCTGGACGACCTGCTGCGCCTGCTGGCGCTGGAGTCGGCGCGGCACCAGGCGATCATCCTCGGCGAGGATCTGGGCACCGTGCCCGAGGGCCTGCGCGAGCGCCTGGCCGACAAGGCCGTGCTGGGCATGCGCGTGCTGCCGTTCGAGCAGCAACCGCCAGGCCGGTTCACGCCGATCCTCGACTGGCCGGACAACGCCCTGGCCACCACCGGCACCCATGACCTGGCCCCGCTCGCCGGCTGGCTGGCCAGCCGGGACATCGACTGGAGCCATCGCCTGCAATTGATCGACGCCGCCACCGAGCTGCACTGGCGCCATACCCGGGCCCTGGAGCGCGACGGCCTGCGCCGCACCCTGGAGCAGAACTACGGGCCGCTGCGCGACGATTCGGCGCTGATCGATGCAGCAATCCGCTACGTCGGCCATACCCGCGCACCGCTGGTGCTGGTGCCGCTGGAGGACCTGCTGGGCAGCGACGAGCAACCCAACCTGCCCGGCACCACCACCGGCCATCCCAACTGGCGCCGCCGCTTCAAGGCGCCGGTACGCGAACTGCTGGACGACGAGGACGCCGCCCGGCGCCTGGAACTGCTGGCCCAGGCCCGCGAACAAGCCTGGGAGCGTGACCGATGAAAGCCTTGACCGCGACCCTGCGCCTGCAACTGCACAGTGACTTCACCCTCGACCACGCGGTACCACTGGTGCCCTATTTCGCCCGGCTGGGTATCAGCCACCTGTACGCCTCGCCGATCCTCACCGCCCGCGCGGGCTCGCGCCACGGCTATGACGTGGTCGATCCGACCCGGGTCAATCCCGAACTCGGCGGCGAGGCGGCGCTCGAACGCCTGGTGGCCGCCTTGCGCCAGCATGGCATGGGGCTGATCGTCGACACCGTGTCCAACCACATGGCCGTGGGCGGCGCCGACAACCCCTGGTGGCAAAGCCTGCTGGCCTGGGGCCGGCGCAGCCCCTATGCGGAGTTCTTCGATATCCAGTGGCATTCCAGCGACCCGTTGCTGGCCGGCCAGCTGTTGTTGCCGTTCCTCGGCAGCGACTATGGCGCCGCCCTGCACAACGGCGAAATCCCGCTGACCTTCGACGCACAAAACGGGCGCTTCGAAGTGGCCCACCACGAACATCGCTTCCCGATTTGCCCGCTGGACTACCCACGCATCCTCGGCCAGGCCGAGGATCCGCGCCTGCAGGCGCTGGCCGCGCATTTCAGTGCCCTCGGCGAGGCGGCCGACCCGCTGGCCGAGGCCCAGCCCCTACACCGCGAACTGGCGCGCCTGGCCGCCGCCGGCGCGGATCCGCAATCGGCCCTCGCCGCCTTCGACAGCCGCGGCGAAGCAGGCTTCAAGCGCCTGCACCTGCTGCTCGAACGCCAGACCTACCGCCTGGCCAGCTGGCGCACCGCCGCCGACGACATCAACTGGCGGCGCTTCTTCGACATCAACGAACTCGGCGGCCTGCGCGTGGAACGTGCCGTGGTGTTCGAGGCCACCCACGCCAAGCTGTTCGAACTGATCGAGCGCGGCCTGGTCGATGGCCTGCGCATCGACCATATCGACGGCCTGGCCGATCCGCGCCGCTACTGCCGCAACCTGCGCCGCCGGGTCGATTCGCTGCTGGCGCGACGCCCCGTCGATGCCGCGCTGGCACACTTCCCTATCTACGTGGAAAAGATCCTCGGCACGGACGAACACCTGCACCGCGACTGGCTCACCGACGGCACCACCGGCTACGAGTTCATGAACCAGGTGTCGCTGCTGCAGCACGACCCTGTGGGCCAGCCCACCCTGGACGAACTATGGCGCAGCACCAGCGAGCGTCCCGAGTTCCCCGAAGAGGTGCGCATCGCCCGGCACCTGGTGCTCAACGCCAGCCTGGCCGGCGACTGCGAGTCGGTGGCCCAGGCCCTGCTGCAGGTGGCCCGCGACGACCTGATGACCCGCGACCTCACCCTCGGCGCCATTCGCCGGGCGCTGCAGGCGCTGGTCGAGCATTACCCGGTGTACCGCACCTACATCAACGCCTGCGGCCGGCCCGCCGAGGACGAGGCGTTCTTCCAGCAGGCGCTGGCCGGAGCGCGCCAGTCGCTGGGGGAAGCCGACTGGCCGCTGCTCGAACAGCTCGAACGCTGGCTCGGCGGCCAACCCTGGCGGCACCTGCCGCCAGGCCGCCCGCGCAAGCACCTGCGCCATGCCTGCGTGCGCTTCCAGCAACTGACCGCCCCCAGCGCCGCCAAGGCCGTGGAAGACACCGCCTTCTACCGCTCCGCCCGGCTGCTGTCGCGCAACGATGTGGGCTTCGATGCCGAGCGTTTCAGCGCTGATGCGGCCTGGTTTCACAACGAAGCCCAGCGCCGCCTGCGCGACTTCCCCGACAACCTGCTGGCCACCGCCACCCACGACCACAAGCGCGGCGAAGACTGCCGCGCGCGGCTGGCCGTGCTCAGCGAACGCGCACCGTGGCTGGCCAGTCGCGTCGAGCACTGGCGCGAGCTGGCCGCGCCGTTGCGCGAGGCAGTGGACGATGGACAGGCACCAAGCCCCGGCGACGAGCTGCTGCTGTTGCAGACGCTGCTCGGCAGCTGGCCACTGGACCTCGACCTGCATGCCCCGCAAGCCCTGAAGCGCTACGCCGAACGCCTTCGCCAATGGCAATGCAAGGCGCTGCGCGAAGCCAAGCTGCGCAGCAGCTGGGCCGCGCCCAACGAACGCTACGAGGCGGCTTGCGCGGCCTATGTCGACGGCCTGCTGCTGGACGAGGAAAACCAGCAGCTGCGCCAATCCCTGCACGAGGCCGCGCAGCGCCTGGCCTGCCCCGGCGCCTTGAACGGCCTGGTGCAGTGCCTGCTGCGCATGACCACCCCCGGCGTGCCGGACCTGTACCAGGGCAACGAGTACTGGGACCTCTCGCTGGTCGACCCGGACAACCGCCGCCCGGTGGACTACCCGGCCAGGCGCGCCAGCCTCGACGACGGCACGCCCCTGGCCGAGCTGCTCGCCCACTGGCGCGATGGCCGCATCAAGCAGGCCCTGATGGCCCGCGTGCTGGACGCCCGTCAGGCCCATCCCGAGCTGTTCCAGCGCGGCGCCTACCTGCCGCTGACCGTGCAGGGCCGCCACGCCGACCAGGTACTGGCCTTTGCCCGCCTCGGCCAGGGCGAGTGCGCCATCATCGTCGTGCCACGGCTGGCCAGCGCCCTGCTGGGCACGGCCGCCACCCCGTTGATCCCGGCACAGAACTGGGACGATACCCGGCTTGTACTGCCGTTTGCCTTGTCGCCTGCCAACTGTTCGGGACTTTTCGGCGGCGGTGCTGTCACCCCTTCAAGGGAGCTGATGTTGAGCACCGTGCTGGCAGAGTTTCCGGTCAATGTGTTGATTGATCATGCCTAACTGTATTCAGGAGCGTCGTGATGAGTGTCGATGAAAAACGTATTCGCGAGTTCGCCTATCAAATCTGGGAGTCGGAGGGTAAGCCCGAGGGGCGCGAGGAAGAACATTGGGACAAGGCGCGCAAGCTGGCCGAAGCCGAAGCGCTGGCCCCCAAGGCGCCGCCACGCAAGAAGGCAGCGGCCAAGCCCAAGCCACCGGCAGACCCCAAGGTGGCGGCGTTGCCGGGTGTGACGCCGGCCGCGGCGGCGAAAAAACCGCGAGCGGCGAAGAAGCCTGCCGCTGGTTGAGCCTTTCGCAAGCCTGTACCGGCCTCATCGCGGGGCAAGTCGCATCGGCGCACCGCCGCTCCCACGCCTCAGTCACTGAGTGCTCTTGCGTGGGAGCGGCGGTACGCCGATGCGACTTGCCTCGCGATCCCTCCCTACACGCACCACAAGGATCGCCATGAGCCCCCGCACCCCGAAGAAAACCCGCTCCGTCGCCCCATCGCGCATCCGCGAAGGCCTGCCTTTCCCCCTCGGCGCCACCTGGGACGGCCTTGGGGTCAACTTCGCCCTGTTCTCGGCCAACGCCACCAAGGTCGAGCTGTGTCTGTTCGACGCCACGGGCGAAAACGAAATCGAGCGCATCGAGCTGCCCGAGTACACCGACGAGATCTACCACGGCTACCTGCCCGACGCCCACCCGGGCCTGGTCTACGGCTACCGGGTACACGGCCCGTACGAGCCGGAGAACGGCCACCGTTTCAACCCCAACAAGCTGCTGATCGACCCCTATGCCAAGCAATTGGTGGGCACGCTGAAATGGTCCGAGGCGCTGTTCGGCTACACCATCGGCCACCCCGACGGCGACCTGTCGTTCGACGAGCGCGACAGCGCGGCGTTCGTGCCCAAGTGCAAGGTCATCGACCCGGCCTTCACCTGGGGCCGCGACCAGCGCGTGTCGATCCCGTGGGAGCGCACCATCATCTACGAGGCCCACACCCGCGGCATCAGCATGCGCCACCCGGCGGTGCCCGAGCACCTGCGCGGCACCTTCGCGGGCCTGGCCAACGACGAGCTGCTGGGGCATATCAAGGAGCTGGGCGTATCGAGCATCGAGCTGCTGCCAATCCATGCCTTCGTCAACGACCAGCACCTGCTGGACAAGGGCCTGAACAACTACTGGGGCTACAACAGCATCGCCTTCTTCGCCCCCCACCCGCGCTACCTGGCCAGCGGCAAGATCGCCGAGTTCAAGGAGATGGTCGCCCACCTGCACGACGCAGGCCTGGAGGTGATCCTCGACGTGGTCTACAACCACACCGCCGAAGGCAACGAACGCGGCCCGACCCTGTCGATGCGCGGTATCGACAACGCCTCGTACTACCGCCTGATGCCCGACGACCGGCGCTTCTACATCAACGACTCCGGCACCGGCAATACCCTCGACATGAGCCATCCACGGGTGCTGCAACTGGTCACCGACTCGCTGCGCTACTGGGCCGGCGAGATGCACGTGGATGGTTTTCGCTTCGACCTGGCGACCATCCTCGGCCGCTATCACGACGGCTACAGCGAGCGCCACGGCTTCCTCGTCGCCTGTCGCCAGGACCCGATGCTCAGCCAGACCAAGCTGATCGCCGAACCTTGGGACTGCGGCCCGGGCGGCTACCAGGTGGGCAACTTCGCCCCAGGCTGGGCAGAATGGAACGACCGCTTCCGCGACACCGTGCGCAGCTTCTGGAAAGGCGACGAAGGCATGCTCGCCGACTTTGCCGCGCGCATTACCGCCTCGGGCGATCTGTTCAACAACCGCGGCCGGCGCCCCTATGCCTCGGTCAACTTCGTCACCGCCCACGACGGCTTCACGTTGCGCGACCTGGTGTCGTACAACGACAAGCACAACGAGGACAACGACGAGAACAACCAGGACGGCACCGACAACAACCTGTCGTGGAACTGCGGCGCCGAAGGCCCCACCGACGACCCGGCGATCAACGCCCTGCGCATGCGCCAGATGCGCAACTTCTTCGCCACCCTGCTGCTGGCCCAGGGCACGCCGATGATCGTCGCCGGCGACGAGTTCAGCCGCACCCAGCACGGCAACAACAACGCCTACTGCCAGGACAGCGAGATCGGCTGGGTGAACTGGGACCTGGACGAGGACGGCCAGGCGCTGATGGCCTTCGTCAAGCGCCTGACCCGGCTGCGCCTGGCCTATCCGATCCTGCGCCGCTCGCGCTTCCTGGTCGGCGACTACAACGAGGCGATCGGGGTGAAGGACGTCACCTGGCTGGCCCCGGACGCCAGCGAGATGACCGTCGAACAGTGGGAAGACCCGCACGGGCGTTGCCTGGGCATGCTGATGGATGGTCGCGCGCAGGTCAGCGGCATCGCCCGGCCCGGGGCCGAGGCGACCATGCTGCTGATCGTCAACGCTTACCACGACGTGGTGCCGTTCACCCTGCCGGCGGTGCCGGAGGGCGACTATTGGAGCTGCCTGGTGGACACTGACCGGCCCGAGCTGCGCAAGGCGCAACACCTGGCGTTCGACACGGTGTTCGAGGTCAAGGGGCGGTCGTTGCTGCTGATGGTGCTGCAGCGCGAGGAGGAGTGAACCCGAAACAGGAAGTCCTGTCCTAGACTGTGTCGAGCCAGTTGAACCTGGGGCTGCTGCGCAGCCCTCAAAGAACAGGAGCGGTCGTGAACCTCGAAGCCGGCAGTCCAGGTTTCGCCAGCGTCAGCCAAGCCCCGGCCGTGCACCGGGTCAAGGTGCTGACGGTCAACACCCACAAGGGCTTCACCGCCTTCAACCGGCGCTTCATCCTGCCGGAGCTGCGCGAGGCGGTGCGCAGCACCGGGGCTGACATCGTGTTCCTCCAGGAGGTACTCGGCAGCCACGACCGCCACGCCGCGCGATACCCCGGCTGGCCCCAGACCTCGCAGTACGAATTCCTCGCCGACAGCATGTGGAGCGACTTCGCCTACGGCCGCAACGCGGTCTACCCCGACGGCCACCACGGCAACGCGCTGCTGTCCAAGTACCCGATCATCGAGCACCGCAACCTCGACGTGTCGATCACCGGGCCCGAGCGCCGCGGCCTGTTGCACTGCGTGCTGGACGTGCCCGGCCAGCGCCAGGTGCATGCGATCTGCGTGCACCTGTCATTGCTCGAGCGGCACCGGCAAAAGCAGCTGCATCTGCTACGCCAGTTGCTCGATGCGCTGCCCGCCGACGCCCCGGTGATCATCGCCGGCGACTTCAACGACTGGCAACTGCGCGGCAACCGCACCCTGCGCCTGCACCGCGACCTGCACGAGGCGTTCGAGCGCCATCATGGCTTGCTCGCGCGTACCTACCCCGCCCGCCTGCCCCTGCTGCGCCTGGACCGCGTGTACCTGCGCAATGCCGACAGCCACGCACCGAGAATCCTCGGCAACAAGCCCTGGACGCACCTGTCCGACCACCTGCCGCTGGCGGTGGAAGTGCGGTTGTAGCAACGATTCGGCATAGCCACGCGGCGGGAAATCACCATTGTCGATATACGTGAATCAATTTCTAACTTATTCAACAAGTTGGGCAGTCAAACAGGCATTTCGCGATCATTTCACGCTTTCTTGACGCAAGCGCCGTCCTCTCCTTAGCTGAACAGTAATCACCAGATGGAAAATCTCGTGCCGGGCCTCTAGCTCGCGCCCTCGTGCGCGCTCCAAGAAGCTGGCGCGCTGGTTTGGGTCGCCCCTGTTCTTGTCGTACAGCTCGTGACATCAGGCCAGGTATCGGGCTGTTTACTTCACACAACAACAGGAGATCCGCCATGAAAAGCACCTCGAATCCCTCGCGCTTCGACGCTTTTTTCTGTGCGGTTTCCACGTCGCTGCTCCTGGCAACCCCGGTGGAAACCTTCGCGTTCGAACTGCAGGAGGGCGAGCCCTTCGCCCCCTTCCTGGCGCAACCCGAGGTGCCGCGACTATCGCTCGACCCGGTCAGCGCCAGCGGCCTGAGCCAGGGCATGCTGAACGCCTTTTCCGAACGCATGGGCGAGCGCCACGGCCAACTCGACAACGACCACATTGCCAGCCAGTGGGCGCAGTTCTTCCCCGGCACGCCGCGCCAGGGCGCCCAGCCACCGGCTCAGGTGGAGGCACCCAGCCAGCAGATGGTGATCGGCCCGGACCTGTTCGTGCGTGAAACCGGCGCGGGCAATGTGCACCGCGCGGGCATCTTCGTCGGCCACAACAACCTGCAGAGCAGCTTCAACGGCATGCGCCCGCTGCTTGGCGACAAGCAGCGCAACGCGGTCAACCTCAGTGGCGAAAGCCTCGGCGTGTACTGGAGCATGACCCACGAGCAGGGCTGGCATGTGGACGCCGTGGCCATGGGCACGCGCATCGACGTCAACGGCCGCTCCCAGGCCGGCCAGCGCCTCGACGACAGCGGCCATGCGATGACCTTCTCGGTGGAGGGCGGTTTCCCCATCGGCCTGGGCGCCGGCTGGGTGATCGAGCCCCAGGCGCAGTTGATCAACCAGCAGTTCTTCCCCGGCAGCCAGGTGCAGGAAGAGACCCTGCAGGCTTTCGACAGCCAGCCCAGCTGGAGCGGCCGGGTCGGCGCCAAGCTGTCGGCGCGCTACGAGGTGCGTGGCATGCCCATCGAACCCTATGTGCGCACCAACGTCTGGTACGACTTCAGCAATGCCGACCCGGTGAAGCTGGACCAGGTGGACAAGATCTCCAGCTCGCGCAGCGCCGCCACGGTGGAACTGGGGTTGGGCCTGGTGGCCCGGGTGACGCCGAACGTGGCGCTGTTCGTCAGCGCCGACTACAGCTCCGATGTGGATGACAATGACCTGAATGGGCTGATCGGCAGCCTTGGCGTGCGGATGCGCTGGTAGGCGGTTGATCCATCGCGGGGCAAGCCCGCTCCCACGCCGAGGGCCAGATAAAGGCGTGGGAGCGGGCTTGCCCCGTGATAGCGCCGGTATAGCCCACGCCTCAGGTCGGCTTCATCACCAGCACCCCCAACGGCGGCAGGTTCAGCGCCAGCGACAATCGCTGGCCATGGCTGGCGATCTCATCGGCGACCACCGCTCCGAGGTTGCCGACGTTCGATCCGGCATACAGCTCGGCGTCGCTGTTGAGCAGTTCCACCCACTGTTCGCCAAACGGCACGCCGATGCGGTAGCCCTCGCGCGGCACCGGGGTGAAGTTGGCCACCACCAGCAACGGTTCGCCCTGGCTGCTCCAGCGCAGCCAGGCATACACGCTGTTGGCGGCATCGTCGCCGATCAACCACTGGAAGCCTTGGGGCTGGCAGTCCTGCTCGTGCAGCGCGGGCAGGTCGCGGTACAGGCGGTTGAGGTCGGCGACCAGCTTCTGCACCCCTTGGTGCTCGGAGTACTGCAGCAGGTACCAGTCCAGCTGCTGGTCGTGGTTCCATTCGCGCCACTGGCCGAACTCGCAGCCCATGAACAGCAGCTTCTTGCCCGGGTGCATCCACATGAAGGTCAGGTAGGCGCGCAGGTTGGCGAATTTCTGCCAACGGTCGCCGGGCATCTTGTCGATCAGCGAATGCTTGCCGTGCACCACTTCGTCGTGGGAAATGGGCAGGATGAAGTGCTCGGAATAGGCATAGATCAGCCCGAAGCTCATTTCGTTGTGGTGATAGGTGCGGTGGATCGGGTCGTTCTGGATGTAGTGCAGGGTGTCGTGCATCCAGCCCATGTTCCACTTGTAGGCGAAGCCCAGGCCGCCCTGCTGCACCGGCTGGCTGACGCCGGGCCAGGCCGTGGATTCCTCGGCGATGATCAGCGCGCCCGGCGCTTCATGGGCGGCGACGCTGTTGAGGTGGCGGATGAAGTCGATGGCCTCGAGGTTCTCGCGCCCGCCGTGACGGTTGGGCACCCATTCGCCGGCCTTGCGCGAATAATCGCGGTAGAGCATCGAGGCCACCGCGTCCACGCGCAGGCCGTCGATGTGGAAGTGCTTGAGCCAGTGCAGCGCCGAGGCCAGCATGAAACCGCGCACCTCGTTGCGGCCGAGGTTGTAGATCAGCGTGTTCCAGTCCTGGTGGAAACCTTCCAGGGGGTTGTCGTATTCGTACAGGGCGGTGCCGTCGAAACGCGCCAGGCCATGCTCGTCGGTGGGGAAATGCGCCGGCACCCAGTCCAGGAGCACGCCGATGCCGCCCTGGTGGCAGGCGTCGACGAAGAAGGCGAAGTCCTCGGCGCTGCCATAGCGCGAGGTCGGCGCGAACAGCGACAGCGGCTGATAGCCCCAGGAGCCACCGAAGGGGTGCTCCATGATCGGCAGCAACTCGATATGGGTGAAGCCCAGCTCCTGCACATAAGGCACCAGGCGCTCGGCCAGTTCGCGCCAGTTGTAATACCGGGCGACCTCGCCGGCATCGTCTAGCTCGCAGCGCCAGGAGCCGGCGTGCAGCTCGTAGATCGACAGCGGCGCGCTGTAGGCATGACGCTGGGCGCGCAGGTCCATCCAGTCGTGGTCGCGCCAGTCGTGGGCCAGGGCGCCGGCCACCTTCGAAGCGGTGCTCGGCGGCAGTTCGGTGGCGCGGGCCAGGGGGTCGGCCTTGAGCGGCAGTACGCCGTCCTGGCCGAGCACTTCGAACTTGTAGGTCTCGCCCACGCCGAGGCGCGGCACGAACAGCTCCCACACCCCGGCGCCATGGCGCAGGCGCATGGGGTGGCGGCGGCCATCCCAGTTGTTGAATTCGCCCACCACCGACACCCGCCGGGCATTCGGCGCCCATACCGAGAAGCACACCCCGGCGACGCCCTCCACCTCGGTCGGTTGAGCACCGAAACGCCCGGACAGGTCGCGGTGGTTGCCCTCGGCGAACAGGTACATGTCCATCTCGCCCAATTGCGGGCCGAAGCTGTAGGGGTCCTCGGTAACCTGTTCGCCGCCGGCCCAGCCGATCTGCAGCAGATAGGGGGCCGCCTGGTCCAGATGCGCGGTGAACAGCCCGGGCACGGCGCCTTGGCGCATCTCGGCAAGTACCCGGCCGTCGTCGCGGGCCAGCACGCGCGCGCTCAGGGCACTGGGCAGGAAGGCCCGGATGAACTGGCCGCCTGCACCATCGGGGTGCGGGCCGAGTACGGCGAACGGGTCGGCGTGCTCGGCGCGGGCCAGGGCATCGAGGTCCCGTTGCCGAAGGCCGCCGTTGTCACGCGTGGTTGCATTCATCTATGACTCTCCCCAGGTACTGATCAGTCCATGCAGGCCATGCAAAGGCACGGCCAGCCAACTTGGCCGGTTCTCGGCTTCATAGGTAATTTCGTAGGCGGCCTTCTCCAGGCAGAACAGCTCCAGCGCGGCGCGCTCGCCCTCGGCCTGCTGCCAGGCGTGGGGCATGGCGGCGGTGGCCAACCCATAGGCTTCGACGAAGGCATGGCGCGACTGGTGCAGGTACTGCCGGGCGACCCGCTGCCGGGCCTGGCGCGCCGCCTCGGAGAGGTCTACCGCCGAGGCGCTGCGCAGGATCATCGCAGCAGCATAGTCGAAGGAGCGCAGCACGCCGCTGACATCCTTGTACGGGCTGTGCCTGGCCCGACGCTCGTCCAGCGGCCGCGCCGGCTCGCCCTCAAAATCGATCAGGTAGGCGTCGCCCTGCACCACCAGTACCTGGCCCAGGTGCAGGTCGCCGTGTACCCGCATCAGCAGGCCGCCCTGGGCCTGGCGGGCGAGATTGTCGACATGCTGTTGCAGGCCTTCGCGCTGTTGCTGCAGGTCGTCGACCAAGGCCTGGCTGTCGCTGTCCAGGGTGTCACGGTGCTGGGCAAGCAGGTCGAGGGCATGGCTCAGTTCGGCGCTGATCTGGCGGCTCCAACGCTCGCTGTCACGGGCGTCGCTCGGGCGTGAACGGAACGCTTCGTCGTCGCTCGGCGCGGCCAGCAGCAGGTGCATTTCGCCCAAGCGCTGGCCGAGCAAGGCGGCAAAACCGGTCAGTTCGGCCAGCGCATCGGTGTGCGCCTCCTGCTCGACGCTGGTGGGTTCCATCTGGTCGCGGATCGCCCGTTCCAGGGTGTTCTGCGTCCAGTCCCAGGCATCGCCCTGGTTGCTCAGGTAGCCCTGGGCAATCATCAGCAGGTGCGGCTGCTCGCTGTCGTCCACACGGCTGACCCAGGCCAGCAACGGGGAGATATTGGCAAAGCCGGCGGCGGTCAGGTAGGCGCTCATCTCCAGCTCCGGGTGAGTGCCCGGATTGACCCGACGGATCAACTTGAGCACCAGGCTGCCACCGACCACCACCGAGCTGTTGGACTGCTCGGCGCTCAGGTAGCGCACCTCGCTCTGCTCATCGAGCTGCAGCGCGGCCAACTGCTCGGTGCTGTGGAAGCGCAGCTCGCCCAGGCCATCGCCACAGGCCAGGCGCAGACCGTCCTGGCAGCCCTGGAGCACGGCGCGAATGAAGGGCTCGAGCACGAAGGCATCGGTGATCAGCCCCACCTGACGGCCACGGCGTACCCGCGACAGCGCCAGCTGCTGGGGCAGCGCGGCATTGATCTGCTCCTCCGGCAACAAGCCGAAGGGCAGCTGGTAGTGGGTGACCACGCCTTCGCTGTGCACCTCCAGCTCGCCAAGCAGCACTGGCAATGCCGGGGTGGCCATGCGCACGCCATAGCGCAGGCGGACCTGGTCGATCGGCCCTTCCTTGCCGGCGAACCAGCGGCGCTTGGGCAGGTACTGCGGCAGGATCGCTGCCTGCAACGTCTCGCGGGCCGGTGATTCGAGCAGTTCCTCCATGCGCTTGCGCAGTACCAGGGTGGTCAGCTCGGGCAGGCCCTCGCTGGGCTGGATATGCCAGCTGGGCATGCGGTCATGGCTGGCCAGCAGGAACCAGTAGAAACCGTACGGTGGCAACGTCAGCAGGAATGGCAGCTGGCCGATGGGCGGGAAGGCACTGCCGCCAAGCATCTCCACCGGCACCTTGTCGGCGTATTGCGACAGTTCCAGCTCGGCGGCCTGTGCGGCCCGCGAGACGTTGGCCACGCACAGCACGATCTCGACGTTGCCCTCGGCATCGGTGTATTCGCGGATATAGGCCAGCACCCGCCGGTTGCTTGGCGTGAGCATCTTCAGGCTGCCGCGGCCGAAGGCCTTCTGCTGCTTGCGCACCGCCAGCAGGCGGCGGTTCCAGTTGAGCAGCGAATGCGGGTCGTGGGCCTGGGCCTCGACGTTGATCGTCTGGTAGCCGTACAACGGGTCCATGATCGGTGGCAGCACCAGGCGCTGCGGGTCGGCACGGGAAAAGCCACCATTGCGGTCCGGCGACCACTGCATGGGGGTGCGCACGCCATCGCGGTCGCCCAGGTAGATGTTATCGCCCATGCCCAGTTCATCACCGTAGTACAGCGTCGGCGTGCCGGGCATCGACAACAGCAGGCTGGTGAGCAGCTCGATACGCCGCCGGTCGCGTTGCAGCAGCGGCGCCAGGCGCCGGCGAATCCCTAAGTTGATGCGGGCGCGGCGGTCCTCGGCGTAGTAGTTCCACAGGTAGTCGCGTTCGCGGTCGGTGACCATTTCCAGGGTCAGCTCATCGTGGTTGCGCAGGAAGATCGCCCACTGGCAGTTGGCCGGGATCTCCGGGGTCTGGCGCAGGATATCGGTGATCGGGAAGCGGTCTTCCATGGCCAGGGCCATGTACATGCGCGGCATCAACGGGAAGTGGAAGGCCATGTGGCATTCGTCGCCATCACCTTCGCCGAAGTACGGGCGGGTGTCCTCGGGCCACTGGTTGGCTTCGGCCAGGAGCATGCGGTCGGGGTAGTTGGCGTCGATCTCGGCGCGGATCGCCTTGAGCACCACATGGGTCTCGGCGAGGTTCTCGTTGTTGGTGCCGTCGCGCTCGATCAGGTAGGGGATGGCGTCCAGGCGCAGGCCGTCGACGCCGATGTCGAGCCAGAAGCGCATCACCCCGATCACTGCCTTGAGCACTTGCGGGTTGTCGAAGTTGAGGTCCGGCTGGTGCGAGTAGAAGCGGTGCCAGAAGTACTGGCCGGCGACCGGGTCCCAGGTCCAGTTGGACTTCTCGGTATCGAGGAAGATGATCCGCGTGCCGTCGTACTTCTGGTCATCGTCCGACCACACGTAGAAGTCCCGGGCCTTGCTGCCACGCTTGGCATGCCGGGCGCGCAGGAACCAGGGGTGCTGGTCGGAGGTGTGGTTGATGACCAGCTCGGTGATCACCCGCAGGCCACGCTTGTGCGCCTCGGCGATGAAGCGCCTGGCGTCGGCCATGCTGCCGTAGTCCGGGTGCACGGCCTTGTACTCGGCGATGTCGTAGCCGTCGTCGCGCCGTGGCGAGGGGTAGAACGGCAGCAGCCAGAGGGTGTTGACGCCCAGTTCGGCGATGTAGTCGAGCTTGCCGATCAGGCCTGCGAAATCGCCGATGCCGTCGTTGTTCGCGTCGAAGAACGATTTCACGTGCAGTTGGTAGATCACCGCGTCCTTGTACCACAGCGGATCGTCGATGAAGGCTGCCGGGCGGGAACGCTTGGCCATTGGGGACTCCTTTGTGTCCGAGGGTTCAGCTTGAAGCCCATCGCGGTGCGCCGATGCGACTTGCTCCGCAATGGGCCCTAGCGCGATTTCTCGATGCGCCAGATACCGAACGGCTGGTGCCACGGCTCGATGCGCATCCACTGGGTCTTGCCATGCCAGGTCCAGCGCTGGCCATTCATCAGGTCTTCCCCTTGGGTGTCGGCACTGTCGTCCAGCCCCAGCTCCCACAGCGGCAACTCGAAGCTGGCCTCCTGGGCGTTGTGCGGGTCGAGGCTGATGGCTACCAGAATGAAGTTGTCACGCTCGGGGGTGCGCTTGGCGAAGTAGAGAATGTTGTCGTTCCAGCAGTTGAGGAACACCACCCCAAGATGGGTCTGCAGGGCGCGGTTCTGCCGACGGATACGGTTGAGCTGGGCGATCTCGGCGACGATGTTGCCAGGTTGGGTGAAGTCGCGCGGGCGGATCTCGTACTTCTCCGAGTCCAGGTACTCCTCCTTCCCCGGCAACGGCGTGCCTTCGCAAAGCTCGAAGCCCGAGTACATGCCCCACAACCCCGAACCCATGGTCGCCAGCGCCGCGCGGATCAGAAAGCCTGCCCTTCCCGAGGTCTGCAGGAAGAACGGGTTGATGTCCGGCGTGTTGACGAAGAAATTGGGCCGGTAGCACTGGCTCCAAGGCGGCTGGTTGAGCTGCTCGAAGTATTCGCGCAGCTCTTGCTTGGTATTGCGCCAGGTGAAGTAGGTGTAGCTCTGCGCGTAGCCGACCTTGCCCAGGCGCGCCATCATCGCCGGGCGGGTGAAGGCCTCGGCGAGGAAGACCACCTCGGGGTGCTGGCTGCGCACATTGGCGATCAGCCATTGCCAGAACGGCAGCGGCTTGGTGTGCGGGTTGTCGACGCGGAAGGTCTTCACGCCCTCCTCGACCCAGCCGACCACCACGTCACGCAGCGCCAGCCACAGGCTCGGCACCGATTCGGGGGCGTAGAAGTCGACGTTGACGATGTCCTGGTATTTCTTCGGCGGGTTTTCCGCGTAGCGGATGCTGCCGTCGGGGCGCCAGCTGAACCAACCGGGGTGCTCCTGCAACCAGGGGTGGTCCTGGGAGCACTGGATGGCGAAGTCCAGGGCGATCTCCAGGCCATGCTCGGCGGCGGCGGCGACCAGCCGGCGGAAGTCCTCGCGGCTGCCCAGCTGCGGGTGGATGGCATCGTGGCCACCCTCGGGGCTGCCGATGGCGTAGGGGCTGCCGGGGTCCTCGGGCTGGGCCTGCAGGGCATTGTTGCGGCCCTTGCGGTGCTTCATGCCGATGGGATGAATCGGCGGGAAGTACAGCACGTCGAAGCCCATGTCGCGGATCATCGGCAGGCGCTGGTGCACGTCGTCGAAGGTACCGTGGCGTTCGGGGTCGTCGGTGACCGAGCGCGGGAACAGCTCATACCAGCTGGCGAACTGGGCCGCCTCGCGGTCCACATCCAGCGGGAATTCGCGGCTGCGGGTGAGGTAGCTGCGGTGCTCGGCCTCGGCCATCAGCTGGGCCGCGTCGGGGTGCAGCAGCAGCGCCACCTGGTCGTCCGCCGGCAGACCCGGCAGGCGCTGCTGCAAGTTTTCGAGCTGCTCGCGCAGTAGCCCGTCGCTACGCTCGATACCCTGGCCCAGCAGCAGCCGGCCCTCTTCCAGTTCGAGCTTGACGTCCACGCCGGCGGCGTACTTCTTCTCCAGGTCGTGGCAGAAGGTGGCGAAAGGGTCGATCCAGGCCTCGATGCTGAACAGGTGCAGGCCCAGACCCGTGGGGATGAAATCGGCCTGCCACAGGTCGTTGCCCGGCGAATGCATGGCCACGCAGTGCCAGCGCCGGCTGTGGGCCTGGCGCCAGTTCAGGGTTACCGCCAGTCGATCGTGCCCGTCGCTGTAGACCTTGGCCGTGACCTCGACCTTGTGCCCGCGCACCGCCTTGGCGGCGAAGGTGCCGCCGTCGAGCACCGGGTTTGCGTCCTCGATCACGATGCGCGGCGCCAGCAGCGCCTGGGCCAGGCTGATGGCCTGGTCCGGGTGATCGTTGGCCATGGGCACGCTTTCGAACGGCTCGTTACCAGACATCGACCTGCTCCCCTGGGCTGGTGGCGTTAAGGGTTCAGAGCCGTGGTCGGGCGCGGGGGTTCAAAAAAAATGAGCGTCGGGCGCAGGCCTGGGTCAAAGCCTGCGACACCTCTTCACTCATCCCGCGAGGCCAGGCCCATGAACATTCCCATTCCACCGGAGACGCCCGACCCGAACATAGACGACCCGACCCTGCCGCCGCCGGTGCCCGAGGAGGATCCGGACGAGCTGCCGATCAAGCCGACCGTGCCGCCGACCGTGGGCGACCCGCCAAGCCAGGAGCCGCCGGTGAAAGCTTGAGGATAGACAAGGCTGCAGAAAATTGGCGCTTGGGCCGGCCCTGTCACGGGGCCGGCACTGCAAGCACAACCCTGACGCAACCGCACCTGGCATTTCTACCAGTAGCCCCTGCCGACAAAGCGACGTACAGAGGAACATCACTCTCTGACGATCCTTCCAGCATGCACTCACGCCTCTACATCGCCTTCCACGTGCAATGGATACTCGCAAGCTTTCTGGAGCAGAGCCTGCACCAGATCCGCCCCGACATCACCCTGGACGAACTGGGCGCCGACAGCTTCGACGTGGTGGAGCTACAGGCGATCATCGAAGAAACCTTCGGCATCTTCATCGCCGAGCCACTGCGAACCTACGTCACCTTCGCCGATCTGGTCGACCTGATCTACCAGACCATGGCTAACCCCCCAGCTCCTCCACACTGATCTCGCGCATGCGAAACTTCTGCACCTTCCCTGTCACCGTCATCGGGAACTCATCGACAAAACGGTAATGCCTTGGCGCCTTGAAATGTGCCAGCCGCGCCTTGCACCACTGCTGCAGCTCATCCGCAGTGGCGCTGTGTCCCGGATGCAGGCGGATCCACGCCACCACCTCCTCGCCATACTTGCTGCACGGAATCCCCACCACCTGTGCCTCGGCAACAGCCGGGTGGGTATGCAGGAACTCCTCCAGCTCACGCGGATAGATGTTCTCGCCGCCGCGAATGATCATGTCCTTGTTGCGCCCGACGATGCGTACATAACCGTCGTCGTCCATCACCGCCAGGTCGCCGCTGTGCATCCAGCCCGCCGGGTCGATGGCGTCATGGGTGGCCTGCAGGTTGTCCCAATAGCCGAGCATCACGCTGTAGCCACGGGTGCACAGCTCGCCGATCTCGCCTTGTGCGACGATGCGCCCGTCGGCGTCCACCAGCTTGGTTTCCAGGTGCGGCTGGGTGCGGCCCACGGTGGTCACGCGCAGCTCCAGGCCATCGTCGGGGCCGGTCTGCAGCGACACCGGGCTGGTTTCGGTCATGCCGTAGGCAATCTGCACCTCGGCCATGTGCAACTGGTCGATCACCTTGCGCATGACCTCGATCGGGCAGGTAGCGCCGGCCATGATGCCGCTGCGCAGGGTGGATAGGTCCATGGCCTGGCGTGACGGGTGGTCGAGCATGGCGATGAACATGGTCGGCACGCCATAGAGAATGCTGGCACGCTCCTCGGCCACCGCGCGCAGGGTCAGCTCCGGGTCGAAGGCGTCATTGGGATAGATCATGGTGCTGCCGTGGGTGATACAGCCGAGGTTGGCCATGACCATGCCGAAGCAGTGGTACAGCGGCACCGGGATCACCATGCGGTCGCGCTCGGTCAGGCCCAGGCTGCGGCCGACCATGTAGCCGTTGTTGAGGATGTTGTAGTGGCTCAGAGTCGCGCCCTTGGGCGCGCCGGTGGTGCCGGAGGTGTACTGGATGTTCACTGGCTGGTCGAACTGCAGGCCCTGTTGCCGCGCCTGATAGGCGCCGACCTCGACCTGCCCTGCCCGCCCGGCCAGCTCGGCCCAGGGCAGGAAACCCGCGGGCGGCTCGGCGGCCAGGCTGATCACGCCACGCAGGTCTGGCAGGCGTTCGCTGGCCAGCTCGCCCACGGCATGGAGCGCCAGCTCCGGCACCAGCTCCTGCACCATCGCGTGATAGTCGGAAGTCTTGAAGGCATCGGCGCATGCCAGCCAGCGGCAGCCGGACTGACGCAGCACGTATTCCAGCTCACCCACCCGGTAGGCCGGGTTGACGTTGACCAGGATCGCGCCAACCTTGGCCGTGGCCAATTGCAGGATGCACCACTGGGCGCAGTTGGGCGCCCAGATACCGACTCGCTCGCCCACCTCCACACCCAGCGCCATCAAGGCCCGGGAATGTACGTCGACCTCCGCGGCCAGCTCGGCCCAGCTGTAGCGCAGTTCCTGGTGGCGCACCACCAGCGCCTCGCGCTCGCCGTGAAGGGCGACGGTGGCATCGAAGGCTTGGCCGATGGTCAAGGTCAGCAGTGGATGGTCCTGGCGGCCACGGGTGTAGCTTGGTTGAGGCATGGTGATCCCTTCTTGTGGTTGTTCTGGGCATGACTGAAGCAGGCGGCAAATACTCTGGCGCAGATTTACGTTTACGTAAAGGTGATGATCCGATTGACAGCCCCGGAAGGCAGGTTTACGTTAACGTCAAGCAAAGGCCTCAGGGACTTTGTGGGAGCGGGCTTGCCCCGCGATGAGGCCGGACCAGGCGACACAGCTGGCCGATCTGACGGCATCGCGGGGCAAGCCCGCTCCCACAAAGTCTCAGCAAACACTCCCTTTCAAGAACAATAAGGTGCCCCGCATGCATTATCCCAGCCTGAACTTCGCCCTGGGCGAAACCATCGACATGCTCCGCGACCAGGTGCGCACCTTCGTTGCCGCCGAGCTGGCGCCGCGCGCCGCGCAGATCGACCACGACAACCTGTTCCCCGCCGACATGTGGCGCAAGTTCGGTGACATGGGCCTGTTGGGCATCACCGTGCCGGAAGAATACGGCGGCGCCGGCCTGGGCTACCTGGCCCACGTGGTGTCGATGGAAGAAATCAGCCGGGGCTCGGCGTCGGTGGCCCTGTCCTACGGCGCCCACTCCAACCTGTGCGTCAACCAGATCAACCGCAACGGCACTCACGAGCAGAAGCTCAAGTACCTGCCCAAGCTGATCAGCGGCGAACACATCGGCGCCCTGGCCATGAGCGAGCCCAACGCCGGCTCCGACGTGGTGTCGATGAAGCTGCGCGCCGAAAAACGCGGCGACCGCTACGTGCTCAACGGCAGCAAGACCTGGATCACCAACGGCCCCGACGCCAACACCTACGTGATCTACGCCAAGACCGACCTGGACAAGGGCGCCCACGGCATCACCGCGTTCATCGTCGAGCGCGACTGGAAAGGCTTCAGCCGCAGCAACAAGTTCGACAAGCTGGGCATGCGCGGCTCCAACACCTGCGAGCTGTTCTTCGATGACGTCGAAGTGCCGGAAGAAAACATCCTCGGCCAGCTCAACGGCGGCGTGCGCGTGCTGATGAGCGGCCTGGACTACGAGCGCGTGGTGCTGTCCGGCGGCCCGACCGGCATCATGCAGAGCTGCATGGACCTGGTGGTGCCGTACATCCACGACCGCAAGCAGTTCGGCCAGAGCATCGGCGAGTTCCAGCTGATCCAGGGCAAGATCGCCGACATGTACACCCAGCTCAACGCCAGCCGCGCCTACCTGTACGCCGTGGCCCAGGCCTGCGACCGTGCCGAGACCACCCGCAAGGACGCCGCCGGGGTGATCCTCTACACCGCCGAACGCGCCACGCAGATGGCCCTGGAGGCGATCCAGATCCTCGGCGGCAACGGCTACATCAATGAGTTCCCGGCTGGCCGCCTGTTGCGCGACGCCAAGCTGTACGAGATTGGCGCCGGCACCAGCGAGATCCGCCGGATGCTGATCGGCCGCGAACTGTTCAACGAAACCCGCTGAGCACAAGGAACTGGCGTCCATGGCTACCCTGCATACCCAGATCAACCCGCGCTCGGCGGAGTTCGCCGTCAATAGCGCGGCCATGCTCGAACAGGTCCAGGCCCTGCGCGGCCTGCTCGCCCAAGTCAGCCAGGGCGGCGGCCCGAAGGCCCAGGAGCGGCATACTTCTCGCGGCAAGCTGCTGCCCCGCGAGCGTATCGACCGCTTGCTCGACCCGGGCTCGGCGTTCCTCGAGATCGGCCAGCTGGCCGCCCATGAGGTGTATGGCGAAGACGTGCCCGCCGCCGGCGTGATCGCCGGCATCGGCCGCGTCGAAGGCGTGGAGTGCATGATCGTGGCCAACGACGCCACGGTCAAAGGCGGCTCCTATTATCCGCTGACGGTGAAAAAGCACCTGCGCGCCCAGACCATCGCCCTGCAGAACCGCCTGCCGTGCATCTACCTGGTGGACTCCGGCGGCGCCAACCTGCCGCGTCAGGACGAGGTATTCCCCGACCGCGAGCACTTCGGGCGGATCTTCTTCAACCAGGCCAACATGAGTGCCCTGGGGATCCCGCAGATCGCCGTGGTGATGGGCTCGTGCACCGCCGGTGGCGCCTATGTGCCGGCCATGGCCGACGAGGCGATCATGGTGCGCCAGCAAGCGACCATCTTCCTCGCAGGCCCGCCTCTGGTGAAGGCCGCGACCGGCGAGGTGGTCAGCGCCGAGGACCTCGGCGGCGCCGATGTGCACTGCCGCACCAGCGGCGTGGCCGACCATTACGCCGACAACGACGAACACGCCCTGGCCATTGCCCGGCGCAGTGTCGCCAACCTCAACTGGCACAAGCAGGGCAAGCTGCAGTGCCAGGCGCCGATTGCGCCGCTGTACAACGCCGAGGAGCTGTACGGCGTGGTCCCGGCCGACGCCAAGCAGCCGTTCGATGTGCGCGAGGTGATCGCCCGCCTGGTCGATGGCTCGGTGTTCGATGAGTTCAAGGCGCTGTTCGGCACCACCCTGGTGTGCGGCTTCGCCCACCTGCACGGCTACCCGGTGGCGATCCTGGCCAACAACGGCATCCTCTTCGCCGAGGCCGCGCAAAAAGGCGCGCATTTCATCGAACTGGCCTGCCAGCGCGGTATCCCGCTGCTGTTCCTGCAGAACATCACCGGGTTCATGGTCGGCAAGAAATACGAAGAAGGCGGCATCGCCAAGCACGGTGCCAAGTTGGTAACGGCAGTGGCCTGCGCCCAGGTGCCGAAATTCACGGTGATCATCGGCGGCAGCTTCGGCGCCGGCAACTACGGCATGTGCGGCCGCGCCTACGACCCGCGCTTCCTGTGGATGTGGCCCAACGCCCGCATCGGCGTGATGGGCGCCGAGCAGGCGGCCGGCGTGCTGGCCCAGGTCAAGCGCGAGCAGAGCGAGCGCAGCGGCGAGGTGTTCAGCAGCGAAGACGAGAAGAAGCTCAAGCAGCCGATCCTCGACCAGTACGAGCGCCAGGGCCACCCCTACTACTCCAGCGCCCGGCTGTGGGACGACGGTGTCATCGACCCGGCGCAAACCCGTGACGTGCTCGGCCTGGCGTTGTCCGCCGCGCTGAACGCCCCGATCGAACAGAGCCGCTTCGGCATTTTCCGGATGTGACCCATGAGCGAATTCGCCACCCTTGAACTGGTCAAGGACCCCCGCGGCTTCGCCACCCTGTGGCTGAGCCGGGAAGACAAGAACAACGCCTTCAACGCCCAGATGATCCGCGAGCTGATCGTCGCCCTCGACCAGCTGGGCGAGGACAGCGGCCTGCGCTTCGTGGTGCTGCGCGGCCGTGGCCGGCACTTCAGCGCCGGGGCCGACCTTGCCTGGATGCAGCAGTCGGCGCAGCTGGACTTCAACACCAACCTCGACGACGCCCACGAGCTGGGCGAGCTGATGTACGCCCTGCACCGGCTCAAGGTGCCGACCCTGGCCGTGGTCCAGGGCGCGGCTTTCGGCGGCGCGCTGGGGCTGATCAGTTGTTGCGACATGGCCATCGGTGCCGAAGACGCGCAGCTATGCCTGTCGGAAGTGCGCATCGGCCTGGCCCCGGCGGTGATCAGCCCGTTCGTGGTCAAGGCCATCGGTGAGCGCGCCGCCCGCCGCTACGCCCTCACCGCCGAGCGCTTCAGCGGCGTGCGCGCCCGCGACCTGGGCCTGCTGGCCGAGGTGTACCCGGCCGCCGAACTGGACGCCCAGGTCGAGGCCTGGGTCGACAACCTGCTGCACAACAGCCCACAGGCGCTGCGCGCCACCAAGGACCTGCTGCGCGAAGTGGATGATGGCGAACTGAGCCCGGCCCTGCGCCGCTACTGCGAGAACGCCATCGCCCGCATCCGCGTCAGCGCCGAAGGCCAGGAGGGCCTGCGCGCCTTCCTGGAAAAACGCCGCCCCGCCTGGCAAGACAACAAGGAGCCGCGCCCATGAGCCGACCCACGCTGACCACCCTGCTGGTCGCCAACCGCGGTGAGATCGCCTGCCGGGTGATGCGCACCGCCAAGGCCATGGGCCTGACCACCGTGGCCGTGCACAGCGCCACCGACCGCGATGCGCGCCACAGCCGCGAGGCTGATATCCGCGTCGATCTCGGTGGCAGCAAGGCCGCCGACAGCTACCTGGTGATCGACAAGCTGCTCGCCGCCGCCAAGGCCAGCGGCGCCCAGGCCATCCATCCAGGCTATGGCTTCCTTTCGGAGAACGCCGGTTTTGCCCGCGCCATCGAACAGGCCGGGCTGATCTTCCTCGGCCCACCAGCCAGCGCCATCGACGCCATGGGCAGCAAGTCGGCGGCCAAGGCGCTGATGGAATCCGCCGGGGTGCCGCTGGTGCCGGGCTACCACGGCGAAGCCCAGGACCTGGAGACCTTCCGCGCCGCCGCCGAGCGCATCGGCTACCCGGTACTGCTCAAGGCCAGCGCCGGCGGTGGCGGCAAGGGCATGAAGGTGGTCGAGGAGGAAAGCCAGCTGGCCGATGCCCTGGCCTCGGCGCAACGGGAAGCGCAGTCGTCGTTCGGCGATGCGCGGATGCTGGTCGAGAAATACGTGCTCAAGCCTCGCCATGTGGAGATCCAGGTGTTCGCCGACCAGCACGGCCACTGCCTGTACCTCAACGAGCGCGACTGCTCGATCCAGCGCCGCCACCAGAAAGTGGTCGAGGAAGCTCCGGCACCGGGCCTCTCCCCCGAGCTGCGTCAGGCCATGGGCGAGGCGGCGGTACGCGCCGCCCAGGCCATCGGCTACGTCGGCGCCGGCACCGTGGAGTTTTTGCTCGATGCCCGTGGCGAGTTCTTCTTCATGGAGATGAACACCCGTCTGCAAGTGGAGCACCCGGTCACCGAGGCCATCACCGGGCTCGACCTGGTGGCCTGGCAGATCCGCGTGGCCTGCGGCGAGCCGCTGCCGATCACCCAGGAGCAGGTGCCGCTGATCGGCCATGCCATCGAGGTGCGGTTGTACGCCGAGGATCCGGCCAACGAATTCCTGCCGGCCACCGGCACCCTGGCGCTGTACCGCGAGTCGGCGCCGGGCGAAGGCCGCCGGGTGGACAGCGGCGTCAGCGAGGGCGATGTGGTGTCGCCGTTCTACGACCCGATGCTGGGCAAGCTGATCGCCTGGGGCCAGGACCGCGAACAGGCGCGCCTGCGCTTGCTGGCGATGCTCGATGAGTTCGCCATTGGCGGGTTGAAGACCAACATCGCCTTCCTGCGCCGCATCCTGGCGCACCCGGCGTTTGCCGAGGCGGAACTGGACACCGGGTTCATTCCGCGTCACCAGGATGTGCTGCTGCCCCCGCCACAGGCGCTGCCGGCGCAGTTCTGGGAGGCCGCCGCCGAAGCCTGGCTGCAAAGTGAGCCAGCACAACTGCGCCAGGACGACCGCGCTTCACCGTGGGCGGCCCGCGATGGCCTGCGCCTGGGCTTGCCGGCGCGCAGCAGCCTGCACTTGCAGTGCGAAGGGCATGAACAGGCAGTAGCGCTGGAACGCAGCGCGCCTTCGACCTATCGACTGGAGGGGGAACAACTGTGTCATGACCAGGACGGCCTGCGCCGTCGCCACCTGGCGGTGCGTCGGGGCGCCACGCTGTACCTGCAGTGGCAGGGTGAGTTGCATGCCGTCAGCGTTCATGACCCGATCGCTGCGGCCGAGGCCAGCCACAGCCACCAGGGCGGGCTGGGTGCGCCGATGAACGGGAGTATCGTGCGGGTGCTGGTGGAACCGGGGCAGGTGGTCGAGGCCGGTACCGCGCTGGTGGTGCTGGAGGCGATGAAGATGGAGCACAGCATTCGGGCGCCGCATGAGGGGACGGTGAAGGCGCTGTTCTGTCAGGAGGGGGATATGGTTAGCGAAGGGACGGTGTTGGTGGAGCTGGAGGGGGCGTAACGGCGGCAAGGTGTCCGTCGAAAAGGTTGTTTCGCCTATGAGATCGAGCGCCGCCCGCGCGGCGCTCGATCTCGAGAGCGCTGCAAGACCCCCGCCTGGCACCTCGCAGCCCCAACACGGTCTGCGCGGGAACCTAGAGCACTCCGTGCATCCGCACCACAACACCAAGAAACTCGCACCCCTCCTCGCACACCAAGGTCGGATAGGCATTGTTGAGCGCCTTCAGATACCGCTGCCCACCCTCCTCGGTCAACTGCCGAAAGATCGCGGACTTGCCAGGCAGCCGGGCAATCACCAGACGCCCCGGCTCGGCGGGCACACCATCATCGACCAGGATTCGAACTCCCTCGGGCACGCTCCTGCCGCTGGCCGCATTCATGGTGTCGTTCTCGACCGTCAGCCAGAACGCCTTGCCCTGGGCCAAGTAGTCAGTCTGCTCGAAGACATCCGGCGCCTCCTGCTCCTGCTGACCCAACGTGCCCCAGTCACGTACCGGATAGCGGAAACACACGAAGTATTTCGCCAGCCCGTCGTCGTCATCCTCGTCCTCGAGGCCATAACGCGCCCGCTCCTCGCCCACCTGCCCCAGCACACGCAGTTGCATGCTGACCTGGTAATGCGGCATGCCCAGCTCGATGAACGTGCGGTTCATCGAGTCGACCCGAGGCTGACGGCGTTTCTTCAACCAATGGCCGATGCTGCCCTGGGAAACCCCAACGCGTTCGGCAAGCTGCTCCTGGGAGATATCGAGCTCTTCGATCCGTTCCCGGACCAGGGCTATCCATTTGTCCATATTCATCGCAGGCACGATACGGACTGCCTCCCTGGGTTCAATACACATCAAGTAGTATTTGCCAAAACACATTTCAATACTTTAGGTATTAGAATCGAGCTTCACCTTTCACCTATTGGTATTCGCAGGTAATCAGGATGAGCATCTCGAAAGAAACGGAAACAGATCTCGACGAAGAAGCAGCCCGCCGCGCCCTCGATTTCTACCTCAACCCCACCCCCACGCCCCGCGACCTGGAGCGTTCACTGTGGACCCTGCGCGAAGGCGTCAGCGACGCCCAGGCCAGCGAGCACGCCATGGCCCTGCTGCGCTGCGCCTCGGCCACGGCACAGGAAACCGGCAACCATCTGCAAGGCACGACGCGGGAAGTGGTGTTTGCGCTGATGCACATGGTCAACATGGCCCGGGCCCTGCTGGAGCAGTGCCACGCCACGGAAAAGGCATCGATCTGAAGGGAGAACGTGATAGCCGACGAACGGCAAAAGCCCCGATTGCCGGGGACGAGGAGTGCGTCAGGAAGATTTTTTTAGTCAATCGCTGAAAAATCATTTGACTGGCAAATGATAACGATTATTATTGCACTCAGCAGGTCGCGAGACCCGCTGGATAACCTGCAACGTCCTCAGGTCGGACGCTCAGATTATCTCCTCATCAGGCTAATCACGGTTTTTGACCCGGCTTTTTGCCGGGTCATTTTTTTTGGCTCTTCAGGCTAATGAAGATCGTTTAATGGCCGCGATGATAGCAAAAGTGTGTCAGCACGTGAATGCTCATTACAAATCTTTGCGGAATCAGCACTTGAGAATCAATCTCGTTTAGCCTAAGCTGGCTCCGCATCAAGGAAGATGCCCCCACCCTTTCCTTATGAGCAAGGAGCTGTCCATGACCCGCCTGCTGCTGCCTCTCGAGCACGACCCGCGCCCTGCCGAACTGCACGCTGAAGACGCGCTGCTGCATGCACTCAAGCGCCTGCCGCGCCGGGTCCAGCAAGTCTTCCTGCTCAACCGCCTCGACCAGCAGAGCTTCGCTGCCATTGCCGAGCGCCTGGACCTGCCACTGATCAGCATCGAGCGCCACATGAACCAGGCCCTGCAGACCGCCCGCGCGCCCGGCGACGCGCTGGCCAGCATCGCCGGCCAATGGTACGTGCGCCTGCAAAGCCCACAGGTAACCGCCAGCGAACGCATCGACTTCCGCCGCTGGCTGGATGCCGACCCCGACCACCTGCGCGCTTTCCACGAAACCGAACTGCGCTGGCGCAGCCTGCTCGCCCCTGCCCGGCAATTGGGCCATGACGGCTGGTACCGGCAAGGGCGCGCGGCGCTGTCGCTGGGTGGCTGTTCGATTGCCATCGGGCTTGGTGTTGCCGCCCTCGTGGCGCTGGGGCTGCTGGCCTGATTCACAGGGGCGGACTTATCCACGACTGCGTCAATTAACCTGCGCACCCGCACCACCAGGCGGTGTAGAGTACGGTCACAACAACGCCAACAGGAGGCTGGCAATGACCGTGACGCTCTCCCCGCTGCACATCGACTGCGATTTCGACTCCGGCAACATCCTGGTCCTGGACGCCAGCGACCCTGCGCACGTCCACCTGAACATCCGCCCCGACACCCACAGCGGGCACTTCCAGTGGTTCCACTTCAAGGCCAGCGGCCTGACCCCGGGGCAGGTCCATCGCTTCAGCCTGGGCAACGCCCATGAGTCCTCCTACAAGAACGCCTGGACCGGCTACCACGCCGTGACCTCCTACGACCAGCAGACCTGGTTCCGCGTGCCCAGCCAGTTCGACGGCAAGGCCCTGAGCTTCGACTTCAAGGCCGAACAGCCACACGCCTGGTTCGCCTACTTCGAGCCCTACCCTCGTGCCCGCCACAACCAGCTGATCGAGCGTGCCAAGCAGATCCCCGGCGTCGAGCTTCTGGCCAGCGGGCGCAGCGTGCAGGGTCGGGATATCCCGCTGCTGCGCGCGGGCGACGGCGGGGCCGGCAAGCGCAAGCTGTGGATCATCGCCCAGCAGCACCCGGGCGAGCACATGGCCGAATGGTTCATGGAAGGCGTGATCGACGCCCTCGAAGCCAACGGCCCGGTCATCCAGCAACTGCTGGCCAAGGCCGACCTGTACCTGATCCCCAACATGAACCCGGATGGCGCCTTCCTCGGCCACCTGCGCACCAACTTCAAGGGCAAGGACCTCAACCGTGCCTGGCAGGACGCCAGCGTCGAGCTGAGCCCCGAGGTGTTCTTCGCCCAGAGCCAGATGAAGCTGCATGGCGTGGATGCGTTCATCGACGCCCATGGCGACGAGGAAATCCCCCATGTGTTCACCGCGGCCTGCGAGGGCAACCCTGGCTACACGCCGCGCATCGCCAAGCTGGAAGAACAGTTCCGCAGCACCCTGTGCAGCCTGACCCCGGACTTCCAGACGAAGTACGGCTATACCCGCGACGAACCAGGCCAGGCCAACATGACCCTGGCCTGCAATGCCGTGGGCCAGGCCCATGACTGCCTGTCGCTGACCCTGGAGATGCCGTTCAAGGACCACGACGATGCGCCGAACCCGCGTACCGGGTGGTCGGGTGAGCGCTCCAAGGCGCTGGCCGGGGCGGTGCTGGAGACATTGCTGAAGATGGTCGGCGATCTGCGCTGAGCAACGCCGTCATTCAAAACTGCACATCCAGAATCACGCTGTCGGTGTAGGTCGCCGCCGGCGGCGTGGCCTGGTCTGTGTAGACCTTGGCGTTGTAATTGAACACCTGGCTGCCCGTGCCGGTCCCCGCCCCGGGGTTCACCTCGGCATCGCTGCTCGAACGCCGCGCCGCGCCCACCGAGCCCCAGCGCACCACGCCAGCGCTCTTGAAGATGTCGTAGGCCAGGTAGTTGTTGGCGCTGGATTTCATGCGCCGCCGGCCGCCCGACACATTCTGCCCGTCGTCCAGCCCCACCGTGTAGTTGCTGCCCTTGGTGCACGACACGCTCAGGCTCTGGTTCACCGTGCCGAACCCGGCCACCACCGGTGCGCTGGCGAAGCTGATGTTGGGCGTGGTGATCTGGCAGTCGTTGCTTACCGTCAGGCTGACGTTCAGGGTCTTGCTGCCACTGCCGATATCGCGCCCCAGGCAGATGGCGCCTATGCCGATACCGGAACAGTAGTTCCAGCTCCAGGCGACGGTCAGGGTTTCCTGGTACAGGCCCGCAGCGACATTGCTGCCGACCTGGGTGCGCAGATAGATCGGCACCGCCTTTGGCGTGGGGCCATTGAGCAGGCCGAGCAGGTCGATGATGCCATTGCGGGCAAAGTCGAACGCGACGCCACGGGTAATCGGGTAGTTGACGCTGTTGTCGGCGTAAAGGGTGTAGTTGATGACATCGCCGGTCGGGCCGACCAGGCCACCGGAGGCTGGCGTGATGGTTGCGTAGAAGTGGTCGTTGCTGGTCAGCAGGCTGAGCAGCGAGCCCGTGCACTGCAAACCGGAATTGGTCGTCGAGGCGGTTTGCACGGTGGTGCGTACCAGTGTCGAGTTGACCGTACCGAACGCCGCGGGCGTGGTGGCCACCGACGAACACAGTGCCCAGGCCGGGCATGGCGCCAGCAACAGGCCAAACAGCAGGCCGTGCCGCCAAACCTTCACTGGCACACCAACGGGCCGATCAACGGGATCGGCCCCTCCCCTTCAGGCAGATCGAACGCCACCTGGCACTGCCCGCCATCAGCCTTGTCCACCTGCAGGCGATTGTGCGGTGACAGGTTCTCCAGGTAGACCAGCCCATCCCACCCCACCACCGCCTCGCCGCCGCTTTCCTGGTGGCGCACCCGGCTGCCCAGCTTGAGCTCCCGCTGGTCGCCGTCGACCAGCACCAGGCTCGCCGCCAGCACACGCTTGAGCGGGAACTCCAGCAGGTAGCCGCTGCCACGCCGCACGGCCACGCGCTGCTCCACCTGCGGCGCCAGCACGTCGGCAGGCAGGTCCATGGGGTCGATCTCGTACTTGCCGCGGTAGTAGCCGCTGCTGTACGGCACCAACAGGTGGCCGTTGCGGTCGGTGCTTCCGATCTGCTGGTTCTCGTAGCGCACCGGCACATCGGCATAGCCGCTGGTGCTGACCACCACGAAGGCATCGTCGATGCGGTTGGCGGCGAACAGGCCCGCATCCATCAGCACCAGAGAGCCACTGGCGTCGGCCCAGCGAGTCATCTCGCCGCTGCTGCCGTAGGCGCCCACCTGCAACTGCACCGACTGCAGGCGCCAGGTCAGGTCGGCCTGGCGGTAGTCGTCGCGATTGCCGCCGGTGGCGTAACCCAGGTTGTAGCCCACCCCGCCACCCACCGGCACCGCCTGGCTGTAGTTGACCCGCTGCAGGTCCTGGCCGTCCTTGCTGCGCTCGGCGCTGAAGGCCAGGGTGCCGCGCAGGTCGAAGGGGATCACCAGTTGCGCCTGCACCGCCCACTGGCTGTCGCCGACCTCGCGGTTGGCCGACAGGTACAGGCTGCTGTTGCGCCACAGCGGCTTGCTCCAGCTGAGGTTGATCAGCCGCGTGCGCGTGCCGTCACCGGCGCGCACATCGAAGTAGCCGGCGCCGACGCTGCCGTAACTGTCCAGGTTCAGGCTCAGGGTCGCCTGCTCGCTGCGCTGGCTCAGGCGCGTGTAGGGGCTGTCGACCCGCGACAGGTCGGCGTAGTCGCCATGGCGCTGCACGCGCTGGTAGTTGAAGCCGATGCGCCGGCTGTTGTACTGGTAGCCCAGCGCCAGCTGCTGGCCTGTATCGCCTTCGAAGCGGCTCTGGGTCACTGCCGCGTTGAGCACGCCGAAGGTGCCCAGGCGCAGGTTGCCGCCCAGGCCGCCAAGCATCAGCGACTCGGCGCTCTCGGCATGGGTTTCCACGGTGAAGTAATCGGACACCCCGTGGCGCAAGGTCGCCGAGGCCACGCCCGGGCCATAGGCAAAATCGCGCACGGCGTAGTCGCGACGCAGGCTGCCGGCGGCCACCGAGAAGTCCGACAGGCCCTTGGCCAACAGGCTGCTGGTGACATAGAACGGCAAGGTGGTCGACACCTGCCGGCCGAGGGCATCGGTGGTGACCACCACCGCTTCGCCGGCGCCGTTGATGAACGGCACGTTGGTCAGGGTGTAGGGGCCGGGCTGCAACTCGGTACTGCTGCTCTTGTAGCCGTTGATGAACAGGTCCAGTGAAGTCGGCACGGCGGCTTCGCCGGCAAAGGCCGGCAACGGATAGGTGACCAGGTCGGGACGGGCACCGAAGTCGCGCGACAGTTGCAGGCCGCCCACGCGCACCGAGGTGGTCCAGGGCAGCGCGCCGGTCACCAGGTCGCCGGCCTCATAGGTGAGCAGGCGCTGCTCGTCGGTGTAGCGGAAGGTGGTGTCGTAGCGCAGGAAGCCCTGACGGCCCTGGGCCTGGGCGCCATTGAACGACTGGCGCCACTGCCCGGTGGTGGAGAAGGTGCCCCAGTCGTCGAACAGGCGCAGCTCGTTCCAGGCGGCCAGGTAGCTGCCGCCCTCATCGGTGTCGTTGAGGTAGGCATCGTAGTTGAGCAAGGCGCCGAAGCTGCTGCGGGCGTCGCTGGCCGGGTACAGGTTGCGCTCACCGACCTGCTGGTCGGGCAGCCAGGCCGGCGGCACCTGCAGCAGCAGGCGCTGGTTCTGGCTGTCGTAGTCGCTGTGCAGGCCGGGGATTTCGTCCAGGGCCACTTCGCCCTGGGCGTCGCCAGGCAACTGGATGCCGGCCTCGCGCAATACCTGGCTACCCAGGTACAGGCGCCCGGCGCGCTGCTGCACCGGTACCAGCTCAGCCTTGGCCACCTGGTTCACCAGCAGGTCGAGGTACAGCGTGGCGTCGGCGATGGCGGCATGTTCCGAGGGCGGCGGCGGCAGCTCGTCGGCCACGCCCAGGCCGGGCCCCAGCACCGCCAGGCCCAGCCACAACCGGTGCGTTGCCACCCGCACCCAGCTCACACACGATTTCCAACCATTACCGGGTCCTCCCTGGCCCCTGCGATCCGTTCAAGCGTGGGTCATTGCCCCTGTTTGATGGCCTGCGCCACCTCCTGGCCGTTGACCCGCCCCTTGAGCACGCTGGCCGCACCCGGCGTGGCCGGTGCCGGCCAGCGCATGCTGGCACCGGGCAGCACGTAACCGAGCAGCCCTTCGACCAATGGCCTGTCCTGGCCGGCCTGCTGCAGCACCACATCGGTCAGCCGCGCATGCACAGGCCCCGTGTTGCGCAGCTCGACATAGGGCTTGCCCTGCACGCTCACCGCGCGCCAGCTCAACTGCGGTTTGCCCACGCCTTCGGCGCTGCGCTTGCCCTCTGGGTCGGGCTTGCCCCACAGCCCCTCGCCGTAGACGAACAGCGGCACTGAATAGCGCATCTGCAGGCGGATCGCCGCCTTCGGCCCCTCGCTGGCGGCATCGGCCGGCAACGGTGACGGGATCTCATCGATGATGATGCGATAGGCCTGCTCCTGGCCTGCGGGCGAGCTGCCGGTGCGGGTCAGGCGGATCAGTTGCTTCTGCCCCGGCGGGATATTGGCCACCGGCGGGCTGCCGATGATCTCGCGCTGGGCCTGGAACTGCTCCTGGTACTCGCCCTGACGCCAGGCGAACACCCGCACCTGCAGGCTGGCCGGCGCCGTGCCACGGTTTTCCAACCACAGCGCGCCGGCCTTCTGGTCAGCCTCCAGCACCGGGTCGATCGGCCAGATCAACACCGACGTGGCCGCGAAAGCCGGTGCACTGGCCAACAGCAGCAGCCCGATGATCCCACGCGCCCAGTTAGCGCCTGCCCCCATGCCCCTCTCCTTCTCTGTTATCCGCAGTGGCCTTTCACCAGGTCACCGTCACTTGTACGACATCGGTGTAGGTCCCCGCCGGCAAGGTGCCGGTCAGGGTGGTACGGCCATAGACCGGCAGCTTGATCGCGGTCGGGTCGCTGTAGCTCACCGCCACGTTGCTGCCGATGCCCAGGCTCTGGCTGAAACCGGCGTCGCGGTAAAGCTGGTAGGCCAGCAATTGCGTACCGCCCGAACGCTTGAGGTTGCGCGTGCCGCTGGCGCTGTTCTGGCCGCCGTCCAGGCTCATGCTCAAGGCAACGCCGGGCGTGCACTGAAAGGTCACCGTGCTGCCGCCGAGCGAGGTGCTCAGGGTGGCCGTGGACAGTGCCGAGCTGGTGCCGTAGTCGAGCACGCCATAGGCCGTCACGCCGCCCACCACCAGGCAGCCTGCGACGATCTGCGCCGTCACCTGGAAGGTGCTGGTGGTGACCGCGTGGGCGCCCTGGGCCAACGTCAGGCACAAGCCGACCGCCAGTAGCCGCGCCGTGCCTGGCATGGCTCAGAAACTCAGCTCGACCGCCACCGTGTCGGTGTACACCCCGGCCGGCAGGCCGGCTTTACCCCGGGCCTGGCCATACAGGTTGACGGTCTGCGCCACGCCGGTGCTGGTCGGCAGGGTGATGGTGCCGTCGATCGCCAGCAGCTGGGTGTGGCCGGCATCGGTGTAGAAGTCGTAGGGCACGAAATTGCCCGCGCCATCGGCCAAGGCCCGGGTCCCGCCGGCGGACTGCGAGTCATGGGTACCGGCACGCACCTTGATCGTCGGCACCGTGCCTGCCGAGCAGAGAATGCTCATGGCCCCGCCACCACCGCCGAGCACCTGGCCATTGGCGGTGGTGAACAGTGAATCCTGGGTGCCGAAGTTGAGGCTGCCGAAATTCAGCCCGGAGGTGCCACCGCTGCCGTTGACCTGGCAGGCGGCGGTCAGGGTCAGGGTCGAGCTGATGGTGCCGGTCACGGTGGCGGCCTGGGCCTGGGCCGCCAGGGCGAGGCCAAGGCCGGCGAGGATGCAGCGGGTGAGGTGCTTGGGCATCGGAATCTCCTTGCGTGTTACCAGTCCAGGGTCACCCTTAGGGTGTCGCGATACAGCCCGGCGGGCAGCGCGCGCGGCTGCGCTACCACCACGCCATAGATGGGCACGGGCACTTGCTGAGTACTGCTGATGGTGAAGGTACGGGCCTGGCCGATGCCGTAGCGGCTGTTGCCGCCCGGGTCGATGGCCAGCTGGTAGGGAATGAGTTCGCGGCCGTTGCTCAGGCGGCGCACGCCGTCGCTGCCATTCTGGCCACCGTTGATGCGCACGCTGAAGGCGCGTACCTGCGGCGAACAACTGATCTGCAGGCTGCCCTCGCCTCCCGCCTCGTCGACCCGGCTGGTCAGTGGCTGGTCCCAGGTCGGCCCGCGTGCGCCGAAATCCATCAAGGCTGGATTGCCCAGGGTAGCCGGTTGCGGGTCGCTGCTGATCTGGCAGGCGGCGCTTACCACCAGGCGCGCCTGGATGAAGCCGGTCGTAGTGCCGTGGGCCGCGCCACTGGGCAACAGCAGCGGGCCAAGGGTGAGCAGCAGGATCGAACCACGGTGCAACGCGTCCATGAGCATGCAGCCTCCCTACCAGGTGACCGTGACTTTGAGCAGGTCGGCATACAGGCCGGCGCGGGGCACCCAGGCCAGTTTGTCGATCCGTGCGTAGAGGGGAAGCTCTACCGAGCCGCTGTCCGGCACCCGCGCCGATTGCGCAGCGTCCACCGCCAGCGGCTGGCGCCAGGCGGCGTCGCGGTAGAGGCGATAGGGAATCGGCCGGGCCTGGTCATCGCGGCTTGCCAGGTAGCGCAGTTCGCCGATGCCGCCGTGCTGGCCGCCATCTACACGTACCTGATACGGGGTATCGGGGTTGCACTCCAGCCGTGGCGGACGTTGGGCCAGCAGCACGCCACTCAACGGCGCACCTGGGCCATCCAGGCGCGCCGCGCTGCCCAGGTCGATGCGCCCCAGCGCCTGCGGGCCGGCATCGCGTTGCTGGTTGACCAGCATGCACCCGCGCTGCACGCGCACCTGCACTTCGACGAGAAAATCCGCTGCCATGGCGTTGCCACTCAACCACAGGCCCAACAGCATGGCCACAAAGCGCTCCGTCACCTGTCGATCCTTCCTGTATAGGTTGAGCTTGAGCGTAGCAGCGCGATTGGATCCGGGCTCGGCAAGCCCTACCCCTCTTTGGCATTAATGAAAATGGCTGTGCCAATTGCGGGCCCGACAAGCGTGACACGATTGAATTTTCTTGCCTGGCAACGAAACCCCAGCGCCTGACGCCTTTCAAAACAACCAGATCCCGGCAAAGTGGCCGGCATTCTGATACCGTTCACCAGCAACATCCTGTGCAACGCGCATGCGCCATGCGTGGACGGACCCTACAGGAGAGTCCCGTGACGACCGAACAGACCTCGCTCGAGCAGGCCATCGAGCGCTGTGCCCAGGAACCGATCCAGGTCCCGGGCAGCATTCAGCCACAGGGTTTCCTGTTGGTGCTGGACGAGACCGACCTGCGTATTCTCCAGGCCAGCGAGAATGCCGAGCGTTGGTTGGGCCTGCCTGCCCGCGCGCTGGCGGGCCAGGCCTTCGCCGAGCTGGTCAGCGCCAGCTTCGACCTGCGTACCCGCCTGGCCAACCTGCCGGACGACGAGATCTTCCCGTTCCACATCGGCGACACGCGCCTGCACCACGGTGCGCCTTGGCAAGCGCCGCTGCGGGTTTTGGCCCACCGCCACGACCAGGTGCTGATCCTCGAACTGGAACCCCACCGCAGTGCTGCGCAAGGTACCGAACAGGACAACTACTACCCGCTGGTCCGCGCCTTCGTCAGCACCCTGCACCAGGTCACCAGCATCGACGAGTTGCTGCTGCAGTCAGTGCGCCAGATCAAACGCATCACCGGCTTCGGACGGGTCAAGGCCTACCGCTTCGACAGCGAGGGCACCGGCACGGTCCTGGCCGAGGAAGCCGACCCCGGCTACCCGAGCTACCTGGGGCTGTGCTTCCCGGCTTCGGACATTCCGCGCCAGGCCCGCGAGCTGTATCGGGTCAACCGCATCCGGGTGATCGAAGACGCCAACTACCAGCCCTCGCCCCTGGTGCCGGCCAACAATCCGCTTACCGGCAAGGCCCTGGACATGAGCTTCGCCTCGCTGCGCAGCGTGTCGCCGGTGCACTTGCAGTACATGCGCAACATGGGCACCTTGGCGTCGATGTCGTTGTCCATCGTGGTCGATGACCAGCTCTGGGGCCTGGTGTCCTGCCACCATGACCAGCCAAGGCCGGTGGATTTCCAGACCCGCACCGCCTGCGAGCTGCTGGCCAATGTGCTGTCATTGCAGATCGAGGCCATCGAGTCCCACGACAGCACACGCCAGTTGCTCGATTTGCGCCAGCGCATCGTGCGCATGCTCGGTTCGATGGCCGACCACGACAGTGTCAGCGATGGCCTGCTCGCCCAACCCGAGGTGATGCTGCAGTTCGCCGGGGCCTCGGGGGCGGCGATCATCAGCGCCGAGCGCTGCGACCTGATCGGCACTACCCCGCCAGCGGCGCTGGTCAATGCCCTGGCGCACTGGCTGGCACGGCGTGACGGCGAGGCGGTGTTCCATACCGACAATGTTCACCGAGACATCGATGAGCTGCCCGAGCTGGCCCGGCATGCCGCCGGGGTGCTGGCAGTCGCGATCTCGCAGATTCATTCGCACTATCTTGTATGGTTCCGGCCCGAGCAGGCCCACACGGTGAACTGGGCAGGTCGGCCGGAGAAGACCGTCGGTTTGCAGGGCAATCTCAACCCACGGCACAGCTTCGAACGCTGGCAGCAGGAAGTACGCGGTTTCAGTGCCCCTTGGCACCCGCTGATTGTCGAAGGCGTGCTGGAGTTGCGCGGCGCGGTGCTCGGTATCGTCCTGCGCAAGGCCGAGGAACTGGCACAGCTGGCCGGTGAGCTGAAGCGCTCGAACAAGGAACTCGAAGCGTTTTCCTACAGTGTGTCCCATGACCTGCGTGCCCCGCTGCGGCACATCGCCGGCTACAGCGAACTGCTCGGCGAAATAGAGGGGGAGCAGCTCTCCGAGCGCGGCAAGCGCTTCCTCGGCCATATCGAAGATGCCGCGCAGTTCGCCGGCTCCCTGGTGGACAACCTGCTCAACTTCTCGCAGATGGGCCGTTCGGCACTGCGCCTGTCCGACGTCGACCTCAACACCCTGGCCGACACCATCCGCACGGAGCTGGCGCCGGACTACACGGGGCGCGACATCGTCTGGGAAATCGCCGACCTGCCCAAGGTGATCGCCGACCCGGCCTTCATCAACATGGTCCTGCACAACCTGATCGCCAATGCCATCAAGTACACCCGCGGCCGCGCGCCCGCGCGCATCGAGATCGGCGCGGTGCGCCACCGCCACGAGCTCGAGGTCTATGTGCGCGACAACGGCGTGGGCTTCGACATGGCCTATGTCGACAAGCTGTTCGGCGTGTTCCAGCGCCTGCACCGCATGGAAGAGTTCGAAGGCACCGGGATCGGCCTGGCCAGCGTGCGCCGCATCATCGAGCGCCACGATGGCCGGGTGTGGGCGGAGGGTCGCATCAATCAGGGCGCCAGCTTCCACTTCACCCTGCCACTCAATCCAAAGTCTGCCTGAGGCCGGACATCATGCTCAAACCTATCCTGCTGGTCGAAGACAACCCCAGAGACCTCGAACTGACCCTGCTCGCCCTTGAGCGCAGCCAATTGGCCAACGAGGTGGTCGTGGTGCGCGACGGCGCCGATGCGCTGGACTACCTGCTGCGGCGCAACGCTTATGCCGAGCGCGACGGCGGCAACCCGGCAGTGATGCTGCTGGACCTGAAGCTGCCCAAGATCGACGGCCTGGAAGTGCTCAAGGTGGTGCGCGAAACCGCCGAGTTGCGCAGCATCCCCATCGTCATGCTGACGTCCTCGCGCGAGGGACCGGACCTGAGCCGGGCCTATGAACTGGGGGTCAACGCCTATGTGGTCAAGCCTGTCGAGTTCAAGGAGTTCGTCACCGCGATCTCCGACCTGGGCATGTTCTGGGCGGTGCTCAACGAGCCACCACCCGGTTCGCTGCGCCTGAACCGTCGCGGCAGCAACTGAGGCGGACACGATGCAGCTTACTCCGCTGAAACTGCTGATGGTCGAAGACAGCGCCATGGATGCCGAGCTGATCCTGGTGCGCCTCGAGCGCAGCGGGTTTCAGGTGCAATCACGGCTGGTGTTCGATCATGTCGGTGCCGAGCACGCCTTGGCCGAGTCCTCGTATGACCTGATCCTGTGCGATTGCGTGCTGCCGAGCTCCTCCGGCGCCGATGTGCTGGCCATCGCCCAACGCCTGGCGCCACACATCCCGTTCATCTTCCTCTCCGGCATCTACGGCGAAGAGCACGCGGTGGAGATGATCCGCCTCGGCGCCACCGACTACGTCCTGAAGAAGAACCTGCCACTGCTGCCCAAGGCCGTGCGCCGGGCGCTGACCGAAGTGCAGGAACGCCAGCGTCGACGCCACGCCGAAGAAGCCCTGGCCGAAGCGGAGGCGCGTGCCCGCATCGCCATCGATGCCGCCGGCATGGGCACCTGGGACTACCGCCCGCAGGACGGGCAACTGGTCTGGGACGACCGCTGCAAGATGCTATTCGGCCTGCCCAGCGACACCCGGATGACGATCGAGGTGTTCTACGCCGGCATCCACCCCGACGACCAATCCCGTGTGCGTAACGCCGTCGAGCAAGCCATGCGCCCAGACAGCGATGGCCATTACCGGGCCGAATTTCGTATCGCCCAACCCGGCGCCCTGGAACCGCGCTGGCTGCTCTCCACCGGCCAGACCCAACTCGTCGACGGCCTGTGCGTACGCTTTTCCGGGGTGCTGCAGGACATTCACCAGCAGCGCCAGGCCACCCGGGCACTGGAGCTGCTCAACGAGATGCTCGGCGAGCGGGTCGAGCGCCGCACCCGCGAGCGCGACCGCGCCTGGGAACTGTCCCAGGACCTGCTGGCGGTACTCAACAAGGACCTGACCCCAGTCGCCCTCAACCCGGCCTGGGAAGCCGCGCTGGGCTTTCCCCATGAGCGGTTGGCGCAGATCTCGCTGCTGCAGCTGCTACCGGAAACCGACCAGGAAACCTTCCTCACCGAGCTGGCCGCGCTCTCCCAGGGGCGCACCAGCGCCCGCTTCGTCGGCCGCATCCTGCATGCCGAAGGCCAGCAACGCTGGCTGTCGTGGGTGGTGGTGCCGGACGACAACCTGCTGCATGTGGTCGCCCGCGACATTTCCAGTGAGCGCGAGGCAGTGCTGGACCTGGCCGAGGCCAACGAGCGCCTGCGCGAACAGATTGCCGAGCGCGAACGCATCGAGGCCGCGCTGCAGCAGATGCAGCGCCTGGAAGCGGTGGGCCAGCTCACCGCCGGGGTCGCGCACGACTTCAACAACCTGCTGACGGTGATCCTCACCGGCGCCAGCTTCCTGCAAAACGACCTGGACAAAGGCCTGCTGGACAAGGCCCACAAGCGCCTGCAGCACATTCGCGAGGCTGGCGAGCGCGGGGCCAAGCTGACCAGCCAGTTGCTGGCGTTTTCGCGCAAGCAACGCTTGGAGCCGGTGCCGCTGAACCTCAACCGCACGCTGGCGGGGCTGGAGGAACTGCTGCGCCGCACCCTGGGTGGCAGTGTCGCAGTACGCCTGGAACTCGATGCCGGGCTATGGCAAGCCCTGACCGACCCGACCCAGACCGAGATGATCATCCTCAATCTGGCGATCAACGCCCGCGACGCCATGCCCGAGGGTGGCCAACTGACCCTGGCCACGCGCAACACCCGGGTCAGCACCCACCCACAACGCCCGGAGGATCCGGAGCCCGGCGAGTACGTGGTGCTGAGCATCCGCGACAGCGGCTGTGGCATGAGCGACGAAGTGCTGGCCAAGGCCTTCGAGCCGTTCTTTACCACCAAGGACATCGGCAAGGGTTCGGGCCTGGGGCTGGCGCAGGTGTTCGGCTTCGCCAAACAGATCGGCGGCGGCGTGCGCATTGATACGACGCCAGGCCGCGGCACGTTGGTCAGTGTCTACCTGCCAGCGGTGAAGGCCCGTGCCGATGCGCTCACGGCGGGCGAGGACGATGTGCGCCCGCTTTTCGCCCGAGGGACCGAGCGTCACATCCTGCTGGTTGACGACGACCATCTGGTGCGCGAGATGATCGGTGACCTGCTGGAGCGCCAGGGCTACGAGGTACACCAGGCGCACAACGGTACGCAGGCCATGGCCCTGCTCGATGAACGCATAGACCTGCTGCTCACCGATTTCGCCATGCCGGAGTTCAATGGTGCCCAACTGGCACTGGCGGCCCGCAAGCGCTTTCCGCGCCTGCCCGTGGTGTTCCTCACCGGGTACGCGCAACTGCAAGGGCTGGAGTTGCCAGGGTGCCAGGTGGTGCAGAAACCGGTGCACGAACACATCCTCGCCCAGGTACTGGCCGAGTCGCTGGAAAACAGATAGGCAGAAACGAAAAAATCGCCGAAAGGCGATTGGGGAGAGAGTACAGCTTGAAAATGGCAGGGGCGGCTGGATTCGAACCAACGCATGGCAGGATCAAAACCTGCTGCCTTACCGCTTGGCGACGCCCCTGTATCGGATCTGGCGAATGACTGATCACCGCCTCACTGACAACCCCCGGCAGCTCCGTGTGTTGCTGCTCGGGAATGGCCGGCACTTTAGCAACCTTTTTTCGAGGTGGGAAGCTTTTTTTTAAAAAAAACGCAGAAAAACAGCAGGTTAGTTGTATCGGCTACCTTTCAAGTGGGTTCTCGCAGCGCATCCGACAACCGCTCGTCGCAATTCCACCGCCTCGCTTCAACACAATCGCATTCCTCCATTCCAATCAGATAGAGCCCACCGGCGCATCACAAGGAGGACGCCATGCCCGTTTCCCATGACCTCTACCAGGACCTGCACTACCCACGCGAGATCGTCCAGCAGCGCCGCCAGCAAGACCCGCAGCTCGACCGCCTGCTGGATGAGTACATGGACATCGACAATCAGGTGCTGGCCGCCGAGTCGATCTCGGCAGGCAACTTTGTCGACGAAGACCTGCGCCATCTCAAGGAGCGCCGTCTGGCGGTCAAGTACATGATCGAGCGCCGACTCGAGCACAAGGCCTGAGCTATCGCATTTCACGATCATTGCCCGGCACATTCTCGATTGGTCAAAATGCCCGGCATCGCGCAAGCTGCGCCCTGCCCCAGACTCGGCCCGAGGAGCCAGCCACTTGCCCACTTGGATTCCCGCGCCCTTGCGCCAGATTGGCCAGCGCCTGCGCAGTGCCCCAGCCAAGGCCCCCACCTTGTTGAGCCACTTTCAGACACTGGCAACCGAGCGAGGCTATACCTTGAGCTACGGGCAGCTTCAGGTGATCGAGGCGATGGCCATGCTATTGGGCAGCCTCGACGCGGGTCAGGCACGCAGCCTGTACCTGCACGGCGCGGTCGGACGCGGCAAGAGCTGGCTGCTCGATGGCTTCTTCCAGGCCGTGCCGACGACGTCCAAGCGCCGCCTGCATTTTCACGATTTCTTCGCCCGCCTGCACCAGGGCATGCATCACCACCGGGCGCAGGACGATGCCCTGGGGGCGACCCTCGACGCACTGCTGGGCCACTGCCAAGTGCTGTGCTTCGACGAGTTCCACGTCCATGACATCGGCGACGCCATGCTGCTCAAGCGGCTGTTCGATGCCCTGTTCGCTCGGCGCGTGGTCCTGCTGCTCACCTCCAACTACGCCCCTGAGGGGTTGCTGCCCAACCCGCTGTACCACGCACGCTTCCTGCCGGTGATCCGCCTGATCAACCGCCATATGCAAGTGCTGGAGGTAGCCGGGGAGGCCGACTTTCGCAGCCTGCCAAGCAACCGTGAGCATCAGCGTTTTACCCAAGGACACTATGTCTGGCCGGGCGATGCGCGGCAACGTGTGGCCCTGCGGGTGCCCACACCGCAGAGGGTCTGGCTGGAGGTCAACAAACGGCCTTTGCGGGCGCTGGCCAGCGAGGGGCGCCAGGTAATGTTCAGCTTCGACGACCTGTGCGAACAGCCGACCGCAGTGATCGATTACCTGGCCCTGGCCGAGCGTTATGATCGCTGGATCATAGACGGCCTGGATGATCTGGCCGAGTGCTCCCTGGCGGCGCAGCAGCGCTTCGTCAACCTGGTGGATGTGCTCTACGACCAGGACCGGGAGGTGCTGATGATTGGCAGGCAGGCCCTGGAAAAAAGCCTGGGCGGCGCCATCGCCGATCTTGTGCGTACTCGCAGCCGCCTGGGTCAGCTACATCAGCAAGGGCCAGCCTGAGCCCCCTGGATGAGCCGCTATTGTCTAGAGTGAAATCGGAGCAACACCGAGATCACCCATGAACAGTGTTCCGCACTCGCGCCGCCGCCACAGCCTCGCCCTCATCCCCCGCAGCGTCTGGGCCCTGGGTTTTGTCTCGCTACTGATGGACATCTCTTCGGAGATGATCCACGCCCTCCTCCCGCTGTACATGGTCAGCGTGCTCGGCACCTCGGTGCTGGCCATCGGCCTGATCGAAGGTATCGCCGAGGCGACCGCGGCGTTTACCAAGCTGTTCTCCGGCACCCTCAGCGACCGCCTGGGCAAACGCAAGCTGCTGACGGTGATCGGCTACGGCCTGGCAGCCGTCACCAAGCCGGTGTTCCCGCTAGCCCCCGGGCTGGAATGGCTGACCGCGGCACGGTTCGTCGACCGAGTAGGCAAGGGCATCCGCGGCGCGCCACGGGATGCGCTGATCGCCGACGTCACCCCCGCACCACTGCGCGGGGCGGCATTCGGCCTGCGCCAGGCGCTGGATACGGTCGGGGCGTTTCTCGGGCCATTGCTGGCGATCCTGTTGATGTGGCTGACCGCCAGCCACTTCCAGACGGTGTTCTGGGTGGCGGTGATTCCGGCGTTCATGGCGCTCTATGTGCTGGTAGCCTTCGTCCGCGAGCCCGACAAACCCGCAGCGGTCGGCACGGTGGCTGCACCTCTGGCTCTTCGCGAACTGGCCCGACTGGGCAACGGTTACTGGCGCCTGGTCATCCTGGCCACGCTGTTCACCCTGGCGCGCTTCAGCGAAGCGTTTCTGTTGCTGCGCGGCCAGGCGCTTGGCCTTGCGGCACTGTGGGCGCCAGCAGTGCTGGTGCTGATGTCACTGGCATATGCACTGTCGGCCTATCCTGCCGGGGCACTGTCCGACAAGGTCGGGCGACGGGGTGTATTGATGCTCGGGCTGGCCCTGCTGGTACTGGCCGATCTGCTGCTGGCCTGGTTGCCGGGCCTGTCCGGCCTGGCGCTGGGCGTGATCCTGTGGGGGCTGCACATGGGCTTTACCCAGGGCGTGTTCAGCGCCCTGATCGCCGACAGCGCGCCCGAGGATCTGCGCGGAACCGCGTTCGGCGTGTTCAATCTGGTGACGGGGGTGGCGTTGTTGGTGGCCAGTGTTTTGGCCGGAGGATTGTGGGACTGGGTGGGGTATCAGGCGACATTCATGCTGGGGGGCGCGTTCGCCGCTACTACAATGGCAGGTTTGTGGTTCATGGCTGATCGTGGGAGCGGGCTTGCCCCGCGATGAGGCCGCCAGGAGCAACTGCATTACCTGACCTGACGCCATCGCGGGGCAAGCTCGCTCCGACAGGGATGCGGGCGGCCTGAAGTTACAGGGGCATGGCTGCCGGTTGCTGTTCCAGCAACGCCCACCCCCCCTGCCCGTCCACCTCCAGGCGGTGGGAGTGGAACCCCGCCAGGGTGCTGCGGTGCCCGACACTGACCAGCAGTGTCGCTGGCAACTCCTCACGCAGCAGCGAATACAGCGCATGCTCCAGCCCTTCGTCCATGGCCGAGGTGGACTCGTCGAGGAACACCACCTGCGGTCGGTTGAACAGCACCCGGGAAAACGCCAGGCGCTGCTGTTCGCCAAGCGACAGGATCCGCGACCAGTCGCGCTGCTCGTCCAGTCGTTCGGCCAGGTGGGCGAGGTTGACCTGGCGCAGGGCCTGCTGCATGCGCGCATCGTCCCCAGGCTCGCCGTGCGCCGGATAGGCGATGGCGGTGCGCAGGTCGCCCAGCGGCAAGTACGGGCGCTGCGAGAGGAACAGCGCCTGCGTCCCCAGCGGTCGCCTGACCTCGCCCTCGGCATAGGGCCACAGGCCCGCCAGGGCACGCAGCAAGGTGGTCTTGCCGCTGCCCGATGGCCCTTTGATCAGCAGCGCCTGACCGCTGTGCAGGTTCAGGTCGAGATCGGCAATCAATGCGTGGCCATCGGGGCGGCGCACCTGTAAGCCCAGAATCCCCAGCGCGTGCTCCTGGCCCACGGTGGCCACCCGCGGCAACGCGGCGGCCTGCTGGTTGGCGTCGAGAAAACCGGTCAGACGGTCGAGGGTGGCGCGGTACTGGGCGAAGGTGTCGTAGGACTCACGGAAGAACGACAGCGAGTCCTGCACCTGGCCAAATGCCTGGGCGGTCTGCATCACGTCGCCGAGCTTGATCGCGCCGCTGAAAAAGCGCGGTGCCTGGAGGATGAACGGGAACACCACCGCCACCTGGCTGACGCCCAGGTTGAAGCCGCTGAACTTGAGGTTCCGGAACACCAGCGCCCAGGCGTTGCCAATCAACGCGAAGAAGCGCCCGAGCAAGGTGCCCCGCTCCACTTGCGCGCCTTGGTAGAAGGCGATGTTCTCGGCATTCTCACGCAGGCGCATCAGCGCGTAGCGGAAGTTGGCGGTAAGTTTCTCGTTGAGGAAGTTCAGACGGATCAGCGGCTGACCAAGGCGGAAGGCGATCCAGGTGGCAATCAGCACATAGACATACACGGCGAACACCATCGCCCGGGGGACTTCGATGCCAGCCACTTCCAGCGGCGCCGACAGCCCCCAGAGAATGCCGGTGAACGCCACCAGCGACACCACCGCGCTGACCGCCCCCAGCGCCAGGGAAACGGAACCGCTGACGAAGTTGTTCACGTCAAGTTCGATACGCTGGTCGGGGTTGTCCACGGGCTCTTCGAGAAACTGCCCGCGATAGTAGGCATCGCCGTGCATCCAGTCGGCGGTCAGGCGTTCGGTGAGCCATACCCGCCAGCGGATGTTGAAGGCCTGGGTGACGTAGAAGGCGAACAGCGAGCGCAACACATGGATGCTCGCCAGCACCGCGAACACCCCGAGCAGGTACCAGAATGCGCTCTGGTCCAGTGCCTGCAACGCGCTGTAGAAGCCGTTGTACCAGAACGAGAACAACACGTTGAGGCGCACCGCGAACAGCGTCAGGACCAGCAGCAGGGCGAAGGCCAGCAAAGGTCGCCAACTGCGACGGAAGCTGAAATAGGGCCCGGCCAGTTGCCAGAACTGCGCGCCCCAGCGGGTATAGCGCACCGCCAGCAAGGCGGTAATGGTGAAGCAGACAAGGGTGACCAACGAGGCGATTGCCAGCCAGCTCAGGCTATCTTGCAGGGCCTGGTGCCAGTTCATGTCCATGGTGCGCTTCCACAGAGGATGTTTTTGCGAGCGTAGCACCGCACCTGCATCAACCCTGCAAACATGACGGACATTTCATCCGGGCATGCGCTGCAACAACATCTGTGCATGACGTGTCCTGGCGCAGATAATCCCGGCACCGCCACTGCAGAACCAAACCATGAACATTCGTCTTGCTGGACTACAGGATCTATCTGCCCTGATCGCCATCGACAGCGTCGCTCATCGGGACCCGCAGCGTGCCGAACAGATGCCGACTGGCTCAGGCAGTACCGTTGCCTGGTGACCGAGGTGCAAGGCGCGGTGAGCGCCTATGCGGTGATGCACCGGCACTTCTTCGGTTGCGCGTTCATCGAGATGCTGATGGTCGACCAGGGCCACCGCCGCAGTGGGCTGGGAGCCGCGCTGCTGGCTCACATACAGGCCGACTGCACGGGGCAGAAGCTGTTCACCTCGACCAACCGCTCCAATGGCCCGATGCGCCGCTTGCTGGAGCGCCGGGGCTTTGTCGAGAGCGGCATTGTCGAGCACCTCGACGAAGGGGATCCGGAGCAGGTCTATTTCTGGATATCAGAATAAGCCGGGGCGGTCCTGCCCTACGTCAAATCATCGGGTGCACCGCCTCTCGCACCAGCGCATCCAACTCCAGGCCCCCATCAGCCTGCGCCCTCTCGGTCAACTGCCGACGCATGCCCGGCGTCCAGAAGCTCAGCAGGTGCTGCCTCACCCCCTGCACCGCCTTGGCATGGTCCGGCTCACTGTCGAAGTAATGGCCGATCTGGTTGGCCATCTTCACCAGGTTGTCGCTGCTCATCGGCGCACCTCCGCCTTTTCCGCCTGACGCCGTTCCTTGAGCAAGCGCCGCTGCTCGTCGCTGAAGCTCTGATAGCGCTTCTGCCATTCCGACGGCTGGAACACCTTCACCACCTCCACTGCGGTGACCTTGTATTCCGGGCAGTTGGTAGCCCAGTCGGAGTTGTCGGTGGTGATCACGTTGGCCCCCGACTCGGGGAAGTGGAAGGTGGTGTACACCACCCCCGGCGCCACCCGGCCGCTGACCCTGGCGCGCAGCACGCTCTGCCCGGCGCGGCTGCCCACGCCCACCCAGTCGCCGTCGGTGATGCCGCGGCTCTCGGCATCGCTGGGGTGGATCTCCAGGCGGTCCTCGTCGTGCCAGGCGACGTTGCCGGTGCGCCGGGTCTGCGCGCCGACGTTGTACTGGCTGAGAATGCGCCCGGTGGTCAGCAGCAGCGGGTAGCGGCTGTTGACCTTCTCGTCGGTGGGCACGTAGCCGGTGAGCATGAAGCGCCCCTTGCCGCGTACGAACTGGTCGATATGCATGGTCGGCGTGCCGTCGGGCGCGGCGTCGTTGCACGGCCACTGCAGGCTGCCGTGGTGGTCGAGCTCGGCATAGCTGACCCGGCGGAAGGTCGGGGTCAGGCGGGCGATTTCGTCCATGATCTGCGACGGATGCTGGTAATCCATGTGGTAGCCCAAGGCATCGGCCAGGGCCAGGGTCGCCTCCCAGTCGGCCTTGCCGGCCAGCGGCTCCATCACCTTGCGCACCCGCGAGATGCGCCGCTCGGCATTGGTGAAGGTGCCGTCCTTCTCGAGGAACGAGCTGCCCGGCAGGAACACATGAGCGAACTTGGCCGTCTCGTTGAGGAAGATGTCCTGCACCACCACGCACTCTATCGCCAGCAGCGCGGCAGTGACATGCTGGGTGTTGGGGTCGCTTTGGGCGATATCTTCACCCTGGCAGTACAGCGCCTTGAAGCTGCCGTCCAGCGCAGCCTCGAACATGTTCGGAATGCGCAACCCCGGGTCGGGCTGCAGGGTCACGCCCCAGGCCTGCTCGAACTCGGCACGCACGCTTTCGTTGGAGATATGCCGGTAGCCGGGCAACTCGTGGGGGAACGAGCCCATGTCGCACGAGCCCTGCACGTTGTTCTGCCCGCGCAGCGGGTTCACGCCCACCCCTTCGCGGCCGATATTGCCGGTGGCCATGGCCAGGTTGGCGATGCCCATCACCGCGGTGCTGCCCTGGCTGTGCTCGGTCACGCCCAGGCCATAGTAGATCGCCGCATTGCCGCCGGTGGCGTACAGCCGGGCGGCGGCGCGGATCTGCTCGGCGGGCACGCCACACACCGGGCCGAGTACTTCAGGGGCGTTGTCGGGCTGCGCGACGAAATCGCGCCAGCGGGCGAAGTCCTCGGTTTCGCAGCGGGCATCGATGAAGCGCTGGTCGAGCAGGCCCTCGCTGACGATCACATGAGCCAGGGCGTTGAGCATGGCCACGTTGGTACCCGGACGTAGTTGCAGGTGCAGTTCGGCGCGGGCATGGGGCGCATCGACCAGGTCGATACGCCGCGGATCGATGACGATCAATCGCGCGCCCTGGCGCAGGCGGCGCTTGAGCTGCGAGCCGAACACCGGGTGCGCGTCGGTGGGGTTGGCGCCGATCACCAGCACCACGTCGGCCAGCATCACCGAGTCGAAGCTCTGGGTACCGGCGGACTCGCCCAGGGTCTGCTTGAGGCCGTAGCCAGTGGGCGAATGGCAGACCCGCGCGCAGGTGTCGACGTTGTTGTTGCCGAAGGCCGTGCGCACCAGCTTCTGCACCAGGTACGCCTCTTCGTTGGTGCAGCGGCTGGAGGTGATGCCACCGATGGAATCACGCCCGTACTTGAGCTGGATGCGCCGCAACTCGCTGGCGGCATAGGTGACTGCCTCATCCCAGCTGACCTCTTGCCACGGGTCCTCCAGGCGCTTGCGAATCATCGGTTTGGTAATGCGGTCCGGGTGCGTGGCATAACCCCAGGCGAAGCGCCCCTTGACGCAGGCATGGCCGTGGTTGGCGCCGCCATTCTTGTCCGGGACCATGCGCACCAGCTGGTCGCCCTTCATCTCGGCGCGGAACGAGCAGCCCACGCCGCAATAGGCGCAGGTGGTGATCACCGCGCGCTCGGGCTGGCCGAGCTGGATCAGGCTTTTCTCGCTCAGGGTCGCCGTCGGGCAGGCCTGCACGCAGGCGCCGCAGGACACGCATTCGGAACTGAGGAAATCGTCACCGCCGGCCGCCGCCACCCGCGAGTCGAAACCGCGCCCGGTGATGGTCAGGGCGAAGGTGCCCTGAATGTCTTCGCAGGCGCGCACGCAGCGGCTGCAGACGATGCACTTGCTCGGCTCGTAGTCGAAGTATGGGTTGGACACGTCCTTGCCTTCGCCCAGGTGATTGGCACCGTCATAGCCATAACGCACCTCGCGCAGGCCAACCTGGCCGGCGACGGTCTGCAGCTCGCAATTGCCGTTGGCCGAACAGGTCAGGCAGTCCAGCGGGTGGTCGGAGATATACAGCTCCATCACGTTGCGGCGCAGGTCGGCCAGGCGTGGCGTCTGCGTACGCACCACCATGCCCTCGCCCACAGGTGTGGTGCAGGAGGCCGGGTAGCCGCGCATGCCGTCGATCTCGACCATGCACATGCGGCACGAGCCGAAGGCCTCGAGGCTGTCGGTGGCGCACAGTTTGGGGATGCTGGTGCCGAGCATGGCTGCGGCGCGCATCACGGAGGTGCCGGCGGGCACGCTGATCGAACGGCCGTCGATGACCAGGCTGACCTGCACCTCGCTGAGGCGTTGCGGGGTACCCAGGTCGAGGTCGCTGCTGGGGTCGAAGTAATTGATCATTGCGCGGCCTCCAGGCCGAAATCGGCGGGGAAGTGCTTGAGGGCGCTGACCACGGGGTACGGGGTCATCCCACCCATGGCACACAGCGAGCCGTACTGCATCGTGTCGCACAGGTCGCGCAGCAACCCCGCCTGGCTTTCGCGGTAGGCTGGGTCGGTGCTGGCGATCAGCCGGTCGACCACTTCCACGCCGCGGGTCGAGCCGATCCGGCACGGCGTGCACTTGCCGCAGGATTCCTCGGCGCAGAACTGCAGGGCGAAGCGGGCCATGCCGGCCATGTTCAGGGTGTCATCGGCCAGCACCACGCCGCCATGGCCGAGCATCGCGCCAATGGCGGCGAAGGCCTCGTAGTCCAGCGGTGTGTCGAACTGTTCAGGCGGCACCCAGGCACCCAGCGGGCCGCCGACCTGCGCCGCCTTGATCGGCCGGCCACTGGCGGTACCGCCGCCGTAGCCTTCCACCAGCTCGCGCAGGGTCAGGCCGAAAGCGCGTTCCACCAGCCCGCCATGGCGGATATTGCCGGCCAGCTGGAACGGCAAGGTGCCCAGCGAGCGGCCCATGCCGAAGTCGCGGTAGCAGACCGCGCCCTTGGCCAGGATGATCGGTACCGAAGCCAGGGTGAGCACGTTGTGCACCAGCGTCGGTTGGCCGAACAGCCCCTCCAACGCCGGCAACGGCGGCTTGGCGCGGACGATGCCGCGCTTGCCCTCCAGGGATTCGAGCAGCGCGGTTTCCTCGCCACAGATATAGGCGCCCGCGCCGACCCGCACCTCCAGGTCGAAGGCCACGCCGCTGCCGGCGACATCCAGGTAACCGGCCTCGCGAGCGAGCAGGATCGCCTCGTTGAGCGCGCGCACGGCATCGGGGTACTCCGAGCGCACATAGATGTAGCCCTTGCTCGCCCCCACGGCGAGGCCGGCAATGATCATGCCCTCGATCAGCAGGAACGGGTCGCCCTCCATGAGCATGCGGTCGGCGAAGGTGCCGGAGTCGCCTTCATCAGCGTTGCACACCACGTACTTCTGCACGGCCGGCGCCTGGCGCACGGTGCGCCACTTGATGCCCGCCGGAAAGGCCGCGCCACCCCGGCCACGCAGGCCCGAATCGAGCACCGCCGCGACCACTTCGTCACCGTCCAGCAACGTGGCCTGGCGCAGCCCCTCGAAACCACCGTTGGCATGGTAGTCGTCCAGTGACAGCGGCCGGGTGATGCCGGCGCGGGCGAACAACAGGCGCTGCTGGGTTTTCAGGTAGGGAATCTCTTCGACCGGCCCCAGCGCCAACGCATGGCCTGCATGGTCACCCGCCAGGGCATCGAGCAAACCGGGGACATCCTCAGGTGTGACCGGCCCGAAGCCCAGCCGGCCTTGCGCGGTGTCCAGCTCCACCAGCGGCTCCAGCCAATACAGGCCACGGGAACTGGTGCGTTTGATGCGTAGCACCAGGTTGCGCTGCGCCGCCTCGCGGGTCAGTGCCTCGGCCACCTGATCGGCGCCCACTGCCCGGGCCAGCGAATCGCAGGAGATGCTCAGGCTCAGCATGCTTTCACCTCCTCACGGCAGCCCGCCACCAGCGCCCGCAGGCGTTCCGGAGTGACGCGGGCATGGAGCTGGCCATCGAGCTCCAACGCCGGCGAGCAGGCACAAGCACCCAGGCAGTACACCGGACGAAGGTCGAGCGCACCGTCTTCGCTGCGGCCGTGGTCATCCAGCCCGAGTTGCTCGCGCAATTGCGCGGCCAGCGCCTCGGCGCCACGGCTCTGGCAGGACTCGGCGCGGCACAGGCGCAGGGTATGGCGGGCCGGCGGCGTGGTACGGAAATCGTGGTAGAAGCTGATTACCCCGCGCACCTCGGCCTGGCTGAGGTTGAGGGCATGGGCGATCTCGGCGACGGCGCTGTCGGGAATGTAGCCGGCGCCGGCCTGGATGGCGTGGAGGATCGGCAACAAGGCGCCAGGGGTGTCCTTTTCACGGGCCAGGACACGCTGGATCAACGGCAGGTGGTTCAACTCATCAGGCATACAGCGGACCTCGGCAACCCGGCCCGGCCCTGATCGCGGGCCAGTGTCCGGCGGTGTTCAGCTGCGGTGCGCAGGCCGCGTCACGGTGGCGGCAGGCCAGGCACCCTCCTTGCCTGCGGCCATGCGTCTTGCTGCGCGCGGTCCACGGGCATCCTCAGAGCATGGCAGCTATTGCGCGAAGAGGTTGTGCGCGGGCGACCCGGCGCGTCCTGAAACCGACCATCTGAGGGACCATCATCGGTGGAGCAATCGTAACGTTGTGATCAGCCCGCTCCCACGCTGACGAGGCTTGCTACGTAGCTCTCTACGCGACATAGCGCAGCCGGTCAGTCCACCACTACATGGGGCACAAACCGCGAGCTGTCCTTGGTGATCAGGGTGTCGTCTTCACGAATGCCGATCCCCGAGGCCAGGTCACCGACTACCCACGAGCCGATCAGGGTGTAGCTGTCGCCGAACTTCGGCAAAGGCGCGAAACCTTGCAGGATGTACGGTGCGTCATCATAGGGCCCGTCCTCGAACACCCGCTGGTCATCGGTGGTGCGAATGTCCACATTGGCCCCCTCGCGAGAGAAATACGGCTTGCGCACCCAGCCCTTGGGCACCGGCCGCCGGGGGTCTTCGTCGAGAAAGGCTGGCAACAGGTTCGGGTGGCCCTCATGCCATTCCCACAACAACGGCAAGATGCCCTTGTTGGAAATCAGCGACTTCCACGCCGGCTCGACGAACTGGGTATCGCAACCGGCGATGGCCTGGCCGAAGTCCTCGTGGAAGATATGCTCCCAGGCATGCAGCTTGAACAGGCGCGGGATCGGCCGGCCTTCGAGGTCGACGAAGCGCCCCTCGTCATTCAGGCCGATATCCTCCAGGTCGATATGCCGGGTGCTGATACCCACGTGCCCGGCCATCTTGCGCAGAAAATCCGTGGTGCCGCGGTCCTCGACGGAGCCGCCGATGGCCGAGAAGTAGAACGGGCTTTCACGTTCGAAGGCGGCAAAAGCCCGCACCAGGTCTTCAGCCAGGGTGTTGAACTGGCTGGCATGGGCCGGCAGCACACCGCGCTCGATCTGCTGCTCAAGCCAGATCAGCTGGAACGCCGCCGCCTCGTACAGCGAGGTCGGCGTGTCGTAGTTGGCCTCGATCAGCTTGGCCGGACCCGTGCCGTCGTAGCTGAAGTCGAAACGCCCGTAGAGGTGCGGATGCCCCTCCTTCCACGAACGACGCACCAGGTCGAAGAACGCCGGCGGGATCGCCAGGCGAGTCATCAGCGCTTCGCTGTCGACAATGCGTGCCACCGCGTCCAGGCACATCGCATGCAGCTCCTGGGTGGGCGCCTCCAGGTCACGGCTGACCTGGGCCTCGCTGAACTGGTAATAGCCACGCTCGTCCCAGTAGCGTTCACCGTCGATGGTGTGGAAGGTGAAACCTTCGCGCTCGGCGGTGGCGCGCCAGTCCGGGCGTTCGTCGCAACGGATCTTGCGCATGCTCAACCGCCGAAGCTGAAGCCGCCGCTGCTCTTGCCGCCCCAGCCACTGCGTGCAGTGGCCTGGCTGCCGAAGCCGCCGCGAGAGATCGACGAGGACACGCTGGAGCGGGTCGAGGTGCTGGATTTGTAGCTGCGCCCGCTGGAGCTGCCGGAGTAGTAGCTGCTGTAGCTGCCGCCGCTCTGCTGGGCCTGGTCGGAGCGCTCGAAGCGCTTGCCCTGGTCGATCTGCTGGCCGAGCGTGGTGCTGCGGTATCCGCCGCTGCTGTCACGGTACTGGTAGACCGGCTGCGAGTAGTACTGGCGATTGCCGCCGCTGAGCACCTGGCCGAGCAGCAGGCCGGTAAGCAGGCCGTTGAAGTTGCTGCCGCCGCTGCTGGCCTGGCCGCTGTTCTCGACCTGGGCGCGGGCCGCGTCGACCTGAGACTGGCTGACCTCACCCGACACCGCCAGCTCGAAGCCGCCGAGGCGCGGCATGTAGCGGTTGTCACTGGTGACCTGGCAGTAGTCCGGCACGAAGTCGGCCTCGCAGGCAGCCTTGTCGCCATAGGTCGGGGCAATGCGGCGGTGGTCGGCCAACGCCTGCATGTAGGCGTCGGAACACACGTCCACCGGCATCTTGTCATCGACGCAAGCCTGGACGGTGGTGTAGTTGCTGCGCTTGCTGACCGTGTAAGTCTCCTCGGGCGCGCTGCACGCGGTAAGCGCCAGCGGCAGGGAACTGGCCAGCACCAGCTTGACGGAACTGCGTCTCATATAGGGCTCCTTGCGCGCAAACGGCTCAGACCGACGGGGTCATGCAGGCCGAGTTGAGGAAGCCCACGCTGATCGCCACGGCAGCGGCGTAGATCGCGGCGGCCATCTCGCCCTTGGCGATGCGGCTGGCCAGGCCCTTGAGCACCAGGCTGGTGATGCCGAAGGCGAGCAGTTGCACCACGGCGGCGATCACCACCCAGACCACGAAGTCGAGCAGGCTGACGCTGTAGGCGATGATGTTGCTGGCCGGCAGCGAGAAGCCGATCAACGCACCACCCAGGGCGATGGCCGCGGCGCTGTTGTTGTCGCGAATCAGGGCGAACTCACGGTGCGGGGTGAGGTGCGTGTAGATGAACTGGAACAGCCAGAACAGCACCAGCGCCACGCTGATGTAGAGAATGAAGCCGATCACTGCCTGGGCGTTGAGCGACATGCGAAGTGCGTCGAGCATGGTGAATCCTTGTCAGATGACGTTGAAGTCCGTTGATTGCAGGGTGACACCCACCGAAGTGGTCAGGCTGACATTGCCGTCCTCGTCTTCCTCCACCGAAAGCAGGAGGAATTCGCGGCGATCGGTCAGGCCGGTTTCGCGTGCATACAGCATCGACAGGTGCTGGATGCGGTAGCTGGTCTCGGGGCTGGTGACCCACTCGCTGATCGGCGTCAGCTCGGTCTGCCCTTCTTCGCTGCCCCACTGGCGAACGAACTCGTAGCCTTCGTGCTCGTAGTACGGCAGGCCGATGTTCGACTCGGGGCCGACCAGGCGCTTGAGCTCCGCGTCGCTGGTGACCGGCACCACGCTGTAGTAACCGAACAGGATGATATCGCGCACATCGTCTGCCGACGCGCCGTTCATCACCACCTGCAGCCAGTAGTCCTCGTCTTCCATATAGAAGCGCGCCAGGCGCACCGACTGGCCGAGGTCGACTTCACCGACCGCCCAGACCACTTCCTGCTCGGGGACCTCCAGCTCGGAATGCCCGTCGAGCAGCAGTTTCAGCGAGCGATCGAGCTTGAGCATGCGCCCGCTGCCCAGGCCGAATGGCAGGTTGCCTTGGGCCTGGCTGCCGGCGGCAGGTTTGGGGGCTTCGAAGCCCATGAAGCGTTTCAACCAACCCACGGGGCATCTCCTGGGTGAGAGGGTGACGGAACAGGAGCCAATACTGGAGCTGTAGCGAACAGGCTGGGCCTGTCGGGAGAAGGCGACATTGAAAATCCCTTGGGTCGCGGCAGTCCTTTGGCGGGGGGCGACACGATACTGCTTTTCGTGCGCCCCGCCAACGGGTCTGCAGCAGGGTTTTGCGCCAGACGGGCCGGCCTCATCGCGGGGCAAGCCCGCTCCCACGAAGCCGCTGCGGATTTTACTGTGGGAGCGGGCTTGCCCCGCGATGAGGCCCGCCCACTCGACGAATCACTCCGCCGGCTTGGCCGCCTTGGCCTTCAAGCGTGCCAGCACATCGTCGGCCCCGCTGTTGCTCGCGCCGATCCCAGCCGACTTCAGGCGTGCTTCCAGGTCGCTGCCATCAGCCTTGCCCGCCAGCTCCGCCGCCGCTTCCAGCTCGGCCGCCCGCTCGGTCTGGCGCTTCTTGATGCGGTCCAGCGAACCGACCGCCGTTTCCAGGCTGCCATTGGCGCCGCCGGTGGCCGAGGCCGCGCTCACCTGGGCACGCTGCACGCTCTCACGGGCCTTGACCAGGTCCACCTGCTGCTTGAGGCCCTTGATCTGCGCCTCGGTCTTGCTCACGGTGGCGGTCAGGGTGGTCACCGACGCGCCGAACTGGTCGGCCAGCGCCTGCTCGCTGTCACGCTGGTTGGTCAGGTCGGCGATGCGCGCCGCGCATTCGTGGGCCAGGCCTTCCTCGCCCTTGTCCAACGCGGCAATGGCCTTCTGTTCCCAGTCGCCGATGGTCTTGTCGAACTCGGTGATGCGCTGTTGCGCAGTCTTGTGCTTGGCCATGATCTTGACCAGCTGATTGCGCGCATCGATCAGGTTGTTGTCCGCGTCGCGGATCTCCTGGTCGAGGATGCGCAGGGCCTGGGAGTCGACGATCGCCTCACCGACTTCCGAAGCGCCGCCACGCAGGGCGGTGACGATCTTTCTCAACAAACTCATGGTGCAATCTCCGGAATCAGTGGGTGAAGTAGTCTTCGAAATCTTCGGCGGCGGTGATGACGTTGTCGGCCAGGGTGTGGATTTCCTGGACGATGTTATCCAGCGACGAGGCCGCGCTCAGGGCGCCGAACAGGGTGTACACCGACTCGCCCGACGGCAGCGTGTGCAGGCCGATCGACGACAGCGGGAACACGTCGCGGGTGCGCAGCACCGCATCGTTGAATGCAGCGCGGTCTTTCACCTGGCTGGCTTCCACCAGCAACGTGTCGACCAGGATCTGCTCACCGGCCACGGCGATGTACAGCGGCAGGCCGTCCAGTTCGTTCATCACCAGCTTGAGGCTGGGCTCGGCGCCCTGTTGCAGGGACAGGCCGATCGACCCGTCACGCACCTCGTCCAGGCCTTGCAGGGCGCTGTGCAGCGTTTCGATCGTCCAGTGGGTGTGCTCGGTCATGAAATCCTCCGTTCTGACCTGTTTGCCCGCGTGGGGCTGACGTAAAGCCTTCTCGATACCGCGCAGGGCGGCGGCGTGCTCGGGCAGGATCCACAGCTCACGCTTGACCAGGCCCGCGGCCTTGAGCCGGGCGCGCATGTCACGCATGTAGTCGGTGGAGCTTTTCTTGCCTGCCATCGAAGGGGGTGTCCTTGTCTCACATGTGATGCACGTTACGCCTGGATCATGAGCTGCGCAAGCCTCACATGTGAGGAGCGATGCCCGCGCGGTGCGCCCGCCCCGACCTACCCCGCCACTCGCGTCAGCCGCTGCAGCGCCTCGATCACCTGCGGATTACGCGCCTCGAGCACATCCACATGGATTCTTGCGATCACCGCCTTGAGCAGCTCGGTCTGACTCATCCGGGTTTGCCCCAGCAGCGTCAGGAAATCCTCGGCCATGTGCGGGTTGACCTTCATCGACAGCCGCCGCGTGGCTCCGGACGCCAGCAAACCCCTCTGACGCCGCTGCACGTCGAGTGCCTGGACAAAGGCCTCGTGGCCGGGTTGCAGACCTGCTCCCTGGCAGGCCTGCACCAGCCGGTGGAAGTAATGGGCGAGGAACAGCTTGCGCAGATGTACCCCTGCCTCGCTGCTGACCGCTTGCATCGCCGCGTCGAGTACATCGACATACACTGCCGGCAGCCGCGCCTCGATGGACTTGAGCTGCTGCTTGCGCGCCTCGCGAATCGCCGGAGTGGACTGCGGCGGGATAGCCACCACCGTGTCGCAGCCGTCGCACACGCCCACCAGGATGTCCCGCGCCACGCCCAGGCCATCGCTGAAAGGCACGTCGCGCCGGGTGTAATGCATGGCGACCAACGCCTGACAACGCTCGCACAGGGCCTGGCCGGTGTCGCCCTCGAACAGGATATTCATGCTTGGGTTACTCATTGGTGAACCACATCTGCGGCGAAATTACGAAAATCCTCGTACATTTTGTCGACCGAATCTAGCTTGCGCTTCGACTCAGCCGACCAATGGCGCTGTCGCACTAGTGTGCAGCCGGGATGTGTAACCAGCGCTTTCGGAGATATACAGAGTGTTTCGCGCGATCCTTGCCGACTCGGTGATGACCCGCTAATCGGTGCGCCTCGATTGCCAGGTAATGCGCTGCGATAGATGGGGCTGGCTGTCAAACGGCGATCCCGGAAACAGCATTGACGCCTTCCAGCGTCGCGAAGGACATATCCTTTGCCGTGAGCAGGAAGTCGCTTACATAAGGCACTTCGAGCATGTCGCTGCGGACCGCCGCGTAGAGTCTTGCCTGCAGCCCCTTCTCTCCCAGTCGCTTGGTGGTCACGTAACCCCGCGAGCTGTATTCATGCACGGCCCAGTTCGGCAGGCAGCACACACCGCGGCCGCTGGCCACCAGTTGCATCATCATGATCGTCAGCTCCGAGGTACGCACCTGCGTCGGCTCGATGTCGGCCGGGTCAAGGAAGCGGGTGAAGATGTCCAGCCTGTTGCGCTCGATCGGGTAGGTGATCAGCGTCTGGCTGGCAATATCTGCGGGTTCGAGGTACGGCTTTGCGCACAAGGCATGATGATTGTCGATGGCCAGCAGTGCCTCATAGCCGAACAGTGGCACGTAGCTGATCCCCGGCAGTTTCACCGGGTCGGACGTCACCACCAGGTCCAGATCGCCCCGCTCCAAGGCCGGCAGTGGCGCGAACGAGAACCCCGACGCCAGGTCCAGCTCGACCTCGGGCCAGGCACCGCGAAATTCGTCCACCGACGGCATCAGCCATTGATAGCAGCTGTGGCACTCGATCGCGATGTGCAGCCGCCCGGCCGTACCGCCAGCCAGCTTGCCCAGGTCCCGCTCGGTGGCGCGGATCTGCGGCAGCACCTGCTCGGCCAGCTCCAGCAGCTTGAGACCGGCGCTGGTAAAACGTACCGGTTTGGACTTGCGCACGAACAGCGGCATGCCAATACGGTCTTCCAGCTCGCGGAACTGGTGCGACAGCGCCGACTGGGTCAGGTGCAGCCGTTCGGCGGCTTCGTACAGGCTGTCGGTTTCGCGCAAGGCATGGATGGTGCGCAGGTGCCTCAGATCGATCATGAGCAAAACTACACTTGTATGCAAAAAAAATGAGTTTGTCTCATGACGCACTGATCTTTGACAATCCCCTCATCGAATTTGCGTGAGCGAGAAAGGCAGCCTGGCATGGGCGCGTCCTCAACCCTGGCCCTTCTTGCCTCGCCTCAGACATCAGGGCACACGACCACCATGAACAACGAGTTGGCATTCACCCTCAAACGTATTTGTTTCGATGAGCACTACCAGCCTTCGGACAAGACCCGCACCACCACCAACTTTGCCAACCTGGCCAGGGGCAAGAGCCGCCAGGAAAATCTGCGCAATACCTTGAGGATGATCGACAACCGCTTCAATGCCCTGGCGCACTGGGACAACCCCTTCGGTGACCGCTACACGGTCGAGCTCGACATCATTTCAGTGGAAATGGATCTCGGCCTCTCGGGCACTGCCCCTGCCTTGCCCTTGATTGAAATATTGAAAACGACGGTGGTCGATCGACAAACCAACGAGCGTATCGACGGCATGGTCGGCAATAATTTTTCGTCGTACGTGCGCGATTACGATTTCAGCGTGCTGTTGCTGGGGCACAACAAGGACCGGCAAACCTTCAGCACCCCCGATGACTTTGGAGACCTGCACGGAAAGCTGTTCAAGTGCTTCGTGAATTCGCGCGCCTACAAGGAGCATTTCAGCAAGCCCCCCGTCATCTGCCTGAGCGTCTCGAGCAGCAAGGTTTATCACCGCACGGAAAACCAGCACCCGGTCCTGGGCGTTGAATACCTGCAGGCGGAGTACTCGCTGACCGACGAGTACTTCAAGAAGATGGGTTTGAAGGTGCGCTACTTCATGCCGCCCAACAGTGCCGCGCCGCTGGCGTTCTATTTTGCCGGCGATTTGCTGGGCGACTACAGCAACCTTGAACTGATCAGCACCATCAGCACGATGGACACCTTCCAGAAAATCTACCGGCCTGAAATTTACAACGCGAACTCCGCCGCCGGCAAAACCTACCAGCCCAACTTGCAGCACCAGGACTACTCGTTGACGCGCATCGTATACGACCGCGAAGAGCGCAGCCGGCTGGCTGTCGAACAGGGGAAGTTCGCGCAAGAGCACTTCATCAAGCCCTACCAGGCGGTTCTCGAGCAGTGGTCCGCCCGCTGCGCGCTTTGACTCAACCAGACACAAGGTTTTCCAGTATGAAAAAGCTGTTACCCACCTCCACTGCGGGCAGCCTGCCCAAACCCGCCTGGCTCGCTGAACCTGAGAAACTCTGGTCGCCATGGAAGTTGCAGGGTGATGAACTGATCGAGGGCAAGCAAGATGCGCTGCGCTTGTCCTTGCAGGAGCAACAGCACGCCGGTATCGATATCGTCAGCGATGGCGAACAGACACGTCAGCATTTCGTCACGACCTTTATCGAACACCTCGACGGTGTCGATTTCGAGAAGCGCGAGACGGTCAGAATCCGTGATCGCTACGATGCGAGCGTGCCGACGGTCGTAGGCGCTGTTGCTCGCCGCAAGCCTGTCTTCGTCGACGACGCCAAGTTCTTGCGTCAACAAACCTCGCAACCCATCAAGTGGGCGCTGCCAGGCCCCATGACGATGATCGACACACTGTATGACGCCCACTACAAAAGCCGCGAAAAACTGGCCTGGGAGTTCGCCAAGATCCTCAACCAGGAAGCCCGCGAGCTCGAAGCGGCGGGTGTCGACATCATTCAGTTCGACGAACCTGCCTTCAACGTGTTCTTCGACGAGGTCAATGACTGGGGTGTGGCTACCCTGGAGCGCGCCATCGAAGGGCTCAAGTGCGAAACCGCCGTGCACATTTGCTACGGCTACGGCATCAAGGCCAACACCGACTGGAAAAAGACCCTGGGCTCGGAATGGCGGCAATACGAAGAAGCCTTCCCCAAGCTGCAGAAATCCAGCATCGACATCGTTTCGCTGGAGTGCCACAACTCCCACGTGCCGATGGACCTGATCGAGCTTATCCGCGGCAAGAAAGTGATGGTTGGCGCCATCGATGTCGCCAACCACGCCATTGAAACTCCCGAGGAAGTTGCCAATACCCTGCGCAAGGCCCTGCAGTTCGTCGACGCCGACAAGCTCTACCCTTGCACCAACTGCGGGATGGCGCCCCTGCCGCGCCAGGTGGCAAGAGGCAAGCTCAATGCGTTGAGTGCGGGCGCGGAGATTGTGCGCAGAGAGCTGGCAAACAAGCGCTGAGCCCAGGTCGGAGGTAACAGGTGGAGGCCCGGACAGATACGGGCCTTCCCACACCTTCGAGCGGTACCCACACCCAGGATCTACTATGTCACTCCCTATCGAGCCATCGAGCTTTCGCGAAGCGCTCGGGCACTACGCCTCCGGTATCACGGTCATTACATCGCACACCGATGACGAGCCGATCGGCTTTACTTGCCAGTCGTTCTACAGCGTGTCGATGAACCCGCCACTGGTGTCATTCAGCGTGATGGCCAGTTCGGCCAGCTACCCCAGGATTCGCCAGGCCGGTCGCTTCGCGGTCAACATCCTGGCGGGTGAGCAGGTCGAGATTTCCAACCGGTTCGCGCGGCGCGGCACGGACAAGTGGCACCAGGTGCAATGGCAGCCGTCACCGCTGGGCAATCCGATCATTGCCGGCAGCCTGCACTGGATCGATTGCGAGATTCACGCTGAACACGTCGCGGGCGATCACCTGATCGTCATCGGGGAAGTGAAGGCATTGAATGTGCAGCAAACCACGCCCTCGCAACCTTTGCTGTATTTCAAAGGGCAGTATTGCAACCTCGCGGCGCTGGGCGCGACGAGCGCCTGACGCTAGCGCGAGCACGCCATGGCCATCAGAACAGCCCGCCCATGGTCAATGCCAGGCCACCGCCCGCCTGCACGCCGATGTTGAACCCAGCGGAGAAGATCACGCCCTTGGCCGAGCGCAGCAGGCGCGGCAAGGTTTCCTGCGGCAGGAACGCGCCGCCGCCGCCAATCGCGGCGGTGCCCAGGACCAATAGCTTGGGATCCAGGCCGAACAGCACACCCGAGCCGCTGCCACCGCCAACCAGGCCCAGCCCGCCTTCGAGGAACACGCACCCACCCTTGAAGTCGTCGCGCACCAGGCCCCGGGCAGCGACCGATTCGGCCACCAGTACCGTGCCGATCGCCGGGAAGTCTTCATTGGCGCCGACCGCGCCAACGCTCTTGCCCGCCACCAGCAAGTTGATCTTGCCTACCCGCGGCAAGCGTGCGCCTACGCCAACACCGACCCCGAGCGAGCCATAGCGAAACTGCTGCTCGGCCTGGTTGGGATCGGTCAGGGTCAGCAAGCCACCGTTGGCGGCGGCAAACATCACCGTCAACCCACCCCCGCTGGCAGTCTTGTATTTCCAGTCGCTGACACTCAGCGGCAATGTAATCTGCATGTGCACCTCCGTGTAGTGGCAGCGCCATTCGACGCCAGCCCATCCCTGTGTCCAGACCGCCAGCAGCATAGCAACCCGCGCCTTGCCAGCCCCATAGCCCCAATGAGCTATTGCCAAACGGCTACAAGGCGCCAGCCGATACAGATGACGAGCCGATCGGCGGCACTCGCCAGCGGCGAAGCAGGTTGCCCATGTGCGCCTAGCATTGTCTAAAGTAGTTCCCATCACAGACCCTGCCGATGCAATGGAGAAGCAGATGCCGGCTTGCCCGATCCCCACCGACGAAGCGCTGCGCCAGCACGCCCTCGATGAGATGAACCTGGTCGACACGCCCGCCGAGCATTACCTCGATACCCTGGTGCGGCTCACCCAGGACCTGGCGCACGTGGACACCGTGCTGATCAGCCTGATCGACCAGGACCGCCAGTGGTTCAAGGCCAGGATCGGGCTGGACGCCAGCGAGACCCCGCGCGACGTGTCCTTCTGCGGATACGCCATTCTCGATGACGGCACCTTGCTGGTGCCGGACGCCACGCGCGACCCGCGATTCGTCGACAATCCGCTGGTGCTGAACCCGCCCTATATCCGCTTCTACGCCGGCCATCCGCTGCGTGCCGGAAACGGCAAGGCCATCGGTACGTTGTGCATGTTCGACCCGCAACCGCGCCTGCTGAACGAGGTCCAGCAAGCGAATTTCAAGGATTTGGCCACCCTTGCGGAGGGCTATCTGCAACTGCGCAGCCTGATCCAGACCAACCGCGACCTGCGCCTGGAGATGGACCGCGAACAGCGCAAAGCGCTGCTCGACCCCTTGACCCAGCTGTGGAACCGCGGGGCGTTGGCCGCCTTCCATGACCGTGAGCGGCACCTGGCCCACGAGCGCGGTTTGCAGCTGGGGGCGATTTATGCCGACCTTGACCACTTCAAGGCCGTCAACGACCAGCATGGCCACGCGGCCGGCGACCAGGTGCTGTGCGAGTGCGCCCGCCGCCTGCGCGCCGCGCTTCGCCCCGATGACCTGCTGGTGCGCCAGGGTGGCGAGGAATTCGTTGCCTTGCTGCCGGTCAAGGACAGCGCGGAACTGAACGGCATCGCGCAACGGGTGCGTCAGCTGATCGGCACCCAGCCGGTGCAGTTGGCCAGCGGCCCGTTGCGGGTAAGCCTCAGCGCAGGGTGCACCCTGTTTGCCGAGGGGGAAACGCTCGAAGACGCGCTAAGGCGCGCCGACAGCGGGCTGTACGCCGCGAAGCAAGGGGGGCGGGATCAGGTGGTCTATGTGCCGGGCGCGTTTTGAGCGAGGTGGATTTGCGCGCCCCATTCAATCGAAGCCCATCTCGGCAGTCATCACTTCCAATCAACAGACAATCCTCATCCAGAAGCGATCGTTTGATCAAGCAAGGCGAAAACAGGCGAGAAACGGTAGGCGTCGAGCCTGGTCTTGCTGATTGCACATGAAAACTCCGAACTTGCTTTCACCGCCGCATGACCGTCGTGCAGGCACTTTCGTACAAGACATCGCCTGGCCTTCGGATATCCTTTCCATACCTTGGACACGACTGGCCCATCCCTGTCAGCTGTCCGACCAGGTCAAGATGACAAGGAAAAAGTGCTAGGATCGGGAAATACGGAGAATATCGTTGTGACGAACAGATCTGAAGCCGGGCTTGCCCGTCGTGCCGCTACCAGAAAAAAGCAGCTCCTGCTGAAAGGCGGGAGAATGGAAGCGTTGCGGATCACTGCTGACGATCTCGTTGAAGATCTCGCAACGAAGACCCTGTCTGGCGGTACCTGGGTTAACGTCAAGATTCACGGCAGGAATCGCCCCGCAAGAGCGCCGCACCTCTCCGATGTTGAACGAGACCTGTCAGACCTGAAAAAGCTTGTCGCTGCCCTGGCTGTCCGTTCCGTTGCGCATGCAGAAGTCACCAGTGTTGATACCACAGGCATGACGGTTCTCGACGCCGAGGCAGCCGAGCAGATGCTCGATGTTCCCCCTGAGCCCACCGAGGCGCTTTGTAACTTACTCGCACTGCGCTAAGGGGTATCAATGGACTTCATTACTGTCGACTTCGACAAGTCGATTGATCGCTCTGCGTTCGATTGCAAGATCCATCCCGCTCTCAACGCCTATATCACTCAACAAGCCGGCCAAGACCAGAAGCGCAATGTGTCGCGCACATTCATGTACGTTGAGGAAGGCACTTTGCTGGGCTATTACACGCTAGCTAATGCGTCCGTGGCGCTCGACTCGCTTAGTAAGGGTCAGCAGAAAAAGATGCCTCGGCATCCGATCCCGGCAATTCTCTTGAGTCGTCTTGCAGTCGACCGAACCGCACAAAAACAGGGCCTTGGCAAACGCCTGACGGCAGACTTCTTTCGGCGAGTGCGCGTTGTTGCCCGACATTCGGGAGTCGCGCTCATTGTCGTCGATGCAAAGGACACGGACGCTGCCAGCTATTACCAAAACAAGCTTGGTTTCATCCCTTCCAACAATAATCCATTACGACTCGTGCTGCCTACCGCCACTCTTTTAAAAGCGGTTTAGACCGATCTGCCCAACGCAGGGAAATACACTGTGTGTCCTTGTGGGACCAGTATGCACGTGGCCAACGCCTGGGGCTTGAAGGGCTGCATGGCGAATTGGCCATCAGCGCAATCCCGGCTTCACCCTTGATCGCCGGCTAACATGCAATGCCTTAGTCAGAAACCCGAGCGCCGCCATCGAGCGCCGAAACCGCCAGCCTCGCCAACGCCAACCTGCCCCCCGGCTCAGCACCGTCCTCGATCATCCAGGTTGCCGACAACCCTGCCCACGCCAGCACCCACTGCAACAGCCTGTGACGCTCAATACCGGCTGCCTGCGAAATGATCGCTATACGCCGTGGGAAGCGCCCCGGTGCCTGCGCGCTGGTTTCGTCCGGGTTGCAGAGGATGTTGGCAAAATCGAAGCCCCGCTCGCCGAACAACCCTTTGGGATCGATGGCGAGCCAGCCGGCCGGCCCGAAATCCAGCACATTGCCGTGATGGATATCGCCATGCAGCACCGCAGCGTCCTGCGGAGCAGCGAACAGCGCCCTCGCCGCCTTTGCGCTGTGCTCCAGCACCCCACCGTGGGTCGCCGCCGCGCTCCACAATGCGTCGAACCATTGCTCCAGCGGCACCAGCGCAGGCCTCGGCGTCGACCGTGGCGCATGCAGGCGGGCTGCCACGGCACAGAGAATGCGCGTGGCCTGCTCATCCCTGCCATCTGCAACCATCTGCGCGAGTGACGCCGAACCTTGCGCCCGCTTCATCAGCAATGCCTCGCCCGCGTGGGCCAGCACAGGGGCTGCACCGTCGCCTGCCCACCAGGCCATCAGCTGGCTGCCGGCCTGCTCCTCCGGCGCCTGCGAGACTTTCAGCATCGCCGGTGTATCGCCCTGGCGAACAGGCAATAGATGGCCATTGAGTGAAACGAAAGCCTCCCCATCGATGGTCAGCCCCCATTGCTTAAGGTATTGGTCGAACATAGGCTCGCTGGTATTCACGCTTTCCATTTAATATCGCTGTTTGCCCCTGTGGACCAAGGGTTGCCAGGGACGGTCAGTGAAACATAGTTCCAGGTCGGTGACGGAGCACGATGAAAAATATCCCGGGAATGAATGTGGTAGTGGTGGGGGCAGGTATCGTGGGGGCCTCTGTTGCATACCACCTTTCCTGCCAAGGCGCGCAGGTGACCATCGTGGAGGCTGGCCATGTAGCATCTGGCGTGACCTCGACTTCCTTTGCATGGATCAATACCACCTACAGTGACGCAGACCCTGTCGCCGCACTGCGGGCCGCAGCCATATCAGACTATCGTCGCCTCGAAGCGCAACTGCCGGACCTACTCATTCAATGGACCGGTTCGCTGACCTATGGCCTTGCGGAAGTACCGGCCGCCCCTGCGACGGATACAGGCATATCAACGGTATCCCAGGCTCAGATCCTCACCCTGGAACCTAACCTGAAACACCCGCCTGCCCACGCCAACCATGCTCCAGAGGAAGGCGCGCTGAACGCAGTAGCGGCCACCCGGGCCTTGATCAAAGGCGCTCAAGCTCGAGGCGCCAGGTTGCTGGAGCAGACACAGGTGCAAGGGTTCACGGGCACCGCAGACAACGTCTCAGGTGTGAAAACCATCCACGGGGTAATCGATGCGGACTTGGTGGTGCTTGCGGCGGGAACGGGTACCACGCTATTGACGGACTTGCTGGGCTACCCACTCCCGCTCGACGCCTCTCCTGCCATCTATATCCGATACCACTCGCCGCCCCACCTTGTCCGAGGGATCATTTCCAACGCAGCCATGGAGGTGCGGCATGCTGATGACGGCAGCCTGTTGGCGGCAGAGGACTATCTGGACAATGCAGCAGACAACCAACCAGGCGCCATTGCGCTGAGAACCGCCGAAGCCATCAAAGCAGCGCTGCATGGCGCCGTTTCACTCGACATTGAAAAGGCGTGCGTGGGTTTCAGGCCGATACCCAGAGATGGTGCACCGCTGGTTGGTTTTCTGCCGGGTATCAGCGGCGTTTACGTCTGTGTCATGCATCCTGGTGTCACGCTGGCCGCTACCGTAGGCCGTCTCGCGAGCATGGAAATCACCAGTGGCACGCCATCGCCTGATTTGGAGCCGTGCAGGCTGGGTCGCTTCAGGCGATAAGTTGGGGCCTGCTCCTGCCTATTGCAACTTGATACCTAGGCTCACGAGTGCGGCCAACTCCAGCGGGTTCAACTGGTCAAGGCTGTTAATAGTGGGCGAGCTCGTCATACCGCTTTCGGGCATATCAAGCTTCGCGCGAAGCAGGCCGACCAGGCTATCGCTCAAGCCCTCGGCACGGGTCATGCGTGACAGAAGCTGATCGTCATCATCGGCCAACCCCAAGAGCTCGCTGGCAATCCCCATGACCCCACTTGCCCGCTTACCGAACTCCCCCTCCAGTTGCTCGAGCATCTTGTTGGCCTGGTGAGCACCCAGCTTATCGATATGCACCTGGAGCTGTTCGCTAATGAAGCCGTTCTGCGCTTGAGCGTCCAGCAGCATCTCAGGATTACTCCCGTTTTTTTCGAACCACCGAGTTTCCTGCCCTTGCAGGAATGTCATCAGCCCACCCAGAAAGACGCTTGGGTTTGGACGGTCGGTGGCCAAGTTCGCCAGCGCTGCCTTGATTGAGGGCTGATGGGCGTCGACATCATGAGTCAAGCTCAACGCGAGGGTTCGCACCCACTGCAAATCCCCGCGGGTTTTCACCAGCAATTCAATTTCTTTGAAATTTGCACGCCCCTCGACAATGGCACCTTGCAAGCTATTAATCTGCTCGGCTTTCAGCGTTACATCGAAGCGATTGTGATCAACCTTGGAGGAAGTCGCGAGCAGGCTTACTGCATCGAGCACGGTCTTGAAGCCATTACCGAAACTGCGGCGAAAAGGCGCTGCGGTGCCGGTCGGTTCGGCGTGTTGCACGCGTGGATCCTCCGGCGCGCCCTGGGCAGCCCCGCTTCGGCCGAGAAAACTGGCCAACCATTGGAGCAAGTCCTTCAGCGGCTGAGTCGTGGATACAGTCAGGTGCTGGAGCAAACTCTTGCCTGCACAATATTCAATTCGCTTGGCTAAACGACTGGCCTCTGGCGAGGTAGTGACCACGCTCACCTGCGCCTCACCAACGGTACCTGAATGAGTCTTCTCGCTGATTTGGCCGGGCAGGTACTGGAAGCTCTGATAACCATTGATCAGCATAGGTAACTCCTTGGTTGAACCTGGCGATCAATGTAAGACCCTGGGCAGCGCACGGGCTATCAATGCTGATCGGTTTGTTTTAGGCAGCGCTTTTCAAATGAGGGCTGGCTGCCGGCCTGTTCCTTCGGTAATTGCATTCACTCATGGGCGGGGACTTCACGCTTGAGCGGAACAATGCCGCTCGAAAATGATTATCCTGGCGCGACTATTACGTGAGTACCCATAGATGCTATCCGCACACCAAGCCAGCGCCATCGTCCTCGGCCATCTTGCAGACGTCATCAGGGACGGTCGCCCGGAGCGGTTCGTCATCCAGTCCTGCGAGCGCTCAGCGAACGGTGGCTACTGGGTAGTCCGCTGCAACAGCGAGGACTGCGTGGTGCATGGCAAGACCGAGTATTGCTATGTCGGTGTCAACGCCTATCTGGTCGACGCCATCAGCGGTGCGCTCGAAACGGTCGCCAACTGCTTCACTATTGAGGAGTACCTGCAGGACAAGGACGACCTCCATGCCGCAGCGGGCAAAACCTATGTGCTGGCGCCTGCGTTCACTCGTGACAACAGAACGGCGGTGATCACGCTGCGCCAGAAGCTCGCCTATTCCTATCCCGACACCCTGTTCCTGCTGGCGGGGGCAGGCCGACTGTGGCTCAAGGGTATCCGCCGGCAACTTGAAGATGCCCGGCAACTGCTCGCCAGCGAAGGTATTACGACACAGATCGAGCTACATGCCGAGCCACTGGACGCCATCCTGATCGGGCCGGAAACCTGGTACGCCGAGGCGGTATTCAATGCGCTTCGCAGGAAGCCGCTTCACACTGGCGGGCCTGCTGAATGAGCAAGGAGCTCGCTGTGTTCGACGTAACCTGCCCTGCAAATCCCTCAACGGGAAAGGTCTGCCAGTAACGTTTTGACCGCCCCCAGCCCCATGGTACTCAAAACCTGCGTGGCCGCCTCGCGCATCGGCTGCCAGTGGCCACGCTGAAAGATCGACCGATCATGGCACGGCAGCTCGACGTCGCCCATCGACGCATACAGCGCCCATACCCGGTTCAATGGCGTTGCAATCGAATCAGGCAAGGCATGGCCAACGACCTGAAGCGCGTCCTGCAAAGGCTGCATCCTGGAGTTCCACACCTCGCAGGCCAGGCAACCCGGCAGTGCTTGCTCCTGCTGCGCTGCCGGCATGGCAATGAACTCCAGCACCGGAATCAAACGCGCTATTGCATCGACAGGTTCGAGTTCATCGGCGCCATACCACTGGCAAATCAGGGCGACAATATCAGGCATCTCGTTGGCCTTTGAGGTTGAAGTGCATCCACAGGCACACTGCCAGCGATCACCAGGTCCTGCGCTACTGTGCCGCCCGCATGGTCGGTTTGTCGACGACAGGCATCAGGACGACGGACGCGACAATATCGGGGGTTGGCTGGCCAAAAGGCGTGAGATAGGGATCATCCATCGGCAACTTGTCCAGCGCATTCACCACGACGGCATCCGCCTGCAGGTTGCCACTGCTTTGCGTCAGATAAGCATCTGGGCGGGTCCGTCCTGCCGGGAAGCGGTATAACACCTTGACGGTCAGTTGCACGGAACGATCAACGCCATTGAAGCTCGTCCTGCGGTTCAACCACTTGCCCTGAAGCGCCCATAACCCCTTGGTCCAGAGCCGGTTGTACTTCTTCACCTGCCCCGCATCCAGCGGAAAACCGGCGGCCAGCAGCGGCCGCATGGCCATCCATGCAGGGTCAAGGTGTTTCTGGGTCGTCGCCATGTACAGGTCAAGGGCGCCTTGTACATCTTCAGGCCCACCCTTGCCCTGCTCCATCAACTTGCCCAGGCCTACAACGCCGGCCGGGCCTGCCATTTTGTAGTACTCGCGTGCCTTGGCGAAGTCCGCCGGTGCGTCGACACCGTCACGGGCCATACGCCCCAACTCGGCATAGGCATATGGGTCGCCCAGTGCCGCCTTCAGGAGCGATGAACAGGAAAAATTAGAGTCTACTTCTATGAGTTCACAGGTAAAAACAGGCGACTCTATATTAAATTCAGCGCAAAACAGATCGAAGTCTTCAAAATAATTGAAGAGATGCTGAAAATCCTGGAGATTGTTTTTGGCGGTGGATTCAAGCCTACAGCGACTACGGCAAGGAGGCACTACATCGAATATACCTCAGGCAAACAGAATCGTTTTATTCAGCAGATTGAGTCAGAACTCCATACAGTTATTCACTGACGCAAAAGGAGGTCTCAACCTGAGACCTCCCATGCTAGTCAAGGCTTGGGGGCCTTGCTCCTGATAGACTCAATTACATCGTAAGGGATATGCCTACCAAGGTCATCTGGGATTTTTTGTTCAATTGCACTCCGAGCCTTGTCGTACTCGTTATGAGCTGCTTGCTCACTACTAACTGCTGCTTTGAATTTAGTCGCCAACTCTTTAACAGCCTGTAGTTGAGCCGCAGTCTCCCTATACAAAGATTTTAAGCCAAGCAGGCGGTACAGCTGTCCTTTTTTTACACGCAGATAGGCAAATGGCGATGCCTTCCAATTTGCCGGGTGATCGTCCTCACGATGACTGCTGTAGGTGGTAAAGTCGTTATACAGATTTATTTGACGCTCTATGATGCTTGGGAATTCTTCAGTCATGAATTTTTCAACCGATACCCATTGGTATTCGGTTTTTTCAGCGCCCTGAAATTCTTCAATTTTCTTAGATATCGAGCATACTGGCTGCTCTGGAGTAAAGAATCTTGCTCTTGAGAAACGTGCCAGCGGCTGCTCAATCTCCTCAAGGTAATCAGAGAATTCAAGGTCGTCAAATTTGATCAAGGCGGCTGCCGCCACTAACTCATCATAAACCTTTTGAGTTTCTTCTATCTTGCTCTTCAGCAGCCCAGCAACCTCAGGAACTTTAGACTCAGCCTCACTGACCTCATCCGACACTACTGCAGCCGCAAGATATGATAATGCGTCTGATAAATCAAAGTCAGGATCTTCTTTTTTTGCAGCATTCTGAGCTGCCTCAAATACCCAATCGTAAACCTTTTCAGAACCGTGCTCGCGAATCAAATATGAAAAAGTACAAGATAAACCGGTGTATGCAGACATTAGTCAATCCTTTGTCATGGGTTGCCAAGAAACTTTACCACACTCAGTGAGCGATCTTAATGTTTGCTGGCAGCTCTGGCAAGAGCTATAATCTGAAGAAAATGTAAAAAGTTAGCCATATGGCTCGCTGCGCATTAATTTATGAGGCGCGCACTCTACTTAACGGTAACGAGCTTGACGTTGTCGGTTTCACCTATGGAGTTATTGGTGAAAAAGAATTTGACGGAGAGTCGCACCAAACTAGCAACTTTCGAAAAGTGTGGATTGATGATATTCGGAAAAATGGGGACGGATTTATTTTCCATACTCTGAATTCAGTCGGTGATGGCGGCGTGCAGAGCGAACCGGCCTGAAAATAGTCAATTGAAGCCATCAACAATCAGATTTAATCCCTTCCTTGTAGTCCATTTCCCAAACATACTGCTGCCGCGTTTTTTCCGTTGCGACCTCTTGGGCAGGGCTCTAGTCTCGGGCTGTCGTTGAATATCAACGACACAGCTTTGACAGGCTGTAACGGTAGAATCACGCAGGCAGTCTCCGTTCAATGGTGGCTGTACGTGTGGGCACGCTTGCGTGCGCCGGAATTTTTGCGTGATTTACCGCCGGTCTGTCAACCCACGTACAGCTGCCGCCCTTCTGTTTGACAGCAGGCTGGTGGTGGCACCGTCAACGGTAAATCACCATGTTAAAGATCGTCCCCCGATCCACCCCACAACCACCACTCTCTCGAAGACACCCTCATCCAGGCCACCGAATACGCCCTGTGCGCGCAGAGCGTGGCGCATCAGGCTGTTCTGCTGCAGCCCAAGTCACCCGCCTCGATTCTGATGCTGGCCTCCATGCATGAGATGGAGGCACTGCGCGTGCTGCTCGAATCAGCATTGATCCAGGTACAGATGCCAAACGCGCAGCCGCGTCCGTTGCACTAGACCTCAAGGCAGGTGGTGCCAGATCAGGCAGCAGAACACTTCAGGGAGATTCAACAATGACCACAGATACCACCCCGCCCCACACCACCGTGGGCAAGACCAAGTTCTACCAGGGCGAAGGCCAGACCGACCCACTGTTCTGCATCGAACCCGGGATCCCTTGCCAGCATGCGCGGGACCAGGCCTCGGAATTGATAGGCTGCGTACGCGACCTGACCATCACCGGCATCATGGAGGAAAAGCCCCAGCTGCTCTGGGCTTCGTACTACCTGAGCGCGCTGGTTAAGGCATTGATGGACGACGCGGAGCTGGGAATGAGTCGCTAGGCAAAACGGCTGATCGGCCGGTGCCAGAAGCCAAGGCACCGGCTTTGCTGAGTTCGTGCCCTACACTTATGCATTCTCAAGCCACTAGCCCCGCCGCCACGCGCCCCGAGCCGCCCCCCGTCTCTGTGCCGCCGATGATGGATCGGGTCGATTAATCGTGGAGGCCCAGTGTTTACGGGGCAAAAAGGACGCTTGAAGATTTGCTAAAGCAAAAATTCAGCAAGGAAGGCTGGATGATCACAGAAGTGGTCATTTTTTAGGCAGTAAACCAGTGGCACTCCGGTCTGCCACTGCAGGTTTTTCTCACGGCCTCCGGACGCCGTCAATAACTGACTCGCACGCAAGCCCAGCTATTCGGCTTCGCTCAAGCGCTGTCGCGAGATCTCCCGCCATTCGGTCAGCCTCTTCAAGCAATCCCCCGAGCACCACGACGGCAGAGGTTCCTGCCTGGCACTGCTGGGCAGCGATGGTATCGCAGGTGGCTGATCGGCCGGCGCGCAGTCGGGCGATTTCCCCGCGCAGGCCGACAGCCCGAGACTCAGCATCAGCAGCCCTGATTTCAAGATCGGTGTATTTCTCATCTGCTTTCCTGTCTGCTTCGTCCGCCACAGCCTGGCGGCGCTGTTCTTCGGTTCTAGCCTTGACCGTGGCGCGCCGGTCGCGCTCGGCCACCTGCAGGCGGTAGTCGGCCAGCTCTGCGCGGGCGGTGTCGGTTTCGCCCTGGGCAACCACCACCCGGTACTGCTGGCCGCCACCGACCAGCACCAAGGCGATCAGCCACCAGCACCAGGCCGGCACCGCGCCAAGCCAGTTCATGCCAGCGCCCTCCGCACGCCCTCATCGATGACCGCGCCCTTGTACGGGTTGCCGCCGTTCTCGTGCACGATGATGCCAACGATGGTCTCGCGCAGCACGCGGGGGTTGCTGATGTCGATCGAATCGCGCACGCCGACACCGAGTCGCTTGGCAATGGCCTGGGCGTAGACGGTGGTGTTGTTCTCGGTCGACGGAGCCCAGCGGCTGATGAACTCGATGGGGGTGTCGATGCCCGGCTTGCCAACCCCGGGCATGCCGTCCTTGCCACGGTAGTTCAGCAACAGCTTGCCCAGAGCGCGGATGCCATTCTCAGGCGAGTCGAAACGGGCGAAGCGCGGCTTCGCCACGCCAACCTCGACGCCCAGTTGCCCCTGCCAAGCGTTGCGGGGGTTGTAGTCGATGTTGCCGGGGTTGTTGTTGCGTACACCGCGTGCGGTGGATTGGGTCATGGGTTTTCTCCAGGCAAAAAAATACCGCCTCTCGGGCGGTCGGTGGGTTCGATGCGGATCAGGCCGGCGGCGCGGGCCAATCAATTTCGGCGGGGTAGCCGTGCTGTTCGGGCAGGCGATTCAGCGCAACGCGGTAGCGCTTCCACTCTTTCAACCGCAGGGCCTCGGCCTCAGTGGCTTCGTCAAGGTCGACCGCGTCCTGCAGCGGTGCGATAGCATCGTCGGCCGCCCTGCGCAGTCTGGCGGTTTCAGCGACCACACCCGCTAACCGCTCCGCGGCGGCGGCCTGAGCCTTCGCCTCTGAGGTGATCACGGCCGACCAGTCGATTACTCCGGGTGTTGTGCCGCCTGGTTGGCCAGCCGCGAGCCCTGGAAGCACAATCGCCCCGTCTGGCGGATCGAGTATATCGGCAGGGAATCGCGCTTGTGCCGGGGCATCACCAGCGTGCGGCAACAGCAGAGTAAGCCGCAGCTCTCCGGCCAAGCGCTCAACATCCCCGAACACCCATGGCGTGCCGATGCTTCCAGATGGCAAGGTCGCGCCGTCAGGCAAATCGCCGAAGTCGAACCGAACCGCGTTAATCGTTAGCGCTTCGCCGTCGCGAAACACAATGAGGTTGTCATCCCTACGCTGTGGGCTGAGCGAGATCCGCATCACTGCCACCTCCCCTTTGCGATGTAACAAATATCGACGGTTGACGACGCCCGGACAATTTGACTGGCGATGTAGACGCCAGGCCAGTTCGTTTGGTTTGTCAGCCCAGCAGGCACAGTCAAACACTCAAACTCACCAGATGCCGTGATGCTGATTGTGGGTATTTCGGAGAATGGCGTCGGATACGCGAACGACGGCTCCAGCGCACTGAAGAACAATGAGCCTGAAGCGTTGTTCATCGTCTTGGGCACACGAAGCGTCCGCCAGCACTCAAGCGTTCCGTCGAGAAACTTCGTGTAGTGTCCGTTCGAGTTGCTTCCGCGCTCGATGATGGCCCCAGCCGACACCAGGCCAATCGCGTCCGCGAGGGCCGCGCTTTTTAGACCCAGGCTGGCACGCGCCGCCCCAGCAGTTCCACCGCCCGTGCCGCCTTGGGCAAGGCTCAAGGGCGTGGTGATCCCCGACAGCGATGTGATGTCGCTGTTCGCGCCACTTTTCGCCGCACCGATGTTTGCCCGAAGCGTAGCGATATCGTTTGCGTTGCCGAACAGGGCCAGGGTACTGCCAAACTGCTCAACCAACTGACGCAGGCGGTCTGCCGACTCTTTGACGTAGCCTTGCATCGGCGCCATTCCGTAGGCGCCGGCGGTGACCGTTGGCCCCTGATATGCCGGCAGAATGCTGATGACAGTCGGGCTCGCCACATTGGCCAGTTCATAAACGTTGCCATCAGGACCGATGAATGCGTCCCCGATTCGGCTGTTCGCCGCGAAGTTTGTTCCGGTGCCTACCACCGTTGTTTGGCCGGCAGTGATCGCTACCGTGCCTGCTCTGTACCATGGCATAGATACCCCTGGATCAGTTGAATGGGAAAGGAAGTCCAGCGGTCCTGATCACCAACGCCCGGGGGCGAAGATCAGGAATTGCGCGCCAGTAGTTGTAGGGGAAGCTCCCCACCACGGAACTCGTCGTAGCGGCAGCAACGGTGAACATGAACCTCACGCCGCCGACATAGCCGCCGCAGCCTTCTTGACTGCCGAACTCGAAGCCACCAGCGCCTGAATTCGACCCGTTGCAGGCCGCAGAGCGGGTAAACGTAATGGCTGCGGCGAGCTCGCCGGCCTGGACCGGCACATCGACATACGACTTCATCTGGTAGTACGTGGTACCACCATTTGTGCCGATCATTGAGTTGTACCCCCCCTGGTACGCCGTGTACCGATAGTCGAACGATGGATGCACCAACACTCCAGGGGCGGGCGCCTCAATCGACGCGATGATGTTCAGGGGTGGCTGCCCGGAGTTGAAGGTGAGTTCCCACGGGTTGTCACGGAAGCACTTGAGCCCAGTGATTGGACCATCATCCGACATCAGGTCGAACACATAGGCCTTTGTGCTGGCCGATGCGCCAACGAACAGCAGCGTCTTCACACCGCCGACCAACATCTCCCCGCACGGGCTTCCATCCCCTACCAAGAACACCAGTGGAGACGACCACTTACTCAACGATATGCCGTAGATCGGCTCCTTGGGCGGAGCGGAGTCAACCCAGTTCGCCCCGTTGTTCGGGTCTAGCTGCGCAGACCTCAGGAACTTCTGGGACCAGTTTTCGATGAAGGACAAGTACCCGCTCTTGCGCAAACCGTAACTGATCAGTTCGGTATCGAAGATCAGCTCTCCGCCGACATCACGATATGCGACAAATTTGCCAGCCATCAGTAGTACCCGTAGTAGATCCGGCAGTTCGCCGAGAAGTAGCCCCAGTTGTTCGTGCTGTAGGAGTAGGCCCAGGCCATGGTGTCTCCGGTAATGCTCACACCTGGGCGCTTCCCTTTCTCGCGGTTCATGTCAACCAGCGACACAATCATGTAGAACCGTTGGCGGCCAGCCGGCACAGGCGGGAGCACAGCGCTGCCGTTGACCGAGCCAGTCACGACACTTCCTTGCGTTTGGCTGATAAGAATCGTCATATCCGTGATGACTGAGCCGTTTTCGGCAAACGCAAGAAACCCTGTGCTCATATGCCGATACCCATCTTCGTGGCCGGATTGCCGCTGGTGTAGTACGTGTTGACCTGGCCGTTGGTGATGAGCGTCGAACCATTGGCATCCTGGCCGCGGAACGTCACGGCACCCGTTTTGAAATTCATCTCCAGAAGCGGCCGGCCCTGGGCGTCTTTCGACTCCGAGACAATCGACATGCCCGCCACAATCTGCTGGATGAACGCAGTGTTGATGAACGCCTGGTTGATGAACACCTGACCTCCTTGAACAACGAAGGGTGACGAGAGAGCGCCGTTGATGTTGTTCACCACTGCGAACCGATCGGCAGACACCAGGAACTGACTTTGCAGTCCGCCAGGACCGTTCTCGGTGCCGAGGCCAACGCTTGCCGCCACATACTGCCCTTGGGCGTTAAGCTGCAGCTTTACAGCCCACATGGCGCTGGCCTTGCCTTCGAAGCTGGCCTGAGCCTGGCTTACCGTCTGCACGGCCGCATCGGTCTCGCCGATCTTTGCCTCGAGGGTTTCCGAGCTTCGAGCAAGCGCATCGGTTTTGGTCGTCCGGACAAGTTGCTCACGAGCGATCGCTGCTGTTGAAGTCCACAGTTTCATGGCCCCCGCCAGGTCACCTTCGGCGTCTTCCTCACGGGATGATGCCCGGAGGACCTGCACGCTCTCGGCAGTGGAAATGACCTTGCCGTCTACCTCCTCGATCTTTGCCGTGTTGTTCAGCACCTGCTGCGCCAGGCCATTGGCAGCCTCTACCGACTGGCCAACGTCGATCCAGAACACCACGTTTGGCGGGGCATTCGCGCCGCTCGGGTCAGCCGGCACATCGTGCACCGCCTGGTAGATTCGGCCATCGACCACGACCATTTGCCCCTCCTCGTAGGCCGTGTCTTTGTCGTAGGCTTTCAGTCCGTCCAGGGCGTCGATCTGGTCCTGCAGCCCGTTGATCTTGTTCTTCAATTCTTCGCCGAGCATGGACTCGTCGATTTCGCCGGAGATCATGTCGAGGATGGGGCCGGGATCGGTTTGCGCGATGCCGTGCACGACCGTCGGCGCGGTCGGGTACCAAGGGCCGATATTGCCGGTTCGGTCGACCAAGCGCGCCCAGAAGAAGAACGCTGCGCCACCTGCCAGGCCAGACATCACGTACTCTGCCTGGGGATACGCAAGGTCTGCCAGCTTGGTCGATAGCTCTCGATCAGTGCTCGGGCCGTACCAGATCTCGGTTCGCTGCGTGTCCTCTGCGCCTTCAGGGAAGCCCCACTTCAAGCGTATCGAGAACAGCTCGCTCGAAGCCGTAAGGTGCGTGACAGCTGGCGGCGGCGTGGTCTTTCCTTCGACATCGGTGAGCACCGAGGCCGTCGGGATCGATGCAACATCCATCGCATTGACCGCGCGCACACGGGCTAGGTACTGCCCGGCATACACCCCGCGGACGTCCACTGCCAGCTCGCCAGTACGCGGCACCTTGATCCAGTCGCGCGAACCCCAGCGCCATTCCACGTCATAGGCCACAGCGCCTGGCGCGGCGTCCCAACCAATGGTCATGGTGGTAACCGCGATACCCTGGTCAACGGCCGAATGACTGCTGATCAGGACGCGGGCCGGCGCATCTTGCACGCCTGGCGGCAGCACGCTGATTGGCCTGTCGTCGATCATGGTGCCGTGGTCGATGGCATCGAACTTGCCAGGCTCATGCTGGATCAGCTCGAGCTGGAAACGGGTCCACTCCGGCCGGGTCACGTTGCGGACGTAGAACTGCATCAACTTGAGGTCGTCATAGTCGATCGCCCAGGCGCACTCTGGCTGTAGGGCCTCGGTAAAGTCGGCCATGACGGTGACCTGGCGCCCAGCGATCGAGCGAATCTGGCGCGTTTCAGCCTTCCCGCTCGGCAGGTTGACCAGCAGCCTTGCCCCGGTGGGCACCTCAACGTCACGGTCGAGTGTCACGACACGTCCAGCGACAGCAGCTATCCGGCCGCCATTGGCACGGCCGGCCAGCATCGGATCGGAAAGCGCGATCACGGTGCCAGGTTTCGGGATGTAGCCATCGAGGCCGACATTGATCGTCGCGCCGCGTATCTGCAGCTGCTCGGTCAGCAGCGCCCACTTGCCGGCGCGCTGGGCCTGGCCACGACTGGTGCAACCAACGGCCTCCACGGACACGTCGCGCACGCCGTACTCGGCCATGGCGTCTTCGTCGAACACCGGCTCCTTGTCGGTCTCGAAGCCCTGCTCGGGATCGTCGAACGTGACCATGGCCAGGCTGTGGCGGTCGCGCCACTTGCTGCCCGAGTACTTGATCACGCCGTCGCCAAGGATCTGGGAAGTGGTGTAGGTGTAAACCGGGTCCTGCGGCATGTCGGCGTTCACCGCGATCTGGCTGCCGTCCCAATAGGCCAAGCCATGGAAGATCGCGGCCAGGTCCTGCAGCACCGCCCAAGCCTCGGCCTGCTTCTGCAGGTACAGGTTGCAGGTGAAGCGCGGCTCTTGACCGCCCTTCCCGTCCGGCACCAGTTGGTCGCACCACTGCGCTATCCGGTACAACGACCAGCGGTTGATCATCGATGCGTCAATGCGGTCGCCAAGCCCGTAGTACGGGTGCAGCGCCAGGTCGTAGAACACCCAGGCCGGGTTGTTGGTGTAGGCCTCCTTAAACGATCCATCCCAGACACCGTTGGTGGTCCCGGCGCCGGAGGTCGCATAGGTGCGGGTTTCGGGGTCGTAGTTCATCGGCACACGGACGATGCGCCCACGCATCAGAACGGCGATCTTCGGGAAGTCACCACCAAACTGCTGGGCGTCGTATTCCACGCAGCCGACGGCAGTGAGCGGGTACTCCTGATCGCTGTCGACCACCTCGGCGATCGCCTCCACAACCATGGCGTCCTGCACCAGCGAGCTGTTCGCCTCTGGCGTCAGGCGGCGGGCGCGGATCGTCCAGCTGCTACCCTCTGGCAATTCGACGCGATGTGACCGCTCGTACTTGGTGACGTTCTTGCGGTCTACGCTGGACGCCAGCACCTGCTGGTAGGGGCCGCTGTCGGTGGCCACGTCGATTGCATAGTCGATGATCACGCCGTTGATGTTGCCGCCGCTGTCCTGGGCCTGCAGTACGGGCCAAGAGAACCGCACCCGCACAGCGTCGATCACGGGGTTGCTGATTGAGTAGACCCACGGCGCGGTGGTGCGTAGTTCCTGGCCGACCTGGATCTCGTTACTCGACTCGCTCACTCCCTCCAGGCGATCCTGGTGCAGCTCGCCCGATCTGAACTGCCACTTCACCCCGGGATAGTTGATCGTGCCGTCCGTTGCCATGATCGGCGTCCCGTCGAGTTTGACCGAGCGCAGGCCGTTCACCGGGCCGACGATGGGGCCCCAGCTCCACAGGTAGACCAGGCGCGCCGTGGAGATCGACGGCACGCTGTTGGAAGCAATGCTGGGCTGCTTCTGCTTTTTGCTGCCCCCCTTGTGCCCCATAACCTGGCGCCGTTGCACCTGCGGGGCCTGGGTCTTGCGCTTCACTTCTGCGCCCATTCATTCCTCCAGAAACAAAAAGACCTGCCGAAGCAGGTCAGGTAGTCGAGTGGTGGCTACAGCTTGTCTTGTGGGTACACCCCGCCGGACTCAATCGCCCCGCCGATCTCCCGTTCGCCATACAGGACTGGATAGGGGTTGCCCTGGGCGATGGTGGTCACGGCTGAACCGAAGCCATAGCTGGGGTTGTTCCCATCCTCGTTGCGGTCGAGGCTACCGGTCTTGGCCGTTGGCGAGAGCATCTGCACAACGCCGCCCAGTGCCAGGGCTGCGCCGCCGGCCATCAGCGCGATACCGACACCGGACGACAGGCCGCCGGTGAACACGCCGGCCACCACCAGCACGGCACCGAGCACCACCTGGAACAGACCGCCCTGCTTGCTGCCCTGAATGATCGGCGCGATGCGGATCTCCTCGGCGTCACTGCCCTGCAGGTCCAGTTCCTCGGGCGCTAGGTTGCGGCGACCGGAGAACACCGTGAACACCAGGCCGCGCTCCTCGCCGGTGGCCAGGAACTTCTCGAAGCCCGGCACCAGGATGCATAGCGCCTGTACAGCATCCCGCGGGCTTTGCACATCCAGCAGGTACTCACGACCAAAGTGCTTGCGGAGCACGCCGTAGAGCTTCACCGTGCGCTTCATGGCTGGTAGTCCTTGTGTCGGAGGATCAGCCGGCAGCGGCTGGCCATCGACCACCCGTAGATGTCGCGGGTTGAAGCGCGACCGGCCATGTGGTGGTAGATGAATGGACCGGAACCGCCCAGCGCCGGAGCGTCCTCGCTGACCAGGGCGGGCTCGCTGCCGAGGTAGATCGCTGCGTGGTTCGGGTGGAAGCATGGGCGCCCAGGCGACGGCACCATGAACACCAGCATGTCGCCGCGGCGCGGCTCGCTGACCTGGTAGAAGCCGGCGCCCTTGAAGTTGTCCTCGTAGAGGCTCGGGCCGTCGGCCTCCTCCCACCACAGATCCTTGCGTTCGAAGTTCGGCAGCTGCAGGCCGGCCTCGCGGGCGTACCAGTCGCGGCAGGCGCCCCAGCAGTCGAGCAGCCCGTGGGAGAACTCGCGCCCCAGCAGCGGCGCGGTGTAGCCGGATGGCTTGAACCACTCCATATCGCCGCCTGGCCACGCCACGATCCCCCACGGCACCTCATGCAGTTCGCAGCTGACGCGGTCGGCCATGCTCGGGCGCGGGCTGGCGTCTGGGTGGCTGTGGATGATCGCCAGCAGTTGGCCATGTTCCTCGGCGTTGGCCAGGTCCTCGTGATGCAGGGTGAACTGGTCGCGGGGCGTCCTGGCCAGGTTGCGGCACGGGACATACTCCCGGCCGGCGGCCGTCTTGATCAGCACGCCGCACGCTTCGGTCGGGTGCTCGCGTTCGGCATGCTCGCGGATCGCGGCCTGCAGCCGTTGGTTGATGCGCATGGTTACCTCGAACTGGCGATCAGGCTTGCGCCCATGGAGCCGCCGAAACGGCGGGTGTTGCCGCGCAGCTTGCAGCTGTTCCAGCGGCCCGCGCAGCGATCAAGCGCGGGGTTGTCCGTGGGCTCGTTCTGCTTGGTGAACATTGCCGCGCCGGCATAGGCACAGGCCTCGCCCCGGTACCAGTTGCGCGTGGCCCAGCGGCACAACTTGGTGATCTGCTGGCTGGGCAGCTGCACGCCGCCCAGGTCAAGCGGGCTCGACAGCTGGAACGTCACCTGCTCGCGGTCTTCCTCGGTCTTCTGTTCGATGAACCAGAGGTTTTCCCGCGCCTGGTTCGCGGCATTGGGGTTGCCGTCTGGGAAGTTGGCGGCGTCCAGGAAGTGCCGGAAGGTCTCAATGACCGTTACCCGCGCACCCACCAGGTCCTTCAGGGCCAGGCACAGCGCCGTCACGGCGCCGCGCACGCCGGCGATCTCGTTGGCCAGCTGCAGGGTTGGTGTGGCCGGCCGTCCGTCGCCGCGGATGTCGAAGCCCTTGGCCTCGATCTGGATTGCCTCGTACAGCTGGCCCTGCCAGATGATGTCGCCTTCCTGGGCGTGGCCGTGGAATCGCATGAGGTTGCCGCCCAAGCGCGTGGCGTCCACCTCGTACAGCCGGATCTGGTTGCCCGGCTCGAGCTTCTGGATATCGGTCTCGAAAGTCATGGGAGTCTCTAGGAAACAAGGGACGCTTTACTGGCGGGGTATCCAGACTGGATGCAAACCCAGTGGCAAGATTCGCTCCAGCCGTAGTAGCGTCATGCCTCTATTAGCGAAGCCACATACAAGGGACTTAGAAATGATTGACGAACGTCGTCTGATTCAGGCCATTGATGGCCACACAGAGGAACTGGCCACGCTCTCCTGCTTGGTCATCGGTTTGCTCAAGCACATCAAAGAGACACAGGGCGAAGATGCTGCCCACAATGCAGTTACGCTGGCCATCCAAGAGGCATCGAAAACTCAACCGCCAGGCAGAATCGGCGGAAATGCCCACCGTATCCGGGATCTTGGAAAATACATCTAGCCCCTTCCAGGGGCGTCTTTTTGCTTTTCTCGGCCGCCCCTTTTTCGACCCTTAAGCCCAAGCTCATAAGCCAGGCTCGGCAGAGAAACGAAGGGAACCTCTGGCTTACGTGGCTCTTGTTCTTCTACGGTGTGCATATTCATTTCCTTAGTAAGGGGTGAAGACCTGCTTCATCGTGAAGCTGATCCTGAACAGGCCGGCGCCCTGCGGGTCGAGCTTGTAGTCCTTGACCTTGTACCGGCCCTGGGTGCCGCCTGGCGGCGTCCAGAGGAATGACTTGTAGCCTTCGTGGCGGTCGAGGAAATCGCGCATCAGGCGCAGCTCCTGCCCGTCCTCCAGGCCTCCGGTGGCTTGGTGCGACCACTCCTGCGACTTGCCGTTGATCCCGGTGCCACCGGACTGGACGTAGCCGTCCCCGAACTCGTTCTCCCAGGTCCGATGCTTGATCTCGCCTGAGGCACCGACACGGGTGCAGAAGCTGAATGTCTCTGCCATCAAATCCTCCAGAGGATGCCGCCCTGTTGCATTTCCTGGTACAGCACCTCGCGCACTTGGGTCACAACCGACTGCCCAACCATGTCGGCTTGCCGACGAGCATCGGCATCGCTCATGCCTGGCTGGGCCTGCACGGTGACAGGCGCGTTGATGGTGATGCCACCGCCCCCAAGGCCACCGCCAGCATCGTTCGCATTGCGCAGGTACTGGGTCAGGTCGCGGTTCTGGTTTGGGTTCAACACCCGCTCGCCGCCATCGAGCAACCAGGTCCCCTCCCGGGGAATGTTGTCGATACCGTCGTGGGCCATGCCCATCAGCGCGGTGGACGCCACGCCGGCAACCATTGGTGCAGTAGCCGCAGCCGCAGCAGCTGCGGCGGCCGGGGCCATCGCTGGACCAACGACCGGAATGGCTGCGGTGGACGCGAACGCGGCCAGGCTGGCTTGAAACGCGGTGGCCTGGGCGTTGGCCACCATGGCGATACCCGCGCTCGATTGCGTCGCCTTGCCCACCAGCAGCTGCACGGCCTGGTACACCAGCCACTGAGCAGCCATATCAGCAAGCGCACCGACGAAGGCCTTGCCGAAGCCGGTGATCATGTCCATCAGCGCATCACCCGCATCTGCGGAGCCGGTGGCCACATCGGATAGGAACGTGCTCAGCTCACTCTTCGCACTGCCCAGCACCGAGGTGGTGGCGTCGGCGGCCATGGCCGAGTAGTTGGTGGCGGCGTCGGCGAAGTTCTCCCAGGCACTGGTGACGCCGTCCATCCAGTTGGCTTGTGCCTCATCGAGCCGGCTGTAGTAGTCGTTCTGAAGCTCCAGCCGCTGGGCCAGGGCGTCACTCAGGACCTGCGTTTCCTGGTCGTACAGCTCCTGGCTGATATCGCCGCTGTTGCGCTGCAGCACCAGCTCACGCTGCTGGCGGTTGAAGTCTTCCTCGATCGCCAGGCGCTCTTTCAGCCGCTCCTTGTACTTGTCGCCGCGCCCGGCGCCGGCCAACTCCTGATCGAAACCGCTGCGCGCGGTCTGGTAATCCTCGCCAACGTTGGATCGGAAGGCCGCCAGCTTCTTGGCATCCTCGTTCTGCTGCTTGATTTGCTTGAGCTGGTCGAGCTCAGCGGCGAGCCCCTTAAGGCGGTCCTGCTGCTGGGCGCTGAGGCCGTGCAGCTTCCCGGATTCCAGCTCGAACTGCAGCTTGGCCACCTCGGTGGCGTCCTTGCGCTTGTCGACCTCAGTGTTGATCAGGGCGATCTGGCGCCTGTAGTTTTCGTCGTTTGTTTCGAAGGCTTGCTTGATTTTCTTCTGGGCAGCTTCGGCAGCCTTCTCCGCAGCCTTCTGCGCATCGGTCTGGCCAAGCACTCCCGGCTTTCCAGAGCCAGGGACATCAAGTTTTGGAAGCTCTGAAGCAGCTTTCCTGGCTTGCTTCACATATTCCCTGATTGAATCTCCAGCCCAAGCCTTGTTCAGGGTCTCGCCCATCTCCAAGAACACAGTGTTAGCAACGCGAGCGTTTATCTTGGCGTCACTGCTCATCTGATCCGAGTTCTTCTTGAAGTCCTCGGACATTTCGCCAAACGTAATTTTGCTCAGCGTCAGGTTGGCTGTCGCGCCTATGCTTTGAAGGTACGCCATAGCGGTGGCAAAGGTGCCTACAGCTGCAGCAGCCACAACCTTGAAAGCCCGGCCAACCCCATCGGCAGTAGAAGACAACATTGCGCCGACTTCCACAAAATCGTTGGAGAACTCGCGGACTTTTTTCTGAAGCCCCCCTGCCTCTTTGGTGGTGTCTACAAAGTCCTTGGCTAGCTGGGCTAGAATCGGCATGAACTCTGCAGCTAGTGCAGTTCTTGCCGAATTTGCGTACTGACCTATGGTGGTAAGTTGATTGTTGAATTCCTTAGCGGAAGCAATGGTCAACCCATCCAGAACCATCCCCGTGGACTGGGCCGAATCTCCAAGCTCTTTGAATCTCTTACCTCCGTCCGCCAGCAAAGGAGCCAATGCGCTTGCCTCATCCGCAATAGCCTCCATGAAGAAAGTCATCTGTGCCTGATTGACATTTGCCTTCTGCAAGCTGCTTGCATAGAGCTGCAGGGCCTCGGCACTACTCAACTTTCGGAACTGCTCGGCAGTCACACCGACCTTAGGTGCAATCGTCTCGAAGAAATTTTTGAGCTCACCACCACCGGTAGCTAGGAAATCACCAACCTTGTCGTTGGTGTCCTTGAAGATGTCCGATAGCTTATCCTGCTGGATTCCAACTGACGAAGCAGCGGCGGCATACCTTTGAAACTCGGTGGTGCTTAGGCCAGCCAACGATGACAGGTTTGATATCTCTTTTGCGGCAGACGCAGAGCTGGCAACCAAGCCAGCTACGGCGGCAGGGATCGAAGCGAACGCGGCACCTAAGGCTGTTCCAACGAGCTCAGCAGACTTCTTGATGTCAGCCATACGCTTCTGCGTTTCGCGGCTGGCTTTGTCTATCGGACCAGTGAACCCACCAATCTTCGCAATTAAATCAAGGGTGAGTGTGCCAAGAGAACGGCTCGCCATGCTTTCCTCCAGGCGAAAAAAAGCCCGCTAGAGCGGGCTTAGTAGATCACAAATTTTTGAATCTTACCCTTACCTGGTCAGACACAACTGATTTCGACCTAACATTTACTACGCTTACGGCGGCAAACTTAGCGCTAACAAAGTAATTGCTAATGGTTGATTCTTTAGCATGATTCATTGTGGCGCTGCCAAACGATTTATCAACCTGCAAGTAATTCGGAATCGGCTCTACAATAATAGCGATCCGTAGATCAGGCCTTTGCTTCTGAAACTCAGCACTTGACATATTCAACTTGGCAACAAGATCCACAGACATAGAACCTCCGGATTTTGGAATACCTGGCCCCACTAAGTAAACCCTATCAATCTCGAACTCTTGAACTACAGTTTTCGCGCCGTATGAGTTCTGACCTACAAACTCCCCTTTCTTTGTTTCAATGTCCGGGAGAGCTGCAGAATAGAAACTTTTCTTGAAATCTTGGATCAACTGGCCGTTTTCCCTAAAGCCGAAGCCTTGGGCATCATCAAGGCGCATCCTAAACCCCAGAGAACCGTTCTCCTTGTCAAACTCAATATTGTAGTCCTTCAGCTCTGACATTACTGCATAAAGCCCAAGGCCCGCCATCCTCTGCCTGAACTCCGAATTGGTCTCTAGTTTACCCTGGGCGCCACCGAGACTCTTGTACTTATCAACCAGTAGCTTTGGGGAGTCAAACGTTAAAAACTTTCCATTAAAAACGAACGGACGAAGATCTACATATGATTCGGACGGCCCTGCCATTTCATATCTATGACTAACCGACGGAGCCGCGCATCCAGACAGCAGTAACGAAATCGCCAACACCCATCCTAGTTTCATGTCTTCCCTCAACGCAGCATTAATAAAATTGCCACTGTACATGCCTGAGAAAAGATTACAACTCTACCACCGCCGCCAAAAGACCACTTGAAATCAGCTCCACTCAGCCATGGCTTGATCCAAAGCCGACCCCGGCTTGACATGATGCGGCATGAAGTCCTGAAGGTCTGCCTTCCCGCCACCAGTGCGGTTCACCTGCATCGCAACGATAGCGGCCGACAGCTCCTGCCGGCTCGCCAGGTTCAGCGATCCATGCTTATCTCGGTAGGCGACCCAGGCCAACACCTCCGCATAGGAAAGCGTGGCCTTGGCCTCTGCGATCGTGTTACCGCCGATCCCGTTAAGCACCAGCTCATGCCACAGTTCGTCAGCCGAGGTCAGCTCTTTGGGGGCGGGTTGTTCACCGACTTCACGGCCTCGTAGAGCACAAGGCCGAGGCCTGGGTCGAGGTTCACGGCATCTTCGAATGGCAACTCCTCGGAACCATCCTTACCCAGCATGACGCTTGCCGAGAGCAGGCTGGCGGTCCGGAACTGTTCGGTTTCGCCTCTGGCGTACATCTTCTCCATCACGCCGAACGAATGGCGGCGAATGTGAACGGTGAACTTGTCGGTGACCGGCTTGCCGTTGTCGTCGAGGTGCTTCCACTCGACCTTGACTGGTACCAGGGCGTCAGCAACGACGCCCCCTTTCTTCTTCAGTTGCGCGAGATCCATGGATGCCCCTTACGCAGATTTCTTGAGCCAGGCAGAACCGCCCGAGCGCTGGATGGATACCGCGGTGCTGACCACGGCGTTGGCGGCGAAGTCGAACGGGAAGTCGGCGACGTAGCCCTCGAACACGAACCAGGTGCGCGAAGGCGGCAGGACGAAGTCCTCTTCCAGGTTGACGGTGGCGGTGGCCGCAGCCCCCGAGCCGGCGCCGCCAGTGAAGCCCACGGTCGGCGCGCTGGTGTAGCCAGTGCCTGGGTTGGTGATGTTGATAGCCACCACCTCGTCATCCTCCAGCACGGCCACGGCGGTAGCGCCGCTACCACCGCCGCCGGTGAGGGTAACGGTCGGGGCGGTCGTGTAACCGCTGCCGCCGGCGGTAACGGTGATCGCGTCCAGGCTGCCAGCCGCGGCCACGGTAGGCACTGCGGTGCCGTCGGACCAGCCAACCGCCCACTTGATGGTGGTGTCGCCGTCGGTCTCGGACAGCTGGTGAAGGCGGACATGGCTCGCGCTGTTCGGGTCGGCGTTGATGGTGAGCGAGGCCTGGCCCGGGGTGCGCAGGCCCTTCTTGTAGGTACGGGAAGTGGAGCTGAGGCAGGTGTCCTCGATCTGCTCAGCCGGCGAGCCGCCAGGGTTGAAGGCGGTGGCACACTCGACCTCAACAACGGTCGAAGGGCCGGTGCCGGTGAGGGGCGGCATCAGGGCAAAGACCTGGGTGCCTTGGGTCAAGATCGACATGGTGGTCTCCTGTCGGGCAAAGAAAAGCCCGCTCGAGGCGGGCTGGGCTTAACTGGCTGGTTGTCCAGGGTGGATGGAAATTCAGTAACGACAGCGTGTGTAGCCGTAGTAGCGTTGTGCCTCCCAATGAACCGCTCCGGTCCGTTTCCGGGAATCCCAAGGACTGGGCACGATGAAGTAGGAGGTCAGATGTCAAACGAGCAGCGCGCACTAACCCCATTTGAGACAAGCGTTTGCGCAGCGCTTCAAGTGGTGGGCGTAACGATCGCGTCCCTCGCCCCAGAGCGGCGCGCCGACATGGAAGAAGTCGTCACTAAATTGATCAAGGCGCTCCCTGCTGACCAGTCGATTTATGGAGGTCGGTCCGAGCATCACATTGCACTGGAATCCTTGATCGCAGGTATTTTCCCAGAGCGGAACAAGTGATCTGCTGAGAGATCCAGTCGAGTATCTTCCCGGCGTCACCATGACCCGGGAATCCCCCATCCTGCCTTGCCATACTTATCTCCTGCGGCTTTGCCGCGTCGTTTATCTGGGGACTATCCAGTCCACGTCGAAGCTGGTTCGGTAGTTCTTGGTGGTGGGGTCGCGGGTTTCGCCGCCCCACCGCGTGACATAGGCCTGTAGCTCGATCGCGTCACGAATGGCATCCCTGACTGAGCGGGACGAGGGGCCCGTGCTGCCGTACACATCCACCTGCAGGGTGAAGCCATCGGCATCTGGGCGGCCGGCCAGGTAGTTCTCCGGGCTGCCGTTGACCAACTGCCACACGGCATAGGGCTTCGCCACGTTGTCCGGCGCCTCGCCGAACGAGTACAGGCGCATGCCCGCCCCTGCCCCGAGCAGCGCAGTCACAGCGGCGCTCTGCGAGCAGGCTTCAACGATTGGTGGTGTCATGTGGATGCCGCCTTCTTCGCTGTGCGCCGGATAGCGCGGTCTATCGCCTTCTCGTACTCGGTGACGAAGGTGCTCGTTACCTGGCTGATGCTGTCGGCCAGCGCTGGGCGCATGAACGGAACGGCCGCCATCTTCTCGGTACCGAACTCGATGAGGCGCCAGTGCGGGGTCGGGGAGTTCGGGCTGAGGTCGCCACCGTTCTTCAACACCGCACCGTGCAGCACGCCGATCCGGAAGCCCAGATCGCCGGTCTGCTTGAACAACTTGCCATTCCAGCGCAGCGCGATGTTGTCAGCGATCGAGCGGCCAGTCTCCTTGTCGTCGATGCGCTCTGCGCGATCCTTGGCGTTCTGCACCACCACCTGGGCGGCCTTGCGCAGCGCGGCACGGCCACCCTTGCGCTTCACGTCATAGGCGACCGCATCGAGCTTGCCGAGCAGGCTGTCCAGGCCGGTGATAGAGAACTCGACACCGTCAGCCATCCCTCACCCCCTTCGATACCAGGATCGTCAGGTACTCCAGGCCGGACTTGGGGTCCTCCAGCGGAGGGCCTTCGATGCTGTAGAAATCGCCCCGATGCACGATCCGCATGCTTGGCAGAACACCAGTCCGATATCGGATGACAATCCGTGCCGTGGCTTCCGACTGGCCGGCCTGGGCGGCGATAAGGTCGCGGGCTGATAGTGGCGATACTTGTGCCCAGACCTTGGCGAATAGCTCCCAAACCGGCTCACCGAACTCTACAGTTACAGGGTCACGAGGTGTAACCTTGTGCTGGATCTCAATCCGATGCTTAAGATCGCCAGCCCTCATACGTTCACCCAGCGATGAGGCCCCCAAAGAGCCTTGGTGGCCATCGGCAGTTCGGTCGCGATAGTGCCGGTGACAACCGTCTCCCGGCTGGCGTACCAGTGGCCAATCAGCAGCAGCGCGCCCTGCTGGATCGACTTGCGGAACGCCAAGGCGTTGCCGATCGGGTCAGGCAGCGGCTCCCCCTCTGCAATCAGCTTACGGTTGGTCCACTGCTCGAACGTGCTGAATGCCGCGTCGGTGTATGCCTGGATCAGGGCGTCTTCTTCGTCACCGTCAACCCGCAGGTGCGACTTCACGGTGTCGAGGTCAATCATTTTTCGGCACCAGGGCCTGCAACGCCGGCTTTTTCGCGTCTGCCGCGAACTCAATACCGTTGGCGGTGAGCCATTCTTTCAGCTTGGGAACGGTCATCTTCAGGGGGTCGGTTTCGTTTTCGGAGCCCTTCTGCAACTCGATGGCCGCGTCGATTTCTTCCTGCGAACTGCGCGAGGCATAGCCTTCCGGCGGATAGTTGGCAGCCAGGTAGCCTGCCTCCACGAATTCAGCCACGGTGGGGCCGTCCTCGCGAAGCCCTGGGGTGCGCTTCTGGTCGAGATATTCGGCCACGCCCAGGTGATCGACCGCCACCAGCGCGCAACGGTCCGAAACCTCCTGCTCGCCCACCTGGATCTCGACCACCTGGTTGCCGTCCACAGCGAACGGAAACGCCTTCTTCACGGAAATGATTGGCATAAATCCTCCAGGAGTGGGCGCCCGTGGGCGCCCGCTCGATCAGGCAGCGCTCAGGGTCAGAACCTTGATCGCCTGGGAATCGACGAGCATGCCGCCGACGCGCTTGGTGGTGTAGAAACCAACGAACGGCTTGTTGGTGTACGGGTCGCGCAGCACGCGGGTGCCGATGCGGTCGACGATGGTGTAGCCGCGCTTGTAGTCGCCGAAGGAGACTGCGTTGGCATCCGCCGCGATATCCGGCATATCCTCGTTTTCGGTGATGCCGTAGGCCAGCAGGGTCGAAGGCTGCCCCAGCTCCAGACCAGGACGCCACAGATAATTGCCCTCGCTGTCCTTGAGCTTGCGGGCATAAGCCACGGTCAGGTTGTTCATCATGAAACGGGCGTTGGCCCGATAACCCGCTTTCAGCGAGTGGACCAGGTCGATCAGGTTGTCACCGGTGAAACCACCAGCGGCACCGGTGATGAGCTTTTGCAGAGTGCCGAAAGGACGGGTCGCGTCCTTGGCCGTGCTCAATGCGTAGGCCAGAATTCCTTTCGGCTTCTTGTCGCCGTTGCCGAGCAGGAAGGCATTGCCCTCACGCTCGGCAAACTCCCGTGCGACCTCGCTATTCAGCCAACCCTCGGCGTCGAAGAAGATGTCGTCCAGGCTTGTCTGGGTAGCCTGCGGGTTGGCGTAGATCTCGCCCATGAAGGCAGAGACCTGGCCGAGAGTTGGAGTGCTAGTCGCCGGGCGCGGGTCGGTTTCACCAACCCAGCCAGAACCTGCACCGCCCAGGCTGACCAGGCGCTTGTAGTCAGGCGAGCCCACGGTGATCTGGTTGCACACCTGGCGCATCGGCGAGGTGTCCTTGAGCAGCTCAATGATGCTGCGGTCCAGTTCTTCAGGGACGGCGTAGCCGCCGTCAGCGTCATTGCCGATCTGCAGCGCCTTGGCCTGCAGGTCGCCCAGGCCGGTGTCAACGCCTTTGCGAACGAACTGCATGAACGCGGTCTTGTGCTCGCTCGCGGCCTTGGTGCCGGAGCCGTCGGGGCGCTTCAACTCCGCGAGCTCCTTCTCGAGGGCTGACTTGAGCTCATCGAGTTCGCCCAGCTTCTCGTTCAGCGTGTCGACCTGGCCGGAGAGCTTGCCTTTCTCCGCTTCCAGGCCCTCGATGCGCTTGTCGTTCTTTTCCTTGAACTCGTCGAACTTCTTGCCCAGGGCATCCGCGACTTCTTTGATGTCTTTTTCTTCAACGGCCATGAGAGGCTCCTTCAATGCGGTCAATAAGGGATTTCAAATGATTGAGTGATGCGTCGGCACCCGCCTCTCGCGGTGAAACTGCGCCGTAGCCCTTGGCCATGAAGGCCTTGGCTTGGGAGCCGGAAAACCCTACCTCTCGCAGGGCCCGCTCCACTTTGCTGGGCGGCGGTGTTTCGCCGCGGGCCAGCAGAGATTTCACATCGGTGATCCGGGCCTCATCGTTGGCTGGGAAGGTGACCAGGGAGACTTCCCACAGGTCGATGGCCTTCAAGAGCCAGATGCCCTTTTCTTTGTCGTACTCGTAGTCGTCGAGCATGTAGCCGATGGACATGCCTGTGAGGCTGCCGGCCTTCATGTGACCGTGAGCCCGCTTTGCCAGGGGGTCTGCGTCAGTGAGCAACCGCCCTTTGACATACAGCCCTACATCGTCCTCGCGCATCTCGGTGTACACACCGATCGGCTCGCTCATGTTGTGCTGCCAGAGCATGGCCGGCAGGCGGGACTTCTCTTTCCATTTGGCCAGGCTTGCGGTAAAGGCGCCGCGGACAACAACATCGCCGTAGCTGTCCTCCACGCCAAACACCGAGCCGTAGCCCTCGAACTCGCCGTTGTCGCTGACCGACTTGATGGTCAGCGGCAGGTCAAGGCGCTGTTTTGTCTGCATCGCCGGCAGCCTCTGGTTTGGTGGTCATGTTCATCGGGGTCAGGTACACATCCCCGCCCTCGCGCGGGTTCAGGTCTTCCAGCTCACGGCAATCATTCGGGCTGAGGATTCCCCACTGGATACCCTTGCCGTAGGACTCATATCGGCCTTTCAGGTCGCCTCGCATCAGTCCGCCGGCATTGAACTTGGCGTAGTGGCTGAGCCGATCCTTCTCACTGAGGAGGCCGACCTGAATGCGATGCTCAATTCGCGTCAGGTACGGCACTAGCGAGTAGTTGACAAAGCTCATCCCCAATTGCTCGACGTTGTTGAGCGTCATCTTGTCCATGTTTGCCACCAGGTGCGGCGGCACGCGGTACAGGCCGCAAATCTGCGCTTCGGTGAGTTTCTTGGACTCGATGAACTGGGTATCCTGGGCATTCAGGCTGATCGGCTTCCAGTCCAGCCCCATCTCCAAGATCATGGGCTTGTAGGCGTTGGCCACGCCCATGTGCTCGCCTTGGAACTCGGTTTTCAGTCGCCCGAACGCTTCGTCAGTGAGCTGCTGCTCAGTTCGCAGAACACCGCTGGTGACCGCGCCATTCGTGAACAGCTTGGCCGCATGGGCGTCCATCGCCTGCCCCAGCCCGAGCGCTTGCCTGGCGTACGCAATCGGGTTCAAGCCGACGAGCCCATCGAGCGTGAACAGGCGCACATGCCAGATCTCGTCCTGGCTCAAGGTCTCTTGGCCGCTGTTGAACGTGACCTTGTACTCGACGGACCAGTCGTCCTTGAGCTTCGGCTGAACCCGGTCGGGGTTGATCGGCAGCAACTCGACGACATTGCCAAGGGCCTTGACCTTGTAGGCGTAGAAATTGCCGCGCAGGCACAGGCAAGCCACCATGAGCTCCCAGAACTCCTGTGCCGTCATGTAGCCGTTCGGCGCCATGGTGAGCAGTGGATAAAGCCGGTGACCGGTGGCCGGCACCCTGACCTTGCCGTTTTGCTTCAACAGCCGGCAAGGCAGCATGCCGATCGACTCGGCCAACACCCGCACGCAGTTGAAGACCACCAACTGTTGCATGGCGCTGGTGGTGGTCACCCGCTGACCTGACGCACTTTCGTAGCCGGCGCCAAGCGCCTGGGCCAGTTTTTCCGGCGTATCGATGATCAGCGGATTTTCTTTCCTTCCAAGAAGAGCCTTGAACATCAGCGCCCTCCCCGCACGACGGCATAGGCCGAAAGTGCCATCAGGATCATGCCGCACACCGACAGCGCCACGGCCTCGCCCATGCCGATCCACAAGCCCCGTGCAAGCAGCGCAAACCCAGCCATGCCCACGGTGTCCGGCAAAGATTCGCGCAGACGAGCGAGCGCGGACGCCCAGCCGCTACGGGGCGCCTCGTTGTGAGAGGTCATAGAGTTCTGATTCCGTGCTTGGTGATGTGGTCGGAGAGTGTTTCCTCCGGATTTGCGTTGGCCAGCACCCGGCCGATCGCCATGATCAACGCCACTGCCCCGTCGATCTTGTTGTCTTCGCCCTGCTTGATCGGTCGAACCACGTCATCGTTGCCGGGCAGGTTCTTGCCGATGACGTTGCCGATACACCAGGTCATGATCGGATTGCCGTCGTGATGGAAGCGGCCCGCCTCAATTGCGGCCTCCAGCTCCTTCATGCCGTCGGACATGTTGGTGTAGTTCTGAGTGATGGTGACCGGGTTGAAACCCTCGTCATCCAGGTCATGGCTCAGGCCCGTGGCGCCGTGTGGGTCGATCGGGCTTTCCCTGATCGGTGCCAGCTTGTTGGCTTCCTTCGTGTCCTCAAGAATTTCGCGGTAATCGACCTCGGCGCCTGGCGTGGCAGTCAGGTGGCCGGTGTTAACCCAAGCCTGAAAGCGCTCGGACATGCGCTTGTTGTCCACGTCGTTCGCGGTGTCCTCAGGAACCCAGAATACCGGAGCCACGCTGTAGTAATGGATCTTCCCGTCGATCTCTCGCCAGAACAGCCTGGCCCTGGAGTTCATGTCGAGCTTGCGCGCCAGGTCAAACCCGGCCATCCACTCTTGCCCCTCGAACTGTTCAAGCGTGAGCGCCTTGTCCTCACAGGCCTTCCAGCTTTCCATGTTGAAGAAGCCGGACTTGGCGCTCACCCACAGGTTCAAGTGCTTGGTCTTGAACGTGTTGGTGAAGCGCGCCGAGCGGATCGCCCTGGCCAGCTGGCTTTCCAGATACTCCTGGAACACCGACACCCCCATGCAGGGGTTGGCCTTGGCCAGGTTCTTCGGATCGGTCCAGTCGTCGCCCTCGTCGAGCGTCCAGATGTAACCGAACAGTTCGTCGTCGGGCACGGTGCCGTTCAGCATCTCGATGACCTGGCGCCGCTTGTCGTAACACGGCCCCTCGATGTTCGCGCCGGCGGTGGTAATGATGAACATCAGCGGCTGGCGGCGGGCGCCCATGCCGGTGAGCATCGTGTCGTACTGGGCCGCGCTGTCGTGTTCGTGGTATTCGTCGATGATCGCGCAAGACGGAGAAGCACCGTCGCCTGGATTGCCGATCAGCGGCTCGAAACGGCTGCCGTTCGACGGTATGTTCAGGTTCGAGGCGTTGACCTCGATGCCCGCCGCCTCGATCAGCATGGGCGACCGGCTGACCATCAGCCTTGCGGGCCGGAACACCTCCCACGCCTGCTTCTCGGTGGTCGCGCCGGAGTAGACCTCGGCGCCGAACTCGTTATCAGCGGTGAACATGCTGATGCCGACGCCCGCGGCGATCACCGACTTGCCGTTCTTGCGCGGCACCTCCCAGTAGCTCTCGCGGAAGCGCCGATAACCACCTTTCTTCCGGACCCAGCCGAACGTGCAGGCCAGGCCGAAGAGTTGCCAGGGCTCAAGCGTGATCAGCTGCCGCTTGAACGCCCATTCGCCCTTCGTGTGGGGCAACAGCTGCATCAGGCGCAGCTTATTCTCGGCCTTGGCCGGGTCGAACTTGTACGGGTAACTCTTCGAGCGGCTGGCCGCCACATCCTCGAAATGCCGCTCGATCGCCTGGTGGATGTAGCGGCATGCCGGGAACTTGCCCTTGAGGACGGACCTCGCCCACACCATTGCCTTGTCGACATTGGTGTACTTGGCTCTGGCCATCAGGAACTCAGTAGGGCTGCGAACTCGTTGGTGGATTTCTGCTTGTTGCCGCCGATGATCCGCGTGCGGCTGGCGGGGTCCAGGCCCAGCATCGAACCGAAGGTGACCATCTGGCGCATCGCTTCGTTGGCCGCAGTGAGCGCTGGGTTTTTCACCGGCCCGCCAGTCGCTCCAGCAACCACGGGACCGTGATCGCGCACGTAGTCCTGCGCTGTGCGCCAGTTACCGTAAGCCGTGCAGAACGCCTCGACGTTGTGTATGTCGGTCAAGGCGAGAACCTTGGCGCGGAGCAGTTCCGGCACCAGCATTTCCCAGACCCGAGTCGCGTGCTCGCACATCCACTCGGGCGGATCAATGTTGGTCACCAGGGCGAAATCTGGCTCGTCCTTGTTCAGCTTGCGCTTGCCGGGGTTACCGGCCAGCTCCTTCTGGGCCGTGGGTTTTGGGCGACGGCCAGAGCGCCCGGCAACCCCTGGCATCGGCGCCTCCACTAAACTTTATATTTCGCGGGTGTAAAAAAACGACTGAGGGCGCGGTGTCCGAGCGAAAGGGCCTGAACTTTTGACCCTCCCCCTCCCCATCAATGAGATTTCGTCTCATTACAGCGGTTTTCGATCACTTTTTGATCGCTTTCGACTCCCGCTGCGTCTTGACCTTGTGGCAGTCGTGGTTGATCGCCCGTAGGTTGTTGTCATCGTCGGTACCGCCATGGGCAAGCGCAACGATGTGGTCAACCTCGTCAGCTTCTCGAACCCTGCCGAGCCTGGTGCAGTCGTCGCACCGGCATAGGTATTGGTCACGCTTGAGGATGCGGTCACGCAGCCGACGCCATGGACGCCCACCTCGGCCCGAGCCCTTGCGGGTTGCCCAAGCCTTGGCTTGCTCAGCTGCGAGTGCCGCATGACCATCGCAGTAGCCGTTGGCGTTGCGGTGCAGCGCTCTGCACCCTTGGGCCCGGCACGGCCGCTGAGGCCTCAGCGGCATGGCTGCCCACTCAGGTAGGTCAGCGACGCTTCGCCATTGTCGATACCCTGGTCATCTGCCAGCGCCTCGATCAGTGCGATCTGGCTCAGTGCGATCTGCTCGAGCAGGCTGGTCTGCTTCTTCTGCTCGGCCAGCATCTGCTCCAGCAATGAGGTCTCTTGCTCGCTCATATGCAATCCTTGTCCACTTGTTGATCCACTCGCGCCGGGCGGCGCATCCACTGCAGGCCATCACTCACCATCCAGTCGGACGTGAGTGCCATCACAGTTGAACTCGACGATTAGCCGCGCTACTTCGTTGGGGTTCTGCACCAGACGAACCTGGGCTTGACCTGCCAGCACCTCGCCGCTGAAGGCATCGTGGAGGCAGTAGTGCAACCCGTTGCGCTTGACGATGAGAGGACGCGAGGTGAGCAGGTAGTTAAGCCTGGATTGCTCGGAACTCTTCATGGCTCACTCCTCTCGGCGCATGCCGACTTGGCGGGCGATATCGGCGGCACGCTCACGCACCTCGAGCACCTGGCCGTCGAACGTATGGACAATGGCGCAAACGCCGTGCCACTGGGAGCTGGTGCCGGCCTCCTGCACGCGGGCAATGGCGGTCGGCGCGAAGAAGTGCTCTCGGCGGTTGATGTCAGTCAGCGTGATCATCGGGTCACCCTTGGGCCTTTCGGGACAGGAACAGGTCGGAGTAGCCGCGAAGCTTCTCCACTCCCATGAAGCCGACCGCGCCGCCGGCAAACGTCGCCATCCCCTGCGGCAATCCCATCCACTCAAGGAGGGGCACCAGGGCTAGCGTGATCATTCCGCACAGCGCGCCTTCCAGCAGCATCTGCCGCGTGCTGCCACCGCCGTACACAACCCGCAGGGCGGCGATGGCGACCGACAGGCCGGCGGCGTAGAGCTGTGGCTGATGTGCAATCAACCACGCGAACACAGCGGCCCACAGGCCCGGGTCCTTTTCTGGCATGTTCGGCATCTCGATTCCTCCCTTTGCGGGGAGCTCAAATGAAAAAGCCCCGGCAATTGCCGAGGCTTGGAATGGGTATGGCACCTGATGCAGGAGTTGAACCTGCGACCTCGCAGCACGTGTAACGCTGTAAAAACAGCAGGCCGCGCGCTCTAACCATCTGAGCTAACCAGGTGACAAAAAACGAAAAACCCCGACGTAACGGCCGGGGTTTTGTCAGTCACTCCTCAACACGCGCAGGAATGACAGGATGTGGAAATAATCGGCCATGCGGCCATTTGATGTCAAGCGGCATTTTCCATAGAAAGACCTTCGTAGCTCAGGATGTCGGCAGCAGCCTCCAGTGCTTCTTCAGCCATCTGCTTCAGCACGTCCTCGATGTCCTTCCTCCAGCGGCGGCGAGTTCGCTCAGGCCGAGCATCCGGGTCCCACCGGTTGACATCGTAGAACTGAGCCGGCAACACGATCATGTCGCTCGACCGCTTTCCATCGGCGCCCTTCATCTTCGGGATCGCCCAAGCCGTCACGGCACTGGTGATGAACAGCTTCGGCGCATGGGAGGCAACCATGGGGATCAGGCGGCTGATCGACTGAACCTTTCGCCCCTTGTGCGTGCTGAACCTCGCCACCAGCACATCCCAGTGCCGGGGTTTCAGATGGCTGTGCAGCCTGGCGAACACCCAGCAATCAGCATCCATGCGGCTGATCTCGCCGCTCTCCACTGACCTGCTCAAGGTAGCCATGTCGTGGCCGTCTTCACTGCCGGGATCGTATAGCTTCTGCCAAGCCTGCTTGCTGGTGTTATCGATCGCTTCCGCAGCCAGGGCCGAGACGACCGCCGCGAGTACGCTGCTGTAAATCATGTCCTTCCCCCTCAATCCCCGGTGTAGTTCGTGCCGCCGGCGCCGCGCCGGTTGCTTCCCTGATATCCCGCCTCGGGCCCGCCGGCCTGAGGTCTTTTCAACTGCTCAATCTGCCGCTCTGCGGCCTGGAGACGGAAGCTCAGCTGGGTCACCAGCTCGTCCAGCTCCAGCGCCTGCCCGGTGGAGGCCTCGACCCACCCGGAGGCACTGCACTGCACGCAGGCCATTTCGTAGAAGACGCCCTTCACGACCGCTTTGCCGCGGCACGCAGGGCACTTGCCCAAGTCGATCACGGCCTTCTTCAAGGCTGGGCCGTGACTCTTCCTCATGCGTTGGACGCCTTTACCCAGCGCCGCACCGACAGCTCGCACCCCATCTTCAAGCAGACCCCGTTGGCCATTCCCCGATGGGTTGCCCGGCGCCCGCAGCCGCAGTTGCAGCGCCGTCGCGACTTCGAATCAACCTGTTCCTGATAGCAGATCTGCCCAGGCAGCCCGCCGACAAAACCCCAACCCTCCATCCCACCGCGCATTGCCGCCGAACGGGCAGTTGGAGACATCGTGTTCAAGTCGGGCATGGCTAGCCCTGGGCGCTTTCCAGTCATTTCGAATCCTCGCCTACGGTTGTTCCCGCAATGTCGCCGCAGCCCGCACGCCGAGCGGCCCGCGCCAGAATCCCTGAATCCATCGATCTATCACCGGTCAAGCCGTGAATCGCGGCGAAACCCTTCTGATCAAGGTGGGCGTGCCACTTCTCCAGGGCCTCGCGCTTGCGAGCCATGACGTCCGACTGGATGTAGACCTTCACGTTGTGGCCCATGGCGTGATTGATCAGCAGCTCACCCACCAGGTGGTCGACGCCCAAGTCAGCCCAGCCGGTGCGGGCCAGTTTGCGCAGGTCGTGGCTAGTCCATTCACCCTGGCCCATCGCGGTGAACACCGCGCAGGCCTTCGCCTCACCCATTGGCAAGCCGCGGCGCCCCGGGAACAGGAACTGACCGTCGTAACCCTGATTGCGCTGGATCTCGCGATAGGCCAGCAGCAGGAACCGCACCTGGTCGGTCAGCGGCAGGCGATGCTCGACGCCGGTCTTGGTGTGCTCGGCCGGGATGAACCACTCCCGCTGCGCCAGGCTGATGTGGCTCCAGCGCGCCTGGCGGGTCTCACCCAGTCGGGTGCCGTGGCACAGCATCAGCAAGGCCAGCACGCCGTGCTGCGGATTGTTGGCCAGGGTGGCGACCATGCGCCCCATCAGATCCTCGAGGTGCACGCCACGCAGTCGCGAGGGCTTTACCGTGACCTTGGCCTTCGAGAAGTCGCCGAAACGGATGCCGGCCATGGGATTCGAGCTGATCAGCCCGAGCTTGTGGGCCTGTCGGAATGCCAGCGCGAGGAGCTGGAACACCAGACGCACGTAGTCGATGGACAGCGACTCCTGCAGCGGCCACATCAGCTCCCGGTCCAGTCGCGCTTTGTCGATCTCGGCCAGCGGCACTTCGCCCAGACGCGGCAGCAGGTGCAGCTTGATCGCCGACGCCGCCGTGCTCTTGCGCTTGGTCGACAGGTTGCGATCACGGGCCATCCGATCGGCGAACCAGGCCAACAGCTGGCTGGTCAGCACCCAGCTCGACAGACCAGACCCATCCCCCGCATCCAGTCGAAGCCGGATGTCGGGCAGCGCCGCGGCTACCTTGGCAGCGCTCAGGTCGGGGTAAGCGCCAATCAGGTTCCACTTGCCTTTGTGCACCAGGTACCAAGACCCGCGCTCGCGGGACCGATGGAACCGGAAGTACAGGCCTTGATTGCCCAGGGCGCGTAGGTCGCGCACCTTGCCGGTGGCTTGCCGGCGGATCTCTGCATCGCTGATTTTCACAGCGGCGGTGTTGGTCATGCTGAAACCTCCGTTCTCGGCAGCCGCAGGTAGGCGCGCAGCTGCTCCATGGCGTCGAAGTGCCCACGGCACACGATGGCGAGGTAGCCCTGATCGCTCAGGCGGCGCAGGCAGTCACGCTGGCTCGCTGACACGGGGGCAGGCTCTACGGTCGCCTTGAATTCGATGTACAGGCCGAAGTACCCGCCGCGAGCCATCGGCAGCACCAGGTCGGGGATGCCGGCCTTCACGCCCTGGGCCTTGAGCTTGGCGGCAACAGCCTTCACCCGGTGTCCACCGTTCGGGACGTGATAGATCAGCTCATGCACCTCGGGATAGCGCAGCGCGAGCTCCTGCATCAGCGCGGCCTGCTCCTGCCCCTCCCGGTCGACAGGCTTGGTGCGGGGCGATTTGGCCTTGAACGGGCGAAGTGCAGGTGAATTCATGCGACCACCACGGACTCGTCCAGCAAAATCGACTGGGTGCGCATCACCCCCTCGGCGTGGTACTGGCGGGCGGTGTCGCGATCCACGGCACGACTACGCCCGTCACAGACATCGTGGCAAGCACTGCATGCCCAGGCGCCCTGCAAGTCGTGGGGCTTGCTGCCAACACCGCAGGTACCGGCCAATCGGTAGTGGGCCAACACGGTGGTTTCGGGGTTACCGTTGCACACCCCCGGGATGCGCACTTGGCATTCTCGGCCGCGGGCGGCCTTGGTCAGTTTGGTTTGCCGCATCAGATCTCCTCCTTGCCGCGGTGTGATTTCCAGTCGAATGGCAAGACGATCCCACCACCCTCGCGCAGGCGGTCGGCAGAGCGCTCGCCCATTGCCGCCGGCAGCTCCTTCGCGCCCAGGTTCGAGATCACGATGGTGGGAAGCATCCGCTCGTAACGGCCGTTGATAATCGAGAACAGCCGGGTCAGCTCGAAGTCGCTCGGTGCCTCCTTGCTGGCACCCACCTCATCGAGTACCAGCAGCGCGGGACGCACCAGAGCGTCGAGGATGCTGCCCTCGGTCTGCCCTGAACCACCATCGAACGTCCCCCGGATCGCCTGCAGGATGCCGCCAAGCGTTCGGTAGGCCGCCGCGTGCCGCGTGGTGGCCATAACGTGCTGGGCGATCGATACGCCGAGGTGTGTCTTGCCAGTGCCAGGGTTGCCGACCAGGATCAGGCAGCGGCCATCTTCCAGGTTCTGCCCGAACTCGTCGGCGTAGCGGATGCAGCGAGCCTTCACCTTGCGCTGTACCTCAGTGGTCGCGGCGTAGCTGTCGAAAGTCTTGTCCTTGAATCGCTTCGGGATCAGGGCGTCACCCAGCTTGTAGGCCAGTTCGGCGCGCTGTCGCTGGGCGGCTTCGGCCTCTGCCTTGGTCGCCTGTGCGGCTTTGCAAACGGGGCACGGGGAGCGGAACGTGTGACTGAGCACCTGGTGGACGGTGGCCTGGTACGGGCCATGCTCGTCGCAGACCACAACCGAAGTGGCTTGCGGCCCGGCCATGCTGGATAGGTGGACAACGTTTTCAGAACGCATAGCTGCCATCCCCCCGGTCGATCAGGCCGTCACGGTAGTCGCGGTCGGCAAACCCGTGATGGCGGCTTGGCTGGCCAGTCGCCTGGCCGCCGAGACGCTTGGTGACCCAATCCACCTCGAATCCGCGCCAGCCGTTCTCGACGGCCACGGACAGAGCCTGCGCTGGCTGGATGCCGAAAGCCTTGCACTGCTCGAGCTTGGCGTTCAGGCCAGACCAGATGCGAGCAGTAACCGGGGCTTTGGCGGCCTTGCGGACAGCCAGGTAGTCCGCGATCAACTCCTCGTCCAGGCCGTGAGGGTTGTCGGCCAGCATGGCGGACTTCCCGAACGGGGCCTTGCGATCAGCCTTCGCCTCGGATGGCTCCGAATCGCTGGGGGCGCATGGATTTTCTTCCGAAGGAAGAAATACATAGGGGGTTAGATTCTTAGAATAAAGAAGGCAGGCGGCGATTTTGGTCTGTTTCGACTGCTCGCCGATTCGGACCACTTCAGCCGAGTCGGCTGTTTTGGTCTGTTTCGGCTCTGTCACGTAGATCCAATCCGCTGGGTCGTTCACGCCGATATCGCCCCGTGCTCCACCTTCGCGGAACAGCACACGACGCCGAAGCAAACTTGAGACTGCCTTGGACACGGTGTCGGGGTGAGCATTGATGGCTTTCGCGATGTCGGTCGCCGGGATGCGCTGAGCCCCTGCGCCGAAGTTGATGGTGGCCTTGGCCACGTACAGCACAATCTTCATCTCCCGGGCTGGGAGATCGATAGCCAACAGGCCATCCATGAGCTGGTTGTCCATCCGGGTGAACCCCCTGGACTTGTCAATTTGGACGATGTTTGTCATGCTTAATCCCGTTGAACTGCTGTAGAGAAAGCCGCCCTGCCAGGCGGTTTTTTTTCGCCTGCTGTTCGGGCACTGGATGCATGAACAGCGGGGCGGACTCACTACTGGCGCAAGGCCAGGCCACGCATAATTGACTTCATCCAGCAGCGCTCTTAACCGGCTCTGCGCTAGGGACGTCTCGGCGACTGGCCAGCAGCCGACCTCCGGACTCCTTCTCCAACACGCACTGCATCGGGTAAGAGAAACCACCAGACGACCTGCACTGGGAAACTCGGCTAGTGCTCACACCGAGCGCATCACCGATGGCCTTCCCTGACCCGAAATGCTTAAGGGCCTCGTCGAATGTCATGGGGGGAACCTCCTCCTGTTTGCGGCCAGTTTAGAAAGATAAACACATCATGGCAAGTTATCTAAACTCTGGATTGTTTAGAATCCTAAACATGGAATTCAAAGACAGACTCAAATCCCGGATGGAGGCCCTCGGCCTTCGCCCCACCGACATCAGTGAGCGCGCCGGCGTATCCAAGGCAACCGTCACCTTTTGGCTGAACGGGACCAATGGAGCGAAAGGAAAAAACCTGCTCGCTGTTGCAAAAGCGCTCAACTGCTCCCCTGAGTGGCTATCGAGCGGCAAAGGCCTACCCGAGGCTGGTCGTCAGCCTCAGTCAAACGCCGAGCTGCTGGGCGATCTTTCATTGTGGGAGGACGGCGACCCGCTTGAGGATGATGAGTGCGAGGTTCCCTACTATGCCGAGGTGGAGTTCGCTGGCGGAAATGGAATGACAGAAGTTGTAGAAGTGGCTGACCGAAAGCTGAGGTTTAGTAACTCAACGCTGAGGGCGGCAGGCGTAGATTGCAACAGCGCCGCGTGCGCTCGCGTGCGAGGGAAAAGCATGGAGCGCCTGATCCTGGACGGCGCAGCGATCGGCTTCGACACGACTGATACCTCGATCATTGATGGCGAGATCTATGCCTTCAACCATGGTGGTTTGCTGCGCGTGAAGTACCTCCATCGACTTCCAGCCGGGGCCGTCAGGATCAGGAGCGAGAACAGCGAAGACTACCCGGACGAGGTAATGTCGGCAGAGCAGTTCCATGACGAGATCCGGATGCTTGGCCGCGTGTTCTGGTGGTCAACGGTCAGGCGATCCCCTCGCCGAAAATGACAGATAGCCCGGCTTAGACCGGGCTTTTTTGTGCCCTCCCCCCGCTTTCACCAGGCCTTGACCATGCGCCAGGCGACGAGCTGCACCTATAAAGTTTAGTTTTCTGTACAAAACCCCTTGACGCCTCTTGTTTAGTTTTCTAAATTTCACCGCATGCCGGATCGACACCGGCCGCAGCAAAGGCAGCGATGGACAGGCCTCAACGGTCCAGAGGGGTGGCAACTGCCCCGGGTGTGCAGGGTAAAGCACCGAGATCAGTTATCCGGCGGGCAGGTGGCCGCGGTCGGAGTCACCAAATTGAAAATTGATCCCGGCCTGTCGCCAGTAGCGAGGCCGAGCTTCTACCGGAGCACGGATATGCCAAGACTCACCCTGGGTGTATGGCTCTTCCTCGCATGCCTGATGGCCGGCCTGGCCGGCTCCTTCTGGCTGATTGTTGAAGCCGTCACCTGATTTCATGACAGCCGGAAAGACGGCCCGATCACCTGGTCCCCCATCACCAGGCTGCATCGGAGAGCCCTTCCCGACCCTACATCAACATGTTCAGGGAGACAGGCGGGATAGGCTCTCCAATGCAGCCACCCGAGAGCAAGTCATGGACACCATCACCATTGGCCAATGGAAAGGCCACCTGGGCCGGGGTCTGGCACCCCGTGAGCTGGAATGCGTTCTCGACGTCGCCCAGGGCATGACCTCGAAGGAGATCGCCCGCCACTTCGGCATCAGCGAGGGCGGCGTCGAGAAGCGTATCGCCGCGGCAATGTTCAAGCTCGACGTGCCACGCCGCGCAGCCCTGGTCGCCGAGGCCATGCGCCGCAACATCATCAGCCCCATGTGCTTCCTGCTGGCATCGTTGATCGCCATGCACGCGGTCATCGACGACAGCGACCCCATGCGCCGCGACCGTCGCGTGCCCGAGCGACGCACCGCCCAAGTTCGAATCGTTCGCAAGGCCGAGGCCTTCGAGCACCACGCCTGATCCATGCCGAGGACCAACCCATGAACGCAGCCATCCGCAACAGCCGCGAGCAGTACGCCCAGGTGCAGCACCTGGCCCTGGCCGCCACCGCTGATTTCCGCAGCAACTCCCGCTTCTTCGTGCAGCAGGGCGACAACAACAGCTGGGCCATCATCGGCGCCGGCGACAATCGCCTCTACGGCCAGCGCCGCCGCTACATAGACGCGGTCAACTACGCCCAGAGCCTGGAGCGGGCCGTGGAAGCGAAGTCCTTGCCGGTCCTCACCGTGCGCCGGACCAACGACGGCGCCACGCGCTGGTGCTCGCTGCTGGCCCTGCTGATGATCCTCGCGGCAGCGGTTGCCCAATCATGAGAGGCGTCAACAAAGTCGTCCTGGTCGGCACGCTCGGCCAGGACCCCGAAGTCCGCTACATGCCAAACGGCAACGCGGTCGCCAACCTGAGCCTGGCCACCAGCGAGCAGTGGACGGACAAGCAGTCAGGCCAGAAGGTGGAGCGCACCGAGTGGCACCGCGTCGTGGTGTTCGGAAGGGTTGCGGAGATCGTCGGCGAGTATGCCCGCAAGGGATCGCAGATCTACGTCGAGGGCAAGCTGCAGACCCGCGAGTGGGAGAAAGACGGCATCAAGCGCTACTCCACCGAGGTGCATGTCGACATGCGCGGTACGGTGCAACTGCTCGGCGCCAAGCCGCAGGGCCAGCAAGCCGGCAACCCGCCTGATCGCCAGCCCAGGCAGCAGCGCCAAGCCCCCCAGCAGCAGAGTCAGCAGGCTGTGCCGCCGGACACCTTCGACGATGACATCCCCTTCGCCCCGCTCCACTACCTCGCGGGGGCGTAGCCATGCACTGCCGCGAATCGATGGACCCGCTGACCGTCATCAAGTACGCCGCGATGATGGCCGCCTGCAGCCGGCAGCCATGGGCCGTCTACATGCAGCAGGGAAAGAAGCTGGTGGCCAATCCGTACCGGGGTAAGAAGACCGACCTGGTGGAGGTTTGCCGGCCATGAGGCGCATCACCGCACGCGCACGGCACGGCCGGCGCCAGCAACACATCAATCTGCCGCCCAGCGGCTTGGGAGGTATCGGCCATGGCGAAGACGCCAGCCCAGCGAAAGAAGGAACAGCGCGAGCGGGACAAGTTGTCAGCGGAGGAGCGCGAGGCGCGATTGCTGTCACGCCGGATTGTCACGGACCTCTACCACAACACCGACGCCGCACTTAAGCGATCCATGGCCCGTGCCGGGATCGACGAAGAGCAGGACCTGATTTCCCGCCTGATTCACGGTTCCGACCGACTCACCGACGAGCAGCTTGAAGCGCTTATCAATCATTCGTGACGCTAAGCCGTGACTTCGGCAGCGACCAACCCACCTATTGCCACCATGCCGCCACCAGCACGGAGGGCGGCGCATGCATGGAGTACCGTAATGCAAGTCGAGACCTCGACAGTCACCAAGCTTCTGATCACTGAGGTGCCGAACCTCGACCGGATCAGCGTATACCTCGAAGACCTGGCGCCCTGTAAAGGCAAGATCACCGTCAGCTGCTACGACAAGACCTGGCATGCGTACTGGGGCGGAATGTGGGATGGCCTGAATGTGGCCCAGTTCTTCTGCAAGCTGCACGACGCCTACATCATCGGCTACTTCGACCGGTCGCTGAGCTCTCGCCGGTTCAGTGCTGAGGCCCTGGCCGACAAGGCGCGGAAGGTGATCGTGCAAATGCGGCGTGACCGAGACCTGGACGCAGAAGACGCCCGGAGCCTGCTCGACGAGGCCGAGGATGTTCGCCACACCAGTTCGCTCGATGAGTGCGGCGGCGCCCACCGCGAGTTCATGCATCGCGTGTTCGGTGACGACTGGTGGAACCTGCCGGCCGACGCCATGGAGCCAAATCCAGATTGGGCCTACCTCTGCCGCATCATCGCGACAGTGCAGCAGGCCCTGGCTAAGCAGTACCCGATCGCCGCCTGACCCTCCGGCGCTGCCCGCCAGCGCCTTCCCCTCTCAAACGATGAGCGCCGACCCGGCGAGGATCACCAATGCCCATCACCTACGGAAGTGTCTGCAGCGGCATCGAAGCTGCGACCGTAGCCTGGCACCCGCTGGGCTGGCGTGCCGCCTGGTACGCCGAGATCGAGCCATTCCCCTGCGCGGTGCTGGCCCACCACTACCCAGACACGCCAAACCACGGCGACATGACCCGCCTGGCAGCCATGGTACTGGCCGGCAAGATCCCGGCGCCCGACGCCCTGGTCGGCGGCACACCCTGCCAAGCATTCAGCGTGGCCGGCATGCGCGAAGGCCTGGCCGATCCCCGCGGCGCCCTCACCATCAAGTACGTGGAGCTCCTCGATGCAATTGACCATGTTCGAACCATGCGCGGCGAGCCCGAGGCCGTCTGCCTCTGGGAAAACGTCCCCGGCGTCCTCTCCGACAAAGGCAACGCGTTTGGCTGCTTCCTCGGCGCCCTGGTGGGCGAATCCGAAGAACTCCAACCGCCAGGGGGTAAATGGAAGGACGCTGGTTGTGTGTATGGACCCACGCGAACAGTCGCATGGCGGGTTCTGGATGCCCAATATTTCGGCCTGGCCCAACGACGCCGCCGTGTGTTCGTTGTCGCAAGTGCTCGAGCAGGGTTCGATCCACTTGAAGTACTTTTTGAGCGCGAAGGCGTGCGCCGGGATACTCCGCCGCGCCGAGGCGAGGGGCAAGACCTTGCCGGCCGAGCTCCATTCGGCCCTGCACTCCAGTGCGGCTGCGGATACGTCTTCGGTCTAGACCTGGGCCAATACGGCTGCCCGAACTGCGAAGGTGACGAAGGGCCAGCTGTCGATGTTCTGGCCGGCGTGCCCGCTTACGGCGGCCACAGCCTTCCGGGCGATGTCAGCCAGGGCGCCACGCTTACAGCCAAGGATATGCGCCTGGACATAGAGAGCGAGACCTTCTGTATAACCCCATCGCTCCGGGCACAGCCAAACGCCAGCCACCCCAACGCCGGCGGCCAGGTAGCGGTATGCATCACTGGCGAGATCACCCACACGCTGAAGGCCGAAGGATTTGACGCCAGCGAGGACGGCACGGGCCGTGGCCAGCCAATGATCAATGGGGGTGCAGGAGTTCGCCGCCTCACCCCACGCGAGTGCGAATGGCTCCAGGGCTTCCCCGGCGAGCACACCCGAATCCCCTATCGCGGCAAGCCCGCCGATGAATGCCCAGACGGTCCGCGCTACAAGGCGATCGGCAACAGCAAGGCCGTGTTCGTCGTCCGCTGGATCGGCCGGCGCATCCAACAACAACTTGAACGACTCGCTTGAGGTTACCCATGCCCACAGAAAACCGATCCAGCAACACCGAGATGGTCAGCGTGCCGCGCGAAGCCGTTGAGCAAGCGGCGGAACTACTGCAGGAATACAACAAGTGCAGCATTGCCCGTGAACTGCGCGCCGCCCTGGCCAAGCCAGCCGAGCAGCACCAGGCCGAGCCGGTGGCGTGGCGCGGGGTCAACGAACTCGGCGATATCGTTACCGAATGGATAGATGGCGCTCCACCCGAGGCCATGGTCGACCTATGCGGAAACCCCGCCAGCTTTGCAAGTCTTGAGCTGGCCTACACCAACGCCGACCCTGGCGAGGTTGAGCGGCTGCGCGCTGATCTGGCGCGTATGCAGGCTAACTATGCAGATGCCTTGAAGGCTTCGCGTGGGCTTTGGCAGGACCGAGACAGAATGGAGAAACAGCTGGCCGAGCGGGATGCGCTGCTGCGCGATCTACTGAATTGCAACACTGGGTTCAAAATGCGACAGAGGATCGAAGCCGCCCTATCCGCCAGCGCAGAGCCGCAGGTGAAGTCGTGAAGACGCACTTCGCACCATTCACCGACCTGGAAGACATCGAGCAAGCACCTTGCGGCACCTGGCTAGGGGAATCCCCAGAACTGTCAGGCGACTGGGCCAAAGTCGATTGCCAGCTGTGTCAGAAACGCAAGGAAAGGATCATCGCTGCCGCAGCTGATGAGGAACGATTCATCGTCGAGCAGATGGGCGACATGGCGGCCTATATGCGCGCGGTGGACTCTGACCCACAAGAGAACATCTGTACTCCCCAGCTGTAACCCCTCTCCCCTCTATTCACTGCCGCGATATGGCGGCCAAGGAATCCGTATGCCCAGCGCACAAACGGCGGCACGGTGGTGCCCGGACGAATGCCCGATAACAGGCCGCAAGTTCTTCATGTGGATCGAGCACCCCGATGGCGGGATGGTGCCAACCTATGGCGGTCCTTTCGACAGCTACACGATCCCGACCCGCGACGGCGACGAAGGCTTCTTCTGCGAGCGGTACGACCACGATTACGGTGGTTGGCGCGACGACGAAATGGTGGGCCTCAAGCTGATCGACGACCAAAGCGACGAATGCGAGCACGGCCAGGTTGCCGAGCTCCAGGCAGAAATTGAACGGCTGAAGGCCCAGAGCCGCGTCATCACGTTGTCCGGGTGCGAGTACACCGAAGACGATTTGCTCGCCCGGGCGGTTCGCGGAGTGAGAGGCACAGCAAGGCAGAAGAGACCGCGATGGGCACTGATGACCGACGTGTTCCTGTGCGGATCGGGGGTAGCACATGCGCTGTGCAGGCGATTCAACGTTGATCCAAGCGAGGAACTCAGCAAATGACTCGCCTCGCCTTCTGCCTCCTGCTGCTGACCACCGGCGCCAGTGCAACCGAGAACGTCATCGACGTGCAGCACGACAGCCAGCGCGGCGTCACCTGCTACCTGCTGAATGGGGTCGGCATCAGCTGCATCCCCGACAGCCAACTGCAGGCCGGCAAAGAGCGCCAGCTCTCCCCGCACGAAACCCAACCCGAACCTACACCTGCTGCCGCGCCGGCGGCCTGGAATGATGAGAGGTATCAGCTGTGACAGAAGACGACATCATCAAGCTGTCGGCCAAAGCCATGGGCTTCGAGCTGGATTACCGGCGCGGCAGTGACGCCTTCTACTACGACGACCCCGAGACAGGTCGGGAGGTCTGGCTGCCGATGCAAGATGACCGGCAGACGATGCTCATCATCGCAACGCTCAGGATGGACATCTGCTGCTTGCACCACCTCGCTCGCGCCACAGCGCATGTGCCGTATGTCGGCTTCAAACAAAGTGAGGTGCCGCACGCAGCCGAACCAGGAGCCCGGCGAAATGCCTTGCGCTTGGCAGTGGCCACGGTGGCAGCCAAGTATGGCCAGGGGATGCTCGACGGCGGGACAGACGAGCGAGTTCTGGGGCACCTGCTTGCCATCGAAGGCTCAACCGCCCACGCCATGCGCGGCGCGATCCGAGAGTCTCGCGAGGAGATCAGCAAGGCGTGCCAGCGCCTGAAGCGGAAGGGGCTGGTGACCAACAAAGGGCCTTTCTGGCAGGCGGTGCAGCGATGACCGACCTGATCGAAGTGAAGACCTGCACCTGCCCATCCGGCGACGGCTCACTGCGCTGGCCGTGCCCGGTTCATCCGCCAGAGGAGGTCCAGCCATGACAACTGAATCAACCAACGTGCAAGGCCTGATGAAGGCCTGCCAGCGCGGTGTGTCCGGCAAAGGCCCTGCGATCGAGGCGGCAAACAACCTGCTGGCCGAGTGCTACGGCCTGCTGGGCAAGCTCGCCGCCGAGAACGAGGCGCTGCGCAAGGACCGAGATAGTTTGCGCGAAGACCGAGACGGCCTGCTCGAAGCCGGAGGGCACCTTCTATGATCGCCCTCGCCTACATGGCCTACCTGATCTATCGGGGGCCGCGATGACCGAGATGAGCAAGATCTACCCGCACATGACGGAGAAGGAAGAGCAGGAGCACTTCCGGAAACTGCTCGAAGAGGATGAGCGCCAGCAAATCGCCCAGTTCGCCTTGCTCAAGGCCGAAGATCACCACACCCACTGCCGCGATTGCGGCCGCTTCGTCGATAAGAGCCGCTGGCTGCTCAAGACCTCTGTTTTTGCGCAGCGCGGACAACGCCCGCTATGCGCGCCCTGCTTTGCCGAATACGACTTCGACTACGGCTGATCCAGCCTAACCCCTCCCCCAACTACTCAAGCCCGCCGACATGCGCGGGCATGGAGAGCTATTGCCATGACGAAAGAAGAACTGGCGGCACAACTGTGCTGCATCGAGTACGGCGCGAGGATCCCAGGTGAACTGATAGTCGCCGCACAGAGCTCTGGGCTGGTAATCCTGTGCGGTGCCAGTGACGACCTGATGGAGTTCTACGGCGCACGCCGCGAAGAGATCGGATGCTACGGAGGAGGCACGGCCTTTGTCGATGTAGACGGTGTGCTGCCCGACCGTGACTGCCTGGACGGCGACGAAGAGATCGCCGAGTACGTGCATCGCCAAAAGTCAGCCAAGCCAATCGAAGCGCTGTGGTGCCAAGAGGACGGCTACAGCTGGACCTACAAGACGGACATACCTCACGCCACGTTCCATGTTCTGGAAGACGACGCTCCCTACTGTCGCGGGATCGTGTTCGCACTGGCGGATTTGGCCTGACATTTACCTGCCGCCACCGGCGGCGTGGAGACCATCCATGAACCTGATCGACTGCTACGTCACGAAGATCCTCGGCGAGCCGTATCGCAAGTTCGGCCACTGGTGGGTATCGGCCGAGTACGAATCGGAAGGCCGACCAGGCACAACCCAACTCATGTTCCGCACCGAGGAAGCCGCCCGCGCGGCGAAGGTCGGGTACCACTTCACGGCCTGAGGAGGCCCACATGAACACCTATTTCCTGCTCATGGCCCAGTACGGCGGCCAGGCAATCATCCCGCTCGAGCGTGTGTGCCTTGACTACTTCAGCCACCTGACCCCGGAAAAGATGAAGGGCAAGGTGGCCCGGGGCGAAATCAACCTGCCGCTGGTCTGCATGGAGTCGAGCCAGAAGTCAGCCAGGGGCGTGCACCTGAACGACCTGGCCGCCTATCTCGACGCGCAGCACGCCAAGGCCAAGACAGAGCATGACAAGCTCATGGGTCGAGGCCTTCGCCGCGTCTCGTGATTCTCTTCTGGGCCTCGATCACGGGGCCCGTTATCACCTTCTCGATCCATTCCCATGCTTTATATGGATCGCCATTCCCCCGCAGGTGCGTATAGCGCCTCATCGAGTTCCAATCCCGGTGACCGGAAACAGAGGCCACCTTCGGGATATCCCACCCCATTTCGAATAGCCGGCTGACGCCATCGTGGCGCAGGTCGTGGAAGTGCAGGTCGTCCACCTCCAGGAAGTTGCAGGCCCTGGTGAAGGAGGCGGACACCGACTTCGAGTTGTACGGAAACACCTCGTCGGCTACCCGCGGCATCGACTGCAGAATCCGCCAGGCCTCATCGGGCAGGTGGCACCACACGTCGTTTCCGTACTTCTGGCCCGGGTTCTTCATGTCGGTGATCAGCGCCGACTGATCCTTCTCGTTCAGCGCGTCCCAGCGAATCCGGGTGATCTCCTCTTGGCGACGGGTGGAGAACAGCGCGAACAGAACCACCCGCAGCATGTCGATCTCCTGCTTCCGGCGATCGCGCATCTCCTCGAAGTACTTCAGGATCTTGTCGAGCTCGTCCTTCGTCGGCCGGCGGCTGCGCTCGCGGCTTTTGCTGACGGCCCCCATCTTGCGCAGCACCTTGCGGGCATCGGGCATGGCGTGCGGGTCGACCTCATAGCCCCAGGCTGGCCTGGCCACGGAAAGCACGGCGCCCAGGTGGGCCAGGTCGTTACCCACGGTCTGCGCCTGAATACCGTACTTCTCCATCCGCCACAGCGCATACTCGACCAGCTTCTGGCTCGTCAGCTCGCTGTCGACCACGTCGCCCATCCACGTTTCCTTGATGGCCAGCAGCGTGGCGCGCTTGGTCTTGCCCAGCGGGCGCAGCTTCTCGTACTGGCCCAGGTACTTCTCGATCATGTGCCTGACGGTGACGCCGCTTCGGTTCGCCTTCTCGATCGCGCCCGGCTCGTGAAGTTCGGCCTCGCGCTTTCGGATCCAGGCCTGGGCCGTAGTCTTCCGATCGAAGGTCTGGCTTTCCTGATAGACTTTCACGCCCTTGCGCATGATCCTGATCTGGGCGTCGTACGTGGTCGACCCGTCTTTCCTTTTGCGGGTTGTGATGGTGCCCATTTGCTAAATCCCCAATTGCCCTTGCTGAAATTCAGCAACGAGCTTTGGAGAATAAGCAAAAAAGGTGGTAAACGATAGATAATGAGAGAAACCCGAATGCACCCCGAAACACCAGAAAACGCGGCCCGCCCAATGGATACGGTAGTAAGGCGGTTTTCTGTTGCGCCGATGATGGATTGGGGGTGTTTTCCCTAGAGACACCGGATTTACTGGCCTAGATAGACACCGCGCTGAACGCGTACCATTTCTGTACCAACCCTTCGCAGATTTCCGGTTGAAAGCTCAATACGAAAAATGGGAACCAGATTTCTCCCAATGGCGCTTTGTGCCCTTCTATGATCCGCTCACCGTGATAGGGCGACCATTATGGGTCGCATGGTATGGAAGGCGCTTGACAACTCACGCAATCCAAGCTGCACAATACGTGCAGAATTTTGGGGCATTAGATCGATTAAGCTTGCCATCACTCAACAACTAACATGGACGAACGATTTGAACAAGAAGACTCTTTTAGCGTCGATTCGAGTAGGCCACCGAGTCGCTGAAGATGAAAAAAATGAACTTGCAAATTATTTCATCAGAACTTCACAATGGAACAAACTATCCAATGGCGAGATCGATGTAATCTACGGCGCCAAGGGAACAGGAAAAAGCGCCCTATACTCTTTGTTAACCAACAACACTGACGAATTTAAAGGCAGAAACATCCTTTTAACCCCGGCAGAAAATCCGCTAGGCGCATCTGCATTCCAAGAATTAATTGACAACGACTCCTGTAACGAATCCGACCTAACCTATATATGGAAGTTATATATTCTCCAACTTATAGCCGCCAAGCTGCGTGAGACCGGAACAGCCAACAGCGTTTCAAGCAAATTAATCGAGACCCTGGAAACCGCAGGATTACTACCAAAATCGTTCACGCTCGGCGCGCTATTCAGCAGAGCAATTAACTACATAAAAAGCTTTGGCGACAAAGATCCCACTGACGTTGAATGGACTCTATCCCTAGACCCTACGTCTGGCGCCCCTAGCGCAACAAGGAAAGCCTCCTACGGGCCAACAGACACCCGAGCCAAACTTTCTAGCGTCCCAGTCAACGATTTACTTCACTTCGCCAATGAAGGCCTGAGTGCTGAAAAACTTTCTATCTGGCTTCTTTTTGATCGCCTTGATGTTTCGTTCTCATCCTCGCCGGAATTAGAAAAGTCCGCCCTACGAGCGCTTTTTCGTGTATATGCAGACCTAAAGCCTTACACCCACATAAAAGCTAAAATCTTTGTCCGTAAAGATATATGGGAGCGCATCACAGAGGGTGGTTTCAGGGAAGCAAGCCATGTCATTAAGACTGACACAATCGAATGGGACCGCGACGGCCTGCTCAACCTAGTCATCAGCCGACTCCTCAACAATCAGTCTTTGGTTGACTATCTTCAAGTCAATAAAAACGATGTCACAAGCGACATATCCAAGCAAGAACTAATACTTAAGAGAATCTTCCCAGACAAAGTTGACACGGGAAAAAACCCAGATGCATTTGACTGGATTATCTCGCGAGTCCAAGACGGAACAAAGAAAACAGCACCCCGCGAAGTCATCCATATGCTTGAGTGCCTCCTTGCCAGCCAAATTAGAAAAATCGAACAAGGCAAACCGGAACCAGACGCAGAGATACTGTTTGATAGAACCGTATTCAAAGAATCGCTATCATCGGTTTCCCAGGTTAGGTACACACAAACCCTGTGCGCTGAGTACCCGAATCTAAAGAACTACACTGAGCTTCTCAAGAATGAAAAAGCTGAGCAAAAAGTAGATACTCTAACGCGCATATGGAATATCGAGTCCGAGAAGGCACTTTCAGTGGCAGACCAGCTTGTAGCAGCCGGGTTCTTTGAAGCCCGTAACGACAAAAATCAGCCCACCTACTGGGTACCATTTCTGTACCGTGATGCACTGGACCTGATACAGGGAAAGGCTGTTTGATTTAGCCTAAAAGCCCGAGAACCTTTGGTCGATATCTACAACACACCCCGATTGTGCTGGAGTATTGACGAAAAAAGCGCCCAAGCCCCACGTACAAGGGGCTTGGGCGCTTATTTGTACCTGTTAACGAAACGTCCAAAGGGCATTGAGGGGCATAGAATGGCGCTCAGTTTGCCCCATTTTTGCCCCATGGTCTGGAGTGTCCTTCTACCGTACTCGCCATAGCTGATCGATCCGCGTGGTGTACGAACGGCTCATCATCTCGCGCCGCATCCCCCAGTCAGGGGTGTCGGGGACGCTGGCCGTGCGCATCGTTCCTCGGCCGTACTTGCCGTTGATTTCGTCCAGCATCGACATCAACCGATCACAAGCCGCCGGCTGCGTCACGGCGAACAGATCATCGCTGAACTCCCCCGGCTGCCGCAGATCCATCAGCAGAACCTCAGCCTTGCTGTAGCGGAAGCCCGAGCGGTAGACCTGCTCCGCCGCTTCGGTGGCGGCCCTGGAAAGCAGCAGCGTGTCGTTGGTTGGGTATGGCAGCTCGACCAAAGCGCCCTTGGCGTACTTGGCTTCGTCCGGGTTGAACATCCCAGTACGGATGCTGACCCGCATGCGCTTGCATACCGATCCCTGGGCGCGCAGCTTCTCCGCCGCTCGCGCCGTGTAGGTGGCCACCGCCTGCTTGATCGGTGCCAGCTCCGTCAGCCGCTTGCCAAACATGCGGCTGCAGCAGATCTCCTGCTTCGGCGGGTCAGCCTCATCCAGCTCGAGGCAAGGTGTGCCGGCGAGCTCGCGCGCGGTCTTCTCCACTACCACACTGAATTTGTCGCGCAGCATCCGTGGGTCTGCCTTCGCCAGGTCCATGGCCATGCGGATGCCCATCGCCTCGAGGTGCGCTGTCATTCGCCGGCCGATGCCCCACACCTCTTGCACCTCGGTGTTGCGCAGTACCCAATCGCGCTTGAAGTCATCAGTGATATCGACCACCCCGCCCGTATGCGCCTGCAGGCGCTTGGCAGTGTGGTTGGCGAGCTTTGCCAGGGTCTTGGTGCGGGCGATCCCCACACCGACGGGGATACCGGTACAGCGCAACACCCTGGCGCGCACCTCCCGGCCGAACTGGGTCAGGCTTCCCTGCACGCCGGTGAGATCAGCGAAGCATTCGTCGATCGAGTAGACCTCGGCCGCCGGCACCATCGACTCGATCAGCGACATGACCCGCTCGCTCATGTCGCCATACAGCGCATAGTTGGACGAGAACGCCACGATGCCATGCCGCCGCAGCTTCTCCTTGGCCTGGAAGTAAGGCTCACCCATCTTCACGTAGGGCTTTGCATCATACGACCTGGCGATCACACAGCCGTCGTTGTTGCTCAGCACCACGATGGGGGTCTTGGCCAGATCCGGCCGGAACACGCGCTCGCAGCTCGCGTAGAACGAGTTGCAGTCGATCAGCGCGAACACCTGGTCACTGGGCATGATCGCGCACGCTGTAGCGAACCACACCCCAGATGACCAGATCGTCGCCCTCCATGACGTGCCGCGCTGGATAGGCAGGATTCTCCGATTGCAGGATCAGCACGCCGTCGCGCCGGTACAGGCGCTTGCAAACGGGCTCGGCGTTGATCGCGGCGATCACGATGTCGCCGTGCTCGGCCTCCTTGCTGCGGTCTACGATGAGAAGGTCGCCCGAGAAAATCCCGGTCCCCTGCATGCTGTCGCCCTCCACCTGCACCAGGTACACGTGCGGGGCACGCAGGTCGAACAGCTCGTCGAGGGAGATATGACGCTCCAGATGATCCGCCGCCGGCGAAGGGAATCCGGCCGGCACACGGAACGAGTACACCGGTAGCAGCGCAGGGCCGCCCGTCGGCGCGCCAAGGAAGGTGATGGTCATGGCAGATCAACTCAAATGAATAGCTGTATATTCGTACAGTAAACTGTCAGACCGTTCCGACGTCAATGCGCGGACGCGAGGCAGCCGACAAACGAGCGAGGTGTGGTATGTGCGGGAGGTACTCGATCTACGAGAGCATGGACGACTACCTGAGGCAGCTGGCCCTCGATCTGGTGGTCATCAACGGGTATGACCATGAGCGGATCAACCGGTACAACGTGGCGCCCTCTACCCGTGTAGAGCTGATAAGGCCAGTGCCTGGAGGGTTGAGCGTCGATCAAGTGAAGTGGGGATGGTCGCCATTATGGGCGAAGGGGAAGCGGCCCGACCCGATCAATGCGCGGGCCGAGACGGTGATGACGGGGAAGTTCTTCAAGTCGCTTTGGCCGAATGGCCGAGCCTTGGCGCCGGCCAATGGCTGGTTCGAGTGGATAGCCGATCCTGCGGACCCAAAGCGCAAGCAGCCCTACTACATCCAGGCAGCGGACCAGGCCCCGCTGTTCTTCGCGGCGCTGGCTGAAGTCCACGCCGGCATCGAGCCAGACGAGCGCGACGGTTTCGTGATCATCACCGCGGCAGCTGACCAAGGGCTTATCGACATCCACGACCGTAAGCCGTTGGTCCTCAGCCCTGCATTGGCGCGCGAATGGATCGATTCCGCAACCTCGGAGGAACGCGCCACCGAAATCGTCCAGACGGGTTGCCGCCCGGCGAGCGACTTCAAATGGTACCCGGTAGGCGAATCAGTTGGGAACGTACGCGACCAAGGCAAGCATCTAATAGAGGCGAAGTAGCTATTGGGCTGGCAGAAACCGCTCAACATCTACATCTAAAGACGACGCTACATTTTTAACCTTCTCAAAATCAGTGGCGGCCACAAAAGCACGAACAACCCCACTAAGTTCATGACTATAAAAGACCTGATCATTTTTCTTGACTAACGCAAAAAACTTACTTAGATACGCCGAAACATTGAGAGATACCGAAACAATACTTTTCAAAAATCGTCCAATCTCATTAGCCTCAGCAAAATCCCTTGACAAAGAATATAAATCCAACCACCTATCCAAGGCTTGCTCAGGTACATAATACACCCAACCTACGCCTTTTAGCTCTTCAAATGTCGCCTTCTTCAACCTAGTTATCGCGGATCGTTTCAACGTAGGCAGATCATCCCCGACCAGCAAAATCTCAAACTGATCCATTAATTCTACGGGAGAATTCTCTACAAAATTATTGATCCTGTCACGCTGGGCATCACTCAAACAGCCCCAATAATCCATAGATTGATTGTAACAGATAAGCGCAACCAACCTGACAAGCTCTTCATCGGTCCGCTGCGTAGAGGCCAAGTTACTAAACACCGGATAACACTCGCTAACCCAAAGCTGAGGATGCATTTCTTTAACGGATGCCAAAGCAAGGCTGGCTCTGATTTTAGAAATATTTTCCTGCGTTCCAGAAAGGATATTCTTGAGTAGGACAACAACAAAATTTCTGTAAAGAGAAGCCCGAGGTCTCCCCAAAGGCCCCTCGCTTAAAAATTGTTTTACTGCCTCGGGACGGCTTGGGAAGTACCTGGAAGCCATATCAAACATAATATTATCTAAAGCTGATTTTCCACTCGCCGCTGGGCGGGACAAGACAGATCTAACAGAGTTTACAATATGAAGCCTAGCCAATTCCGCCGTAGGAGTAAAAACCTCGGAATCAATTACATGAGAAGGATGAGCACAACGATTACGGTCAACGACCAGGCGACCTAAGTCAACATATTCCACATGAGATACAAATTCAAACTTCTTTGCCTGCTCAGGCAAGTCTTTCTCAAATGCAAGGGCAGCGCGAATATCACCATCTCGCTGTATCTTCTCAAACTTATTAATCTCTTGCTCAGCCATTCTATCGCCAGCAGCCGATAGTTCCCTTAGCTTATCAACAATGTCGAATGCAACCGCAATCCAGCAAGATACCACAGCCGACCTATAGGCCCCCGCCTTATAACATAGCACGGCCTCACGAATATATTCTTTAGACCGAGGATCTTGGCAGGTCAAAACAATTTCATCGAGATCTAAAAGCATAACGCTCCCAAAAAATTCAATTCTTGCTCTGTCTACACTCGCACACAACCATATTGAATTTCAAGATCGAACAAAAATACCGCCGAATACTTGTGGATTCCAGTTCATAGTCACGTGCTATCCCTCGCTTTAGCTTTGCAATACCGTTGATTGGCAGCGGAGTAGTGGATATCCAGGTGCTTGAAGTGGAAGCCATCGAAGGCTCGCCGCGCTTTGTGCACAAGGCAGGGGCCACGGCTGGACTTGCAGGAAGGGTCTGTGGGTTCGGCGGGCCGGGCTGGATGTTGGCGCATCCGCCCGGCTCGCCTCTTTACTACTTCGTGACTTCGCGCACGTAGGCCTGGCAGGCCTTCAGCGCGATCAATCCTCGATCGCCTTCGTCAGTGATGGCGACAATTCGTCGAGCATGCGCTGGGTCAAGTTGGGCGCGTAGGGCTCCATCCACCACGCCTCCGGTGCCGGCGGGCGCTCGCACCCCACCGCCACAACCCTGGGCGGCAACGGATCCGGCGTCGACCAGGACTGACAACCGCAGATCAGCAGTAGCAAGCCGGTCGCGCAGACGAGCCTGAGCTTGTTGAGCATCGTTAATCTCCTTCCAGTGGGTTTTTTCCTGTGCCTGCAGGCGATCTTCCAACTCGCGCCTGGCTGCCTGCTGCTGTTCGAGCTGACCGAGCACCGCCACCGCAGCACCCTCCCGCTCCCGGCTATGCTCCAGATCCTTTGTCGCAAGCCGCAGCTCGTAGCCTGCCGCCTGCGTGGCCAGCTCGTTGGCCTGCCACAACCAGGCAAGCCGTGCGCCGACCACGGCACCGAACACCAGGGCCAGCAGGGCGAGCCGCGATTCGAGGCCCATCAGATCAGCACCTGCTCGGCACGCCTGTAGATCGCCAAGCGATCCTCCAGGCCATTCAGGCCGCCGTTGATGCGCCGCGTGATGGCTTCGAACGCCGCCGGTCCCTTATCGGCCAGCGAGTTAAGGCCCGCCTGATGCCAGAACCACCCCGCCGAGTCAGCGGCATGCTCAGGGCGCTCGAGGAGTTCGGGGTGGGCCAGCAGGTTCAGGCCCAGCGCCTCGCCACAGCGCTTGTAGTTGTCGTGACCGGTGACCTGAATCAGGCCACGGCCGCGATACTTCTGGCCGTCACCGTCGGCCTCGGGCGTGTTGCCCAGGCGCGCGGCGAGCTTGCCGGTGTCGTACCTGCTCAGGTACTGGTTACTGCCCAGCTCGCGGACGTAGCGTAGCTGGCCCGACTCATGGCCGACCTGGGCAAGCCAAGCACGTTTGCGAAAGGGAGTGACGATCCCCCACTTCACCATCGACGCGTTCAAGACAGGAAGAAAAACGCCGGCTTGGGTGCCGGCGTTGGGAAGGATCTGCTGCAGCTGCTTGAGTGTGACGGTCATCTTGAATCTCCTGTTGTGGCCGCTCAGGCCGGGTTCACCGCGACCACCTTCAGTGGCTTATCGGATTTCGATTTCTTGCCCTTGCCTTTGGCCTTGGCCTTGCCCTTCTTCCCGCCGTTGCACTCCACCGCAGTTGACCAGCCAGAGACATCGAACGTCTGCTCGACGCTGTCGACCAGGTACTGTCCGTCAAGCCCATCCTTGAAGCCCTGGGCGTTGATCACCCGTTCAGCGAAGAGATCGGTTCGCCCAGCCATCTGCAGGCGCACGCCGGCCGTGCTGCGGTTGAAGGCCGCGAGCTTGGCTTTGGCCGCCTGCTGGGCTGCCGACTTGTTCGGGTAGATGTGACGATCGGTGTGCACGCCCGGCAGGCCGGAGGGGACGTCGTCGTTGCTCAGCTCGATGACGGCCAGATCTCCAGTCTTCTTGTCCTGGTGCGTGGTCTTCACCGCTGCCTGCGCGCTGCGATCACCGAGCCGGAACTGCCACCGGCTCACATCTGCCGGGGTGATGGTGATCGTGCCAAAGGCCTTGCCGCTGGCACTCAGGCTGGCTTCGCGAGGCATGACCAGCAGCTTGCCGTCGGCCACCTTCGCCGTGCAGTCGTACTGCTTGGCCAGGCGGGTGATGAAGTTGAAGTCGGATTCGTTGCGCTGGTCGACGCGATCGACCTTGGTTTGCACCTGACAGACCGGAGTCCAGCCATTGCGGGCGGCGATGTCGCGGACAATCTGCGACAGAGGCACGCCCTCCCAACTACCACTGCGTGTGGTCTTGCCGGTGCCGCGCATGTCGCTGGCCTTGCCACGGATCACCATGGTGCGGGGCGGCGCCGAGACCTCGATCTCGTCGACGGTGTATCGGCCCAAGCGAGCCAACGGCTGGCCAACGTAGCCGAGGTGAACCTCGATCCGCGCACCTCGAGCAGGCAAAGCCACCGCTGCGTCGCGGTCATCGATCCGCAGCTCGAACTCGTCGGAGTCCATACCGGGCTTGTCGGTGGTTCTCAGCAGGATCAGTCGGTCGTTGATCAGCGTCGTGATGTCCCTGCCATCAGCGACGATGCGGAAAGTGGGTTGCATAGCCCCTCCAGAATGAAAGAGCCCCGCACTGGGCGGGGCTCGGTGTGTGGCGGTGGGTCAACCCCACAACTCAATTGTCTCGATCGACGGCGCCGCCAGTTCGGGCAGCACGATGATCACCCCGGCGCGGTAGGGCTGCGGCTCATCCGCCAACCCAGGATTCTCCTGCAGCACCAACTCGACCGTGCCGTTGAGGTGCCCGTAGTGCTGGTAGCACAGCGTGTCGAGCAGATCCCCGTCAGACGTTCTGCATGTCATTGCCATAACTCACGAACTCCAATGAGAAACCCTGCTTACGCGGAATGCCGCCGGCCAGCAGCGCGCCTTGCTCTTCGTCCAGGCTGGTCAAGCACCAGGTGCCCAGCACGTCGCCGTAACCGGTCACCAGGCTGACCGGCTGTAGCCGGCGGACGATTGTGCGCAGCGCATCCAGCTGCTTGATCCCGCCCCTGCTCGTGAAGATCACCCCCTTGAGCGTGATCTTGTCCTCGCCCTGCCCGACCGCCTGCTGCGCAATGGTTCGCGTCAGGCGCTCCTGGCCGGCCCAGCGCGCCGAGGTCTGCCGGCGCAGTTCGTCGAAGGCCGCAGTGTCCAGGTTGAAGTAGTACGGCTGCAGCTTGGCATCGAGCGGCTGCAGGATCAGCAGGTGCGGGAAGGGCTTGATTGCCTCGGCTGCCGGCGTGGCCAGCGGTGCGAGCGCACTGGTCGGCAGGATGTTGGCCAGCGTAGGGCTTGCCTGCCCAGCGATGCGGCTGATCGCCGCCGAGGCCCTGCCGGCCTGCTCCTTCAGCGAACCGAGGCGGTCTTGTACCGCTGCCGCTCCGCTGACCACCTGGCTATAGGCTGATGCGGCCTGCCCCACCGTGGACTGGGCCGCGTTGATGGCTCGCATCGTGCGCTGCAGCTTCTGGCCGAGGGCCGGGCCAAGGACTGGCAGGCTCTCCAGCTCCGAAGCGGCACCGGTCATGTCACCGACAGCACCGGTCAGCGGGCCGAGCATCCCATCGAGACTGGTACGGCCAGCCTCCCCCGCCGCAATCAACGACGACAGCGTCGACTGCATGGACGCCATGTAGGCCATGGCACCTCCTTAAACGTGAGGTTGATCGAAGAGCTGACCAGCGGCCTGGCGAGCCAGGTTTTCCCGTGACCAGGTTTCCCAGCTGTTGCGGATCATCCCCTCGAGCGAGCGGAACACCTGCTGCGGATCCTTGACGTCACCCTGCACCGTGATCGGCATGTTGGGCATGTAGGAGAACTGCTGGTCGACCTTGGGCGGGTCCGCTTTCGGCTTGGCCTGCTCGAGCGCCTGGGCCACAACGGGCGCCGTGGGAGCGGGCGCTGCAGCTGCGATCGATCGCGCGACATCCCCTGGCGCGGCTTTGTCCTTGTCGGCCTTCGCCACCTGCTCGTCCTCGCCGAACAGCTTCTTGCCCAACCAGCCACCCAGGCCCTCACCGCCGAGGCCGCCGATCGCAGCACCGATGGCTCCACCAATCGCCGTGCCCAAGACCGGTACAACAGAACCGAGCGCCGCACCTGCAGCACCGCCCGCCAGCGCACCGGCCAACCCGCCCGCCGCGCTGCCGTAGCCCTCGGCTTTCTCGTCCTGGTTTTTTGCGTTCATGGCCGTCTCGACCACGGTCATGCCCGCATCGAGGACCTTCCCGCCTGGGAGCCTGCCGACCACCTTCGACACCTTGCCGACGGCACCCATCATCCGGCCTATCCGCCCGACCTCCGCTCCAGCCGTCGCACCACCTACGGCCGCCGCACCTGTCGCAACCCCGGCTCGAGCGACTCGGCCAACAGCCCCCGTAGGAGCAGATCGACGCGGCGCAGGCCCACCCCGGTCCCTGCGCTGCTGCCGGCGGCGCCGTCGACCACCCGGCTCACCCTCGCCGGCCGATGAGCCAAACCCGCCGAGGTCCTTGGCGTTGACGACAAACACACGCTGCGGATCGCTCGCGAGGGCACCACGATCATCGTTCGCAGCACCCGCGCCGAACACCTTGCCTAACGCGCCGAGGCCAGCATCGACCACCGGATTGCCCGTCTCCGGCAGCTCCCCCTCGCCACCGGCGCCACGCCCCATCCTGCGGCCCCGTGCGAGGTTGAACACCCCGCGCCCGACCCTGACCGCGCTGCGGGCCGTGAGGAACGCCATTACCGCCGCAGCAACACCCGCGATGCCCATGACCAGTCCAGGCAACTTATCCGACAGGTCGGTGATGCCGTGGACGATCTTGGTCAACCCCGTTGCCAGCAGGTCAGTGGCCGGGCGGATCGCATCGCCGATGCTACGCATTGAGTCGTCCACCGCCTGGCCCAGCTCGCCCCACCGCTGCTTGGACGTCTCCCGACGCTCGGCCAGGTTCTTATCGAGGATGCCCCCTACCTTTTTCGCATCAGCCGAATCGGCCTTGAGGGTGTTGTACAGACCTCGGTTCTGCGCGTAGGCCGTCAGGGCTGCCTTGACCTGCTGATCAGCGAACACATCGCCAGTACGTAGGCTTTTCTCCAAGGCCGCCAGGGCCGCCGTGGCCTTCTCCGGGTCGACTTCCTTGTCGATCTTGGCCTGGGCTTCCTTCATTGCCTGGGCTTTCTTCGGGTCGGTCTTCTCGACGTACTGCAGGGCCAGGCCCATGGACGCCTCGAAGACGTTCATGCCCTTTTGCAAGCCGGTGTTCAGCGACTTCTGGTAGTCGATCCCGACCTTCTCATAGTTCTTCTGGATGTCGCCGGCACCGATCTTCTCCATCCAGTTCTTGAAGTTGTTCGCCGCTTCGTCGGAGCTGCCGGCGGTCTTCATCTGCACCTGCAGCATTGCACCCAGCGAGGTGACGGCATCCAACCCCGTGACACCACCCTTTTCCATGCCCGCCAACAGCTGCGGAAACCAGCGCGCCATGTCGCTGGCTTCAAAGCTACCGGCCTGGCCCTGGTAAGCAATGGCCTCCAGCGCCTGCTGCATGACCTTCGGATCGGTGATCTTTGCGTTCTGCTGCAGCGCCTGAATCATCGCCGCCGTGTCGACGCCCAATGCACCCTGACCGATAGCGAACTTCGCCGCCGTCGGCGCATAGGCCATGGCCTTGTCCACCTCCATACCGGCGCCGACCAGCTGGTTGATCAGGTCCGCCACGTCGTTACGCGACATCCCGGTATCACGCGCGGTATCGATTACCGCCCGGCTGAGCTGGGCCTCTTGCGGCTTGTTGACGATGTCCGACTTGATCGCGATGTCACGGATGATCGCTTGATAGTCCGCACTGATCTTCGTCGGGAACGCAGCCAGACCGGCGCCGACCACGGTGGCACCGATGTTGGACTTGAGCGACGACTTGCCCGCATCGATCTGCTGCCGGCCTTTGTGCTGCAGATCTGCAGCTTTCGCCTCGCGCCCGAGTCGCTGGTACTCCTTGGACAGCCGGCCGACCTCGATACCCTGTTTCTTCAACGCATTGAGATTGCCGTCGAGGCGCCGCAGCAGCCCGGAGGCCGCCGCCGAGCCGCTGTCGTGGGCTTTCTTCCATTCCTCCCGGAGCTTGATCGTCTCGCCGATGGTGTTCTTCAACACCTTCGCGCGGCTGCCGCTCTCCTCAAGCCTCTTGATATGCCCCTTGGCAGTGCCGAATGCCGAACCAAGCGATGCAGCAACGGCCCCGCCAATTTCCAGTGCGATCGCCAGCTTTGCCATGCGTTACCCTCCTGCAGGCTCAATCCGTGAGCCACCAGACGATGTCCATCCACGACATCGCCGAGATCTCGTCCGCCGAGAAACCCAGCTCCTTCGCTAGCCGCTTGGCCAGCTGCTTCTGGGATCGCGGGTCAAAGTTCGTCGTCTTGCACCAAACGAAAATAACCGGCCTGCAGGCGGGCATAGTCTTTGAGGATCAGGCCTTCGAGGTCCTTCACACCGACCTCGGCCAGGGAGGCGAACAGGTTCAGTTCGCGTTGCTCGTCGTCGCCATTGGTGAGCTGCTGTGCCGCGCGGATGTCGCGCACTGTCGGCGCCCGCAGGCTCAACTTGTCCACCTGCACGCCATTGCACTCGGCGGGCTTGCTCAGGGTGACGATGACGCGGTCGGCTTCAACCTGCAGGTAAGCGGGGATCTTCTTGCTCATAGGGTGTTGTCCTTGTCTGTGAATGCGTTAAAGGCCCAGGGCCTGGCGTTGCTGGGCGAGCTGGTCAACGCCGTCGATCACCCGTTTCATGCCCAGGGCATCGATCTCGTAGATCAGGCGCCCGTCGACCTCGAGCTTGTAATAGGTCACCGCGACGTTGTGCTTGATCTCGGCCTTGTCGCCCGGCTTCCAGTCGCCCATGTCGACCTCTTTCAGCGCGCCGCGCAGGGTAACGACCACTGGGGTGACCTTGCCCTTGAGGCCCTTGAAGGCGCCACGGAAGGTGCCGTTAAAGGCGGTGCCGTCGGCCAGGCCGAAGAACTTCAGCGCCTCCCGGCGAACGCCGGTGGTGGTGAAAGCGGCCTCTTGCTTCTCCATGCCCTGCTCCATCTCGATCGGCATGTCCATGCCGCCCGGGCGGTGCTCTTCCATCTTCAGGGTGAGCTTGGGCAGGGTCAGGCTGGGCACGTCGCCCTGGAAGCTGACGCCGTCGACGAACAGGTTCAGGTTGGCCAGTGTTTCGGGAATCATCGCCATGGGGTTCGCTCCTTATGCGTTGGCGTCGAGGACTTCGGTCAACCACTGGTTAGTGACCTCGACGCGGAAGTTGGGGTTTTCGGCAGGCGGTACGTCGGTGAAGCGGATGTTCCAGTACACCTTGCCCTGCTCCAGCTGGCTGGCAGTGTTCAGCTCGGGGTCGGCGAAGACCTCGAAGTTGATGATCGCGCCCTGGTTCTTCAGGTCGCGCATGAAGGCCTGCAGGCCCTCGGTGACGTCCTTGACGTAGGTGGCGGTGATGGAGCGGTCCACGGCCCACTTGTGGCCGTAGAGGATTGCGTCCATGACGATGTCCATCGTCCGCACGCGGGTGACGAAGGCCCACTTCGGATCGCTGGACAAGGTGCGGTTGCCCCACAGGCGGTAGCCGTCGTCGCGAATGATGGTGGCGATGTTGGCGTTGTTCAGCAGGTTGGCGCGGCAGGTCTCGTCGCCGTCGAGGAACTCGATGGGCCGCGATGTACCGGTGATGCCGACGAACTCCTTGTTCGAGGGCGATGCCCAGAACCCATACTCGCGGTCGGTCCAGGCGAACAGTCCGGCCACCCAGGCCGAGCTGGCCGCGTCCACCGTGGCGCTCGCGTCGGTATCCCAGAACCGCACGCCCGGGTCGACCAGGAACGCACGCTTGGCACCGAACTCGCCGGCATACGCGACAGCTGCTTCGTCGGTGGTATTCGGCCCGTCGATAATGGCGATGCCGCGCAACTTGTCGGCCAGGGCCACCAGGGCGGTACCGACGGCCTGGGTGGCGCTGTGCTTGGGAGTGACCAGCAGCCGAGGCTGGGCGTTGAACCGGCTCTTGCCGTCGAGCAGCGCCTGCAGGCCGGTGCGCTGCCCGCCTGCTTTAGTACCCCCAATGATCGCCGAAGTCTGTTCAGCGGCGTCCTCGAGCTTGGCCACGCCGCACGCGACGATCACCGCCTTGGCACGGCTGTAGATGGCACGGCAGGCCTTGGTGATTGCCGCGTTCTCACCGAAGGCGGCAACCGCCTCGCGCTCGCTAGTGATCATCACCAGGTCGTTCGCAATGGCCGTTGCACCGGGTCCAGGGGTGAAGGTGTCGACCAGGCCAATGATCGAGGACGACGGCAACGCGATGGTGCGCGCGCCGGTGTCGACGTTCGTTACGGTAACGCCGTGGAAAAAGCCACTCATAAAAATCTCCAGATGCGAAAAGGCCCCGCATCGCAGGGCCTGGGGTACAACGGAAAAGAAAACGCCCCGTCAGTGCGGGCCGTCATTGGGTTTGTTCGGCGATCCAGGGCGGCGCGATAGGCCGATGCTCAATCTCGGGAAACTGTTCCGACTGCGGCCAGTCGCGTAACGCTTGCAAGTGCGCTAGCAGTTCATTGAACTGCTCATCCGTGATAGTCGTGGCAACACCCAGTTCGACTTGGTCACGATGCCGGTCCCTGATCCACTGGATACTCAAAAGAGTGTTAGCTCGCCAACCACGCTCGCGTGCCTCTTTGAACTCCTCCGTATACTCCAACGTCAACTGGCCGTTCTTCAGTTTTATTTCTTGACCTGAGTTACGACCGGTCACAAGTAACTGATATTCAGCTTCCGCCACTTCAATAGCATCCGAAGGAATATCTTTGTGAATACGAGAGCTATAGAAACAGCCCGTAGAAATACTAAATTTCATAATTTGATTCATTAGATCGCCCTACCTTCCAATCGCGAAAATCCAGCCCTTGCCGCCTCCGCCGAACGTTCCGCCAGCGGTCCAGGCATAACGGGTATTGTCGACCACTTGAACAATCGTCCCGTAGCTCCCAGCAAAGCCATTGATGGTGTCCACGCCGAGCTGCAACCAACTACCGAACACAACAGAAGGAAACGGCACCGGGAAATACCGATAGTCAGTCGCCGAACTTGACTCGTCGCTATAGGCCCACTGGATCATGAATCCCCCCAGCCAGGTGGGAAACTTGATAAAGCCATTGCCGCCAAAGGTGTAGGAGAATCCGGCGACCAAATACGCAGGCGCCACCGCAAGATAGCCAGAGGCGCCAGTGACCACCTCGTTCAAAGTAGCGAAACGGCAATAGCCTGCAATCGTCTCGCTCGCGGCTTTCAGCTTGGAAGATACATAGTAAGCAAGGCCGGCAACACTGACCCACTTCGCGGGTGTCACGCCAGCATCAAGGTCAGGAATGCTGGCCTCCATGCTGGTATCGAGGATTTGTGACGACGTATAGGCCTGAGCACCCACAGCCCAAGTTCTCACATACGCCCTACCGGAGTGCGCACTGATCGCTATCGAGACTTTCGAGGTATCGTGTTTTTTCCAATCAACCCCATCCCAATAGGCGTTCTGACAGACGCTTGACTCAAGCTGCGAAGTAACGAACGCGTAGTTAGTTCCATGCAGGTCATAACTTCCATAAGGCAGCGGATTTACATTCGGAATGGCATCGGTGATGCCATAGCCGGCCAGGGTACTGGCTTTGTTGGCCTTGCCTGACAGGGCCGTGTTGATCTCAACTTTGGTGTAAGCATCGGTAATGCCATAACCGGCCAGCGTGATGGCGTTGTTTGCCTTACCAGATAGCGCGGAATCAACAGCAACCTTGGAATATACGTCCTGATTGTTCGCTTTGGACGACAGCAGGTTGTCAATGGCCGTCTTGGTGTACGTATCTTGAATGCCGAACCCGGCGAGCGTTGTCGGGTTGGCCCCCTGCAGCACAATCCCCCGCTCATCTATCGTGACTTTCGTGTACGTGCCGGCTGCTTTGTTCTTCGGCAATACGCTCAAGATTGCCGTATCGACATACTCCCGAGTCGCAAGCACCACCGACGGGTCAATCTTGAGCTGCACATTACTGGAGCTGCTGACAATCAGGTTCATGCGCACCACCTGGGTGCGCCCCGAGCCCTGGCTGAGCAACGGTTTGTAAGTCGGCGCGCAATTGGCCACCGCCACCATGTCGCCGTCGGCATCGTACAACGCAATTTCGCGAATCCAGTGGCCGCCCACATCAGCCGGAATGACTTGCTCCGCCACGATAACCGAGGCGTCCTTGTCGTCCACCTTGAGCAGGTTCAGGGGCGCGCGGCGCCACTCGTTAATCAGTCGTGTCTGGGCTGCGCTCGGCGTCGGGTCGGCACCGTTGGCATCGCCCACTCCCATCTGCGTGATCTTCCACGGAATGCCCAGCGCATCCGCATTGGCCTGTTTCGCCGCGCCCACGTTGGTGAGGATGGCGAAGAACTGCGAGTTCTGGTCAACCATGTGTAATGTCCAGAGTGTCGATTGTGTGTTCACGTCCCCCGCGCCTGATGACGCCGGAAACATCTATGTCGCGCTGTGCCGGCGGGTAGACGTCGAGCACATCGCCGTCGCTCAACGAACTGGCCAAGTAGAAGCTGCCTCGGGTTTCCAGACTGATCTCCAGGGTGACCAGGTGCCGACTCACGGGCCGGGCGTCATCCAGCAGTGACGAGAGCTCCCGATAGGTCTCTTCATCGATACCCTCGTCCGAAACCCCCACCTTTAGCCCGAAAGTCCCTGGCACTCCTCGCGGCTGTTGCTGCCACCATTCGTTGATTTCGATGAGGTAACCGAACGGCTCGACAACACGCCGAAGCGCGCCGATCGTGCCCTTGTGGGCATGCACGAAGAACGCGGAGCGGATCACCGAGCGCTTCACTGTTTCGGACCAGCCATCGTCCCAGCGGTCCACCGACCAGGCCCAGGCCAGCTGGTACAGCAGGTGCGCCGGACAGGTGTCGGGGTTGTAGAGGGTCCGCAGGGGAATGTCGGTCAGCTCGTCCGTGGCGACCTCGACGGCGCGTTCCAGCTGGGTGCTGTTCACGGGGAGCAGGCTTTTCATGTCAGCTACCCCATGCCACGTCGATCGCCTCGCACCAGGCTGCCTGTTCCTTCGTGGGGCGGATGTCCGTCCACCCCACCAGATCCACGCGGCTCACACCGTCAATGTGCAACTGGGCATCGATCCCCGACCGCGAAACCTCAAGGCCCAAGCGACGCCGGGGGTTAACCCACGCCTGCAGCCGAGCCCGGCACACCGCCAGGATGGCTTCGTTCTCCGGCCCCGCGCCAGCCTTGTACAGCACGGCCTCGACTCGATACGGCAGGATCTCGGCAGCCTGGACCGTAAGACGGTCCGCCACCGGCCGCACATCGTCGTCGCTCAGGTGCGCGCGCACCGTCTCCAGCAGCTCCGGCGGCGGCACGCCCATGCCCTCCAGATCCAGCACCGTGACCACCACCTCGGCCGGGGCCGGGCTCTCGGCTGTCGCGTCAGCCACCCGGCCGGAGGCATTGCGTGCATGCAGGATGTAGCTGTTCCTCGGGCCGGCGGTGGTCAGGCCCTCATAGACCAACTGCACGCGTTCACGCAGCGCGTCGTCAGCCTCGAGGACGCGCTCGATCGGAGGCACCGCATTCAGATCCTCGGCCTGCACCACCAACCGCTGCAGGTTCACATTGGCAGCCAACTGGTCAAGGTCAGCGCCGCGTGCATAGGCCAGCATCAGGGCCTTGGCCGCGTCGTTGACCCGCGCCCGGTTCTGCATACGCCGGTAGGCGCCCAGCTCGAGGAGCTTGGTGATCGGGTCACTCTCAAGCAGCGCGTCCCATTTGTCCCCCATGTACTGGCGAAAGCGCTGCAGCTCTTCGTCGTACACCCCTTCGAAATCAAGGCCCTCCAGCACCTGCGGCGCCGGGAGCTGCGACAGATCCACTACGCTCATGCACTCACCTCCAAAACTGCGCTGTCGCCCAGGTACGTGCCGGTCAGCTGCAGGTCGATCTTGCCGTCAATGACCGCAAGCACCCGCACCCGCTCCAGCTGCAGACGCGGTTCCCATCGGCCCAGGGCACGGGCAACCTCGGCCTGCACCGCACTTTTCCAGCCCTCGTTCACCGGCAGGTCGACGTAGCGGCGCAACTGGCAACCGTACTCAGGGCGCATCCGGCGGCTGCCTACCGTGGTAGTGAGGATGTCCTCAATGGACTGCCGCAGGTGCCCCAGGCCGGAGACTGGCTGGCCCGTTCGACGATCCATTCCGATCACGGTCAGGCTTCCCTGAAGTCGGACCGGTTGCGCATGTAGGCCAGGCCCACCGCGTCCTCGCCGCTGATCGTGACCTGGCCCTGCACCACCTCAAGCTCCACCCAGTCGGGCAGGATCAACTTGCGGCGGGTGTACTCCTGATCGATGAATGTCACCGGCCCGCGCGATAGCGGCGCCGCTTCGCTGCCCTCTTCAGGCGCTCTCTGTGTTCTGGCCATGCTTTCCTCCAGGCATGAAAAAGCCCGCACTAGGCGGGCTGTGGTCAGTGTTTGTGGTTTGCCGTGTTGCCGGCGGTGTCGATGATCCGCCCCCCGCCGTTGATGTCACCCGTGACCACCAGTGTTCCGTTGATCGTGACCGCGCCGGTCAGCGTGATCGTGTCGCCCTGGGCGGTGATGCTCGAGGACTGGGCCGTGATGGCGTCGTCCGTCAGCACCGCCTGGGAGGCTCCGACCTTCACCGTAACCGTGCCGCTGGGCAGCTCGATCGTGTAGCTGTGGGCCTGCCAGTCGTAGACCAGGGAGCCACCGTCGTCGAAACGCCAGACCTCGACATGGTCGCGGTTGTCCGGCGCCGGGCCGGCGTTGCCGTACAGCCCTGGCACGAACGTGCCCTGGGCAGGCTCGCCGCTGGGACTGATCAGCGCGCCCTGCTCGTCCAGGCTCGGCGCCCGCCAGTGGCGTGCCTTGCCAGCGGCCTGGCTGTGCCAGCGGACCCAGGCGCTGGTCCAGCCGCTGCCGTCCGACACCCGCACCATCGCGGCGACCAGGTCGACGGCGACCACCCGGCAGGGGATCACCAGGCTGGCCAGCATCCGGTCGTGCATGGCTGATGCGTAACTCATGACAGTTCCTCCGGGCTGACGGGCTCAGCGTCTGGGCCGACCTTCAGCACCAACGAGCCGGGCGGCTCTATTGGCCAGGGCCACTCTTCCTCGCCGAGGTAGATGATCTGCGTCCACTCGACCACCCAAACCGCCATGCTGTCCAACTCGGGGCGACTCCAGTCCCGCTCCGCCCGGACGAACTGTGCAGGCTCGACTTCAATGCCCCAGGTCTGCAGCCGTAACAGCACAACCAGCTGTGCAGCAATGAACGCCACAACGTGCAGGTGATCTTCGTCCTCGACGCCAACAATGGGCCGCGCCTCGAAGCGAGCCTCAACCGCCACTTCCCCCGTGCCAGGGTCACGCTCTGCAGCGTCGAACCCCGCGAGCTCGATCACCACCGCCGGCACATCAACGACGGTGAGCATTCCGGGCATCGTGCCCACATAGCGCAGTCCCGGTATCGCCTGCGTGATGGCTTCTTCCATCGCCGCGTACACCCTGGCCAGGGGGATTGGATCGTCAGCCATTTCCGACCCTCCGTGTAAGCTTGACCATCTCGAAGTTCAACTCCTGCTCCATCACCACCAGCAGGCGCTGGTGGGCCTTGTTCGTCCATGACTCGAAGTGAGGCCTGACGTCCTCCAGCGAGATCTTGGCCTTGGCCAGGGGGAAACGGCTGTCGTTCTCCGCGATCCAGCCAGAACTAGCCCCGCCAGCCTTGGAGACCTCGCTGTCGGGGTAGTCGCCTGGGTCAAAGTGCTTGCTCGCCGTGCGGATCCAGATATCGGCCTTGCTGCCATACACCTGGCGGTAGAACGCGCCTTGATAGCGACGCCCTGCCACAGACACACCCGCACGGGTCTGCCGAGGCCGACCAGCCCGGCTGGCCTCGATCGGATTGAGACCGAACCACAACTTGCCCTGGCCATTGCTACCGGCCTTGTAGGCCCGCAGGCGCTGCCGCACCGCCTTGACGGCAATGCGCTCCTGCTGGCCCACCGAACGAGCGACGTGCCCCTGCAGCCAGCGCAGCGTCTTGTTGATAGCTCTCCGCTCCGCTGCGGCGACCGCCTTGGGCACCAGCCCGGCGAACTGCTCGAACCCCTTGACCTGCCGGGGGTTGGCCTGCAGCGTGATCAGGCCTGTGCTGCCGGATTGCTTGTAATAGCTGCCAACGCTCATTTCACCTCCCGCAGGGCACAGTTGATCCAGCCGCTACCATCTGGCTCCCGCTTGGCGATGACATACCGTCCACCGCCATCTGCCGGGGCGAGATCGCACACCAGGTGCAGCCCCTCCCTGATGCCATTGGCCTGGGCTACGCGCACCGAGAAGACGGGTTGCCGCAGGCCGGTGTTGATCGAGCCGACCCGGGGCTGCTGCCACGGTACCGACATGAACCCAGACACCGGCTTAGGGAAGCCCTCGATCTCGACCTCGTCGCCCAGCTCCTCGAGCAGGGATTCATCCATGTCCGACATGCTCTCGCGAAAGGACATGATCAGGCCTCCCCGTCTTCGTCTTCTTCCTCTTCCTCTTCTTCCTCCTCGTCCGGGTTACCACCACCAGCATCCGGGCCAGGGGCTGGAGCAGGGGCCGGAGCGGGCGGCCCCGCCGAAGGCGAACGACCAGCGGAACGACTAGCGGTACTCAGCTTGCCGCGAGCAACGATGGCCCCCTCTTCAAGCAGCAGCTCGCGGATGGCAGCCGAAGACGGAACGAAGACCTCACCCGCCTTCACGACCTTGCCGCCGTCCTGAATGCAGCCATCCACCACCACGTATTCGACTTTGGCCATGTCACACCACCTTGGCGAAGAGGAAGCCGTTCGGCTCCAGCAGACCAGCCAACGGGGCGGCCTGCACCTTCAGCCAACGCTGGCTAGGCTCTTGGGTGACCCAGCTTTTGGGGAAGCGAGACGCCTCGACCAGACCACTCTCGATGGCTTCCATGTCCTGAATCGCCGCGTACAGCATCGCGTTGCGCGTCCCGGTAGAACCCAGGATCAAGCCACCGGCTGGCACCATGGGCTTCTCGCCGTCCTCGTCGTCCAGGTACCACTCGTCATAGGCGTAGAGGTCAATGCCCGGATCGTTGAGGTAGCCCAGGTAGGTCACCCCATCCGGCAGCAACTCGGGTTTGATCAAGCCGAGGTCGACGCGACGGTTGTTCAGTTGCTTGAGCACCGAATCGTTGTTGTGGAAGGAGTCCTGCGCTTCAGCACTCAACACCGCCACGTTGGCGGAGCGCCCCGAGTCCTTGGCAATCAGGCGACGCCACTGACGCAGGTTGCCGATCGGGTCAGAATCGCTGGTGTTCCAGCGCCCTGCGGCCAGCGTGACCTTGTGAGTGTCCTCCATGAGGAAGTCGATGGTGTCATCCACACCATCACCGACAACGCGCAGACGGCCAGTAGTCAGCACTTGAGCGCACATCCACTCTTCCCGCCGAGTGATCTCGTCGTCGAGCTCGACCAGGTCCCGGCCGAGCCGCTCGCCTGCACGCTCAAGTGGCGTGCGGGTGGAGAACGGGGTCTCGCCCGCACCACGCTTCAGGATCAACTCTGCCTGGGTTGCGCGCTTTGGCTGGATGTAGGGTGGCTTGTAAGTCGACGAACTGATGCCGCCGCGCTGCGATACGCTGCCCGGCAGGGTTGGATGAACGAACGGCGCCATCTTGCGCTTACCTTTCACGATGTCGATGGTCACCGCTTCGGTGCCGAAGGTCTCGGGATTGGCAGCGTTGAAAAAGGTGTCCATCAGGAAGCGCCGCGGCGTCGGCATCTGCTCGATGGCTTCCAGCATGGTGAGGGTGTCAAAGATGTCAGTCATGGTTGCTCCGATCAGCGAATGAAGAGGCACAGAGGTCGCAGGGCGGCCTTCGCGGCGGCCAGGGTCAAGCCCTCGCCAAAGGTGAGTTGGCTGCCAAGCACCTGGCCGGTCAGGCGGATCGGCGTGCTCTTGGTGCCGTCGGTGGTGTCGACGTCCTGGTCGAGGATCGCGCAGGGCGCCTGCGAGCCGTCCTCGGCCGCCGCCTTGCACAGCACGTACTCATGACTGGCCGTGATCTGGCCCAGTACCGCGCCACGGGTCAGCTTCTGGCCGGCGGCGATCAGGCCGGTATCCATCACGATGGGGAAGTCGCCCGCCGAAAGCTGGCTCGGCAGGTAGGAACTGCGGGTAGGGTTTGGCATTGGAACCTCCTAGTTAGCGGCGCGAGGCGCCTGCAACGATTGCGCTGACGGCGACCTTGCGCTCGCCCTCCTTGCCGCCGGCAGGTGGAGCAGTGCCGGTAACACCCTGGGCGTCGCTCTTGATGCCGGCCAGCGAGATACCGCGATCCTGCGAAGCCTTGAGCAGCGTCAGGGCCGTGACCTCTACGGACGTGCCGTCGTCGATCGCCGCACTGATCTCCTTCTCGAAGCCCTTGACGCCCAGGGCGTTGATACCCTTGATGCGGTCACGTTCGGCCGTGGTGGCCTCGGTGCGGATCGCCGCGGTGTCGACCTGCTCGGCCTGGGCGATCTCGATGGTGTTGGGGTCAGTGCCCGCTGCAATCGCGGTGCGCAGCTCTGCCGTGGTCTTGACGGTGGTCATGGTGTGTATCCTTGGGGAGTTGATGGCCGGCTTGGCCAGTTCGGTGATCAGGGATTCCAGCGAGCCCGTACGGTGGGCCAGGCCGTGCTTGACGGCGTCCGCACCGACGCGGATGCCGCCGTGATCGCCCATCTCGGGCACCTTCTCGGCAGACACGCCGAGGTTGCGGGCAACCTTGCCCACGAAGACTTCGGCCATTGCGTCGATGGTCTCGCCTACCTTCGCGCGCCCTTCTTCGGTACCAAGGTCAGGGCGCTTGTTCGGCGCGTTGCGGCTGACAATCTGGTAGCGGGCTCGCCCGGCCTTCTTGTCGTCCTCGACCACAGCCTCGACGACGACGCCAATGCTGCCGGCCAAGCTGGCCTCATCAATGACGATCTCGCCTGCCGCCGAGGCGATCCAGTAGGCCGCGCTCGCGCCCATCCCACCGATGTAAGCCACGATGCGCTTGCGGGCGCGGCCCGCGTAGATCATCTCGGCGAGCTCGTTGATGCCCGAGGCGACGCCACCAGGGCTGTCGATGTTCAGCACGATGGACTTGACCTTGGGGTCGTCCAGGGCACGCTGAATGTCGGTGGCCAGGACCTGGGTGCTGGTGGCACCGCTGATTTCGGTGAACAGGTTGGCGTAGCGGAAGATCGGCCCGGTGACCGGTACCACCGCCACGTTGCCGCGCATGGTGACGCGCCGGGTTTCTTCCAGCCGCTCGCCGCGCTTGGTCGCCAGCGCCACCGGATCGCCCATGCGGTCGGAGATGGTCAGCAGGTTGTCCAAGGCGTCGGGCAGCATCAGCCAGGGCTGCGAGGCAGCCAGCTCAAGTGCTCGAGGCATTTCTATTCCTCTTTGGGTTCGGGATCTGGCGTGTTTTCAAGGCCGCCCTTGGGCAACGCCTGCATGTTGTGCTGTCGGCGGTACGCGACTTCGCGGGTACGCTGACGGATCACCTGCTGCCAGGGCTCGCCGGTCATGGCCGCCGTCTCCAGCGTTTCGTTGCTGACGCCGATCTCGATGCGCTTGCCGGCGGCGTTGGCCTCCTTCAGCTCGTCGATCGCGCCCCGCGCCGGACCAATCCACAGGGCCTGGCAATACGCCTTGCGCTTGGCGGGCTCGCTGTACCCAGGCAGGTCAATCAGCCCCCTGGCCACGGCTTCATCGATAATCAGCTCGCGGCTTGGCTGGCAGAAGTCGCAGGCCAGCCACCAGCGGCGCAGGCTGTAGAACCGCCAGGCCTGGAGCATGGCGGCGCGGGCGGCGCTGTAGCTGCTGCTGTAGTGCAACAGCAGCTCCTCCAGCGGCAGCTCCAGCGCGGCCCCGATCTCCTTCACCACCGCGGTGAAGAACGGGTCGAACTGAGCGTTGGGCCGGCTGGGGTTGGCCACCATCGGCTCTTCACCCACACCGAGGTCGACAATGGCGCCCTCGCCCAGGGCGAGCGCACCGTCGGAGGTGTCATCGCCGCCGGGCTGCTCTTCGCTGAGCGCCGACATCGGCAGGTTGCCGGGGTTGAAGCCGTCACTCTTCTTGATGAACACGGTGAACATCGCCGAGATCACCGCCGCCATCAGCTCGGCGCTGCTGTAGCGCTCCAGCTTCTGCAGCGGCTCCAGCACCGGTGACAGGTACGGTGCCCCGCGCTTCTGTCCAGGCCGCTCCTTGTCAGCCATGACATGCAGCACACGGCGCCGTCCGGTCTCCGTGCCGAACACCGGCAACCGCTCCCACTGCAGCGTCTTGCCCTGCAGGTGCTCGCCGGGGTAACCGGTGCACACGTGATACGCCACCGGCGCGCCCAGGCCGTCGAACTCGACACCCTCCACCAGGTCAACACGGTCCAGGCCGCTGTTGGGGTTGCCGACACGGTCGGACTCGATCAGTTGCAACCGCGTACTGAAGAGGCATCCGGGTCGCTCTTGGTCCGGGCTAGCGACGAATACGTCACCCGCCACCATCGACGACACCAGCACCAGGGCCTGCAGCTGGTAGTGGTTGAGCGTTGCTTCTGCATCGCACTCACGCGGGTCATCGGCATACAGCGACCACAACCGGTCCAGCTGGCCATTGAGCTGCTCGGCGTCCTCTTCGGTAATGCCCAGCGCCTCATGGTCAACCTGCGCCCGGCAGACCAGCCCCGTTCCCACCACGTTGGTGCGCAACCGCGTGATGGCCGCGCGGGCTACCAGGTGGTTGCGCATGGCATCGCGGGAGCGCGCCACCAGCGTGCGGCGCTCGCTCTGGTTGAAGTCGCGCCGTGGACTACCAAGACCAGGCAGCCAACTGGCCATGCTTCGAAGCACGCGCGACGCACCGCGCCAGCGGGTTTCAACCCCACCGCCGCCGCCCTGTGCCGAAATCTGCTGATCCTCGACCGACGCCCTGGCGACCCGAATGGCTTCGGTCATCAGCTGCTCGGCAGCCGACTCACGTTTACTGAACGGCCACATGGTCAAATCCCCACGTACGAAACGCGGTTGCGGCCACGCCCCAAGAGAGCGGCCTGCTCTCGGGCGACCTCGTCGGCGTACTGCTTTTCCAGCATCCGTAGACTGCTAAGTTCGGCCAGCTGGACCTCGCGATCCTGCCGACGCAGGCGCTGGCCATTCTTCAGGACGCGCGAGATCGCCGCCCGGACCTCTGCGAGGCGTTTTTGTGCATCAGTCATGGTGACCTCGGTTAGTGGACGCGGCTCCGCGTGCCCCGGCCGCGCGTGACAGCCCGGCGAGGAACCGGCGCCACCGCCTGTTCAGTTGTGAAGAGGGTGGGCTGCAGCAGTTGCTGCTCCAGCTGGTCCCATTCGTGATCACGCAGCAGGTGCGTCTTGAGGCTGCGAGCCGCATGCAAGGCATACACCTCGCAGTCCAGCGCTTCGTTGCGCCGGCCGGCTTTCTTCTGCCACACCATCTTGCTTGGGTTGCGCGGGTGCGGAGCCAAGACCTCGTTGGTCACCTGCTCGTAGTAGTCCGAGCGGATCTCGCTGTACCAGTGCATGCGCCCTGGTCCTGAGCCTTTGAGCTTCATCCGGCCATCGATCAGCGTCTTGGCCTTGTGGGTGCCGACGATGAACACCCGCAGCCCGTACTTCGAGGCCTTGGTGTTGTCCTGGCTGGTGTCCGCCGACTGGGCCGGCTTGGTGAAGATCTCCCGATCCCGGCTGTCGATGGAGGCGCCCTTGATCGCCATGATGTTGAAGCGCTGACGATCTCGAACGTAGGTGTACACCGCGTCGCTGGTGTTACCGTCAGAGCTGTCGATGCTCACCGCCGACACGGCGATCTGAGCGCCGCTGTCGGTCGGGATCGGTGTAGCGATCATCTTGTCCAACTCGGTCCACACCGGGTCGTGGGGATCGATAGGGTTGCCGGGCAGCTCGCCCCAGTACAACCGCCAGGACTCCTCCCCGCGCCCCCAGCCCGTGAACAGCACGGCGAGGCGATCGCCCTGGACGTCGACACCCACCGTCACCAGCAGCACACCCTTTGGCGCAGTGAGTTCGGCGTAAGGCTCGGCGCGCTTTTCCAGCTCGTCGGTCTTGGGCGCGTCGCTCTTGTACTCGTAACTCTCACCCATCGAGCTGTTGGTGAAGGCGATCATCGGGCCGATGTTCCCTTGCCGCTGGGCGTACTCAGCCTGCAGCTTCTTCTCCATCAGCACTTCGAAGCGGGAGCCGGGGAACGTGGCGTACAGCTCGTTGATGATGTAGCCGGCAATGCCGCGGAACTCGGCCGTCGCCTCCCAGCGGCAGCGAGGGTCGCCCAGGTTGGCGTTCTTTTGGTGGTCATCCCAGATCTCGCCGCAGTGCGGGCAGGCGTAGTACGCCGTCTCCGGGCGCCGCTTGCCGTACACCTCGTGGAAGTAGTGCTGGTCTTCGTCGCAGTGCAAATGCTCGAAGCTAGGCGTGTGCAGCTGTCCGCAACCATGGCAGGGGATCAGGCCAACGCGCTTGTCTGACAGCTCAAGCTCAGCGTCGATCGCCGACAGGCCCTTGATGGTGGGCGTGCCGCCGATGATGATCTTCGACCGCAAGAACGTCTTCAGACGTTCCTTGGCGAGCTTGATACTGTCCCCCTGCCCCCGCAGGTTCAGGTTGCAGTCGTCGGGTTCTTCGATGGCAACCCGTGGCACCGGTGTCGACTTCACACTGGCCGGGCTGTTGGAGCCGACCATCTTTAGGAACCCGCCAGGAAACCGCTTGAAGTCCTGCCGCTGCTGCAGTTTGCGGCTGCGAAGGTCGACCTTTTTGCGCAGGCGCTTGGTGGCCTGGATCATCGGTTCGAGCTTTTCGGCCACGTACTGCTTGGCCGCTTCTGCCTTGGGGAACAGGACCAGAATGGGTGACGGATCGAGATCGATCCACTTGCCCAGGGCGTTCCCCAGCACGCCCGACGTCCAGGCCACCTGGGCCGACTTACGCGCCACAATCTCGGTGACGTTTGGATCATCCAGCGCCTCGAGCGGGCCGCCTGGCCAGATCAGGTGTGGCGTTTTGTCGAATCGGTATTTACCTGGTGCCGCCGACTCCTCGGGGGCCAGCCAGCGGAACCGGTCAGCCCATTCGATGATGGACATGCGTGGCGGCGGCGCCCACTTGCGGCAGACGCGGCGCATAGCCTTACTCGCCGTCTTCTTCAGAGCCCTCCTCGTCGTCTGGCTCGTCAGGATCCCCGGCGAGATCGTCGTCCTCGTCATACGCGGACAACCTCCTCAGTATGGATTCGATGGGATCGCGGATCAGCTGGTTGTCCACCGGCACGCCGTACTTGGCGGTCAGCGTCATCGCCAGCTCATCAGGGAAGGTGTTCAGCAACTCGATCTTGGCGGCAGTGATCACCGCCTCGAAGCGCTCGACCATTTCGGCCTCGACCACCACCTCGCCCAGCTCCCGAGCCAGCGCGATCTCTTCGCGGTCGCCGCGCAGCCTGTCAAGCCGGTCCCGTGAGGACTCCTTCTTGCCGTTCAACGAGGCCTGGCGCATCAGCCATTCGATCACCGCCTGGGTGTCGTACTGGTTTTCGTTGCCGCGCCCCACGCCAAACTCGTTCACCGGCATGCCCTCGTTCTGCCATCGGCTCAGAGTGCGTTCATCCCGCCCGACGATCTCGCTCAGCTCAAGCTTGCTGACTGTCTTCCCCATCGCTAAGCCCTTGAAAAGACGGACATCCCTGCCAGATTTCCAGCTGCAGGGAAACCGCGAGTCTGCGCACCCGTGTAGGGGGCGGCCCAGGGGGAGGACCCAGAATTCACCAACCCCCACCCCTGCCCGCCGGCTCGTCGGCGCGGGTTCCCGGTCCCGTACCCCGGCCATATCGCCAGGGTCCCCGGCCCCACGCAGGATTCCGGGCGGGTCACTGGCCCGCCTCGGTGCCAGCTGGCGGCACCTGCGCCAGACCCAGCCGCTTGGCGGCCCAGCGTTCGTACAGGTTGATCGCAACATCGGCGCCGGCCATCGCGGTTAGGCAACCAACCGCTGCCGCCGCCCACACCGAAACCCCGAGGGCGTACAGCAGCATGTTTGCCGACAAGCCGCAGGTCACACAAGCACCCGAGCGTAGCGCGAGCCGGCGCATTAGCCCCCAGCCGCGTGCGCCCGCCTTGTCTGCGCGCCACATCTCACCGGACACCCCGCCTACCAAGGACAGCACTATCACCATCCAGATGGGCATCTCTACTAACGTTTGTTGCTCACTTGTCATGCGAGGCTCCAAAATCCTGCTGTTATCAATAAGTTCGATGAGGTGGTGCGATGGATAGCTTTCTAACTGTACTCAGCACACTGGGCTCGATCGGTGGAGTGTTTGGACCCCTGATCGCATGGGTAGCACTGAAGCCTGAGCAACGCGTGGAACTGCGCAAAATCTTAAAAAGGCTTTGGGAGCACTCAACCAAGATCCTCCCCGTGCTCCTCGCAGCCTTCACCGCGGGAATGAACATTTGGGAAATTTACGCATTCGGAAAATTGGACACAGCACCAACTAGGCAGGACATACTTGTTCTACTGATGAATATCTGGAACGCGGCCTCATACTTCTTTTTCGGCATGGTCCTATTCGTTTATTGGCTCAAGGACGTTATAAAAAAGGATTTCCCATTCCAAGCGCAGACTTGAAATGAAGAACCCCACCTGAGGTGGGGTTCTGACTTAGCGCCTAAGCACACTTTTCATATCGTGGCGTCTTTTTACCCCCGACCGGAAAAACCGAAAAGAGGCAATTTTCGGTACGTCACAATGTGGGCGCTATGTAGCATCAATGTTGCACGCATGTTGCATTGGCACCCGACGAACGGTATGGCTTCGATCTGGGCCAGATCGCGCCGCCAGGATCCCTTGCACCTGCAGATGCATCGCTTTAACCCAGTTGCGATAGGTACGGTCCGCATCTTCGGCCAAACCTACCTGGCGCATCTGCTCTCGGACGGGCGCTTCATGCAGATAGCGAAATACCGCCAGTCGAGCCAATACCTTGCCACGCTTGTCGCGCCGTTCCAGTTCGGCCACAGCGGCATCGACTTCAGCCGCCGCATGATCAAGCCCAGCACCTGCGACCAAGATGCTGGAGCCTGAAGCTCCACCGCGCGGTGCGACGCCCTTCCACTCCATGATGCTGCCCATCTGGCTGCCCAAGCCGGAACCCAGTCCGACACGTGCGCGCTGTTCCGCCCAATGGCGCATCAACATCTCGACGTCAGCAAGCATAAGTGCCCCTCAGCTCCGGCGACCGGAAAGTCTCTCCGCTTCAACTTCGTTTTTCAGGGCGGCGTTGCGATTACACATCGGCTCCAGCATCGCGATGACGGCCAAGTAGTCAGGCAGGTGATCGCCAACCAGGATGTAGTCAATCACGTCATCATGGGCTTGAACGTCGAAGACATGTAGAACCCCTGGCAGTTGTTTGAAGGAGGTGTCAGCCGAGCGCTGGTAGTGGCGGTACACATCCTTCGCATCATCCCAGAGATGAAAGCCCATGGTCTTCAAGTAATCGTCGCCATCGCAGATGTTTCCCCACTGCTGTCCCGAGTACAGCTCCATCTCCTCAGCAACACGTTTCAGTTGTCCATTCTCTACGGTGTAAACAGCCATTTTTAGCCTTCCTACGCTTATGGTTGATGTCGGATCATTTGTCTGAATTCTGTCGGAATGATTAATCCCTTTAAATTCAATAAATTAGCATCTAATTCAGACAATCAGACAGGTATTTTGAGAAAGCCTTACGTATGGGAGCGCGCGCACGCGCACATGAGGATTCTCAAAAAGTCTGTCTGATTGTCGGAATGCCCGATTTCATTGGGCGAAGCACTGTCGGAACGTTGTCGGAATAGTGTCGGATTGTCGGAATCAAAAAGGTCCCGGCGGTGGCAATACGGGGCGGTCGAAAGCCGTCGTAAATTTACGGCATTCCAGCCCGGCCTTGCCAGCCCAATCGCGCCCTAGCTCGCCCTTCTCCGCCAAGAATGATGGCGTGACATAAATCCGCTTGGTGATGAACTGATCCCCCTTCGTGGGGTACCGAATGTCGGTGCGTGCCTGTTTCAAATCCCTCACAGCCTCCTGCGTGAAGTCGCGCTGTCGGCGCTTGAACTCGTTCGCGCCATCACACCACTTACAGAACGCGCGCCACAAGTCATCTTGAGTAACAGCATTCGTCACTGGGAACTCTGTCTCCCCGGCGAGCCATCGGCGCACGAAATATCGTGGCGCGGGAAGGCTGCCATCAATCAGTCCCTGCTTTTCCTCATTGAGTGGAGGCTTGGTATGAGGGTTGAAGTCCGTCAAATCTAGGCTCATCAGGTATTCATAGAACGCCGAGATACCGCCTGTCTCGATCTCGCTCACCAATGCCTCGAAGTACTCCTTAGGTGGCACCCGGTCTACATACAGCACCAGGTACCGACGATCCCCATCATCCAATGCCAATGGTACCGTGGAGTTTGAAAGAAACACGAAATTGAGGTGATTCTTCTCTTCCCTCACCGGCATGTTCTTCTCGTTGATCTGTAGTGTCTCCCCGGTGACCAGGTGCTTCAGCACTCCCTTGTAGTGCCGCATTTCTTCACGGCTTACCACCTCTTCAGCCAGCGCGAACAGCTTGCGGCTCTGCCAGCCCGTGAACTGACTTTCCAACTGCGCCTGCCCGATGGTGGTGCCGTACGCGCCATAGATCTCCCGCACCACCTTTTCCCACAGCAGGCTTTTACCAGGCCCTTCGGCCCCGAACATCACCACGGCTGTCGCCATCTTCGCGCCAGGGTTCTGAAGCGGATAGGCAATCCACTTCAACAAAAAACGGTACTCATCCGCGCGGTTGTTACACAGCAGCCCCAAGTGTTTGAGAATGCGTTGGCATCCCTCTTGGCCGCGCTCATCCCGCTCTGCATGAAACCCATCGAACAGGTTCAACATCATCGGGTTGCAGGTCTCAGTCGGGTCAAAGACCACGTCCTGCGCCATCCGGCGATGCTCACTCTCTTGCCACCACTTGTACGTGGTCCGCCCTACCGCCTCTCGAATGGCAGACAGCTTGATCATCCGTCCCCGGGCGCAATCCCAGGCAACGTCTGAGCCATAGATCACCACGAAGTCGCGCAGCAACTCCTGCTCGCTGATTCGAAAGCCCCCCGAGCCCCCAGGTGTGTGTGAGCCAGCCTGAAAATCATCATCCGGCCACTCTCGAGAAGGGGCGTGGGGAAGAGATTCAGAATCTGCAGCGACAGACACAGGCACGGATCCACTTTCAGGTGCCGCCTGCTCACCGGAAGGGGCGCGGGGAGGGCCGCTGGGCACCATCCTCGCCTCTCCCAACGGTGGCGGCAAAGGTGCCCGGGACTGCCCCCCCAGGCCGAGCTGCCGTGCCGCTTCCTTGGTAGCAGCACGAACGTCACCCCCATGTTCAAGGATGCAGTACACGTCGAAAGCATCGTTCTTGTGACCGTTCGCCAGCGGGTCGGAGGTGTGGTGCGAGTAGAGCTTGTCCTCGTTGATTGTCACCCCGGGCATCCCCGAGCTGCTGTGCGGGCTTAACCACTTCCCGTCGATGCGCTTGTAGCCATGCGCCTCGATCATCGTGGCGATGTCATGGATGCGGTTGAATTCCGGGATGACCTCGGGGAGCTTGTCACCAGAGCGAGCAACAGCTGGTGAGGGCCTTGGCGTTGGGCGAGCCGCGGGCATAGCCGGCTTCGGCCTCCACGGGCAGACGGCCTCCCCTTTGGGCTTGAACTCGTCCCAGCCCTGCCAGATCGCCAGCAGCTCGGGCGGGAGCTCCGGCAAGCCGCCAGCGTCTGGCGCAGTGCGCCATGTGTAGGGCTTACCCGTGCCAGGGTGGATGGAAGGCGGCAGCACATCTTGTACCAGGCCGCCCCGCAACTCAAAGACGGTCACTTTCTTGAAGGGCTCAGCCGCCAATCGGAAAGCCGCTTCGCGGTCGGCATCTTCCGCGTCTACCGCTGCTTGGACCTGCGCCATTAGCCCTTTGTAGATGGTGCCATCGGGGTCGTTCTTGTTGGGCCAAACCAGGGCGTGGCGACTCAGTTCCACACCCTCGGGGACGCGGAACATCACACGGAAACGTTCAGGGTTACCCACGGAGGTCGGGTATGCGTCTGCAAGGGCGTCAACGTCGAGCCCCAGCGTCTGCTGCATGACCTGCCGCGTCAGTTCGACGTCATCAACGTCCAACGAGCAGACGCGACTAGGCCCGAGCACCACCCCAAGATTGTGACTCGGGCGCTTCGCCCAGAACGCCTCGGCATCATCGGCGACAGTGAAGTAGCGACCGGGCTGGTTCCAACCCTTACCCTTCGGCCCCTTCTCACCTGGCTCGATCGGAACCAGGGCCAAGTTGAAGGTTTCAATGTAACGCCGCGCCCAATCAGCTGTGGTAGGAGTTGGGCGCCCGCTCATCTCCGGCGCTCCCGCAACCCCTGGCAGTCGACGCAGGTTTCGCAACCCGCGACCGACTGCTGACGGGCCAACGGAATCGGCTCGTCGCAATCCTCACAGAACTGCGCGCTCGGCTTTTCAGGAAGGCGCGCAAGGCGCTGCAACGACAGCTGCAGGAAGTACTCAGCATGATCGTTGGCGAAATCAACGGCGTCAGCCATGAGCTTCGTCCTCCATGGCCTGGCGAGCGCCCGCCATGATCGCGAGCACCTGGCGGATCACGTCCATCCCACGTTTCTCAAGATCCACCACCTCGGCAAGCGTCCATATGTTGTCGGCTGCACCGTCGTGGAGACTGCCCACGAACTGACTGGACTCATCCAAGAGTTTGGCTACAGCTTGCAGCGCTTCGTTGGTGGCTGGCACCGGCTCTGGCCGGTACCAGACCGCCCCCGCCGGACGAACCAGGGCATCCAGCAGCCGCGGGTCTGAGGTCCACTGAACGATTTCTTCCAGCTCATCAGGGGTCGGCCAGCGGCGCTCCTCATTGTGGTGGAGCTTCTTCTGCAGCGTGTCCACCTCCAGGCCCATGTCGAAGGCCAACCTGGTGATACCGCCGTGATAGTCACGACCTGCGCGGTAGAGCGCCTGTCGCAATGTGAGGACCGGACCTGCGCCCGGCAATAGATCAATTCGACTCATAACCGTAAATCCTCGGTTTACGGCCTAGTCACAGGGTTAGGTAAGACCTATCCTACGACCACGACCTGTGTGCTGTGCCTTGCGTGCTGTGCGGGCATGGCATGCGGTAATAGTCGTCCGGCTTCACTTGTGAGAGAGGGTGCCGGACGACGAGAGTGATAGTGCTTTGCGCTGTCATAGCTGGGCCGGGAGGTGAGAGTCCTGGCTCAGCGTTCTTACTTCTGCTTACCTCTGGCCATCTGCATCTGTTCCTCGCAGAACAGTTCGATTGCCTTACCTACCTCGTAGCGGACCGCCGCCCCTCTTGTCGCCCTGTAAATAGTTGGCTGGGTTGTCCCCACCCGCTCAGCAATCGCGCGCTGGGAAAACCCCAGGTCGATCAGCTGTTGAAGCATCTGTTGAATAGTCATGACGCCCACCGATGCGTTAGCGAATTGAAATCATAATACCCAAGCGAATTGACGCAGGCAATACAATTCCAATACGTTAACGAATCAGAGCTTTAAGCCGTGATAGGAAACCGCGTCGCACAGCGTATGCAGGAACTGAGATGGTCTGAAGGGGAACTAGGCAGGAGATCAGGGGTGCCACAACCCACGATCCACCGGATCCTGACGGGTGTTTCTGCCAGCCCACGTCAAGCTAACGTGGAAAAGCTAGCAAAAGCCCTCGGGGTCACTACCGAATGGCTCTGGAAAGGCGGGGATGACCCAACGCTGGCACCTGGCCAGCATTCAAATGTTGAGCTGGGCCCAAGGGTTCGCGGCTTCGTTCCATTGATTTCCTGGGTACAGGCTGGTGCCTGGTGCGAGATGCAGGACGATCTGGAACTGCAGAGCGTAGAGACTTGGCTTCCTTGCGCTGTTTCCCACAGCAGCTCTACTTTCGCACTCCGCGTACGCGGGCTGTCAATGTTCAATCCCCATGAGCGCCGATCTTTTAGGGACGGGGATATCATTTTCGTAGACCCCGCAAAGGAGTACGACAACGGCTCCTTAGTCATTGCCAAGCTACCTGATAGCAAGGAAGCTACGTTCAAACAGCTCGTGATCGAAGGGCAGCGACAATTCCTCAAGCCTCTCAACCCTGCCTGGCCTGACCCAATAATTGAGTTACCTGACGACGCAATGATCTGTGGCGTCGTTGTCTCAAAAGTCGAGATTTTCTAGGCGTCTTCGAACAATTCAATACGTTTATGTATTGACCCTCAAAATTCGTTTGAGTATTGTCTGAGCCACACCCTCTCTCTCACTGAGGTTCAGACATGCCAAACGCACAGCACACTCCATCGTGCAAGGTCTACTTGCACCCGATGACCTGCAACCGCCCCTCCCAAGTGGCGGCATTCCAGCTCCGCACAGGCCTTCAAATCGTTGCCACTCCCCGTGGTAACGCTCAAGCCGTTCCCGCGACTGGGGGTGCTGAATGAGCGAGTTCACTATCCCCCTGCGTCGGATTATGGTGCTTGAGCGCACCTTGGAGCATGGCGGTACCGCGACCTGCAAACTGCAACGCCCCGAGACGTCGCTGGATGCCCTCGTCTATGTCGAGAACGACAGCACAACTCACCACATCAAAGTGACGATGGGGCCGCTTGTCAGCTCTCTGTCCCTCCCACGCAGGCTGGCCACCAAGTGCCAGTCATTGCGCGATTTCCTGCAAGACCTGGCCAATGGCCGGGCTGACTCTGGCGCGATGTCAGAAGAGGCCCTCGCCCTGCTGGAGGCGCAAGACAGCGTGAATGAGGTCCTGCTCGCCGGCCAGATAGCGTATGTGATCAGCACCGTTAACCGAGCGTTGCCCTTTGGAGCCGTTGTGACCAACGATCAGGGTGAGGTGTGCGCAGCGGTTACTGCCCCAAACAAACAGCAACTCGCCGTCTCCCTGCGCGCAAAACTCCAGCCCGGCCATGAGGGTCTTGGGGAGCTCATATGAGCACCTTGGATCAGCTGCGAAGCGAGTGGACGACGCCCTGCCCTACGTTGAGCGCCGTGCGAGAGCGCTACTTCCCACACATCGGTTCTGACCGCCGTTTCAGGGCTTTGGTCAACAAGGGGGCGATACCACTAAAGCTGACAAAGCTGCACAACTCAGCGAAGGCACCCCACGTGATCTACCTGCACGACCTCGCTCACTACCTCGACCGCCAGGCGGAACAATCCTCGCAAATCGCGTGACCTAGGCGGCCCCGGCCAACAGGGGCGCATAGCCCGCCACCGGCTCTCAACCCCACGGTGGCGGGTTCACTTGGAGCACAGCACATGCAACCGCACCAACTAGTCCTCGCCATGGGCATCCTTTGGCTTATCACCTTGATCGTCGCGCCATACCTGTTCTCGAAGGCCCGCAGCCGCTCCTTCAGCCGTGGCGTGGAGATCGGCAAAGAACACCATAGAGTCGACCTGAAGCTGCAGCTCAAGGCCCTCCGAGATGAACTGGACGAAACCCGCATCCAGACCGAGGAAGATCAGCGCAGACATCATCTGGCCGTGGCCTCGCTCAAGCGGACCATCACCGAACTCGAAGAGCGGATCATGTCCTACACCGGCATGCCCGTGACCAGGGCCGACTACGACCTAATGATCAGCGCTGTCGAGACGCTGGCCCTGGCTGAGAGAACGTGGAAGGTCGTCCAGGGAACTGAGCCATGGTGCAAACGGGCCCTGCAGCAGCGGCATGACATCCAGGCTCTCGCAGTGCGCGCACACCATCAACTGCGTAGCACACCGGCCAGCGCCGCAACAGCGGGGGCTGCAGCATGACCTTACGCAAGCACACACTGAAGCACTTCCACATGTGCTGCGGCCTGGGCGGGGGCGCGAAGGGGTTCAATCGGTCCAAGCCTATCGTTGGCAACCTGCAGGCCGACTGGCAGTGCATCGGCGGCGTCGACGTTGACCCAGCCGGCCTGGCCGACTTCGAGCGCCTTTCGGGCGTCAAGGGCACTCTGATCGACTTGTTCACCCGCGACCAGTACATCCGCTTCCACGGCAAAGAGCCGCCATCAGGGTGGCGCGAAGCCACGCCGGAAGACATCCGTCGCGCAGCTGGTGGCCAGCGCCCCGACGCAGTTTTTATAAGCTCCCCGTGCAAGGGCGCTAGCGGGCTACTCTCGGAAACGATGAGCCAGACACCTCGCTACCAAGCTCTCAACGAGCTGACCCTGCGCTGCATCTGGCTGTTCTGCGAAGCGTGGGCCGACGACCCAGTACCGCTCCTGGTGTTCGAGAACGTTCCGCGCCTCGCCACCCGTGGTCGGCACCTGCTGGATCAGATCAACAGCCTCCTGGCCCAGTTCGGTTACGCCGTCGCCGAGACCACCCATGACTGCGGCGTTATCGGCGGGCTGGCCCAGAGCCGCAAGCGGTTCCTGCTGGTGGCCCGTCACGTCGAGAAGGTCCCTCCGTTCCTATACGAGCCAGAGAAGAAAAGCCTGCGCGCGGTGGGCGATATCCTTGGGCGCATGCCACTGGCCGGCGACATCGAGGCCGCCGGCCCCATGCACCGGGTTCCCGCACTGCAGTGGAAGACCTGGGTACGCCTCGCCCTGGTCGAGGCCGGCAAAGACTGGCGCAGCCTTAACGACCTCGCGATCGAGGATGGCTACCTTCGCGACTTTGTAATCGTCCCCGAAGCCTACGCAGGCTATTTAGGCGTGAACGACTGGCAGAAAGCCGTGGGGACTGTCGCTGGAAAGTCTAATCCAACGAACGGCGCATTCTCGATCGCGGATCCTCGCGCTCAAGCCGGCGCCCTGCAGTACCAACAGTACGGGGTGCGCCGCTGGGAAGACACAAGCGGCGCGGTAATCGGGGTCAAGAGCCCAGGGCAAGGGACGTTCAGCGTGGCTGACCCACGACGAGCAGGCGGCGGCTTCGGCAAGTATCAGGTCACCCCTTTCACCAGCCCAGCCAACACTGTGATTGCTGGGAGCACCACCGGCCAAGGCGCCTTTGCGGTACAGGACCCGAGGTACCACAACTGGCACCCCGGCGCATCGAGCCGCAAGCTGAACGTGGTAGGAATGAACCAAACCGCTGGCACTGTCACCGGCTCGCAACAGGTCGCCAGCGGCGCCATGTCGATCGCCGATCCCCGACCCGGCATGCGCCGCACCAAAGGCGATGCTTACCTGACTGGAGGGCATTATGGCGTGGTGCCGTGGGACGGCCCGGCCGGCGCCGTGTCCGCCAGCGCGATGCATGACAACGGCCGCTGGAGTGTCGCCGATCCGCGCCTGCCGGCCGCCAACGAACGCCTGGCCTGCGTAATCGAATCGCTGGACGGGACATGGCACCGCCCCTTCACAACCTTCGAGCTGGCCGCCATCCAGAGCCTGGTCGACCCCGAGGAGCAGCTGGAACTGGACGGCCTGAGCGACCAAGCCTGGCGGGAGCGTATCGGCAACGCCGTCCCACCAGCTGCTGCAGAAGCCGTAGCCGATGTGATGGGGACCACCCTGTTGTTGGTCGCACAAGGGGAAACCTTTGTGCTTAGCAGCATGCCGATTTGGGTACGCCCCATCGCCGTAGGTCTGAGCGTTGCTCAGCGGGAGGCCGCATGAGCACACCTCGCAACAACGACGCAGCGACTGACTCCGAGCAAACCGCAGTCGCTTGGCTCGGCCAGGCCGGGCTTTACCGCACTCGATTGGAAGCCTTGCAGAACGGCGAACAGCACCTCGAACCAGTTTCCGCCGACGTGCTATTCGAACTTGCTCGTAACCACGTTCGCGAGGGCCACATCCATGCCTAGTCCAACCCGCACCTGGCAGCTGATCAGCCTGATTATGGCCTGCGCGCTGATCGCCACCCTAATCCAGCTCCACTGGTCAGCCCCTGTTAACCCCCAGAAAGGCACGTTACCGACTGTCTACAGAAACACCGGCTACGAGCACCTGGCCCTGAGCCCGAACGCACGCCGCGCCCAAGAGAGGTATTCGCTGTGACCACCCCACAGACCTACACCCCGACCATCCGGACGCGCCAAGGCATGCAGCCCATGATGCGGCCCGCTATGTCGTTCATCTGCGACATCTGCGGCAAGGCTCGCGTGAAGGGTAACCACGACCAGTGCTCCAAGACCCGCCAGGCAGCTGGCTTCATCATCAGCCGGAGGGCTACGGCATGACCATCGATCTCACCAATCTGAAGGCGCTTGCCACCGCTGCCGCCGCCAACCAATACGACGCCGTAGCCCTGAATGACTACGGAACTGCGGTACCGCCCGCGACGGTGTTGAGCTGGATCGCCGATATCGAGCGCCACCGACTGATGAACGCTGAGGGCTGCAAGCCCGACAGCAACATCCTGCTTTCCGGCCTCCCATGCGCCGGTGCAGCGTCTTTCCGCAGCCTCGATAAAGCGGAGGGCTTCAAGCCCGACCTCAACACTCGACCTAGAGCCCAAGCTATAGATTCCCTAATCCAAATAGGCCAGGAGTACACAGCATGAATACTGCCTTCGTGCTGTTGGCACAGTACAATGGCTTGGCGATCATCTCGCTTGAACAAGTCTGCGCCGACTACTTCACACACCTGACACCCCTGGTGTTCCAGCGTAAGGTTCTGGCCGGAGAGATCAAACTGCCTATCACACGACTTGAACCGAGCCAGAAGAGCGCCCGAGGGATTCATATCGCCGATCTGGCGCTGTACTTAGATCAGCAGCGGGATGCTGCGCGCAAAGAGTGTATGCAATTGAATAAGACGCTACGGGCAGGCTAACTGGGAAATTCTTCTCTTGATCCGTGATGTCGCCTAGACTCATCGTTGTGCTTACTCGGACCAGACGACAGCATTCATTTTGATGCCTATCGCGTCGATGGCCGCCAGTGATAGGCGGCTATCGATCCATAGCGCATGTTCAGTGTCTACGGAAAATCATTACAACTTTAAGCCAAAACCCCAAGGGAATGGACCGATTTGTGAAGTCTGCGACACCGCTGCCCAATTAATTCTAACTTGATCGGGGGAGCTTATGAGCACGGCTTCGTCCCTATTCCAGCTAAAATTAACACCTAACAGAGGCCCTGGAATGTGCGCATCGAGCGCACCGAAGGCGATATAGTGATAAGCCCCTCGAGGCCCTTCACACCCGCTTACGAGTAGTTCGCTATGCCGTAATGACTCATCGAATGTTAATGAAAGATGATCCACCAAAACGTCAGATAGAACCATCTTCCCTAGTGGCGGGCAGTCGAAGTGCATTGCAGGAAAATCGAAGGTTGTCGCCTCATCTACAAGTGCAACAGAGAGCGTTAATAGCGAATGATTTTCATCGAACACAAGAGAAACCAAAGAGTCTGAAAAACGGTAGCCCCACCAATTTTCGGCGATTCTGTTCGGGGGACCTAATTGCTCCTTTATCCACTCCGCCGGGGCTCCCAGTTCAATTCCTGTGAATATATTTGAGGGGGTTTTTCGGGCTTGCAACAAAACGGTCGGCCTTGTCAACCTTGATCTCAAGGCGCTAATACCTTGCCGCCCCATTGCGAGCCATAGAAGTAGAGCACTGCCAAGAAACCCACCGACAGCATTAATGGCGACATCCCTTAAATGCAGAAATTCTGTTAACTCAGCAAAGGTGCTTATAGCCATATTTAGATAAGCCTAATATTTTAGCGGTAGTTAACAATGTCCTGACATCTAGCTAGGACTTAGCTTAGCTGTTAGCCTCACTCCGCATGGGGCAAGCCCAACTAGTCAGTCCTAGCACCGAGGGAAACTGGCGCCTGGATGATCCGCGCTAACCAACTCCACCCAATGTATCGATCGCCTCGGCCCCGCAGATGGGTATAACGCCGCAGCGAATTCCAGTCCCGATGACCAGAAACACTGGACACCCGTGGTATATCCCAATCCATTTCGAACAGCCTGCTCACACCCTCATGACGCAGATCGTGGAAATGCAGATCTTGGACACCGACCATCTTACATGCTTGGGACCAAGCCTTCCCGATTGAGTCACTGTTGTAAGGGAAGATCTCTGCGCACTGACGCGGCATGCTTTGCACGATTCTCCACGCCTCATCAGGGAGATGGCACCAAACATCGTTGCCAATCTTCTGCCCCGGGTTCTTCATGTCGCGCACTTTCACTGCCTGGCGGTGCTCATCAAGATCCTCCCACAAGATGCGGGCGATCTCGTCCATACGCCGGGTAGAGAAGATGGCAAACGCCGCCACCTTGGGCATGTGAATGACAGTCGGGCGCCGTGAAAGCATCTCGAAGAAATGCTCTAGCAGCTTGTCGAGTTCGTCGAGATTGGGCCTTCGATCCCGCTCACGGCTCCTCATGTTGTAACCGAGCCGCTTCAGCACGAGGCGTGCATCCGGCATGGCTTGAGGGTTGATCTCATACCCCCACGCCGCCCTGGCCAGCGACAGCACTGAGCCCAAGTGAGCAAGATCATTGCCAGCTGTCTGCGGTTTGATGTCACCACCCTCGGGGCTCATGCGCCATAAAGCATAGTCCACCAGCACCTGCTGAGAGATGTCGGAATCGACCACGTCGCCCAGGTAGCTACTTTTGATGGCCACGAGGGTCTGCCGCTTCGTCTTGCCAAGCGGCCGAGCTTTCTCAGCCTCCACCAGGTATCGGTCGATCATGTCCTTGACGGCGTGCCCACCACGATTGGCCCGCTCGATCGCTCCAGGTTCCGCCAACTCGGTCTCTCGTCGCTTCGCCCAGGCTTGAGCTGCCTGCTTGCGGGCGAACGTCTGACACTCTTGGTAGACTAGGACACCTTTTTTCTTGAGGCGGATCTGGACGGTATAGCTGACCGTTCCATCGGCCTTTTTCCTTGCTCTGATCGTTGCCATATTTTCCGGTGGTACAAGCGTGATTGGCGGTGGTACATCGTACCACTGTCACACTAAAAACGTCCGAAAACCCCGGAAAATGGTACAAAACCGTGTAGACCAGAATGCCCTTAGAAACAGCTTCAAAGCCACAAACCACGCGCCACGAGCCCTCCCGTCGCTTCTCCGTAGCGCCGATGATGGACTGGACCGACCGCCACTGCCGCTTCTTCCTGCGCCTGCTCTCCCAGCACGCCCTGCTCTACACCGAAATGGTCACCACCGGCGCCTTGCTGCACAACGACGCCCAGCGTTTCCTGCGCCATGACGAGTCCGAGCACCCGCTGGCCCTGCAGCTGGGCGGCAGCGTGCCGGCGGACCTGGCCGCCTGCGCGCGCCTGGCTGAAGCGGCGGGCTACGACGAGGTCAACCTCAACGTCGGCTGCCCCAGCGACCGGGTGCAGAACAACATGATCGGCGCCTGCCTGATGGGCCATCCGGCGCTGGTGGCCGATTGCGTCAAGGCCATGCAGGACGCGGTCGGCATTGCAGTCACGGTCAAGCACCGCATCGGCATCAACGGCCGCGACAGCTACGCCGAGCTGTGCGACTTCGTCGGCCAGGTGCGCGACGCCGGGTGCCGCAGCTTCACCGTGCATGCGCGCATCGCCATCCTCGAAGGCCTGTCGCCCAAGGAGAACCGCGAGATCCCGCCGCTGCGCTATGACGTCGCGGCGCAGCTGAAGGCCGACTTCCCGGACCTGGAGCTTGTGCTCAATGGCGGCATCAAGACCCTCGACGAATGCCGCAGCCACCTGCAGACCTTCGACGGCGTGATGCTGGGGCGCGAGGCGTACCACAACCCGTACCTGCTGGCCGAGGTCGACCAGCAGCTGTTCGGCAGCACGGCGCCGGTGGTCAGCCGGGCCGAGGCGATGGAAAAACTGCGTCCGTATATCGTCGCGCACATGGCAAGCGGCGGCGCGATGCATCACATCACCCGGCATATCCTCGGGCTGGGCCAGGGCTTCCCGGGCGCGCGGCGCTTCCGCCAGCTGCTGTCGGCAGACATTCACAAGGCCAGCGAGCCGCTGAAGGTGCTGGACCAGGCCGCCGAGCTGTTGCATGGGCGCTGAGGGAACCTGGGGCGGGCTTGGGACTCGAAGGGTTAGCCTATTCGCGGCCCCGGGCTTGATCCATCGGGGCTGCTTTGCAGCCCTTCGCGGGGCACGCCCGCTCCTGCACAGGGGCGCGTTGCCTGCGGGGGTTTCCCGATACGCCTGCGACGGGCCTTGAGTGGCTGTCGGGGCTCGGGTAATGTCGAGTCATTGCACAGGACAGAGCACGCCCATGACCTCCAAGCTGGAACAACTCAAGCAGTTCACCACCGTGGTCGCCGACACCGGTGACCTGGACGCCATCACCCGCCTCAAGCCGGTCGACGCCACCACCAACCCGTCGCTGCTGCTCAAGGCCGCCGCTATCGCCGGTTACGCCGAGCTGCTCAAGCAGGTCAAGGCCGATGCCAAGGGCAATGTCGACCTGGCCTGCGACAAGTTCGCCGTGTCGGTGGGCTCGGGCATTCTCAAGGTCATTCCGGGGCGCATCTCCACCGAGGTGGACGCGCGGCTGTCGTTCGACGAGCCGGCGCTGCTGAAAAAGGCCCGTCAGCTGATCGAGCTGTATGAAGCGGCCGGGGTGCCGAAAGACCGCGTGCTGATCAAGCTGGCCTCCACCTGGGAAGGCATCCGCGCCGCCGAGAAGCTGGAAAAGGAAGGCATCCAGACCAACCTTACCCTGCTGTTCTCCTTCGCCCAGGCCCAGGCCTGCGCCGATGCCGGGGTGTTCCTGATCTCGCCGTTCGTGGGGCGCATCTACGACTGGTACAAGAAGAGCACCGGCAAGGAGTACGTCGGCGCCGAAGATCCGGGCGTGCAGTCGGTCACGCGCATCTACGACTATTACAAGACCAACGGCTACAACACCGTGGTCATGGGCGCGAGCTTCCGCAACATCGGCCAGATCGAACAGCTGGCCGGCTGCGACCGCCTGACCATCAGCCCCGAGCTGCTGCAGCAACTGTCGGACGACCAGGGCGAACTGCCGCGCCTGCTCAAGCCGGGCAATGCCGGCGAAGCCAAGCAACAGTTGAACGAGAGCCAGTTCCGCTGGGCCATGAACGAAGACGCCATGGCCACCGAGAAGCTGGCCGAAGGCATCCGCCAGTTCGCCCGCGACCAGGAAAAGCTGGAAGCGCTGTTGGCTGGCTGACAAAGCCTGATACATCTTCGGCTTGATCGACGGGCGGTTAATGCAGAGCATTTCCGCCCGTTTTTCATTAGGGTGGCCATTCCCTGTGGGAGCGGGCTTGCCCCGCGATAGGGCCATCAGCATCACACGAACCTGAGCCATCCATGCCCGCCACCGCTTCGCTCCCCCTCGTCCTCGCCGGCCCCATCCTCCGCCGCCTGGAACCGCAACGCCTGGCCATCTGGCTGGTCGGCTCGCAACCGCTGCAACCCGAATTCCTCCTCGACCAGGCCGATATCAGCGCCACTACGCGCTGCGAGGTGATCCCGGTCGGTGTGCACGCCTTTATCCACCTGCTGGACATCCACTTCGATCAGCCGCTACCCAGCGACGCGGCCCTCGACTACGACCTGCGCCTGGCCAACGGCCAAGGCATCGCCGACTGGGCCCCGCACCTGCTCTACCCCGGCACCAGCTGCCCCAGCTTCGTGCTGCGCGAGCGCCTCGACCAGGTACTCCACGGCTCCTGTCGCAAGCCCCATCATCCGGCTGCCGACGGCCTGCTGTGCGCCGACCGCCTGCTGGCCGCCGGCCCGCGCCCCGAGGAGCGCCCCGCCGTATTGCTGATGAGCGGCGACCAGGTCTATGCCGACGATGTCGCCGGCCCCATGCTGCGCGCCATCCACGCGCTGATCGAGCGCCTGGGCCTGTTCGACGAGGCCCTCGACGGTGCCCTGGTCGACAGCGGCGCCGCGCTCTACCAGCACCCGGCCTGCTATTACCACCGCGCCGACTTGCTGCCGGCCCAGGAAGGCAACGAGACCCTGCGCGAGCGCTTCTTCGGCGGCAAGCGCAAGCCGATCTTCTCGTCCAGCAACGCCGACAACCACCTGGTGACCTTCGCCGAGGTCATGGCCATGTACCTGCTGGTATGGTCGCCGCTACCGTGGACGCTGGTGCGGATGGACATGCCGAGCGGCCTGACCGACCAGCGCCAGGCCCGCTATCAGCGCGAACTGCCGCTGATCGAGGCCTTCCGCGACGGCCTTGGCCAGGTGGCGCGGGTGCTGGCCCACCTGCCCTGCCTGATGATCTTCGACGACCACGACATCACCGACGACTGGAACCTGTCGGCGCAGTGGGAACAGACCGCCTACGGTCATCCGTTCTCGCGGCGGATCATCGGCAACGCGCTGCTCGGCTACCTGCTGTGCCAGGGTTGGGGCAACGACCCGGACGGCTGCGCGGCGCTGGTCCAACAGTGCCGACGGTTGCACGAGGCGCGGGATGAGCTGATTGGCGAACTGCTGCGCTTCCAGGGCTGGCAATACGCGCTGCCGAGCAACCCGCCGCTGCTGGTGCTGGACACCCGCACCCGGCGCTGGCGCAGTGAAAGCAACCTGGCCAAGCCCTCGGGCCTGCTCGACTGGGAGGCGCTGAGCGAGTTGCAGCAGGCGCTGCTTGATCACCCCTCGGCGATCATCGTGTCGCCGGCACCGATCTTCGGGGTCAAGCTGATCGAGACCGTGCAGCGGGTGTTCAGCGCCTTGGGCTACCCGTTGCTGGTCGATGCCGAGAACTGGATGGCGCACCGCGGCGCGGCGCAGGTGGTGCTCAATATCTTCCGCCACTCGCGCACGCCGGGGCATTACGTGGTGCTGTCGGGCGACGTGCACTACTCATTCGTCTACGAAGTGCTGATCCGCCATCGCCAGCGCAGCCCGCACTTGTGGCAGGTGACCAGCAGCGGGATCAAGAACGAGTTCCCGCGGCGCCTGCTGGATGTGCTCGACCGGCTCAACCGCTGGCTGTATTCGCCGCGCTCGCCGCTCAACTGGTTCACCAAGCGTCGGCAGATGGAAGTGGTGCCGCGTACGCCCAGCCGGAGCAAGGCCGGCGAGCGACTGTGGAACAGCGCGGGGCTGGGGCAGGCGTTCTTCGATGACCAGGGGCGGCCGGCGCGGATATATCAGTTGAATGCCGACGGTTCGCCGGCTACGGCGTTCATCAAGGACTGAAGCCATCGCGGGGCAAGCCCGCGACGGGTCAGGATCTTTCCAGCGCGCTCACCAGGTCATGGAACGCCTCGCGGTTGGAGTCGTTCAAGCCCATGAGGATCTTGTGCGCCTCCAGCACCTTGGAGCGCACCACGCTCTCGTCCTGATCCTGGGACGGCAGGTCGGTCAGGCATTCCGGGCACGGCACCGGGCGGTCAACGATGTTGAACACCTGGTCGAAGCCCATGGACTGCAGCAGCCGGGAAATGTCCGGGTTGGTGGTGACCACGGTCGGCAGCAGGCCGACCTTTTGCCGGGACAGGATCGACAGCTTGGCCAGCAGGCCCAGGGTGGTGCTGTCGATGCTTTCGGTTTCGGTCAGGTCGATGACGATGGCCGAGAAGTTCAGCGCGGTGAAGATCTTCTCGATCGTCGCATCCAGTGCCGAACACAGGGTCAGGCGCACTTCACCGACAAATTTCAGAACGAAGGTCCCGCTTTGCTCGGCGAACTGGATTCTACCAGTACTCATTCAAGGTTCCTGCTCAACACCAATAGGGCGATATCATCCGGCATCTCCCCAAGCGTAGCCAATTCGAATCGTTGGCGCAGCCCCTCCAGGCTGCCACCCGCCGCCTTGACGATTTCCGGCAAGGCAGCTTCCTTATCTTTGAGTGTGTCCCCGGGCAAAAGGTCCAGAATGCCATCGGACATCAGGGTGAGGCTGAACTGCGCTGGCAGCTCCAGCACCAGGTCCTGGTAGCTGGCCTCGTCGAACAACCCCACCGGCAGGCCGCGGCCTTCGAGGTAGCGGGCCTGCCCTGGGGTATACAGCACCGGTAGCGGCAAGTGGCCGCCGACGCTGTAGGTGAGCAGGCCGGTGTCCTCGTCGATGACCCCTCCGACCATGGTCACATGCTTGCCCAGCTTGCAGTTGATCAGGCCACGGTTGATGTGGCTGAGCACCTGCGAAGGCTTGAATTCGCGCATTTTGCCGCCACGCTTGAATTCGAACAGCAGGCGCGTGGTCATGAACTTGAGCAGCACCGTGACGAACGCCGACGAGGCACCGTGGCCGGACACGTCCGCCAGGTAGAAGGCAATGCGCCGGTCGTCCACGCGGAAGTAGTCGGCAAAATCCCCCGACAGGTACAGCGACGGGATGATCTGGTGCTCGAAAGCGAAATCGCCGGCCACCCAAGGGTTTTCCGGCAGCATGTTCATCTGCACCTGGCGCCCGGCGGTCTGGTCCTCCTGCAACAGGTGCAGGCTGGCCTCCAGCTCGCGGTTGGCGGCTTCGAGCTTCTCGCGGTAGCGCTGGTTCTCCAGCACCAGGCGCGAGCGGTCGAGCGCGCGGCGCACCGAGTGCTCGAGCACGGCCAGGTCTTCCAGGGGCTTGATCAGGTAATCCGCCGCGCCCAGGCGCAAGGCTTCGACCGCGTCGCTCATCACGCCGGCACCGGACACCACGATCACCGGCAGCTGCGGCGCGCGCTCGCTGATCCGGCGGATCAGTTCGAGGCCGCCCATCTGCGGCATGCGCAGATCGCAGATCACGAGGTCGGGCTGGTGTGCTTCGAAGACCTGGAGGCCCTGCTGGCCGTTGCCGGCCTGGAGGACGCTGAAGCCGCTGTCTTCCAGATAGGCGGCGAGGCTGGCACGGACCACCTCGTCGTCATCGATGATCAGCAGCGTTGCACTGGGTTTCTGCATGTGGGCGAACGGCGCCAGATTTGGGTTGGCGTAGCGGCTGTGGAGAACCGACAGACGGCTACTGGAATGCTCTCTAGCCACTCTCTACTTGAGTTGTAGGACAAGAAGACTGGTCCGGCAAATAGCGAGGTGCCCTGTAAGGCGCTGACGGTACTCCCATCCGCCAGGGGTTTCAAGCATGGCAAGGAAGACTTCCCCGCACTTTACAGGGCAAATCACCCGGCGTTATAAGAAAGCACATCAGTGCAACCTGACGAAAGGATGCAAGCATGTCCCAGCACCCCGTGGATTACAGCGAAAAACGTGATTTCATTCGCATGCGTATTGATGCCGAGGTCCAGCTGCTGCAGGCCGACCAGGTAATCAGCGCTGTGTGCATCGACCTCTCCAGCACCGGCATGCAGGTACAGGCGCCGCAGCGTTTCCAGGTGGGCGACCACCTCGAGGTGCGCATCGACTCCGACCACACGGCCCTCGCGGGGCTGCATGCCAGCACCGAAGTGGTGTGGATCGCCGACCAGCCAGGCGGTGCGCAGCGCTTCGGCTTGCGCATCCTGGCCATGCATTGAACTGTTACGAAAAAGGCGACCCGAGGGTCGCCTTTTGCGTAAGCAGGCAGATCAGAAGTCGTCTTCGACCTCGCCGTCCTTGACCTTGAACTCGCGGTTCTGCAGGTAGGCGTTGCGCAGGAAGATGTACTTGTCGCCCTGGATCAGCTTTTCCGCCGACAGCAGGCTGGCGCGGGTGTCGATCACGTCCATGGCGACGATCGAGTTGCGCGTCGGCACATGGTCGATGTAACGGTAGGGCTCGGTGTAGGTGTCCGGGTACTTGGCCAGGCCGTCACGCACGGTGCTTGGGCCAAGGAACGGGATGACCACGTACGGCCCGCTGGGCACGCCCCAGTAGCCGAGGGTCTGGCCGAAGTCTTCGTCGTTGCGCTGCAGGCCCATCTTGGTGCCAACGTCGAAGAAACCACCCAGGCCGAAGGTGGTGTTGACGATCAGCCGCGCCGTGTCGACGCCCGCCGCATGGGGCTTGAGCTGCAACACGTTGTTGGCCAGGTTGGTGACATCGCCCAGGTTACGGAAGACATTGTGGATGCCATCTTCGAGGAACTGCGGGGTGACGAACTGATAACCCTGGGCCAACGGCTTGAGGGCATAGGTGTCGAGGACGTCGTTGAACCGGAAGATCGGTCGGTTCACCGCCTCCCACGGATCCTCCTCGGTGGCCGCCTGGGTAGCTGCCACGGGCGCCAGCAGCAAGCCGGCGCAGACACAGGCCTGGGTGACTCGCTCGATCACTCCGGCACCGATCCTACGCATAGATGTTTCTCCATCGGATTTCACGGCGGCAACGGCCTTTGGCACGCTGCTCGATAGGGCGCAAGTATACTGGCTTGCTGGCCGAACGATAGTTTTACATATCAGCGTCAAGAATTTGTGAACAACTGTAGCCGTCATCCGCCGGTAACAATCGCTGGTTAGCCTGCGGGTTATTTAGGGACGTTGCCATGCAAGACGCACCCGCCTTCACCGCTGTGCTGTTCGGTCTGCGCGGCTGTCTGGTCCAGGCGACCGACGGCAGCCCCCTGCCCGCCCCCGGCGCCCTGGATTCCCTGCTTCGCCTGCGCTCGCAGCAGGTGCCGTGCATCTGGCTTGACGAACTCAGCGCCACCCTGGGCAAACGCCTGAGCAGCGTGCTGCCCGACTGGTTGCCGGGCCACTGCGCCAATGGCAGCAAATGGCCGACCCCCAACGCCTGCTGGCAGGCGCTGATGAACTTGCAAAGCCAGCGCCTGGACGGCTGCGTGCTGGTCAGTGGCGAGCCGCTGCTGTTGCAGTCAGGGCTCAACGCCGGCCTGTGGACGGTGGGCCTCGCGGCCTGCGATCAGGGCTCGGCGCAATGGCAGGCGCTGAGCCGGCAGGAACAGGAGCTGGCCCGTGGCAAGGCCACCCTGGCGCTGTTCGGCCTGGGCGTGCACTCGGTGATCGACCACCTCGAATCCCTCGACACGTGCCTGGCGGACATCGCCCAGCGCCGGCACAAGGGCGAGAAACCCTGATACATCCCCGTTGATGCGGGTCATGCAAAGCGTCGGCAGGTGGATTACGCTAGAGGACAGGCCCGAACCTTTGCCGCTTCGCTGAGGTCCATGCCTTGCCAAGTCATTGATGGAGTATGAACAATGCCTGCCCGCGAACTGCAAGAGCGCCTGAATAGCCTGCGCGAGCAACTGGATCGCAATGTGCCGCTTTCGGAAGAGGAGCTGGCCAGCCTGCATGAAGAAGCCAGGCAGATCGAGGCCCAGCTCAAGCTTGAGGAAGCCACCCCGGACAACAACCTCGTCGACGGCGTAAACCTCGCCATCGAACGCTTCGAGGCCGAACATCCCGACCTTACCGCCACCTTGCGCAGCATTGCCAACTCGCTGCACAGCATGGGGATCTGATCAGGTTGCGCTGTCGCGCATAAACAGGGGCGTGGGAGCGGGCTTGCCCCGCGATACCGGTGTAGCCGGTGCCATCCATCGCGGGGCAAGCCCGCTCCCACGAGTGTCCTTCGACACGCTCAAAAACTACTGACGCACCAACCGCAGGTTCTGCGGATTGATCGCCCCGGTGCTGCGATACGGGTTGATATCCAGCCCGCCACGGCGCACATACCGCGCGTATACCGTCAGGTGCTCAGGCTTGAGCAGGTTCTTCAGGTCCAGGTAGATCCGCTCCACGCACTGCTCATGGAAGTCGGCATGCTGGCGGAAGCTGATCAGGTAGGTCAGCAGGCTGGCAGGGTCCAGCGCCGGCCCCTTGTACTCCACCACCACGCTACCCCAGTCCGGCTGGCCGGTGACCGGGCAGTTGGATTTGAGCAGGTGGCTGTGCAGCGTCTCCTCCACCACCCGCTCCGAGGAGCAGCGCAGCAGTTCCGGTTGCGGCTGCTCGTAGTTGCTGATGCTCACATCCAGCGCGTCGATGCACTGGCCCGGCAAGGCAGTCACGCCTTGGCCTTCGACCTCGGCCAGGGTGCTGACCTTGACCGCGACCGGCTTGCCCGCGGCAGCAGACAGGTCTTTCACCAAGCACGCCTGCAACTCGGCCACCGAGGCGAACACTGTCTGGTTCAGCGAGTTGAGGTACAGCTTGAAGGACTTGGACTCGATGATGTTCGGCGAATCGCAGGGAATGGCGAACTCGCCGATGGCCACCACCGGCTTGCCCGAAGGCAGCAGCCAGGACAGCTCGAAGCAGTTCCAGAAATCCACGCCCTGCCACGGCAGCGCGTCACCGCTCACGCCCAGCTCGGCCCATTTGGCCAGGCGGGGAATCGGGAACAGCAGCGCGGGGGTGTAGGTGGCGATGTATTCGCTGGACTTGCCCAGCGGGGAATGTTCGGCGGCGGGATGCATGGAAACTGACCTGAAGGTTCGAAATTGCCCTTAGTCTACCGGTTTTGCGCCCCGCCTTGGAGCGGATGTCACTCGATGGTCAAGGGCCCGACCATGCCCGCCTGGTAGTGGCCCGGCACGTTGCAGGCAAATTCAATGGGCGCCGACTTGTGGAAGGTCCAGGTCAGCTCGGCGCGCTGGCCGGGCTGCACCAGCACGGTATTGCCGCCCGCATGGCCGTGGCCAGCGCCCATCTGGCCATGGTCCATGCCTTCGTGGTTCATCCCGGCGGTGAAGATCTTGCCTTGCATGGCGACCATTTCCTTCTGGTGCTCGACGTGCATGGCCTTGTCGCCCAAGTTGAACTCATGGGGCAGCTTGCCTTCGTTGACCAACACAAAGCGCACGGTCTCGCCGGCCTTGACCTTGAGGTCCTTGGGTTCAAAGGCGATGTCCTTGAGCACCACCTCGACGGTACGGGTGGCCTTGGCTGCCAGCGCTGGCTCGCCGAAGGCGAAGGATTTGGCTTCGCCAGCGAAGGTGGGCAGGCTGGTCAGGGCAAGCGCGGCGGTGAGGAACAGGTGTTTCATGGGTGACTCCAGATCAATGCAGCGAAGATGGCGCCATTGTCGAAAAGGCTGGCTGGCAGCTGGCTGACGGGAAGATTACAACTTTGTCAGCTTGGGCAGGCCGCCAGATCGTCACGTATCATTTCCTCGAAGGCTTTGTGGGAGCGGGCTTGCCCCGCGACTGCACTCGCCCAGGCCACCCTCTCGCGGGGCAAGCCCGCTCCCACGAAAACCGTTCCCCAGCGCACGCCACAAGCCACATCACTACAAGGACTGTCATGAAACTGCTGATCGTCGAAGACCAGGCCAAGACCGGCCAGTACCTGAGCCAGGGCCTGAGCGAGGCCGGTTTCGCCACCGAACTGGCCAACGACGGCGACACCGGCCAGCACCTGGCTCTGAGCGGCGACCACGACCTGCTGATCCTCGACGTGATGCTGCCGGGGCGCAACGGCTGGCAGATCCTCCAGGCCGTGCGCCAGGCCGGGCTGGACACCCCGGTGCTGTTCCTCACCGCCCGCGATGCCGTCGAGGACCGCGTCCATGGCCTGGAGCTGGGCGCCGACGACTACCTGGTCAAACCCTTCGCCTTCTCCGAACTGCTGGCCCGGGTGCGCAGCCTGCTGCGCCGGGGCGCCAACGCCAGCCAGGACACCTGCCTGGCCCTGGCCGACCTGCGCCTGGACCTGATCCGCCGCCGCGCCGAGCGGGCCGGCCAGCGCGTCGACCTGACCGCCAAGGAATTCGCCCTGCTCGAACTGCTGCTGCGCCGCCAGGGCGAGGTGCTGCCCAAGTCGCTGATCGCCTCGCAGGTATGGGACATGAACTTCGACAGCGACACCAACGTCATCGAGGTGGCCATCCGCCGCCTGCGCCTGAAGATCGACGACAGCCATGCCACCAAGCTGATCCACACCGTGCGCGGCATGGGCTACGTGCTCGAAGAGCGCCTCGACTGATGCGCCGCCTGTCCCTGGGCAGCCGCCTGGCGCTGCTGTTCGCCGCCTGCACCGCCGCCGTGTCGCTGGGCGCCGGCCTGCTGTTCAGCCGCGCCAGCGAGGAGCATTTCGTCGAACTCGACCAGCAATTGCTCAGTGGCCGGCTTTCGCTGATGAGCAGCCTGCTCGCCGGCGTCGCCACCCAGGAGCAACTGGCCATGCGCCTGCCGGCGCTGCTCAACGAACTGAGTCACCAGTCCGACCTGGCTTTGCGTGTGCGTGGCGCCGACGGCACGCTCTGGTTCGCCAGCCGCGGCGAGCTGCCGCAAGCCCCCGCCCCCACCGGCCTGGCCACGCTGCACAGCCACGGGGTTGATTACCGCAGCCTCAGCGCGCCACTGATCGACGGCCAGCCCGCTTCACCACAACTGACCCTGCTCCTCGACATCACCCACCACCAGCACTTCCTGCAAGGCATGCAGCGGCTGATCTGGTTCACCGTCGGCCTGTCGGCGCTGGCCACCGCGCTGCTCGGCGCCTGGGCCGTACGCCGCGGCCTGAAACCGCTGCGGCAGATGGGCAAGGTGGCCGCCAGCGTCACCGCCGGCTCGCTGACCACGCGCCTGCCGGTCGCCGAGATGCCCGAGGAACTGGCCGAACTGGCCGCCACCGTCAACGCCATGCTGCAGCGCCTGGACGACGCCTTCCAGCGCCTGTCGGCCTTCTCCGCCGACATTGCCCACGAATTGCGCACGCCGCTGTCCAACCTGCTGACCCACACGCAGGTCACCCTCACCCGCCCGCGCAGCCTCGAGGAATACCGCGAGGCCCTGCACGGCAACCTCGAGGAACTGCAGTGGATGGCCCAGCTGGTCAACGACATGCTCTACCTGGCCAAGGCCGACCACGGCCTGCTGATGCCCAGCCGCCAGGCGCTGGACCTGGCGACCGAGGTCGATGCGTTGTTGGAGTACTACGCACCGCTGGCCGAGGACGCCGAGGTGCGCTTGCTGCGTGAGGGCCAGGCCCACACCGAAGGCGACCGACACATGTTGCGCCGGGCGCTATCCAACTTGCTGGACAACGCCCTGCGCTTCACCCCCGCCGGTGGGGAGATCCGGGTAAGCCTGGAGCCAGGGCTGCACATCGTGGTGGCCAACACCGGGCCAGCGATTGCGCCGCAAATGCTTGAGCGATTGTTCGACCGCTTCTACCGGGCGGATCCAGCGCGCCAGGAAGGCAGCAGCGAGCATGCGGGGTTGGGGCTGGCGATCACCCGCTCGATCGTGCAGGCGCACGGTGGGAAGATTCGGGCAGAGTGTGAAGATGGCTGGACCCGGTTCGTGATCGAGTTGCCTGCGTAGGGGCGCAAAGCGCCCCCGGTGTTGCAATGTCCTACTCGTAACGCAATGCCATCGCCGGTTCGATCTGCGAGGCGCGGTACGCAGGGTAAATGGTCGCCAGGAAGCTCATCACCAGCCCGGCCACGCAGATGATCGCCACATCGCCCCATTGCAGCTCCGACGGCAGGCTGCTGATGAAGTAGATGTCGGAGGTGAAGATATGCTGGCCGCTGACTCGCTCGAGCCAACCGACCACCGCGCTGACGTTCAGCGCCAGGATCACCCCGAGCACACCGCCAAGCAAGGTACCGACGATGCCGATCAAGCTACCCTGGACCATGAACGTGCCCATGATCTGCGCCGGCGTGGCGCCAATGGTGCGCAGGATGGCGATATCCGCGCCCTTGTCGTTCACCACCATCACCAGGGTGGCGATGATATTGAACGCGGCCACGGCGATGATCATCATCAGCAGCAGGCCGATCATGGTCTTTTCCATCTTCATCGCGCTGAACAGGCTGCCCTGGGTGTGCGACCAGTCATCGGCGCGGTAGCCATCGCCCAGGCCCGCGGCGATGGCCTTGGACACTTGCGGCGCGGCATACAGGTCATGCAGTTTCAGGCGCACGCCCTGCACCTGGCCCGGTGCCCAGCGCTGCATCTCGCCGGCATCGGCGACGTGGATGTAGGCCTGGGAGCCATCCAGCTCGGCACCGACCTTGAAAATGCCAACCACCGTCAGGCGCTGCATGCGCGGGGTGATGCCGCCCGGCTCCTTGCTGATCTCCGGGACGATCAGGGTCAGCTTGTCGCCGGTGTTCAGGCGAAAACGCCGCGCGGTCAATTCACCGATGACCACGCCATACTCGCCCGGCACCAGGTCCTGCAGGCTGCCCTGAACGATGTGCTGGGTGACGATGGAGACCTTGCCCTCCTCGGCCGGGTCGATGCCGGCGACCTGGATCGGCTGCATCGCCCCCTTGTACGAGAGCATGCCTTCCATCTCGGTGATTGGCGCTGCGGCCATCACCGCCGGGTTGCCTTCGGCAGCGGCGGCGACCTTGCGCCAGTCGTCCAGCGGCTGCGCGCCGAGGATAGCAGCGTGTGGCACCAGGCCAAGCACCCGCGAACTCATCTCGCGCTGGAAGCCGTTCATCACCGACAGCACCGTGATCATCGCCAGCACCCCAAGCGACAGCCCGATCATCGAGGTCATGGAGATGAACGAGATGAAGTGGTTGCGACGCTTGGCACGGGTGTAGCGAGCACCGATGAACAAGGACAAGGGTCTGAACATGAACAGGGATACCCAATCTAAGTGTGAACCGGGACGCCTCGGGGCGCCCCGCGCAGGCGATTCAGATCGCCACCAGGTGCCCGTCTTCCAGGCTCAGCACACGGTCCATCTGGCGCGCCAGGTTGAGGTCGTGGGTCACTACCAGGAAGGCGGTCTGCGAGTGGGTCGACAGCTCGCGCATCAGCTCCTGGATACCCTGGGCGGTGTGGTGGTCGAGGTTGCCGGTGGGCTCGTCGAGCATCACCAGGCCCGGGCGGTTGACCAGGGCGCGGGCAATCGCCACGCGCTGGCGCTCACCGCCGGACAGCTCGGCCGGCTTGTGATTGAGGCGGTGGCCCAGGCCGACGCGCTTGAGCAGCGCCTCGGCGCGCTCGCGGGCCTCGCTGATCGGCGTCTTGCCGATCAGCAGCGGCATGCAGGCGTTTTCCAGGGCGGTGAACTCTGCCAGTAGGTGGTGGAACTGGTAGACGAAGCCCAGCGCGCGATTGCGCAGCAGGCCGCGGGCCCGCTCGCCCAGTGCCGACAGCTCTTCGCCAGCCAGCCAGACACTGCCCTGGGTCGGCGTGTCGAGGCCGCCCAGCAGGTTGAGCAGGGTACTCTTGCCCGAACCCGAACTGCCGACGATGGCCACCCGCTCGCCCGGGTGCAGTTCGAGGTTCAACCCCGACAACACCTGCACCGACTCCGGGCCTTCCTCGTAGCTCTTGCCCAGGTTGCGGCAGCTCAATACGGCTTTATCACTCATGCGCGACTCACTCATAACGTAGCGCCTCTGCAGGCTGGGTGCGCGAGGCGCGCCAGGCCGGGTACAGGGTGGCGAAGAAACTCAGGACCAGCGCCGCACCGCAGACCATGTACACGTCCTGGGCCTGGATCTGCGACGGCAGGTAATCGATGAAGTACACGTCGGCATTGAGGAACTTGTGCCCGATCAGGGTTTCGATGCCGGCGATGGCCGCGCTCACGTTGAGCGCGCCAAGGATGCCCAGCACCGCGCCGATCAGCGTGCCGACCACGCCGATCACCGTGCCCTGGACCATGAAGATGGCCATGATCTGCCCGGGCGTGGCGCCCAGGGTGCGCAGGATGGCGATGTCGCCGCGCTTGTCGTTGACCACCATCACCAGGGTGGAAATGATGTTGAACGCCGCCACCGCCACGATCAGCAACAGCAACAGGCCGATCATGGATTTCTCCATGCGGATCGCCTGGTACAGGTTGCCGTGGGTGCGGGTCCAGTCTCGCGGGTAGTACTCCTGCTCGCCCAGCTGCTGGGCAATGGCCCAGGTGGCGCGCGGCGCCTGGAACAGGTCGTCGAACTTCAGGCGCACACCCTGGACCTGGTCGGCCTTCCAGCGATGCAGGCGCGACAGGTCGGCGATGTTGGTCAGGCCCAGGTAGCCGTCGATCTCGCCGGCGCCGACGTGGAAGGTGCCGACCACGGTGAAGCGCTTCATGCGCGGGAACATGCCTGCCGGGGTGACGCTGACCTCGGGGGCGACGAAGGTCAGCTTGTCGCCGATGCCCACGCCCAGCTTGGCCGCGGCCTTGTCGCCGATCATGATGCCCCACTCGCCCGGCGCCAGCTTGTCGAGGCTGCCGTCGAGGACGAACTTGTCGATGATCGACACCTCGCGCTCGCGGGCCGGATCGATGCCGTTAAGCAGCACCTTCTGCACCTTGCCTTCATGGGTCAGCAGGCCCTGCATCTGGGTGAAGGGCGCAACCGCCAGCACCTGCGGATTCTGCTTTACTTTAGAGGCGAGGGCCTGCCAGTCGTTGATCGGCTGGCCGGTCTCCAGCGTGGCATGGGGGATCATCCCCAGCACGCGGGTACGCATCTCGTGGTCGAACCCGTTCATCACCGAGAGCACCACGATCATCACCACCACGCCCAGGGCGAGGCCGATCATCGAGGTGAGCGAAATGAACGAGACGAAGTGATTGCGGCGCTTGGCACGGGTGTAACGCGTACCAATGAATACGAATAGAGGTCTGAACATGTCGGGGCTTGTTCGGATGAAAGGGAACGTCCTTGTGGCGAGGCGCCTACGGCGGCTTTACACTCGGACCACCGCCGTAACCTTGGGTTCGCCATGACGACATTAGACGAAGAAGATCGCCGCGAATACTACCGCATCGAAGATCGGATCGCACTTCAAATCAGCCCCCTCAGCGCGGCCGAAGCCCTTGAGACAGAACTGTTGCAGGATGATTCGGAGCTGTTCAACCTGCTCAGCGAACTGCACCTGTCGGACTTCGAGTCGCAACACCTGCTGCGCCAGTTGAGCGAGAAGGACCGCACCCTGGCCGCCTTCCTGCGCGCCCAGAACAAACGCCTGGACCTGCTCAGCGCCGTGGTCGCGCAAACCCTGATCGGCGAAATCGGCCAGCCGACGCCGGTGATCATCTCCGAAGGCGGCATCGAGTTCGCCCAGGCGCAGAAGATCGCGCCCGGCACCCGGGTCAAGGTGAAGATGGTGCTGATGCCCCGCGCCCATGGCCTGCTGCTGCGCGGCCGGGTCACCCATTGCGACCCGCGCCCGGACGGCGACTTCGAGGTCGGCACCGAATTCATCGACATGACCGACGCCCAGCGCCAGCTCCTGGCCCGCTACATCCTGCAGCGCCAGCAACAGCAACGGCGCCAGGCGCTGGAGCAGAACGAGCCGGACGCATAAGCCCTTTCTCCCTGATTTGAAGGAACGAACGTGACCCTGATCTATGGCCACCGCGGCGCCAAGGGCGAAGCACCCGAGAACACCCTGCAGAGTTTCCGCCAGTGCCTGTCCCATGGCGTGGACCGCTGCGAACTCGACCTGCACCTGTCGGCCGACAACGAGCTGATGGTGATCCACGACCCGACCCTCAAGCGCACCACCGGCCGGCGCGGCAAGGTGGTCGAGCACACGGCGGCCGACTTGGTCACCTACGACGCGCGCAAGGGCGGCCCGGGCCATGTGCAGCCCTGCCCTATCCCGCGCCTTGAAGAGCTGTTCGAAAAATGCGCCTTCGAGCACTGGCAACTGGAGGTCAAGAGTGCCTCGCGCACCCGCGCCGCCAGCACGGTGCTGGCGATCCGCGAACTGGCCCTGCAGCACGGCCTGCTGGACAAGGTGACCATCACCTCGAGCTCACGGGAAGTGCTCGGCGCCGCGCAGGAGCTGGTGCCGGACGTGAAGCGCGGACTGGTTGCCGAGTACGCCTGGCTCGACCCGTTGAAGGTCGCGCAAAACTACGGCTGCGAGATGCTGGCGTTGAACTGGACACTGTGCACCCCCGAACGCCTGTTGAAGGCGCAGAAACAGGGGCTGCATGTGTCGGTATGGACGGTCAACGAACCGGCACTGATGCGCCGGCTCGCTGACTTTGGCGTGGACAGCCTGATTACAGACTTTCCCGGTTTGGCCAGGACCACCCTCGGGTAGGGCTGAAATCGGTCTCCCCGACCGGCTCAGGCCACCGGTCGGAGCCGCTCAAAAAAGCCGGTTCAGACCATCATAGGCGGCTACCCGATAGGCCTCGGCCATGGTCGGGTAGTTGAAGGTGGTGTTGACGAAGTACTTCAGGTTGTTCTGCTCGCCCGGCTGGTTCATCACCGCCTGGCCGATGTGGACGATCTCCGAGGCCTGGTAGCCGAAGCAGTGCACGCCCAGGACCTCCAGGGTCTCGCGGTGGAACAGGATCTTCAGCATGCCTTGCGGCTCGCCGGCGATCTGCGCGCGGGCCATGCTCTTGAAGAAGGCCTTGCCCACTTCGTAGGGCACCTTGGCCTGGGTCAGTTCCTGCTCGTTCTTGCCGATCGAGCTGATCTCCGGAATGGTGTAGATGCCGGTCGGCACGTCGTTGACGAAGCGCCAGCTGCCGTTGTCGACGATGCTGCCAGCCGCCGAGCGGCCCTGGTCGTGGGCGGCGCTGGCCAGGCTCGGCCAGCCGATCACGTCACCGGCGCCGTAGATGTTCGGCACGCTGGTGCGGTAGGTCTCGTCGACCTCGATCTGGCCGCGGCTGTTGACCTTGATACCGATGTTCTCCAGGCCCAGCTTGTCGGTGTTGCCGGTACGGCCGTTGCACCACAGCAAGGCGTCGGCCTTGATCTTCTTGCCCGACTTCAGGTGCAGGATCACCCCGTTGTCCAGGCCTTCGACACGGTCGTACTCCTCGTTGTGGCGCACGGTGATGTTGTTGTTGCTGAAGTGGTAGCTCAGCGCCTGGGAAATTTCCGAGTCGAGGAAGCTCAGCAGCTGGCCGCGATTGTCGACCAGCTCCACCAGCACACCCAGCCCGCTGAAGATCGAGGCGTACTCGCAACCGATCACCCCGGCGCCGTAGACGATCAGCTTGCGCGGGGTATGGCTGAGGCTGAGGATGGTGTCGCTGTCGTAGACGCGCGGGTGGTGGAAGTCGATGTCGGCCGGGCGGTACGGGCGCGAGCCGGTGGCAATGATGATGTGCTTGGCGTTGAGCTTCTCGACCACGCCGTTGGGGCACACCACTTCGACGGTCTGCTCGTCGGCGAAGCTGCCGGTGCCGACGAACACATCGACGCGGTTGCGCGCATAGTAGCCGGTGCGCGAGGCGACCTGCTTGCTGATGACCTTCTCGGCGCTCTTGAGCACGTCGGGGAAGGAGAACCAGCGCGGCTCGCCGATGGCGCGGAACATCGGGTTGGTGTTGAACTGCATGATCTGCCGCACGGAGTGACGCAGCGCCTTGGACGGGATGGTGCCCAGGTGGGTGCAGTTGCCACCGACCTGGCGACGGCTGTCGACCATGGCCACCTTGCGCCCTGCTTTGGCGGCGTTCATTGCCGCGCCCTCACCGGCCGGGCCGGAACCCAGCACCACTACGTCGTAGTTGTAGACAGCCATGCGTACTCCTTCAGAACTGGCCCGCCGGCCGGTTGGCCGCGGGGCGCGATCATGTCGCCGGGGCGCCATGAGAAAATTCGGGTGCAGTCTAATCAAGCGTGAACGCCGCGCACATTAACCCTTGGTCGCGTCGTAGGCCATTATTGCCTGCACTACATGTCGTTGCACCGTTTCCCTGGCATCGATCATCCGTGGCTTGCCTATCACTCGCCTTTCACCCGCCGCTCGAAGGCCGGCGTGGAACGGGAGACGAAACCACCCTCGACCCGGGTCACCAGCACCGCGGCGATACCGTGGGCGATGGCGAAATCCCAGCCTTGCTGCGGCCCGAGGATCAACAGCAGGGTCGAGTAGCCGTCGGCCAGCAGCGCCGAGGCATCAAGTACCGTCACCGCCGCCAGGTCGTGGGCGACCGGGCGCCCGAGGCGGGCATCAAAGGTGTGCGAATAGCGCCGGCCATTGTCCTCGAAATAATGCCGATAGTCACCCGAGGTCGACACGGCCAGGTCCTGCACGTCGATGACCTGGCGGGCGATCTGGCGATCCTCGCGCGGCAGCTCCAGCGCCACCCGCCAGGCACTGCCATCGGGCTTGCGGCCCACGGCCTTGAGTTCACCAGTGGCCTCGGCGAGGAAGTTGTCGATACCCATGGCGCGCAGGCGCTCGGCGATCAGGTCGACGGCGTGGCCGGCGGCGATGCTGTTGAAATCCAGTTCGATGGCGGCGTCCTTGCACAGGGCCTCGCCTTCAAGGCGCAGGTGGCGGTAACCCACGCGCAGGCGCGCCCTGGCCAGCGCCTGCGGCTCGGGCACCTGCATTTCGCGGGCTTGCGGGCCGAAGCCCCAGAGGTCGAGCAGCGGCTCGACGGTGAGATCGAAGGCGCCCTGGCTCTGTTCGGCCAGGTGCTGGCCGAAGGTAACCAGCTCCAGCATGTCGGCATCGATGGGCAGGCACTGGTTGGCCGGCAACTGGTTGAAACGGCTGACGATGGAGTCGCCGCGGTAGGTGGAGTAATGCGCGTCGATGGCTTGCAGGATGTTTTCGACCGCCGCCTGCACCTGCGCCGGCGCCGGGCCGCCGGGCTGGCGCACGTACTGGATGCTGTAGCTGCTGCCCATGGTCGGGCCACCGAAGCGCTCGAGGGCTGGGCCTTGGTCGCAGGCTGAGAGCAGCATGAAGGTGAACAGCAGAACTGCGCGCAAATTGGAGATCTCAAGCATCTGGACCGGCCTCATCGCGGGGCAAGCCCGCTCCCACGGAAGGGAGCGTGGGAGCGGGCTTGCCCCGCGATGAGGCCAGGCAAAAAAAACGGGAACCCGAAGGTTCCCGTTTTCTCAACGCATTACAAGCGGATCAGCGTGGAAACGCTGGCGGGTTCACACCGGCCATGTCTTCCATCACGCGCACCACCTGGCAGCTGTAACCGAATTCGTTGTCGTACCAGACGTACAGGACAACACGGTTGTCGTTGCAGATGGTCGCCTCGGCGTCGACCACACCGGCATGGCGCGAACCAACGAAGTCGGTCGATACCACTTCCTGGGAGCTGACGTAGTCGATCTGCTTGTGCAGCTCGGAGTGCATGGCGGTCTGGCGCAGGTACTCGTTCAGCTCTTCGCGGTTGGTGCCCTTCTCGAGATTCAGGTTGAGAATGGCCATCGACACGTTCGGCGTCGGAACACGGATCGCGTTACCGGTCAGCTTGCCCTTGAGCACTGGCAGCGCCTTGGCGGCGGCAGTGGCGGCACCGGTCTCGGTGATGACCATGTTCAGCGGCGCGGCGCGGCCACGGCGGCTGCCCTTGTGGAAGTTGTCGATCAGGTTCTGGTCGTTGGTGAACGAGTGAACGGTTTCGACGTGGCCGTTGACGATGCCGTACTGGTCGTTGATGGCCTTGAGCACCGGCACGATGGCGTTGGTGGTGCAGGACGCCGCCGAGATGATCTTGTCGTCGGCGCTGATGTCGCCGTGGTTGATGCCGTGCACGATGTTCTTCAGCGCGCCCTTGCCAGGTGCGGTGAGGATCACGCGGGCGGCGCCCGGGCAGGCCAGGTGCTGGCCGAGGCCGTCGGCGTCACGCCAGACACCGGTATTGTCGACGATCAGCGCATCGTTGATGCCGTACTGGGTGTAGTCGACTTCGCTCGGGCTCTTGGCGTAGATCACCTGGATCAGGTTGCCGTTGGCGGTGATGGTGTTGTTGGCTTCATCGATGACGATGGTGCCGTCGAACGGACCGTGCACCGAGTCGCGGCGCAGCAGGCTGGCGCGCTTGACCAGGTCGTTCTCGGCGCCTTTGCGCACGACGATGGCGCGCAGGCGCAGGCCGTCGCCGCCACCGGTCTTCTCGATCAGGATGCGCGCCAGCAGGCGGCCGATGCGGCCGAAGCCGTACAGCACGACGTCGGTGCCCTTGCGTGCGGAAGCGTTCTGCTGACCCACGACGTCGGCCAGTTCGTCACGGACGAACTGCTCGGCGCTGCGGCCATTGCCTTCGGTCTTGAACTTGTTGGCCAGCTTGCCCAGGTCCACCGAGGCGGCGCCCAGCTTCAGCTCGCTCATGGCCTTGAGCAGAGGGAATGTCTCGTGGACGGACAGCTCGGTCTCGTCGGTCTGACGGTGACGGGCAAAGCGGTGGGCTTTGAGGATCGAGATAACCGAACGGTTGATCAGGCTGCGGCCATAGATCGAGCTCACCACGTTGTTGTTGCGGTAGAGCTGACCGATAAGCGGGATCATCGCTTCAGCCAGGGCTTCACGATCGATCCACTCACCAAGACACTGGTCGGGCTTCTGAGTCACGGTAACCTTCCACATGTAGGGGAACAAAAAAGGGGCTACATTATGACGCCCCGCGGCGTATCGGGCAATGAGCGCCTGTCGCCGTCGCCAAGCCCCGTCGCCAAGCCCTTTGGAACCTGACAGCGCGCCTCGTCACCGGTACAATCGACCTCTTTGCCGCAACGCTTGGAGTCCGATCTCCCGTGTCAGTTCTGCGCCTACCGCAAATGTCGGCCACGGCCGGCAAACATACCTGGGGCAACCTGCCCGGCGCGGCCTTGAGCCTGGCCGTCGCCGAGGCTGCCAGTACCGCCGGTCGCTTCACCTTGCTGCTGACCGCCGACAGCCAGGCGGCCGACCGCCTCGAGCAGGAGCTGCGCTTCTTCGCGCCGGAACTGCCGGTGCTGCCCTTCCCCGACTGGGAAACCCTGCCCTACGACCTGTTCTCGCCACACCAGGACATCATCTCCCAGCGCATCGCCAGCCTCTACCGGCTGCCGGAGCTGGACCACGGCATCCTCGTCGTGCCGATCACCACCGCCCTGCACCGCCTGGCCCCCACGCGCTTCCTGCTGGGCAGCAGCCTGGTGCTGGACGTGGGCCAGAAGATCGACGTCGAGCAGATGCGCGCGCGCCTGGAGGCCAGCGGCTATCGCTGCGTCGACACGGTCTACGAGCATGGCGAGTTCGCCGTGCGCGGCGCGCTGATCGACCTGTTCCCGATGGGCAGCAAGCAGCCGTACCGCATCGACCTGTTCGACGACGAGATCGAGACCCTGCGCACCTTCGACCCGGAGAGCCAGCGCTCGATCGACAAGGTCGACTCGATCCGCCTGCTGCCGGCGCGCGAGTTCCCCATGCAGAAGGACGAGGTGACGCGCTTCAAGGCGCGCTTCCGTGAACGCTTCGACGTCGACTTCCGCCGCAGCGCGATCTTCCAGGACCTCACCAGCGGCATCATCCCCGCCGGCATCGAGTACTACCTGCCGCTGTTCTTCGAAGAAACCGCCACCCTGTTCGACTACCTGCCGGCCGACACCCAGGTGTTCTCGCTGCCGGGCGTGGAACAGGCCGCCGAGCACTTCTGGAACGATGTGCGCGGGCGCTATGAAGAGCGCCGCGGCGACATGAGCCGGCCGCTGCTGCCGCCGGCGGAGCTGTTCCTGCCGGTGGAGGATTGCTTCGCCCGCCTCAAGCAATGGCCACGGGTGGTGGTCAGCGCCGAGGACCTCGACGCCGGCGCGGGGCGCGAGCGCTTCCCCGCCCGCGCCCTGCCCAACCTGGCCATCGAGGCCAAGGCCCACCAGCCGCTGGCGGAACTGGCCAACTTTCTCGACCAGTTCAGCGGCCGCGTGCTGTTCACCGCCGAGTCCGCGGGCCGGCGCGAAGTGCTGCTGGAGCTGCTCGAACGCCTCAAACTGCGCCCGCAGACCGTCGACGGCTGGGCCGACTTCGTCACCGGCGGCGAGCGCCTGGCGATCACCATCGCCCCCCTGGACGACGGCCTGTTGCTGGACGACCCAGCAATTGCCCTGGTAGCGGAAAGCCCGCTGTTCGGCCAACGCGTGATGCAACGCCGGCGCCGGGAAAAACGCGGCGAGGCGGCCAACGACGCAGTGATCAAGAACCTCACCGAGCTGCGCGAAGGCGCGCCGGTGGTGCACATCGACCATGGCGTGGGCCGCTACCTGGGCCTGGCCACCCTGGAAATCGACGGCCAGGCCGCCGAGTTCCTCACCCTCGAATACGCCGAGGGCGCCAAGCTCTACGTACCGGTGGCCAACCTGCACCTGATCGCCCGCTACACCGGCAGCGACGACGCCCTGGCCCCGCTGCACCGGCTGGGTTCCGAAGCCTGGCAGAAAGCCAAGCGCAAGGCCGCCGAGCAGGTGCGCGACGTCGCCGCCGAGCTGCTCGACATCTATGCCCGTCGCGCCGCGCGCAAAGGCTATGCCTTCGCCGACCCGGCCGCCGACTACGCCACCTTCAGCGCCGGCTTCCCGTTCGAGGAGACCCCCGACCAGCAGACCGCCATCGAGGCCGTGCGTGCCGACATGCTCGCCGGCCAGCCCATGGACCGCCTGGTGTGCGGCGACGTCGGCTTCGGCAAGACCGAGGTGGCCATGCGCGCCGCCTTCATCGCCGTGCACAGCGGCCGCCAGGTAGCGGTGCTGGTGCCCACCACCCTGCTCGCCCAGCAGCACTACAACAGCTTCCGCGACCGCTTTGCCGACTGGCCGGTGAAGGTCGAGGTGATGAGCCGCTTCAAGTCGGCCAAGGAAGTCGCCAGCGCCGCGGCGGAGCTGGCCGAGGGCAAGATCGACATCCTTATCGGCACCCACAAGCTGCTGCAGGACGACGTGCGCTTCAAGGACCTGGGCCTGGCCATCATCGACGAAGAGCACCGTTTCGGCGTGCGCCAGAAGGAACAGCTCAAGGCGCTGCGCAGCGAGGTGGACATCCTCACCCTGACCGCCACGCCGATTCCGCGCACGCTGAACATGGCGGTGGCGGGCATGCGCGACCTGTCGATCATCGCCACGCCCCCGGCGCGGCGCCTGTCGGTGCGCACCTTCGTCATGGAGCAGAACAAGAGCACGGTGAAGGAAGCGCTGCTGCGCGAACTGCTGCGCGGCGGCCAGGTGTACTACCTGCACAACGATGTGAAGAGCATCGAGAAGTGCGCCGCCGAGCTGGCCGAGCTGGTGCCCGAGGCACGTATCGGCATCGGCCACGGGCAGATGCGCGAACGCGAACTCGAACAGGTGATGAGCGACTTCTACCACAAGCGCTTCAACGTGCTGATCGCCTCGACCATCATCGAGACCGGCATCGACGTACCCAGCGCCAACACCATCGTCATCGAGCGCGCCGACAAGTTCGGCCTGGCCCAGCTGCACCAGCTGCGCGGCCGGGTCGGGCGCAGCCACCACCAGGCCTACGCCTACCTGCTGACGCCACCGCGCCAACAGATCAGCGCCGACGCCGAAAAGCGCCTGGAGGCCATCGCCAACACCCAGGACCTGGGCGCGGGCTTCGTTTTGGCCACCAACGACCTGGAGATCCGCGGCGCCGGCGAACTGCTCGGCGAAGGCCAGAGCGGGCAGATCCAGGCGGTCGGCTTCACCCTGTACATGGAGATGCTCGAGCGCGCGGTCAAGGCCATCCGCAAGGGCAACCAGCCGAACCTCGAACAGCCGCTGGGCGGCGGCCCGGAGATCAACCTGCGCCTGCCGGCGCTGATCCCCGAGGACTACCTGCCCGACGTGCATGCGCGCCTGATCCTCTACAAGCGCATCGCCTCGGCGGCCGACGAAGAGGGCCTCAAGGACCTGCAGGTGGAGATGATCGACCGCTTCGGCCTGCTGCCGGAGCCGACCAAGAACCTGATGCGCCTGACCCTGCTCAAGCTGCAGGCGGAAAAGCTCGGCATCAAGAAAGTCGATGCCGGCCCCAACGGCGGCAAGCTCGAGTTCGAAGCCGAGACACCGGTCGACCCGCTGACCCTGATCAAGCTGATCCAGGGCCAGCCCAAACGCTACAAGTTCGAAGGCGCGACCCAGTTCCGCTTCCTGGTGCCGATGGAACGCCCCGAAGAACGCTTCAACACCCTGGAAGCGCTGTTCGAGCGCCTCACTCCACAAAATTCATAAGGAAGCTTCATGCGTGCCATCCGTTGCCTGACCCTGCTGCTGGCCCTGCTCGCGCCAGCTGCCTTCGCCGCAGGCCCCTACCAGGTGGAAATGATCCTGGTGCGGCAGAACGCCGTGCCGGCGATCACCAGCCCGTTCGCCCCGGAAGACTGGAGCGCCGGCGCACCGCGCCTGGAAAAAGGCGCCGAGCGCCCGACCGGCCTGGGCGACGAAGTCACCCGCCTGCAGGCCACCGCCGACTACACCGTACTGCTGCACAAGGCCTGGCAACAGGATGGCGAAAGCGTTGCCCTGAGTGCCGGTGACGAACAGTTCGGCCACTTCCCGATCGAAGGCAACCTGCGCATCCAGGAAAGCCGCTTCATCGCCGTTGACGCCAACCTCTGGGTCAACCAGCTCGACAGCAATGGCAGCGTGCTGCGCAGCGAGCAGTTCAAGCAGAGCAACAGCAACATGAAAGCCGGCCAACTGACCTTCCTCGATGGCGGGCACCTGGCGCTGCTGCTCAAGGTTTCACCGGCCGGCATGCGCAAGATGCCGCTGCCCGACCCGGAAATGATGGAGCAGTGAAACCGTGAACGCCGACGTGCAGAAGCTGGCAGCCGAGAACCCGAGCTGGAAGCACGACTTTTCCGCGGCCACCCTGCAACGTGGCGAACGCTACGCCGAACAGGGCCTGGTGCAGATCCAGTCCCACGGCGATTCACGCATCGAGTCGACCTGCCGCGGCAGCGGCGGCAATGTCTACCGCCAGCGGATAATCATCACCACGGGGCCATCCGGACAATGCCACGTGCGCGGCAACTGCTCCTGCCCGGTCGGCGAGAACTGCAAGCACTGCGCCGCCGCGCTCTACACCCTGGCCAGCAGCCACGGGCGCGGTGCGGCCAGCGGCGAGCAACTGCCCCATCACCTGCAACACTGGCTGCAAGGTCTGGAGCAACCCACGCCCAGGCAAGACGGCGCTGAAGACCGGCGTGGGCGCATGGTCTGCTACGAGTTGATGCTCGTCGATGACCACAGCAGCTGCGCGCTGCGCGTGCGCAAGGGTACTCGCGAAGAGCACGGCATCCGCTACAGCCGCATCCATTCGTTATACGAATTGCTTTACGAGCCGCCGAAGTACGTCAAGGGGGAAGACCTGCGCATCCTGCGCCAGCTCTCCGCACAGAACGCGCCCTACGGCCAGGAACGCGGCTACACGCTCAAGGGGCATGAAGGCGGCGAGTTGCTGCAGCGGGTGCTGGACACCGGGCGCCTGATGTTCATCGAAGGGCTGCCGCTGCTGCAACAGGGCGCAGAACGCCGGGCACAGTTCCGCTGGGTTCGCCTGGACAACGGTGACTACCGGGGCATGTGGTACTGCGGCGAGCAGCCGCTAAATTGCATACTGCCGCTGATACCGCTGTTCTATTTCGATATCGATACCAAGGAAGTCGGCACCGTCGGCCACGACCTGGACCCGCACACTGCCCTGCAGCTGTCCCTTGCTCCCGATGTACCGGAACACCTTATCGTGCCCCTCAGTCACAAGCTCAACGCCCTCAATCACCACCTGCCGACACCCACCACCGTGCAACAGGAACAGCTCGACGGCATCGAGCCAACCCCGCACCTGACCCTGGGCAGTCTCGAATTCAGTGCCTACACGCCCAAGACCGGGCGCATGCAGCGCCAGATGCAGCACCGCGCCGCGCTGGCGTTCGACTACGACGGCCTGCGCGCCAGCGGCAGCGACGACAAGTCACTCAGCCGCCTGGTGGGCACCACCAGCCAGCGCATCCAGCGCCAGCCACAGGCCGAGCAGGCCCTGCGCAAGGCCCTGCGCGACCTCGGCTTCAAGGTGGCCACCCGCCAGAGCAAGGCCCTGCCCGACAGTGCCGGCGAAATGTACCAGCTGCCCGACGACGAAGCCTGGCTGCGCTTCGCCCGCGAGGGCCTGCCGCGCCTGCGCGAGGCGGGCTGGGTGATCGATGTGCACCGCGACTTCGCGTTCAACCTGCACGAGGTCGACGACTGGTACGCCACCATCGACGAAGCGCCGGGCCACGAATGGTTCGACCTCGAGCTGGGCATCGTGGTCGACGGCCAGCGCCACAGCCTGCTGCCCATTGTCCTGCAACTGCTGCGCACCAGCCCGGAACTGCTGCGGCCCAGCGAACTGGCGCGGCGCAATGACGATGAGCACCTGCTGATCGACCTCAACCGCACCCGCCATGACGGCCCGGCATTGCGGGTCGCCCTGCCCTACGGGCGCATCAAGGCGGTGATGGGCACCCTGGGCGAGCTGTACCTGCACGACGACGCCGTGGGCCCGAGCCTGCGCCTGGACCGCACCGATGCCGCACGCCTCAACGACATCGACCACTTGCCGCTGCAATGGGAAGGTGGCAGCCATGTGCGCGACCTGGGCCGGCGCCTGCGCGACGCCCGCGACCTGCAGGTGGCGCCGCCCAAAGGCCTGAACGCCACATTGCGCCCTTACCAGCAGCAAGGCCTGAACTGGCTGCAGGCCCTGCGCGAGATGGGCACCGGCGGCATCCTCGGCGACGACATGGGCCTGGGCAAGACCCTGCAGACCCTGGCCCACCTGCTGCTGGAGAAGGAAAGCGGGCGACTGGTACATCCGGCGCTGGCGGTGATGCCCACCAGCCTGGTGCCCAACTGGCTCGACGAAGCCCGGCGCTTCGCCCCCGACTTGCGCGTCCTGGCCCTGCACGGCCCGGGCCGCAACAAGCACTTCGCCAACCTCGCCGGCTACGACCTGGTACTGACCACCTACGCCCTCGTCCCACGCGACCTCGAGCACCTCAAGGCGCAGCCCTGGCACCTGCTGGTGCTGGACGAGGCGCAGAACATCAAGAGCAGCACCAGCAAGGCCGCCCAGGCCGTGCGCGAGCTGCAGGCCAGCCAGCGCCTGTGCCTGACCGGCACACCGATGGAGAACAACCTCGGCGAGCTGTGGTCGATCTTCCACTTTTTGATGCCCGGCTGGCTGGGCGACAGCAAGCGCTTCACCCAGGACTACCGTACCCCGATCGAGCGCCACGGCGACGCTGAGCGCATGGCCCACCTGGCCAGCCGCATCCGCCCGTTCCTGCTGCGCCGCACCAAGGAACAGGTGGCCACCGAGCTGCCGGCCAAGACCGAGATGATCCACTGGGTCGAGCTCAGCGACGCCCAACGCGACACCTACGAGGCGCTGCGGGTGGCAATGGACAAGAAGGTCCGTGACGAGATCGCCCGCAACGGCGCCGCGCGCAGCCAGATCGTCATCCTCGACGCACTGCTCAAGCTGCGCCAGGTGTGCTGCGACCTGCGCCTGGTCAAGGGCACCGAGGTCAAGGGCACGTTCGCCGACAAGGGCAAGCTGGGCAGCCTGCTGGAGATGCTCGAAGAGTTGCTCAGCGAGGGGCGCAAGGTGCTGCTGTTCTCGCAGTTCACCTCGATGCTGGCGCTGATCGAGTTCGAGCTGGAGAAGCGCGGCATCCGCTACAGCCTGCTGACCGGCGATACCCGCGACCGTCGCGCCCCCGTGCAGCAGTTCCAGAACGGCGACAGCGAGGTATTCCTGATCAGCCTCAAGGCCGGCGGCACCGGGCTGAACCTGACCGCCGCCGACACCGTGATCCACTACGACCCGTGGTGGAACCCGGCCAGTGAAAACCAGGCCACCGACCGCGCCTACCGCATCGGCCAGGACAAGCCGGTGTTCGTGTTCAAGCTGATCACCCGGGGTACGGTGGAAGAGAAGATCCAGCAGTTGCAGCAAGAGAAGGCGGCACTGGCAGCCGGGCTGCTCGATGGCGGGCAGGCCGGGCAATGGCGATTGGGGGATGAAGAGATCGAGGCGCTGTTCGCGCCGCTGCCGGGCAAGCGAAGCAAGTAAAAGCCCGCCCCCACGAACCCTCAGGGCTTCGTGGGAGCGGGCTTGCCCCGCGATGAGGCCAGCGAGGTCAATCGACCAGCTGGGCTTCCTTCAACGCCCCCAGCGCCTCCAGCCAACGCGGCTGCTGGCGGTAGTCGGTACGCGCAAAGCCCTGCCCGCGCATCCGTGCAATCCGCGGCGACGGCTTGACCTTCATGCGCTGCGCCGCGCTCAGCGCCAGCTCGGCCGAAGCCCGGTCATTGCACACCAGGCCCATGTCGCAGCCGGCACTGAGCGCCGCCTCGATGCGGCTGGCGGCATCGCCCACCACGTGGGCACCGGCCATGGACAGGTCATCACTGAAGATCACCCCGTCGAAGCCCAACTCGCCGCGCAGGATGTCCTGCAGCCAGCGCCGGGAGAAGCCGGCCGGCTGGTTGTCGACCTGCGGGTAGATCACGTGGGCCGGCATCACCGCCGCCAACTGGCCGCTCAGACGGGTAAACGGCACCAGGTCGACGGCGCGCAGCTGTTCCAGGCTGCGCTCATCGACCGGGATCGCCACATGGGAATCGGCCTCGGCCCAGCCGTGACCGGGGAAATGCTTGCCACAGGCGGCCATGCCGGCGGCATTCATGCCACGGATGAACGCGCCGGCCAGTTCGGTAGCCCGCTGCGGATTGCCTTCGAAGGCGCGGCTGCCGACCACGGCACTGCGCTGATGGTCGAGATCCAGCACCGGGGCAAAGCTCAGGTCCAGGCCTACCGCCAGCACCTCGGTTGCCATCAGCCAGCCGCACTGCTCGGCCAGGTATTCGGCATTGGCGTTGTCGGCGATGGCGCGCATGGCCGGCAGGCGCACGAAGCCCTGGCGCAGGCGCTGGACCCGCCCACCTTCCTGGTCCACGGCGAGGATCAGCTCGGGACGGATGGCGCGGATCGAGGCGCACAACTCACGCACCTGGCGCGGGCTGTCGATGTTGCGGGCAAAGATGATCAGGCCAGCCACTTCGGGCTGGCGCAGCAGATGGCGGTCTTCGGCGGTCAGCCATTTACCGGCGATATCCACCATCAGGGAGCCTTGCAGGCTGGCAGTCATTGGGAATCCTTCATTGGAGATCCGGAGGTCGCGCAGACGCACGCACACATCGGACAACGCGGTGTCCGATGGTTCAGTGGCGAAGTTGCCGTGCTGACGGGAGTTGCGGCGGGGGCGAGTTCAGGCATGGGCGCTAGCTTAGCGCAAGCGCCCTGCCCCGCCCAGTGTTCAGGCCTTGGCGGGCGCGCCGGACTTGCTGCGTGGGCGCAACTGCGCCGCGGCCATGGCCTGGTCGGTGACACCGCTGTCGGCCCGCATGCCGGCGGCCAGGAACGGCACCATCAGGCGCATCACCTGCTCGATCGAGGTGTTGATGCCGAAATCGGTTTCGGCGATGGCGCGCAAGGCCTTGATACCCGACATGCTGAACGCCGCGGCGCCGAGCATGAAGTGCACGCGCCAGAACAGCTCCAGTGGCGGAATGCGCGGCGCGGCCTCGTTGACCAGCAGCATGTAGCGGCGGAACACCTTGCCGTACATGTCCTCCAGGTAACGGCGCAGGTGCCCCTGGCTCTGGCTGAAGGCCAGGCCCAGCAGGCGCATGAAGATCGACAGGTCGTTGTTGCTGCGCGGTTGCACGACCAGGGCCTGCTCCACCAGCATTTCCAGCAGCTCCTCGAGCGAGGCCTTCTGCTCGGGACGCGCCTGATGGCGGTCGAGCTCACGCTCCAGGCTGGCGCAGAAGGGCCCCAGGAAGCGGGAAAAGACCGCCTGGATCAGGGCTTTCTTCGAACCGAAATGGTAGTTCACCGCCGCCAGGTTGACCCCGGCCTTGCTGGTGATCAGCCGCAATGAGGTTTCCGCGAACCCGCGCTCCGCGAACAGCTGCTCCGCCGCATCGAGGATGCGCTCAACGGTTTCCGATTGGGCCATGACTACTCCGCCTGACAAACAGTTGTTTGAAACATACGTTTCAAGCCTGATTATGTCAAGGTCCAGTGACCGGGTGGTCGCTCATTTAAACACAGCCACAAAGCATTGAATGCGCACGCTTTGCAGCTGTTGTGCGGCAAGGGTGCTTGCAGCTTGCCAGCCACTGTATATAATTCCAGTCACTGTATATAAAGACAGAGCCCTCGCCCATGCTGAAACTGACGCCACGCCAAGCCGAGATCCTGGCTTTCATCAAACGCTGCCTCGAAGACAACGGCTTTCCGCCGACCCGCGCCGAGATCGCCCAGGAGCTGGGCTTCAAGTCGCCCAACGCCGCCGAGGAGCACCTGAAAGCCCTGGCCCGCAAGGGCGCCATCGAGATGACCCCTGGCGCCTCCCGCGGTATCCGCATCCCCGGCCTCGAGCCCAAGCAAGAGGACAGCGGCCTGCCCATCATCGGCCGCGTCGCCGCCGGTGCACCGATCCTCGCTGAGCAGCACATCGAGGACTCCTGCAGCATCAACCCGGCCTTCTTCCATCCGCGCGCCGATTACCTGCTGCGGGTGCACGGCATGAGCATGAAGGACATCGGCATCTTCGACGGCGACCTGCTCGCCGTGCACACCACCCGCGAAGCCCGCAACGGCCAGGTGGTGGTAGCCCGTATCGGCGACGAAGTGACCGTCAAGCGCTTCAAGCGCGAAGGCAGCAAGGTCTGGCTGATCGCCGAGAACCCCGAATTCGCCCCCATCGAAGTCGACCTGAAGGATCAGGAGCTGGTGATCGAGGGCTTGAGCGTCGGCGTCCTGCGCCGCTGAACCAGGAGGCGTCATGCAGCCGTTCACCCATGCACCCCAGCAAGCCCAGTTGCCGCTGTTCGAGGCCTTCCTTGCCCAGCCGGTGCTGCCAGGCCTCAAGCCCAGCGAAGCGCCGCGCAAGAGCAGCCAGCCAGAACTGTTCAGCGAGCTGGCCCTGCGCGGCGCGCCAGGGCACTGCCAGAGCCTGTTGGCGCCGATCCTGCGCGAACTCAGCGAAGAAGACGACAGCCGTTGGCTGACGCTCATCGCCCCACCCGGCAGCCTCACCCAGGCCTGGCTGCGTGATGCCGGCCTGAACCGCGAACGTATCCTGTTGCTGCAACCCGGTGGCAGGCAGACGGCCCTGCAACTGGCCTGCGAGGCGCTGCGCCTTGGGCACAGCCATACCGTGGTCAGCTGGCTGGGCACCCTCAACAGCAACGCCCGCCAACAGCTGCAGCGCGCAGCGGCAAGCGGAAACGCACAAAGCCTGAACATCCGCCTCGGCTGATGTTCAGGCTTTGCCTGTCAAACGCTTGAAACCCTGGGCCGCTACCGTGGCTCAGTGAAGGACGCGCGGCCCCTCTTCACGCTCGAAGTCGCCTTCAACCAGGCGACCGGCCATTTGCACGCCAACGCTGAGCATGGCCTTGGCCACTTCCACATGCTGTCCTTGCAGGAATGCCTTGGCATCCTCGGAAAAATCCAGGGTTACCAGTGAGCCTTCATCTTCGGCGCGGCGCAGTTCGATCCGGCCATCAGGCAACTCGACAATTTCTAGAAAGGACGTTGACATAAAGGGCCTGCTTTTCACGAAAGGCTACTAGTGTACCAGCCATGGAAGCGCTCAGCACTCACTCAGCGCTTCGCGGAATCGTCTCACCAGGCTTTTCAGGTTCTGCCGCCAGGCCTCCAGTTCCTCGCGGGAAAGCTCGACCGGCTCAGGCTCGTCCAGGTTGACGGCCTGGATCAGCGGCTGGGTAACGTCACCCTTCACGGTTTTCTTCGCGACCGGTGGTCGGAACAAATCGGCATAAGCCACCAGCAGACGCGCCAGCCAGGTTTCCGGCTGGCGTGCCAGCTCCAGCAGTTCGGCCATTTCCGGGATCGCCACGCTCTGCAACACCTCGTCGCTGAACAGCAACTCCGCCCGCGCCGCCGAGGCCTGGGGCAGGCGGTAGAAACCGGCGATCTCATGGCACAACCCAAGCAGCGCGCCATACAGGTGGAACAGCGCCGACTCGCGCTCGGCCTGGAGCAGCCCCTGGGCATTCAGCGCCTGGCTGTCCGCGGCCTTGGCCATGGACTCCAGCGCGAGGCCGGCGAAGAACAGTTTCTGGTTGGTGCGGGTGTAGAGTTCCTGGGCCATTTCGACTGACTCCTGAAGGCGGCAAGGCGATTGCCTGCAGTTTCAGGGATTGCGCTTTGCTTGTCATCAAATGACTGGGGCCGCTGCGCAACCCATCGCCGGCACGCCTGCGATGGGGCACGAAGCGGCCCCAGTCACGACTTCAGATCAACGCTTGTCTTCGACCTTCCACGCCTTGCCGTCGTAGAACGCCTTCCAGCCAGTGGGCTTGCCGTCGACTTCGGACTGCACGTACTGCTCCTTGGTCTTGCGGCTGTAGCGGATCACCGTCGGGCGCCCTTCCGGATCCTTCTGTGGCGCTTCGCAAAGGAAGTGGTACTTCGGATCGATCTCATGCTTGTGCGGAACGATCTCCAGCACCAACGGCGCACGGGTTTCGCGGTTTTTCGGGAACTGGCTGGCCGCCAGGAACAAGCCCGAGGCCCCGTCACGAAGTACGTAGGTATCGTCGACCTTCTCGCACTTGAGCTCCGGCATGTCCACCTTGTCCATCTTCGGTGGCGCCGCCTCGCCGCTCTTGAGCAGCTTGCGGGTGTTCTTGCAGGTTGGGTTGGTACAGCCGAAGAACTTGCCGAAACGGCCAGTCTTGAGCTGCATCTCGCTGCCGCACTTGTCGCATTCCAGGCTCGGGCCTTCGTAGCCCTTGATGCGATAGTTGCCTTCCTCGATCTCGTAGCCGGCGCAATCCGGGTTGTTACCGCAGATGTGCAGCTTGCGCTTCTCGTCGAGCAGGTAGGCATCCATCGCCGTCGCGCAGATCGGGCAGCGGTGCTTGCCGCGCAGCACCAGCGACTCGGACTCGCCCTCGTCGTCGGCGGCGATTTCGTCGCCCGGCACCAGGTTGACCGTCGCCTTGCAACGCTCTTTAGGCGGCAGGCTGTAGCCCGAGCAGCCGAGGAACACACCCGTGGACGCGGTGCGGATCATCATCGGCCGGCCACATTCCTTGCAGGCAATGTTGGTCGGGGTCGGCTGGTTGGCACGCATGCCGTTCTCGGCAGATTCGGCGGTCAGCAGCTTCTTGCTGAAATCGCCATAGAACTCGTCGAGGACGTTCTTCCAGTCACGCTCGCCCTGGGCCACGTCGTCGAGGTTCTCTTCCATGCCGGCGGTGAAGCCGTAGTCCATCAGGTTGGCGAAACTCTCGGACAGACGCTCGGTGACGATGTCGCCCATCTTCTCGGAGTAGAAGCGGCGGTTGTGCAGGGTGACATAGCCGCGATCCTGGATGGTCGAGATGATCGCCGCATAGGTCGACGGGCGACCGATACCGCGCTTTTCCATCTCCTTGACCAGGCTGGCTTCGGTGAAGCGCGCCGGCGGCTTGGTGAAGTGCTGGCTCGGGTCGATCTGGATCAACTTGAGCACTTCGCCCTGGGTCATTTCCGGCAGTACGTCATCTTCGCCCGGCTTGCTCTGCTGCGGCAGCACACGGGTGTAACCGTCGAACTTGAGGATACGACCCTTGGCGCGCAGCTCGAACTCGCCGGCAGCCACGGTGACGCTGGTGGACAGGTACTGCGCCGGCGGCATCTGGCAGGCCAGGAACTGGCGCCAGATCAGTTCGTACAGGCGCTCGGCGTCACGCTCCATGCCACTGAGCTTGGTGGGGTGGGTGCTGACGTCGGACGGACGGATCGCTTCGTGCGCCTCCTGGGCCCCTTCCTTGCTGCCATAGACGATGGGTGCGGCAGGCAGGTACTGCTTGCCGAACTCCTTCTCGATGTAGCTGCGGGCCATCTCGACGGCGTCGGTCGACAGGTTGGTCGAGTCGGTACGCATGTAGGTGATGTAGCCGGCTTCGTACAGACGCTGGGCCATCATCATGGTCTTCTTCACCCCGAAGCCCAGGCGATTGCTTGCGGCCTGCTGCAGGGTGGAGGTAATGAACGGTGCCGAGGGCTTGCTGCTGGTCGGCCGGTCCTCGCGCTTGCTCACGCTGTAGCTGGAGGCCTTGAGCTTCTCCAGCGCGGCCATGGCCTGGGCTTCGTTGAGCGGTTTGAAGGCCTCGCCCTTCTCGCGGGCCACCTCGAAACGCACCTTGGCGTTCTTGGCGGTGCCCAGATCGGCGTGGACTTCCCAGTATTCTTCCGGGTTGAAGGCACGGATCTCGCGCTCACGTTCGACTACAAGCTTCACCGCCACCGACTGCACGCGACCGGCGGACAGGCCACGGGCGATCTTCGCCCACAGCAGCGGCGAGACCATGTAGCCGACCACGCGGTCGAGGAAGCGTCGCGCCTGCTGGGCATTGACCCGATCGATATCGAGCTCGCCCGGCTGGGAGAAGGCTTCCTGGATGGCTTTCTTGGTGATCTCGTTGAACACCACGCGCTTGTAGCGGCTGTCGTCACCACCGATGGCTTCGCGCAGGTGCCAGGCGATGGCTTCCCCCTCGCGATCCAAGTCGGTTGCGAGATAGATGGTGTCGGCATCCTTGGCCAGGCGGCGCAGCTCCTCGATGACCTTCTCTTTGCCGGGAAGGATCTCGTACTTGGCCTTCCAGCCCGCCTCGGGGTCCACGCCCATGCGCGCAACCAGCGTGCGGCGTGCTTTTTCCTTGGGCGTCAGCGCTGGCGCTTCGCCAGCCGCTGCCTTACCACGCTTGGCCGCCGGTTCCTTGCTCGCACTGGCGGAACCGCTGGTGGGAAGGTCACGGATGTGGCCGATACTCGACTTCACCACGTACTGGCTGCCCAGGTACTTGTTGATGGTCTTGGCCTTGGCCGGGGATTCCACAATGACCAGCGATTTGCCCATGGATCGGAGTATTCCTGAATCTGAAGATGAAAAACGCGTCAGGTGCCAGACGCGGCACCGCTATATATAGTGGCAAAAGAGTGAGGTCAAGCGCGGTCTATCACTCGTGCGCCTTGCCCAGCCGCTCGCCAAGGCTCTCTTCGGCCTTGACCAAAGCAAAGCGTGGCACCTGCTCGCCGTCAACCTCGACGGACTCCTGGAACATCGAAAGTGGCCTGACCCAGAAGCTGTAATCACCATACAGGCACTGGTAGAACACCATCCACTCTTCGCTCTCGGAGTGTCGCGCAGCGCTGAAAACACGGTACTCAGGGCCTTTGTAATGCCGGTACACACCAGGTTGTATCTGCATGTCGCTCGCCCTCTTGAACAAATCCTGTAAAAAACAAAAGCCGGGGCACATGGCCCCGGCTGCTGTCCTGCAACGCGATCAGACGCGTTCGAAGACAGTGGTGATGCCTTGGCCCAGGCCGACACACATGGTGGCGACGCCCAGGGTACCGCCATTTTGCTTCATGACGTTGAGCAGGGTGCCGGAAATCCGCGCCCCCGAGCAACCGAACGGGTGGCCCAGGGCGATGGCGCCGCCGTGCAGGTTAACCTTCTCATTCATCTTGTCGAGCACTTTCAGATCTTTCAGCACCGGCAGGGCCTGTGCGGCGAAAGCTTCGTTGAGCTCGAAGAAGTCGATGTCGGCGATGGTCAAACCAGCACGCTTGAGGGCTTTCTGCGTCGACGGGACCGGGCCGTAGCCCATGATTGCAGGGTCTACGCCAGCAACCGCCATGGAGCGAATCACCGCCAATGGCTGGATCCCCAGGTCCATGGCACGCTGCCCGGACATGACGATCATGCACGATGCGCCATCGGTGATCTGCGACGAAGTGCCCGCCGTTACCGTACCACCTTTCGGGTTGAAAGCTGGCTTGAGGGCCGCCAGGCTTTCCAGCGTAGTGTCCGGGCGAATGGTTTCATCGTAGTCGAAGACTTTGAGGAAGCCGTTTTCGTCATAGCCCTGCATCGGGATGATTTCGTCCTTGAACTTGCCTTCGAGCGTCGCCTTGTGGGCGAGCTGATGCGAGCGCATGCCGAAGGCATCCTGCTGCTCACGGGTGATCCCGTGCATCTTGCCGAGCATCTCGGCAGTCAGGCCCATCATGCCCGAGGCTTTTGCCGCATGAAGCGACATATGCGGGTTCGGGTCGACACCGTGCATCATGCTGACGTGGCCCATGTGCTCGACACCGCCGATGACAAACACATCACCGTTGCCGGTCATGATCGCCTGGGCGGCGGTGTGCAGTGCGCTCATGGACGAGCCGCACAGGCGGCTGACGGTTTGCGCGGCGGAGGTGTGCGGGATCTGGGTCATCAGCGACGCCATGCGCGCGATGTTCCAGCCCTGCTCCAGGGTCTGGTTGACGCAGCCCCAGATCACGTCCTCGACTTCTTTCGGGTCGACCTTGTCGTTGCGCTCCAGCAGCTTGCTGATCAGGTGCGCGGACATGTCTTCGGCACGGGTGTTGCGGTGCATGCCACCCTTGGAACGGCCCATCGGCGTGCGACCGAAGTCGACAATCACCACGTCTCTTGGATTCAGGCTCATATCAATATTCTCGCTCTAGCTCGTGGGCGCTCAGTTGAAGAAGCGCTGGCCGTTCTTGGCCATTTCGCGCAGCTTCGCAGTGGGGTGGTACAGCGGCCCCAGGTCGGCATACTTGTCGGCCAGTGCAACGAACTCGGCGACCCCGATCGAATCGATGTAGCGCAACGCGCCACCGCGGAAGGGAGGGAAACCGATGCCGTAGACCAGGCCCATGTCGGCTTCGGCGGCGGTCGCGACGATGCCGTCTTCCAGGCAGCGAACGGTCTCCAGGCACAGCGGCACCATCATCCAGTTGATGATGTCTTCGTCGGTGACTTCACGCTGCTCGAAGATGACCGGCTTGAGCACGTCGAGCACGCTGGCATCGGCGACTTTCTTCGGCTTGCCGCGCTTGTCGGTCTCGTAGGCGTAGAAGCCCTTGCCGTTCTTCTGGCCCAGGCGGTTGGCTTCGTAAAGTGCATCGACGGCCGAGCGGCGCTCGTCCTTCATGCGATCCGGGAAACCTTCGGCCATCACGTCGCGGCCGTGGTGGCCGGTGTCGATGCCGACCACGTCCATCAGGTAGGCCGGGCCCATCGGCCAGCCGAACTTCTCCATCACCTTGTCGATGCGCACGAAGTCGACGCCAGCGCTGACCAGCTTGGCGAAGCCGCCGAAGTACGGGAACAGCACGCGGTTGACCAGGAAGCCCGGGCAGTCGTTGACCACGATCGGGTTCTTGCCCATCTTCTTGGCGTAGGCCACGGTGGTGGCCACGGCTACGTCGCTGGACTTCTCGCCACGGATGACTTCCACCAGCGGCATCATGTGCACCGGGTTGAAGAAGTGCATGCCGACGAAGTTTTCCGGACGCTTGAGGGCCTTGGCCAGCAGGTTGATGGAGATGGTCGAGGTGTTGGAGGCGAGGATCGCATCCTCTTTCACCTGGCCTTCCACTTCAGCCAGCACGGCTTGCTTGACCTTCGGGTTCTCGACCACCGCCTCGACGATGATGTCGACGTTGCCGAAGTCACCGTAGGACAAGGTCGGGCGAATGGCGTTGAGGGCCTCGGCCATCTTGGCCGGGGTCAGGCGCCCCTTCTCGACGCGCTTGCCGAGCAGCTTGGAGGCCTCGTTCAGGCCCAGCTGGATGGCTTCCTCGCGGATATCCTTCATCAGGATCGGCGTGCCCTTGACGGCCGACTGGTAGGCGATGCCGCCACCCATGATACCGGCGCCGAGCACGGCGGCCTGTTTCACGTCATGGGCGATCTCGTCGTGGGCCTTGGCCTTGCGCTTGAGCTCCTGGTCGTTCAGGAACAGGCCGATCAGGCTCTCGGCGACCGAGGTCTTGGCCAGCTTGGCGAAACCGGCGGCTTCGACTTCCAGGGCCTTGTCACGGCCGAAGTTGGCGGCCTTCTGGATGGTCTTGATGGCCTCGACCGGCGCCGGGTAGTTCGGGCCGGCCTGGCCGGCAACGAAGCCCTTGGCGGTCTCGAAGGCCATCATCTGCTCGATGGCGTTGAGCTTGAGCTTTTCCAGCTTGGGCTGGCGCTTGGCCTTGTAGTCCAGCTCGCCGCTGATGGCGCGCTTGATCAGGTCCAGGGCACCGGCCTGCAGCAACTCGGGGGCGACCACGGCATCGACGGCGCCGACTTTCAGGGCGTCCTCGGCACGGTTTTCCTTGCCGGAGGCGATCCACTCGATGGCGTTGTCCGAGCCGATCAGGCGCGGCAGGCGCACGGTACCGCCAAAGCCTGGGTAGATGCCCAGCTTGACTTCCGGCAGGCCGATCTTGGCGCTGCTGGCCATGACCCGGTAGTCGGCGGCCAGGCACATCTCCAGGCCGCCACCCAGGGCGATGCCGTTGATGGCGACCACGGTCGGCACCTGCAGGTCTTCGAAGTCACTGAAAATGCGGTTGGCTTCCAGGTTGCCGGCGACCAGTTCGGCCTCGGGCAGCTTGAAGTTGTCGACGAACTCGGTGATGTCGGCGCCGACGATGAACACGTCCTTGCCACTGCTGACGATCACGCCCTTGACCGAGGCATCGGCCTTGATCACGTCCACGGCCTGACGCAGCTCGTTCAGAGTGAGACGGTTGAACTTGTTGACGGACTCACCCTTGAGGTCGAATTTCAGTTCGACGATGCCGCTTTCAAGAGCCTTAACCGTGATGGCTTTACCTTCGTAAATCATCAACTGATCTCCACGATATGGAAGCTGAACAGTACACGTCGATCGCTGGCAACGAGAGCCGGTCTACCGGTCCCTCGCCCCAGGCACACCCGTCGACGCGCTAATCGGGATTCTGTAAGAGCCGTCTGACATACAAACGCTCAATTCATACGCCCGTTTGACTTGGGTGTGCACACATTCCCCGAAAAGAACCGCGTTGTCAAATACTCGCGAAGGCCGTGAAAACGCGACTTTCCAGTCATCTTCTACCCGCCGGGTACGAAACATGATGACAGTGATCGCCAACCATTCATGTCAGCGATAGACCATCACCGACAGCAGACGGCGCTTTTTTCTAAACGCATCCGCCAACGATGGCTACACTGCGTCTGCATGAAAGTGTTTCCGGCCTGCCTGGCCTTTTTCTGCACTGCAGAACGCAAAACGGCGCGCAAGAGCATGGTTGCTCCGGCGCGCCGTTTTGCGTTGGCCAGGTTCAGGCGAGGGTTTCGAGAGCCTGGGCAATATCCTGCAAAACAGATTTGTCGCCCCGCTCGCTCCAATACAAAGCAATCATGCGACTGTCGGCCTCGACCTTGTAGACCGTTGCCGGCAGGCGGGCGAACGCCTCTGCCAGGCGCGGATCCTCGCAGGGCTCGCGCCACTGGTTCCACCACACGCCCGGGGTAATTTGCCAGTAACACCAGCTGTCCGTGCGCCCCTTGCGTCGTGCCCGGTGATATTGCGGGCAGGGGCTGGGCGGCTCGTTTACCAGCCAGTGCGGCCACTGTTGCGGCGCCAGTTGCATGGCCAGCCCCATGCGGCGCCCCTCCAGGCGCAGGCTCATCTGCTCGCTCTGTTTGCGCGAGGGGCGCAACCAGGCCAACGGGCTGAGAATCAGCGCAAGGATTGACACCACCAGCCATACCGTCATATCTGTAGACCTTATAAAGCGTTGCAAATGAGCGGGTTAGTCAGTTTTCACGGAAGATCCGCGCGAAAGCGACCATACTTCTACTATCGCGATTGTCAGGAGTACTGCACATGTCCTATGAACATCTTCTGGTCGCTGTCGACCTGACCGAAGAATGCGACCCGGTGATCAAGCGGGCCAAGGCCATCGCCCTGGCCAGCGGCGCCAAGGTCTCCCTGGTGCATATCGTCGAGCCCATGGCCATGGCCTTCGGCGGCGACGTGCCGATGGACCTGTCGCAGTTGCAGCAGCAACAGTTCGACCAGGCCAAGGAACGCATGGAGCGCCTGTACAACAAGTACCCGGATATCAATCGCGGCGACTCGCACCTGGTCTACGGCCAGCCGCGCCAGGAAATCCACCAGTTGGCCAAGGATCAGAAGTGCGACCTGATCGTGGTCGGCAGCCATGGCCGCCACGGCCTGGCACTGCTGCTGGGCTCCACCGCCAACGACGTGCTGCACGGCGCGCCGTGCGATGTGCTGGCGGTGCGGCTGCAGAAGAAGGCCGAGTAATACATTCATCGCGGGGCAAGCCCGCTCCCACGGGTCCTGAGCGACCCGGTGGGAGCGGAGTTGTCCCGCGATGGCTTCAGCCTTCCAGCTCGGCCCAGCGCTCCACCAGTACGTCCAACTCGCCCTGCAGCTTCTCGATCTTGGCCAGCACCGCCGCAGTCTCGGCAATCGGCCGCTGATAGAAGCCCGCCGCACTCACCTCTTCCTGAGCCTCGGCCATCCGCTGCTCCAGGGCATCGATCTGCCCCGGCAGCATTTCCAGCTCACGCTGCAGCTTGTAGCTGAGCTTCTTCTTGCTGGCATCGGCGGCAGGCACAGCGGCGGCAAGCGGCGCCACCTCCTCCACCGGCGCTTGCACCACGGCGCTGTTGAGCTCGGACTTGCCGCCCTTGCTTTCGGTCACGCCCAGCAGCTTTGGTGAGCCGCCCTGACGGATCCAGTCCTCGTAGCCACCGACGTACTCGCGCACACGCCCCTCACCTTCGAACACCAGGGTGCTGGTCACCACGTTGTCGAGGAAGGCCCGGTCGTGGCTGACCATCAGCACCGTGCCCTTGTAGTTGGACAGCACCTCTTCGAGCAGCTCGAGGGTCTCGACGTCGAGGTCGTTGGTCGGTTCGTCCAGCACCAGCAGGTTGGCCGGTTTGCTGAACAGCTTGGCCAGCAGCAGGCGCGCGCGCTCGCCCCCGGACAGCGCCTTGACCGGCGTGCGTGCGCGCTGCGGGCTGAACAGGAAGTCGCCGAGGTAGCTGAGCACATGACGGTTCTGGCCATCGATCTCGATGAAATCGCGGCCTTCGGCCAGGTTGTCGATGACGGTCTTTTCCAGGTCCAGCTGATGGCGCATCTGGTCGAAGTAGGCCACCTCGAGCTTGGTGCCACGCTCGACCTTGCCGCTGGTGGGCTCCAGGTCGCCCAGCATCAGCTTGAGCAGGGTCGTCTTGCCGGTGCCGTTGGCACCCAGCAGGCCGATCCGGTCCTGGCGCTGCAGCACCATGGAGAAGTCCTTGACCAGCTTCGGCCCGTTCTGGTGAGCGAAGCTGACGTCCTCCAGCACCATCACCTGCTTGCCGGACTTGTCCGCCACCTCGATCTGGATATTGGCCTTGCCCTGGCGCTCGCGACGCTCGCCGCGCTCCACGCGCAGCGCCTTGAGCGCGCGCACACGGCCTTCGTTGCGGGTGCGTCGGGCCTTGATGCCCTGGCGGATCCACACTTCCTCCTGGGCCAGGCGCTTGTCGAACAGCGCGTTGGCAGTGGCCTCGGCGGCAAGCTCGGCCTCCTTGTGCACCAGGAAGCTGGCGTAGTCGCCGTTCCAGTCGATCAGCCCGCCACGGTCCAGCTCGAGGATCCGCGTGGCCAGGTTCTGCAGGAAGGAACGGTCGTGGGTGATGAACAGCACCGCGCCGCCGAAGCCTTTGAGCGCCTCTTCCAGCCAGGCGATGGCGCCGATGTCCAGGTGGTTGGTCGGCTCGTCCAGCAGCAGCAGGTCGGGCTCGGAGACCAGCGCCTGGGCCAGCAGCACGCGCCGGCGCCAGCCGCCGGAAAGTTCGGCCAGGGTCTTGTCGGCCGGCAACTGCAGGCGGCTCAGGGTGCTTTCGACCACCTGCTGCAGGCGCCAGCCGTCACGGGCTTCGAGCTCGTGCTGAACGTGCATGAGCTTTTCCAGATCCTCGTCGCCTTGGATGTTCTGGCTCAGGTGATGGAACTGCGCCAGCAGCTCGCCGACGCCGTCAAGGCCAGCGGCTACCACATCGAATACGCTACGCTCGTCGGCCACCGGCAGCTCTTGCGGCAGCTCGCCAATCTTCAGGCCCGGGGCGCGCCAGATATCACCGTCATCGCCCTTCTGCTCGCCCTTGACCAGGCGCAGCATGCTCGACTTGCCCGTGCCGTTGCGGCCGATGATGCACACCCGCTCGCCACGGGCGATCTGCCAGGACACTTTGTCCAACAGCGGCATGGCGCCGAACGCGAGGGACACATCGCTGAATTTGAGCAGGGTCATGATCATCTCCAAAAACCGGGCGCGCATTCTACCTGACTTACCCTTGCACGGCATCAAAAGCCCGTTGCCACGACAGGGCGTCGGATAACAACTCGATACAAGCACAGTGCTTTCGCCGGCCACCGGCAAACGGCTAAGCTAAGCAGTAATACCCAACAGTGCTGGCTCCGCCGTCACTTTCCATGGTTCCACTGCCCGGACGTATCATGCGCAGCCGCCTGTTACAAATTGCTTCCTGCCTGTTGCTGACCACGCTCGCCGCGAGCGTCGCACAGGCCGCCGACCTCACCCAGCAACGTCAATACTACGACGAGGCCAAGCGCGCCCTGGCCAAGGGCGACAAGGGCCCCTACCTGCGCTACGCGCAGGCGCTGCGCGATTACCCGCTCACGCCCTACCTCACCTACGACGAGCTGACCGCCCGCCTGAAGAGCGCCAGCAACGAAGAGATCGAGGGTTTCCTCAAGGCCCATGGCGACCTGCCCCAGGCCAACTGGATGAAGTTGCGCTGGTTGCGCTGGCTGGCCGAGCGCGGTGAATGGAACACCTTCACCCGCTATTACGACCCCAAGCTGAACTTCACCGAACTGGACTGCCTCAACGGCCAGTACCAGCTGTCCCACGGCCAGCGCGCCGAAGGCTTCGCCAGCGCCGAAAAATTGTGGAACGTCGGCAAATCGCAACCCACCGCCTGCGATACCCTGTTCGCCATGTGGGCCGCCGAAGGCCAGCTGACCGAGGCCAAGCGCTGGCAGCGCGCCAAGCTGGCGGCACAGGCGCGCAACTACGGCCTGGCCAACAACCTGGTGAAAACCCTCACCACCCTCGCCCCCCAGGGCAAGCTGCTGATCGACGTGGCGCAGAAGCCCGAGCTGCTCAACCAGCCGTCGCGCTTCACACCGGTCAACGAGGCCATGTCCGACGTGGTCAGCCTGGGTCTTCGCCGCCTGGCCCGGCAAAATCCGGAGCAGGCCATGGCGCTGCTCGACGATTATGCCCAGCGCATGCACTTCTCCCGTGACGAGAAGGTCGCCATCGCCCGCGAGATCGGCCTGACCCTGGCCCGCCGCTACGACCCGCGCGCCCTCGACCTGATGACCCGCTACGACCCGGAACTGCGCGACAACACCGTCAGCGAATGGCGCCTGCGCCTGCTGCTGCGCCTGGCCCGCTGGGAAGAAGCCTACGAACTGACCAAGCGCCTGCCCCAGGACCTGGCCAGCAGCAACCGCTGGAAGTACTGGCAGGCGCGCAGCCTGGAGCTGGCCCAGCCGAACAACCCGCAGGTCCCGCTGCTGTACAAGACCGTCGCCCGAGAGCGTGATTTCTATGGCTTCCTCGCCGCCGACCGGGCGCAGACGCCCTACCAGCTGAACAACAAGCCGCTGGCGCTTAGCCAGGCGGTGACCAACAAGGTCCGCAACACCCCCGGCATCCGTCGCGCACTGGAGTTCCACGCCCGTGGCCAGATCGTCGAAGGGCGCCGCGAGTGGTACCACGTCAGCCGCCACTTCAACCGTGACGAGATGGTCGCCCAGGCCCGCCTGGCCTACGACATGCGCTGGTACTTCCCGGCCATCCGCACCATCAGCCAGGCCCAGTACTGGGACGACCTGGACATCCGCTTCCCGATGGCCCACCGCGACACCCTGGTGCGCGAGGCCAAGGTTCGTGGACTGCATTCGAGCTGGGTGTTCGCCATCACCCGCCAGGAGAGCGCCTTCATGGAAGACGCCCGTTCCAGCGTCGGCGCCAGCGGCCTGATGCAGCTGATGCCGGGCACCGCGAAGGAAACCGCGCGCAAGTTCAGCATCCCGCTGGCTTCGCCGGCCCAGGTGTTCAACCCGGACAAGAACATCCAGCTCGGCGCCGCCTACCTGAGCCAGGTGCACAGCCAGTTCAACGGCAACCGCGTGCTGGCCTCGGCCGCCTACAACGCCGGCCCCGGGCGTGTACGCCAGTGGCTCAAGGGCGCCAAGCACCTGAGCTTCGATGTGTGGGTCGAGTCGATTCCGTTCGACGAGACGCGCCAGTATGTGCAGAACGTGCTGTCATATTCGGTCATCTACGGACAGAAGCTCAATTCACCACAGCCGCTGGTGGATTGGCATGAGCGGTATTTCGACGATATGTAATCGTTCGCCGAAGGTGCTGCACCGCCTATGAGATCGAGCGCCGCGCGGGCGGCGCTCGATCTCATAGGCGGTGCAAAACAATCGCCCAGCACCTTGCCTTACTCGATAACCTCAACCGCCATCCCCACCTTAAGCTCCCCCTCGCCGTCCACCGCCAGGTTCTGGCCAAACAGCACATCGCCTTCCTTCTCGCGGAACGTCTTGAGCGTGGTCAACGGCTCACGGTCCGGGCTGCGCTCGCCTGTGGCGGGATCGAGGGTGGTGAGGATGCAGCGCACGCTCGGCTTGAGCACGCGGAAAGTCATGTCGCCAATACGGATGCTTTTCCAGCGGTCTTCGGCAAAGGCCTCGGCCCCCTCGACCACCAGGTTCGGGCGAAAGCGCAACATCTCCATGGGGCGCCCCACCCGACGGCTCAGCTCATCCAGCGAAGCCTGGCCGATCAACAGCAGTGGAAAACCATCGGGAAAGGCTGCCCGGTCACTATTGAGGCCGTAGCCGCTGGGCAGGTAGCGGGCCCGCTGCTCGGGGCAGTACACCAGCCTTACCGCCTTGCCCAGCAACTCGCTGAGCCAGGCTGCGGCGGCATCGCCGGCATCGGGCACGCGCAAGGTGTCGCGCCAGATGGTGACGCCGCGCAGGGCCTCGTCGGCAAGCGGTACCGGCACCTCCAAGGGTGCCTGCCCCGGCGCCTGGAGCAGCAGTTGGCCCTGCTCGCCGTAATTGGCGCCAATCTGCCCCAAGCGGGGCCAGGCGCGCTGGGTCAGGAAGCGGCCGTTCTCCTGCTCCACCACCAGCCAGCGCCGGTCACCGTCCAGGCCCAGGTTGCCGACCACCGACGTTTGCAGGCACTGGGCCTGGGCCGATTTCACCGGGTACCGATACAACGCACTGAGAAACATCCCTGCCACCTTGCGCCAGTCGAAACACCAAGCTTATACCGGACCGCTACCGCCGTTACACCGTGGCGTTGTCCAGGCTCAGGCGTTGACGCACCACATCGACCAGGCGGTCAGGCTGGAATTTGGACAGGAAGTTGTCGCAACCGACCTTCTTGACCATGGATTCGTTGAAGCTGCCCGACAGCGAGGTGTGCAGTACCACGTAGAGGCTACGCAGGCGCGGGTCGTTGCGGATTTCGGTGGTCAGCCGGTAACCATCCATCTCGGGCATCTCGGCATCGGTGAAGACCATCAGCAACTTCTCGCAGACATTCTCCCCGGCATCGGCCCAGCCCTTGAGCAGGCGCAGGGCCTTGAGACCGTCACTGGCCACGTGCAGTTTCACCCCCAGTTGCGAAAGGGTATCGCGCAGTTGCGCCAGGGCCACGGTGGAGTCGTCCACCAGCAGCACCTCGCGACCACGGGCGCGGGCCAGCACCGGGTCTTCGAGTTTGTCGCGGGAGACCTTGGCGTTGTAGGGCACGATCTCGGCCAGCACCTTCTCAACATCGATGACCTCCACCAACTGCTCGTCGACCTTGGTGATCGCCGTGAGGTAGTGTTGGCGGCCAGCGCTGGCCGGCGGCGGCATGATGGCCTCCCAGTTCATGTTGACGATACGATCCACGCCACCCACCAGGAACGCCTGCACCGAGCGGTTGTACTCGGTGACGATGATGGTGCTGTTCGGCCCCGGCTGCAGCGGGCGCATGCCGATCGCCTGGGACAGGTCGATGACCGGCAGCGTCTGGCCGCGCAGGTTGACCACGCCACAGACGAAGGAATGGCGCTGCGGCATGAGGGTCAGCTTGGGCAGCTGCAGCACCTCCTGGACCTTGAACACGTTGATGGCGAACAACTGCCGGCCGGCCAGCCGGAACATGAGGATTTCCAGGCGGTTCTCACCCACCAGTTGCGTGCGTTGGTCTACCGTGTCGAGAATGCCAGCCATTGGAAGCCCCCAGGCGTGAGTCGGGAAAAAGTGAATGCATCCCCCTGTATCGGCGGACACGGGCACAGCTTGACCCCTGATGGAAAAAGCCATGCGGGGTGATTGATATCACTTTACCATCATGCTTTACTGCTGCCACATCCCACCACGTCCGTCGCTCGCAACGAACGACCCGCCTGAAACCGCATCAGGGAAACCCCTAGTAGCAATCGGGTGCAACCTGATGTTCGCAATATCCATTAGCCATTAATGTGACGCCATTCTCACTGCATGAACGGAGTCAGGCTTTTGCGAGCGATCATCTTGGTACGGCCAATCCCTGAAGACGGGGCGCCATGATGGATAGCACTCCACTGCACAACGCCGCCGTGGCGGCCTTTCTGCAGGACGCGCAAGTCCTGCTGGCCAGGTCCCAGGAATGCCTACAGCACCTGGAGCTGATCGCCAACGACCCGGACGCCTGCCACAGCCTCACCACGGCACTCGACACCCTCGCCCACCGCGCCGACGCGCTCGGCCTGCTCGAGGTGGCCCACTATACGTTCGCCTTGCAAAAGCTGCTGGCGCCCACCTGCGCCCAGCAGCACCTGCACGGCAGCAGCCTGCCTGCGCTGGACGCCTGCCTGACCCTGCTCGACTGGCAACTGGAGCTGCTCGACCCGCAGACCGGCGAGCTGGGCATGGACACCGACGAACAGCGGCTGCTGCTGGGCGAACTGGCCACCTCCCTCGGCCAGCCAGCCACGCAGCTGTGCGCGGACTGCCAGCACACGGGTGTGTACTGCGCCCACCCCCATACGGCAGACAACGGCATCGACTCACCTGAACAGCAACACTAAACCGGCCAATTGAGTCACAACTAAAGCCGCCCCAGGGGGAAACTTGCAAAGTTTGACAAGTTTTTCCAAATGTTTTCGCGAAGGCAGATTGTTAGTTGCCTCAGACGCAGTGGAAACATCATTTAATAATGGCACTCTGCTAGCCGACCCTTCGACCTCCAGGCCCGCCACAGCCCGGAAAATACGAGGTTTCAAGCAGTTATCCCCCCGCGACCAAATTCAATCAAAGTGATAACATGCGCGCACTCGAACATGCGCGCCCAGATTATCGGGCGATTGGATCCGCATCCCGCACTTGATTGAAGGCGGAACGGTAAAACCTCTGGTCAGACGTGTGCAATGCCCCTAACCGCTATAACTCAGTGGCTTCCCTATCTATGCTCCCACGCTTGAAGTTCCTCCAGCGTTGCCGCTCCAGAGTTGCCCTGCTGCGCTGGACGACCACGCTGCTGTGCATTGCGTCGCTGGCGGCGAACCTGGTGGTGTACCTGAGCACCCTGCCATTGTCGGCCAGCCTGCTGCTGCTGCAGTTGCTGGCGATGCTCGGCGTCGGCTGGCACCTGCGCCACTGGGCGCGCTCGATCAACCTGCGCCCGGCGGAACTGGCCACGCGCATGCTCAAGGTGCAGGAGAGCGAGCGCCAGCGGCTGAGCCGTGAGCTGCACGACGATATCGGCCAGTTGCTGACCGCCGCCAAGCTTCAGGTCGACTGGCTGCAACGCCGGGTACCGGCCGAACTGCAGGAGCACTGCACCACCCTGCGCAGCACCCTGGACCTGACCCTGAGCAACGTGCGCGACGTCTCCACCATTCTCAACCCGCGCCAGCTGGCCAGCCTGGGCCTGGAGGCAAGCCTGCGCGCCCATCTGCTGCGCACCCTGGAAAACACCGAGGTGCACTGGAGCCTGGAATGCAAGCAACGCCTGGGCGGGATCAGCGAAGAGGTGGCCATGGCCGCGTTCCGCATCACCCAGGAGGCGGTCACCAACATGCTGCGCCACGCCGACGCGCGCAACCTGGTGGTTCGCCTGCAACGCACCTCGGCCGGCCTGGCCCTGTCGATCCACGACGACGGCGGCGGCTTCGTGCCAGCCCAGGCCCCCGCGCAATACGGCCAGCGCGGCATGGCCGGCATGCAGGAACGGGTGACCGCCCTGCAAGGGAGCCTGACCATCACCAGCCAGCCCGGCCAGGGCACCCAGATCGACGCCCTCTTCCCATGGCCGCCGCGCAGCCAAGAACGCGCCAGGACCCCTACTCCCGATGACCTGTAGACTACTGCTGGTGGACGACCACTCCCTGATCCGCGCAGGCGTCAGGGCACTGGTATCGGACATTCCCGGTTACGCCGTGATCGGCGAGGCCGACGACGGCGGCCGGCTCCTGGAGCATGTCCAGCGCCTGGCGCCGGACATCGTCCTGCTGGACATTTCCATGCGCACGACCAGCGGCCTGGACGCGCTCACGCAGCTACGTGCAAACGGCTGCACCTGCAAGGTGCTGATCCTGTCGATGCACACCGACCCGGAGCTGATCATGCGCGCCCTGGAGAGCGGCGCCCATGGCTACCTACTCAAGGACACCACGGCCACCGAACTGGAGCAGGCACTGACCGCCCTGCGCAACGAGGAACGCTACCTCAGCCCGGCCATCGCCCACACCGTGATCAACCAGGCGTTGTTGCGCGCCCAGAGCGGCCGCCAACCGAACAACGAAGGCCAGCACAACCTGACCGCCCGCCAGCTGGAGATCCTGCGCCTGATCGTGCGCGGCAAATCCACCCGGGAGATCGCCGGCGGCCTGGGCCTGTCGATCAAGACCGTGGAAACCCATCGCTCGCAGATCATGAAGCGCCTGCAGATCTACGATGTGGCGGGCCTGGTGCTGTTCGCCGTGCGCGAGAAGATCATCAGCCTGGACGACTGAGCAACGGCGAATCCGCCGGTAGGTGCACGCGCAGCGCCTTGGGTACGGCCTCGAACCGCAGGCTGGCCGCTTGCAGGGGCTCGCCGTCGAGATTCATGTCCAGCCCCTGGGCGCTCTTGATCTCCACCCATGGCAAGCGGGCGCGCACGAACAGCCCCTCACCGGCCAACAGATCGCGCAAGGCTCCGGCCATCTCCTGGGGCGCCGGCAGGATGCCGACGTCCAGTAGGCCATCGTCCACGCTCGCCTCGGGGCATAGCACGTGGCCGCCGCCGGCCTGACGACCATTGCCGATGCCCAGCGCCAGCAACTCGCCCTGCCACTGGAACCCGGGTCCCTGCAGCTCGACCGAGGCCGCCTGCAGCTCACTGAAGCGCGACAGCCCGGTGAACAGGTAGGCCGCGGCGCCAAGCACTTTCTTCAGGTCTTCAGAGGTGTTGGCGGTGACCTGGGTGCCGAATCCGCCGGTAGCCATGTTCAGGAACAGCTGGTCACCCACCCGGCCCAGATCGATCGGCCGTGCCGGTACCTCCAGCAGGTCGAGGGCCGCTTGCGGCTCAAGCGGCACACCGGCCGCCTTGGCGAAGTCGTTGGCCGTACCCAGCGGCAGCAGCGCCAGGCTGGCCGGGGTAGCCGCCAGGCCCATGGCCTCGGCCACGTCGCGCAACGTGCCATCACCGCCGCCGGCCACCACGTGAGCATAGCCCGCCGCCAGTGCCTCCTCGACCAGGCGCTGGGCATCACCGCCCTCCCAGGTCAGGCGCACGTCCAGGGTCCAGCCCCGTTCACGCATCTGGCCCACCGCGGCTCGCACCTCTTCGTTGCCGGCCTGCTTGCCATGCAGGATCAACAATGCCTTGCGCTCGCTCATGCCGTTCTCCCCGAATAGAAATGCCCTACCGCAATCTCGACCACTGCGGCGAGCAGATTGCTCCCTGCAACGCCGAAAAACCGCCGTTTCACATAAATGCCATTGAAAGCCGGACGCCACAGGTGCATCATCTGACAAATATTTGGCCATCACGGACGAAGCCGACTCAAAAAGTCATTTTATTGACTTTGTGCCGCCAGACGCCTGACAGGTCGTGATTTCCCTTGCATTGCGCTGCCCCCGGCGCCCTGATTCGAGGCTGTGACTATGAGCGTTCTGATCCCTTGCATCATCGCTGGCGGCGCCGGCACCCGATTGTGGCCGGTCTCGCGCGAGGCCATGCCCAAGCCCTTCATGCGCCTGCCCGATGGCATGAGCCTGCTGCAGAAGACTTTCAGCCGCGCCAGCAGCCTGCCCGGGGTCGAGCGGGTGCTCACGGTGACCAACCGCGAAGTGGTGTTCCGCACCCAGGACGAGTACCGTCAGGTGGGTACCCAGCGCATTGCCCTTGACTTCATCCTCGAGCCCTTCGGCCGCAATACCGCCCCCGCCATTGCCGCCGCAGCGCTGCACTGTGCCCGCCTGCATGGCGAGGACAGTCTGCTGCTGGTACTGCCCGCCGACCAGCTGGTCCAGGACCAAGGCGCCTTCGAGGCGGCCGTCCAGCGCGCCATGACCCTGGCCGGACAGGGCTGGCTGGCCACCTTCGGCCTGCTGCCGACCCGCGCCGAGACGGGTTTTGGCTATATCGAACAAGCCGAGGCACTGGGCGACGACGCCTATCGGGTTGCCCGTTTCGTCGAAAAGCCCGACGCCGACACCGCCCAGGCCTACCTGGAGGGCGGCCGACACCTGTGGAACGCCGGCATGTTCTGCCTGCGGGTAGGCACCGTGCTGCAGGAGCTGCACGTCCATGCTCCCGAGGTGCTGCACTGCGTGGCCCAGTGCCTGGAGCAGAGCCTGGTCAAGGAAGGCACGGGCGGCCTGCAGGTGGAGCTTGATGCCGACAGCTTCGCGCTGGCCCCCGACATCTCGATCGACTACGCCCTCATGGAGCCATCCACCCAGGTGGCCGTGGTGCCCTGCGACATCGGCTGGAGTGATATCGGCAGTTGGGAGGCGGTGCGCGAGCTACGCCCGACCGACAACCAGGGCAACCACTGCAATGGCGAAACCGTGCTGCACGACGTGAGCAACTGCTACATCGACTCGCCACGACGGCTGGTCGGCGCGGTGGGCCTGGACAACCTGATCGTCATCGACACCCCCGACGCCCTGCTGATCGCCGATGCGGCGCGCAGCCAGGAGGTCAAGGTGATTGCCCAGCAACTCAAGCGCCAGGGCCATGACGCCTACCGCCTGCACCGCACGGTGACGCGCCCCTGGGGGCTGTACACCGTGCTCGAGGAAGGACCGCGGTTCAAGATCAAGCGCATCATGGTCCGCCCCGGCGAATCACTGTCGCTGCAGATGCACCATCACCGCAGCGAGCACTGGATCGTGGTCAGCGGCATGGCCTGCGTGACCAATGGTGAAGAGGAGTTCCTGCTCGACACCAACGAGTCGACCTTCATCAAGCCCGGGCGCAGCCACCGCCTGACCAACCCTGGGGTCATCGACTTGGTGATGATCGAGGTGCAGAGCGGCGAATACCTGGGCGAAGACGACATCGTACGCTTTACTGATATTTATGGACGCGCCCCGGCAGCAGCAGCACCTGCTTGACTGCCAGAGGGCGCGTTTTGCCATCCAGGGCCGACACCCGGCCAACCGCGAGGATTCGGGCTCATGCGCATACTCTGGACCCTGCCCTACCTGCCCTGGCCCACCACCAGCGGCAGCAAGACCCGGCAATACCACCTGCTGCGCGCCCTGGCGCAGCATGGCCACCGGATCACCTTGCTGGTGCAGTCGAAGGTCCCCTTGAGCGACACCGCGCGCGAAGCCCTGGAGCCCCTGGTGGAGCGCCTGATCGTACTGCCCAGGCGAGCACTGAACAGCCCGCTCAACCTGCTCGCCTCGCCCATCATCGACTATCCCATGCGGGCCATCATTAATGGCCTGGCGCCTTGCCTGCGGCACCGCTTCGAGCAACTGCTGGACGAACCCTGGGATGTGATCCAGATCGAGCACAGCTACAGCTTCCAGCCGTTCGAGAGAGCCCTGCAGGCCCGGGGCCTGCCCTACATGCTCAGCGAGCATTACCTGGAATCGGTGATGGGCGCCGCCTGCCATGACCGCCTGCCCTTGTGGCTGCGCCCGCTGAACGCCTTCGATCGCTGGCGCTATCGGCGCTGGGAACAACGGGTGCTGCGCCAGCCCACCGAGGTGGTGGCGGTCAGCGCCCAGGATGCCGAGCTGATTGGCCAGATCAGCGGACGCCCGGTGAATGTGGTGGTCAATGGCGTGGACTGCGACCACTACCAGGACGTGCGCCCTACCCCGCACAGCCAACGCCTGCTTTTTGTCGGCAACTTCGAGTACGGCGCCAACCTGGAGGCCATCGAATGGGCGCTGGAGGAAATCCTGCCGCAGGTATGGATGAGCAACCCGGCGGTGCGCCTGGCCATTGCCGGGCACGCGTTGCCGGCCAGCTGGAAGCTGCACTGGAACGACCCACGCATCGAATGGGTAGGTTACCGCCCCGACCTGCGCGAGCTGCAGCGCCGCTCGGCGCTGTTCTTCGCGCCACTGCGCCATGCCGGTGGCTCCAAGGTGAAGATCCTCGAGGCCATGGCCGCCGGGCTACCGGTCATCACCACCAGCAAGGGCGCCTCGGGCCTGGCCATGAACAACGGCGAACACTACCTGGGCAGCGACGACAGCGGCCAGCTGGCGCTGTTGGTCACGCAACTGCTCAACCAGCCGTGGCGCATGTGCCAGCTCAGCGAGGCCGGGCGCCAATTCGCCCGCCAACGCCATGACTGGAGCGTTGCCGCCCAGCAACTCGAGAACGTACACATGCGCCTGACCCAGCTGGCACCGGCAGGCGCAGGCGCCAGCGGCGGCGTGCTAGCCAAGTAGCTCGCTGAACGGGATGAATGCCACGGGGTCGCCCTGCCGTGGCGTGCTGCCTTCAAGCACCTCCACCACCCCATCGGCCCAGGCCGCGCTGCGCAGCACACCGGAGCTCTGGTTCTTGTAGATGCGCACCCGGCCATCCTCGATGCGCGCGCGCAGGAATTCGCGCCGCGTCCCGGCCTTGGGCCAATCGAAACCCGCCGGTACGCTGAAACGCAGCGGCGCAACACTGTGCACACCCAACCGGCGCAGCAGGTAGGGCCGCGCCAGCAGGCCGAAAGTGACCAACGTCGAGGCCGGGTTGCCCGGCAGGCCGATCACCGGCACACCTTGGTAATGGCCAAAGGTCAGCGGCTTGCCCGGCTTGATCGCCAGCTTCCACAGCGCCAGCTCGCCCGCTTCGCGCAGGGCCAGGCCAAGAAAATCGGCCTCGCCCACCGACACACCACCGGTGGACAGGATCAGGTCGACATCGCCCAGCCCGGCCAGGCACTGGCGGGTGCGTTCGAGGTCGTCGGGCAGGATCCCGGCGTCCACCACCTCGCAGCCCAGGCGTTGCAGCCAGCTGACCAGCAGGCGCCGGTTGCTGTTGTAGATCTGCCCGGGCCCCAGCGGCAAACCCGGCTCGACCAGTTCGTCACCGGTCGACAGCACCGCCACCCGCGGCCGGCGCCGCACTTGCAGCGTGCCAAAACCCAGGGTCGCGGCCAGCCCGAGCTGGATCGGCCCCAGCCGCGTGCCAGCGCTCATCACCTGTTCGCCAACACGGGTTTCCTGGCCTTTGGGGCGAACGTTCTGTGACAGTGCCAGGGGCTCGAGGAACCGTACCCGGCCGTCCTCGAGCACTTCGGTGTTTTCCTGCATCTCAACGCAATCGGCGCCTTCGGGCAGCGGCGCGCCGGTGAAGATCCGTGCGCAGGTGCCAGGTTCCAGGGGCTGTGGCGCGTGGCCGGCGAAGATGCGCTGGGTTACCCGCAGCGGCTCGCCCCGCCAGTCGGCCAGGCGCAGGGCGTAGCCGTCCATGGCACTGTTGGGCCAAGGCGGCAGGTCGAGGCCAGCCACCAGCTCATGGGCCAGGACGCGCCCTTCGGCTTCGGCCAGCGCGACGTGTTCGGTCTCGGCAATGGGCGCCTTCTCGGCCAGCGCCAGCAGGCGCTCCAGGGCCTCTTCAACCGGCATCAACGGCCGGGCCAGCTCAACCACGGCTGTCACAGGCCGCTGCCTGCTTCAGGTGTGGCACGAAGTTGCACGGCCGGTGACGGGCATCCAGCTGCTCGGCGAGGATGCCGTCCCAACCGGTGCGCACCGCATTGGTCGAGCCCGGCAGGCAGCAGACCAGGGTGCCGTTGGCAAGGCCTGCCAGGGCGCGGGACTGCACGGTGGAGGTGCCGATATCGGCCACCGAAATCTGCCGGAACAGCTCGCCAAAGCCCTCGACCTGCTTGTCCAGCAGGCACGCCACGGCCTCCGGGGTGCTATCGCGCCCGGTAAAGCCGGTACCGCCGGTGATCAGCACCACCTGCACCTGGTCATCGGCGATCCAGGTCGCGACCTGGGCGCGGATCTTGTACAGGTCGTCCTTGAGCAGCACGCGCTCGGCCAGGCGGTGGCCGGCGGCGCCTAGGCGATCGACGAACAGCTGCCCGGAGGTATCGGTGTCGAAGGTACGGGTATCGCTGACCGTCAGCACGGCGATGTTCAGCGCTACAAAAGGGGTATCTGCCTTGGCTTTCATGGGAGTCCGTCGCAGGGGAACAGGGAATGTGCGCTGTTATATCACAGGCCACGGCGCCCAGACCGCGACGTTGTTCTTGGTCAATGCCGGTGCGATGGCGCTATGCTGCACTGTGCAAGGAACTTGCGTGGACGCCCTGCGTCTTAATGACATCTAGCACCATCGCACTGGAGAAACACGATGATCCAACGGACCCTTCCCGCCTTCCTGCTTGCCCTGGGCCTCGGCGCCCTCGCCGGCTGCGCCTCGCCAACCGTCATCACCCTGAACGACGGCCGCGAGATCCAGGCGGTGGACACCCCTTCGTATGACGACGACTCCGGCTTCTACGAATTCGAACAGCTCGACGGCAAGCGCACGCGCATCAACAAAGACCAGATCCGCACCGTCAAGGAGCTGTGATCCAGCCCTGCGTTTTTGGCGCAACTCCTTTTTGCAACAAGGGGTTGCGTTGAAAAAATCGATGCAGTAGCATTTCGGACATCGGAGTGTAGCGCAGCCAGGTAGCGCGTCTCGTTCGGGACGAGAAGGCCGCAGGTTCGAATCCTGTCTCTCCGACCAAATCCTGCAAAAAACCCGCCTTGCGCGGGTTTTTTGTTGCCTGCGAAAAAGCCAATCACCGGTGGGAGCAGGCCAGCCCGCTCCCACGCTTGTGCGATTACTCCGGCAACACGGGCACATGCAGCAGTTGCAGGCGCGCACTGCTCCACTCGCGGGCCTTGTTGGTCAATTCAAGGTCATTGTTCAGCTTCTGGCTGTAGGTCGGCACGATTTCCTTGAGCTTGGCCTGCCACTCGGCGCTCTTGATCCGATCCTTGAAGGTCTTCTCCAGCACGCTGAGCATGATCGGCGCGGCGGTCGAGGCACCGGGCGAGGCACCCAGCAGCGCGGCGATGCTGCCATCCTCGGCGGCCACCACTTCGGTGCCGAACTGCAGCACGCCGCCGTGCACGGGGTCCTGCTTGATCACCTGCACGCGCTGGCCGGCCTGGAGCAACTGCCAGTCTTCGTTCTTGGCGTTGGGGAAGTATTCGCGCAGGGCCACCATGCGATCATCGAAACTGAGCATCAGCTGGCCCATCAGGTAGGTGCTCAGGTCGATGTTGTCGATGCCGGCATGCATCATCGGGCTGATGTTGTGGGTGGTCAGCGAACTGAACATGTCCAGCAACGAGCCGTGCTTGAGGTACTTGGTGGAGAAGGTCGCGAACGGGCCGAACAGCAGCACCTCCTTGCCATCGATCACCCGGGTGTCCAGGTGCGGCACCGACATCGGCGGCGCGCCGACCGAGGCCTTGCCATACAGCTTGGCCTTGTGGCGGGCGACCAGGTCGGCGTTGTCGGTCATCAGGAACTGGCCACCGACCGGGAAGCCGGCATAGCCCTCGGCCTCCGGAATGCCGGACTTCTGCAGCAGCTTGAGCGCGCCACCACCGGCCCCGATGAAGACGAACTTGGCCTTGACCGCAGACTCCTTGCCACCTTTGGCCAGATCGGCCACCACCACGTTCCAGCTGCCGTCATCGTTACGCACGATGTCGCGCACTTCATGGCCCAGGTGCAGTTGCACGTTCGGGTTGCGGGTCATGGCGGCAAACAGCTGGCGGGTGATCTCACCGAAGTTCACGTCGGTACCGATGGCCATGCGGGTCGCGGCCACCTTCTGCCCGGGGTCGCGCCCTTCCATCACCAGCGGCACCCACTGGCGGATCTGCTCGTGGTCCTCGGTGATCTCCATGCCGCGGAACAGCGAGCTGTGGCGCAGGGCCTCGACGCGCTTGTGCAGGAAAGCGACGTTCTCGTCACCCCAGACGAAGCTCATGTGCGCCACGTTGTTGATGAACGAGCGCGGGTTGCTCAGCACGCCCTGCTCGACCTGGTAGGCCCAGAACTGCTTGGACACCTCGAACTGTTCGTTGACGTTGACCGCCTTGCTGATGTCGATGCTGCCGTCCTTGCCGACGCTGGTGTAGTTCAGCTCGCAGAATGCAGAGTGGCCGGTGCCGGCGTTGTTCCAGGCGTTGGAGCTCTCTTCGGCGACCTGGTCCATGCGCTCGTAGACGTCGACTTTCCAGTTCGGTTCCAGTTCGGTGAGGTAGGTCCCCAGGCTTGCGCTCATGATGCCGCCGCCGATCAGCAGGACATCGACGGACTTCTGTGGCTCCGCGGGCTTGGAGCAACCGATGACGCTCAGGCACAGGAGCGCCAGCAGGATTTTTTTCATTAGCTCAATCCAATTGAAGTGAAGGACTGGCAGTCGTTGCCCCCGGTGTGCACGCCCGGTTGTTGTGGTTGGCAGGGAGAATCGCGGGATCGGGGCACGATCGCCTCGGGCCTTGGCCCGGGGCGCCGTAAAGCAGGGAGTGTGCCAGGTTGGCCTGGGCCACGGCTGATGCCGCCCCTGGCGCTCCCGGCCAACAAGTGGATGGCGACAATCCGCCACAGGCATCTGATACAGCATGCGAAACTGGCGGATTTCCCCACCCTCAAAAGCATCGCGGGGCAAGCCTGCTCCCACGCCGTGGTGGAAGCAGGCTTGCCCCGCGATGGGTATTTCAAGCGGTCAGGCGGGAAGTCACTTCGCCCAACTGGCCCGACAGTCCGTGCAGACGCTGCCCGGCCTGCTCGGTGTGCTGCACCGCCTGTTGGTTGGCGGTGGCGATGCGGGTGATCTCGACCAGGTTGCGCGAGATGTCCTCGGCGACGCTGGTCTGCTCCTCCGCGGCGGTGGCGATCTGCCGGTTCATGTCGCGAATCGCCTCCACCGCCGTGGTGATACGCTGCAGCATCTGCCCGGCCTGCTGCACCTGCTCGGCGCCCTCCTCGCTGCGCTGCTGGCCACTCTCGATGGCCTTGACCGCCTCCACCGCGCCCGACTGCACCGCCTCGATGATCTGGTGGATCTCGGCGATCGATGCCGCGGTGCGCTGGGCCAGGCTGCGTACTTCATCGGCTACCACCGCGAAGCCACGCCCGGCCTCGCCGGCACGGGCGGCTTCGATGGCGGCGTTGAGCGCCAGCAGGTTGGTCTGTTCGGCGATGCCGCGAATCACTTCAAGCACCTTGCCGATGCGCGTGCTGTCGTTTTCCAGGTGGCGGATCACCGCTGCGGTGCCGGCGATCTCGCGGTTGACCACGGCGATGGTGTCGATGGTCCGCTGCATGACCTGCTCGCCGGCCTGGGCGCTGTGGTCGGCCTCGTCCGCGGCACGGGCGGCGTCGGCGGCATGGCGAGCCACTTCCTGGGCAGTGGCGGACATCTCGTGCATCGCCGTGGCGACCTGGTCGGTACGCTGGAACTGATCATGGGTGCCGTGGGCCATGTCGCCGGCGATACGGCTGAGCTGGCCGCTGGCGCTCTCCAGCTCCTCGGCGTTGTCCTTGAGCCGGCCGACGGTGTCGGCAAGAAAATCACGCAGGGTGTTGGCCGCCAGTGCCAGGCGCCCGAGTTCATCCTCGCGACGGCTGTCGACCCGGGCGGCGAAACGCCCCTGGCTGAGCTGGGCAACATAGTCGATCAACTGGCGGATCGGCTCGACCAGGCTGCGGTTGACCAACCACAGGCTGAACAGCCCGACCAGCACAGCCGAGGCCAGCATCACCAGCACGCCCAACCACACCGTGCGCTCGGCGCTGGCGCTGATGGCGTCGGCACGCCCGTGGGCGTCGGCGCGCAGTTGCTCCACCAGTGCACTCATCTGCTCGCTGGTAGCACGGTCCACGCCCTTGACCGCCAGGTCGCCGGCCACCGGATCGCCACCGGCGGCCAGGAATGCCTGGCGCCCTTGCTCGTAGGCCGACCCCAGCTGGCGGTGGCTGGCCTTGAGCTGCTCCAGACGCGCCTTGAGCGCCGGATCGCTGCTGTCGATCAGTTGCCCGAGCAATTGCTGCACCTGCTGCTCGCGCGCCTGGAACTGCTGCCAGTACTTGTCCAGCTCCGCCGGCTGGCGACCGCGCAGCAGTACGTTCTTCCATTCCTGCACCTGGATCTTGAACTGCAGGTTGGCTTCGTCGATCAGCTGCGAGGCTCGCAACGGTCCGTCCACCAGCTCGGCGTAGCCGCGCACGCTGGAGGACAGGAACTGGAAGCACACCAGGGCGATCAACAGGATCGCCACCAGGCTGCCACCGAGCAGGGAGAGGATTTGCACTCTGAGGGATTTACGCAAGATTGCGGATCTCGGAACAAGGATGAGGGGAACGGCACACGCCGACAGAGGCATCCTTGTCCTCGTTTGCTGGCTCCAAAGCCGCCATCGGGCGATGGCGGCCAGGGCGAGCATCTGCGCAACAGTTGAGCTAGATAGTCTCAGGCAATTGCTACAGATTTGTTACAAAACAGCGACAACAAGACGCTCAGCCCGGGTTGAATTGCAGTGCTGCCAAGCGTGCGTAGAGTGGGCTTTGCTCGATCAATTGTCGATGGGTCCCGACTGCCGCCAGTCGGCCTTTGTCGATTACCGCGATACGGTCGGCATGCTGCACCGTCGCCAGGCGGTGGGCGATGACCAGTGTGGTGCGCCCGGCCATCAGTTGTGGCAATGCCTGCTGAATCAGATACTCGCTTTGCGCGTCCAGCGCGCTGGTGGCTTCGTCCAGCAGCAGGATCGGTGCATCCACCAGCAGCGCCCGGGCAATCGCCAGGCGCTGGCGCTGGCCCCCGGACAAGCCCACGCCACCCTCGCCCAAGGGTGTCTGGTAGCCCTGAGGCAGCTGGATGATGAATTCATGGGCATGCGCACCGCGCGCAGCCGCCTCGACCTCAGCCAGCGTGGCGTCGGGCCGGCCGTAGCGGATGTTGGCCTCGACCGTGCCACGGAACAGCGCTGGCTGCTGGGCCACCAGGGCAAACTGGCGACGCAGGTCGACAGGCGCCAGCCCGGTGATCGGCTGGCCATCGAGCAGAATCGCGCCACCTTGCGGGTCGTAGAACCTCAGTAGCAGGTCGAACAGGGTCGACTTGCCGGCTCCCGACGGCCCAACCAGCGCCACGGTCTCGCCGGGGCGGATATGCAGGCTGAGGCCGTCGACGACCGCCACCGCGGGCCGTGACGGGTAGGCGAAGCGCACCTCGCGCAGTTCGATGTCGCCACTGGCGCGCCCGTGCGCCAACCGCGCCGGCTGTGACGGCGCCAGGATCGCCGTCTGCGCCGCCAGCAGCTCGGCGATGCGCTCGGCGGCACCGGCGGCCCGTTGCAATTCGCCGATCACCTCGCTCAGGGTGCCGAAGGCGCTGCCGACGATCAGGCTGTAGAACACGAAGGCGGCCAGCTCGCCGCCGGAGATGCGCCCGGCGATCACATCCATGCCGCCGACCCAGAGCATCACCCCGACCGCGCCAAGCACCAGCACGATCACCAGGGTAATCAGCCAGGCACGCTGGGCGATGCGCCGCCGCGCCACGTCGAACGCGGCCTCCACGGTGTCACCGAACAGTGCCTGGTCACGCGCCTGGTGGTTGTAGGCCTGCACCGTCTTGATCTGGCCTAGGGTCTCGGCAACATAGCTGCCCACATCAGCCACCCGATCCTGGCTCTGCCGCGACAGACTGCGCACGCGCCGGCCGAACAGCAGGATCGGCGCCAGCACCAGGGGCAGGGCCAGCACCACGATGCTGGTCAGCTTGGGGTTGGTGATGAACAGCAGGATCACCCCGCCGACCACCATCAGCGCATTGCGCAGGAACAGCGACAGCGACGAGCCGATTACCGACTGCAGCAAGGTGGTGTCGGCGGTCAGCCGCGACTGGATCTCCGAGCTGCGGTTGTCCTCGAAGAACCCCGGATGCAGCCAGACCAGATGGTCGAACACCGCCCGGCGGATATCGGCCACACAGCGCTCGCCGATCCACGACACCAGGTAGAAACGGGCGAAGGTCCCCACCGCCAGCGCCACCACCAACAGCAGGAACAGGCCGATGGTCTGGTTGAGCTGATGCGCCGAACCGGTCATGAAACCCTGGTCGACCAGCAGGCGGATGCCCTGGCCCATGGACAGGGTGATGGCGGCGGTGACCACCAGCGCCAGCAAGGCCAGCAGCGCCTGGCGGCGATAGGGGCGCACGAACTGCCAGCCCAGGTGCAGGGCACGGCGTTGGCGGGGAGAGATCGGATCGGGCATGGCGAAGGGTCGTTCCGCAGGGGATTGGTAGCAGACTACCACTCGTCGGTGCTGTGCAACGCTCCGGAATACGAAGCCGTCCCATGCTCGGACGGAGCGGCAGTGGCTATGCCCATTCGTTCTAAAGTGTGACTGGAGCTTTGCCGCGCTTTCTGTTGGACTGATCCAGCATGCCGCCGCAAAGCTGTCACAGACCAGTCACGGCGAAGCGATACCTTGAGCTTGAACCTGAAAGAGGAGACAGGACATGAGCTTGCAGCACAGCACCGATACGCCCAAGACCCAACCCCGTCCGCAGACTCAGGCCTGCGGCTCGGTCATCGATGCCCAGGGCCGCGAGGTCGCGATCACCGAACAGATGATCCAGAAGGCCTGCAAGGACCTGGAAGAGAGCCGGGTCGAAAAAGTCCGCAAGCCCTGACCCCCGAATTGCGTGCAACCCGGCGCTTGCGCCGGGTTTTTATTGCGCCGCCTCTCAGGCCAGCACCGCCCCCAGTGCACTGACCAGTTGCGCCAGCTGCGGCGCCTCCCCGCGTACACGCACCGCCAACCCCTCGATCTCGCGCCGTACCGGATAGTGCTTGCGCAGCAGGTCGAACGCCACGCGCTGCTCGGCGGGGCCGTCGCTGAGGCTGCGACGAAAATCCGCATCGTCGCGGCGTGGGTCATACACTGCGCGGCACAGGGTGGCCAACGTCCACGCCGGCTCCGCGCTGGCGTCGAACTCGATCTGCGCCAATCCCGTCGCCGGCAACAGGTCGGCCAGTCGCACCTGCTCGGGCAAGCCTTGCCACTGGCAGAACGCCTGGTAGATCTGCGCCGTGCCCCGCTGCTTGCCATCCAGGCTGTAACCGGCGATATGCGGCGTGGCCAGGGTGCACAGATCGGCCAGCGCCAGGTCCACCTGCGGCTCGCCCTCCCACACATCGAGCACCGCATGCACATCTTCTCGGTCCAACAGCAGTTCACGCAGGGCGGCGTTGTCCACCACTGGACCACGGCTGGCGTTGATCAGCCAGGCCCCGGCACGCAAGCGCGCCAGCCGCGGCTGGTCGAGCAGGTGCCAGGTCGGGTGCTCGCCGCCACGCTGCAGCGGCGTGTGCAGGCTGATCACATCACACTGCTCGAGGACACTGTCGAGATCGACAAACTCGCCGGCCTCGCTGGCCTGGCGCACCGGGTCGCACACCAGCACCTTCCAGCCGAGGCCGCGCAGCACCCGCACCAGCCGCCCGCCAACCTCACCCGCGCCGACCACGCCGTAGACGCGCTTGCCCAGTTCGACGCCTTCGAGCTCGGCCAGGGTCAGCAGGCTGCCCAGCACATAGTCCACCACGCCACGGGCGTTGCAGCCCGGCGCGCTGCTCCAGTGGATACCGGCTTCGGCGAAGTGTTCGAGGTCGAGGTGATCAGTGCCGATGGTGCAGGTGCCGACGAAACGTACCCGGCTGCCCTCGAGCAGTTGCCGATCGACGCGAGTCACCGAGCGTACCAGCAGCACGTCGGCGTCCTTGACGCAGGCGGCGTCGATGGCCCGGCCGGGATAACGGCGGATTTCACCGAAACCGGCAAAGAAGGCATCGAGCAGCGGGATATTCTCGTCGGCAACTATCAGCATGGCGCTCTCCTGTCAGGGGAGCGCAGTGTAGCGCGATCGCGGCGGGCTCAGTCGGCCTTCTTGCGGATCCAGTACAGGTAGGTACCGGCGTCTTCTTCCTGGCCGAGCAGCTCATGGCCGAGGAAGATGCAGAACTTGGGGATGTCGCGGCGGGTCGACGGGTCGGTGGCGATGACCTTGAGCACGCCGCCGGATACCAGCTCGCGCACATGCTTGTGCAGCATCATCACCGGCTCCGGGCAGTTCAGGCCGGTGGCGTCGAGGATCGCGTCGTGGGTGAAATCGGTCATGAAAGGCTCCGCAAAATGATCGTCATTGTGGCGCATGAAGCAGGGCTGTCACAGCCCCGCGAGGGCCTCAGCGCGGCTTCAGGTCCAGCCGACGCAGGTGGCAGGTGACTTCCTCGCGGTCGTGATACAGCTGCTTGCAGGCGATCGACACCTTCACCTTGCGCGCCTTGAACCCGGCCTCGATACGGTCCAGGAGCTTGCGAACCTCGGCATGGCGTTGCTTCATCGGCAGCTTCAGGTTGACCACCGCCTCGCGGCACAAGCCCTCGCCCAGCCAGGTCTCGATCAGCGAAGCGGTGCGCGCCGGCTTCTCGACGATATCGCAGACCATCCAGTCCACCGTCTGCTTCGGCTGCCAGGTGAAACCGTCGGCCATCAGATGGGTGACCAGGCCGGTATCCATCAGGCTCTCGGCCATCGGGCCGTTATCGATGGCGGTGACCAGCATGCCACGCTTGACCAGCTGGTAGGTCCAACCGCCGGGCGAGGCGCCCAGGTCGACACCCGTCATGTCGTCGTTCAGGCGCGCGTCCCATTGCTCGCGCGGGATGAACTGGTGCCAGGCTTCCTCGAGTTTGAGGGTCGAGCGGCTCGGGGCCTCGCGGGGGAACTTCAGGCGTGGGATGCCCATCGGCCACAGCGCCGAGTTGTCGGCCTCGGCCAGGCCAAGGAACACCCGGCGGCCGCTGATGAAAGTCAGCAGCAGGCGCGGACGGCGGGCGTCGTCGACCAGGCGGCCGGCCTTCTCCAGGGCCTTGCGCAGCGGCACCTCGAACTTGCGGCAGAAGGTCGACAGCTCCTTGCCCTCGTTGCTGTCGAGCACCTCCAGCCACAGGCTGCCGCACACCGGCAGCGCGGCCAGGTGCTCGAGCAGCACGCTGATACGGTCGGTCTCCGGCAGCTCGACGTAGGCGCCGCGGGCCCATTGGCGCGGGAAGATCAGCTGCGCGAAGCGCAGCGCCTGCATCATGCGTTCGGCGCCATCGGGCTCGGTGCAGACGAACTCGGCGCAGGCACTCTGCGGCTTGCCCTTGGCATAGCCGGGCACGCCCAGGTGGGCGGCGTGTTCGCTGATTTCGGCGCAGACCTCGCCCTCGAAGCCGGGCCGGCAATGCATGAACAGGGTATTCATTTCTCACTCCACATCACTGGCGCAGACGGCGCCAGGGCGGCGAATGATAAAGGAAGTCGGGAACCAGCGACACGCCCCATCGGTCCAGAAAAGGGTCGGGGCCGGCAAACCGGTCTAACCTGACTGTTCAGCCAGGTCCGTGCCGTGCGGACCGATCCAGAGCGGTGACACCGGCGAGCGACCCGCAGTCGCCGGGCACCGGAGCACAAGGAGTTGTAAATGCCCTCGCTCGATAGCCTGAAAACCCTCAAGACTCTCCAGGTGGCGGACCGCGCCTACCACTATTTCAGCTTGCCCGACGCCGCCCGCCAGCTCGGCGACCTGCAGCGCCTGCCCATGTCGCTCAAGGTGCTGCTGGAGAACCTGCTGCGCTGGGAAGACGGCAAGACCGTTACCGGCGACGACCTCAAGGCCCTGGCCGCCTGGCTGCAGGAGCGCCGCTCCGACCGCGAGATCCAGTACCGCCCGGCGCGGGTGCTGATGCAGGACTTCACCGGCGTGCCGGCAGTGGTCGACCTGGCGGCCATGCGCGCGGCCATGGCCAAGGCCGGCGGCGACCCGCAGCGGATCAACCCGTTGTCGCCGGTGGACCTGGTGATCGACCACTCGGTGATGGTCGACCGTTACGCCACCCCGGCCGCGTTCGCCCAGAACGTCGATATCGAAATGCAACGCAACGGCGAACGCTACGCCTTCCTGCGCTGGGGCCAGAGCGCCTTCGACAACTTCCGTGTGGTGCCGCCTGGCACCGGCATCTGCCACCAGGTCAACCTCGAATACCTGGGGCGCACGGTGTGGACCCGCGAAGAGGATGGCCGTACCTACGCCTTCCCCGACACCCTGGTCGGCACCGACTCGCACACCACCATGATCAACGGCCTCGGCGTGCTCGGCTGGGGCGTGGGTGGCATCGAGGCCGAGGCGGCCATGCTCGGCCAGCCGGTATCGATGCTGATCCCCGAGGTGATCGGCTTCAAGCTCACCGGCAAGCTGCGCGAAGGCATCACCGCCACCGACCTGGTGCTGACGGTCACGCAGATGCTGCGCAAGAAGGGCGTGGTGGGCAAGTTCGTCGAGTTCTATGGCGACGGCCTGGCCGACCTGCCGCTGGCCGACCGCGCCACCATCGCCAACATGGCCCCCGAGTACGGCGCCACCTGTGGCTTCTTCCCCGTCGACCAGGTGACCCTCGACTACCTGCGCCTGTCCGGCCGCCCCGAACAGGCCGTGCAACTGGTCGAGGCCTACTGCAAGGCCCAGGGCCTGTGGCGCCAGCCCGGCCAGGAGCCGCTGTTCAGCGACACCCTGGCGTTGGACATGAACGACGTGGAAGCCAGCCTGGCCGGGCCCAAGCGCCCGCAGGACCGCGTCGCCCTGGGCCAGGTGCGCCAGGCCTTCGACCACTTCATCGAGTTGCAACCCAAACCCTTGGCCAAGGAAGTCGGCCGCCTGGAAAGCGAGGGCGGCGGTGGCGTGGCGGTGGGCAATGCCGACCAGGCCGGCGAGATCGACTACACCCATGAAAACCAGACCCACACCCTGCGCGACGGCGCGGTGGTGATCGCCGCCATCACCTCCTGCACCAACACCTCCAACCCCAGCGTGATGATGGCCGCCGGGCTGGTGGCGAAGAAAGCCGTGGAGAAAGGCCTGCAACGCAAGCCCTGGGTGAAGAGTTCGCTCGCCCCCGGCTCCAAGGTGGTCACCGACTACTACAAGGCCGCAGGTCTCACCCCCTACCTCGACCAGCTCGGTTTCGACCTGGTCGGCTATGGCTGCACCACCTGCATCGGCAACTCCGGCCCGCTGGACGAAGCCATCGAGCAAGCCATCGGCAGCGCAGACCTCACCGTCGCCTCGGTGCTGTCGGGCAACCGCAACTTCGAAGGCCGGGTACACCCGCTGGTCAAGACCAACTGGCTGGCGTCACCGCCGCTGGTGGTGGCCTATGCCCTGGCCGGCAGCGTGCGCATCGACCTCAGCCAGGACCCGCTCGGCACCGGCAAGGACGGCAAGCCCGTGTACCTGCGCGATATCTGGCCAAACCAGCAGGAGATCGCCGAGGCGGTCAGCAATGTCGACACTCGCATGTTCCACAAGGAATACGCCGAGGTGTTCGCCGGCGACGCCCAATGGCAGGCGATCGAAGTACCCCAGGCCGCGACCTATGTCTGGCAGGACGATTCCACCTATATCCAGCACCCACCCTTCTTCGATGACATCGGTGGCCCGCTGCCGGAGATCGGTGATGTGCGCAACGCACGCATCCTCGCCCTGCTCGGCGATTCGGTGACCACCGACCACATCTCCCCGGCCGGCAACATCAAGGCCGACAGCCCGGCCGGCCGCTACCTGCGTGGCAAGGGCGTGGAACCGCGCGACTTCAACTCCTACGGCTCGCGTCGCGGCAACCATGAAGTGATGATGCGCGGCACCTTCGCCAACATTCGCATCCGCAACGAGATGCTTGGCGGTGAGGAAGGCGGCAACACCCTGTACGTGCCCAGCGCTGAAAAGCTGTCGATCTACGACGCCGCCATGCGTTACCAGCAGGATGGCACGCCACTGGTGGTGATCGCCGGGCAGGAATACGGCACCGGTTCCAGCCGCGACTGGGCGGCCAAGGGTACCAACCTGCTGGGGGTCAAGGCGGTGCTGGCGGAGAGCTTCGAACGCATCCACCGCTCCAACCTGGTGGGCATGGGCGTGCTGCCACTGCAGTTCAAGGCCGGCGACGACCGCAAGCGCCTGGGATTGACCGGCAGAGAACGCATCGATGTGCTGGGGCTGAGCGATGCGCAGATCCGCCCGGGCATGAGCCTGCCGTTGCACATTACCCGCGAGGATGGGCGTCAGGAACAGATCGAGGTGCTGTGCCGGATCGATACGCTCAATGAGGTGGAGTACTTCAAATCGGGGGGGATCCTGCATTATGTGCTGCGGCAATTGATCGCAGGGTAAGGCGCCATCGCGGGGCAAGCCCGCTCCCACGCAATGTGGGGGCTTGCCCCGCGCGGGTGGTTTCAGGTGTCCTGAAGGCCAGACGAGGAGTCCTACCCTCCTCGGATTCACCGGCACTAAGGAAATGTCATGCCTCTTCTCCACTGGATCGCCCTGCTCCTGCTCGCCCTCGGCTATGCGATCGCCCTGACCTACGGCAGCCTCGGCCTCGCCGCCCTGCCCGCCTTGCTCGCGCTGCTGTGCAGTGCCCTGCTCGCCCGGCGCCCGGTGCGCTGGCAACAAAGCCTCGGTCACCTGCTGTTCATCGTTCTCGCCGTAGCCCTGGCGCTGCACTGGCTGCCCGGTTTCCATGGCGCTCGCGTCATCGACAAGGCCGTCCTGAGCGAAGGCGCAGTGCCCTTCTCGATGTATCTGAACCTCGACAAACCGCTGATCGGCCTGTGGCTGCTGCTGGCCTGCCCTTGGCTGGTAATGCTGCGCAGTCGCGGCTTGGCCATGAGCCTGGCGCTGATCCTGCCCCTTACCCTGCTCGCCTGTCTGGGTGGCGCCTGGACCCTGGGCCTGGTGGCCTGGGCACCGAAATGGCCGGACCAGGCCTGGCTGTGGCTGGCCAACAACCTGCTGCTGGTGAGCCTGACCGAGGAATTGCTGTTCCGTGGCTACATTCAGGGCGGCCTGCAACGTCTGTTCAAGCATGAGGGGCTGGCCCTGCTGGTGGCCGCGCTATTGTTCGGCCTCGCGCACCTGGCCGGCGGCTGGCAATGGTTCTACCTGGCCACCCTGGCCGGGGTGGGGTATGGTCTGGCCTATCGCCATGGCGGGCTGGCGGCGGCGGTGCTGTGCCACACCTGCGTCAACCTGGCGCACTTCGCCCTGTTCAGCTACCCGATGCTGGCCCCGAGTTGAACAATCGGTCATGATCCGACCTATTCGTCATCATTTATAAAGAAAACTGCAATATTGAAGGCAATGGCTGCGATCAGGTCGGCTGCGTTAGCGCAACCCCACTGATGGCACCTTGCCCCAGATCAAGCCAGTTAAATATTCATTCAATAAAACCAGAGGCTTGCCGATACCCGTCGAAAGCCTTGCGGATTGAACAGCCAATGCGTAACAACCAGCCGATTACCCAGAGAGAACGGACTTTCCCTGCCCAGCAGCGGTTGATCTCCACCACCAACGCCAAAGGCGTGATCACTTACTGCAACGATGCCTTCATCGAAATCAGCGGATTCTCCCGCGAGGACCTGATGGGCGCGCCGCACAACCTGGTGCGCCACCCCGATGTGCCCCCAGCCGTGTTCGCCCATATGTGGCAGACCCTCAAGCAGGGCCTGCCGTGGATGGGCATCGTCAAGAACCGCTGCAAATCGGGCGACCACTATTGGGTCAATGCCTACGTCACGCCGATCTTCGACAGCAATCAGGTGGTCGGCTACGAGTCGGTGCGGGTCAAGCCCACCGCCGAGCAGATCCGCCGCGCCGAGTCGCTGTACCAGCGCATCAACCAGGGCAAGTCGGCCATCCCGAAACGTGACAAGTGGCTGCCGGTGCTGCAGGACTGGCTGCCGTTCATCCTGGTCAGCCAGGTCGGTTTCCTGATCGGCAACTGGCTCGGTCACTCCTGGGGCTTCGCCCTGGCCGCCGGCTTGTCAGTGCCGCTCGGCCTGCTCGGCCTGAGCTGGCAGCAACGTGGCCTCAAGCGCCTGCTGCGCCTCGCCGAACAGACCACTTCCGACCCGCTGATCGCGCAGATGTACACCGACAGCCGCGGCGTCCAGGCACGCCTGGAAATGGCCATGCTCAGCCAGGACGCACGGATGAAGACCTGCCTGACCCGCCTGCAGGACAGCGCCGAGCAGCTCAGCGACCAGGCTCGCCAGTCCGACACCCTCGCCCACCAGAGCTCCTCCGGCCTGGAGCGCCAGCGGGTGGAGACCGAGCAGGTGGCCGCCGCCGTCAACCAGATGGCCGCCACCACCCAGGAAGTGGCCAATCATGTTCAGCGCACCGCTGATGCGACCCAGGAAGCCAATCGCCTGACCAGCCAGGGCCGCAATATCGCCGGCGAAACCCGTGACGCCATCGAGCGGCTGTCGGCTGCCGTGGGCGAAACCGGGCTGACCGTCACCCAGCTGGCCAAGGACAGCGACGAGATTGGCGGCGTGGTCGATGTGATCAAGGGCATTGCCGACCAGACCAACCTGCTGGCGCTCAACGCCGCCATCGAAGCGGCGCGTGCCGGTGAGATGGGCCGCGGCTTCGCCGTGGTGGCCGATGAGGTCCGCCAGCTGGCCCAGCGCACCGCCGAGTCCACCGGGCAGATCCATACCCTGATCGCCAAGCTGCAACAGACCGCCAACAACGCGGTGCAGACCATGGAGACCGGCCACCGCCAGGCCCAGGAAGGTGTCGAGCGGGTCATGCAGGCCGACGAGGCATTGGTGGGCATCAGCGAGGCCGTGGCCAACATCACCGACATGGCGACGCAGATCGCCGCGGCCACCGAAGAGCAGAGCGCGGTAGCCGAGGAGATCAGCCGCAACATCAGCACCATCGCCGACCTGGCCGACCAGACCGCCGGTCAGGCCCAGCGCTCGGCGCTGCTCAGCGAAGAGCTGACCAGCACGGCGGGTACCCAGTACTCGCTGGTGGAACGCTTCAACCGCTGATGGCATAGAGCGCCGCTCAAGCGGCGCATCGCCGGCAAGCCGGCTCCCACACCGACCGCGCCGCCCTCAGGCCAAGCGCCATCCCTGTAGGAGCCGGCTTGCCGACGATGTTTACCAGTCGAGCTTCAGGCGACTCTCGAAATAGCGTTCCTTACCCGTCAACGGATCCTCGAAGCGCAGGCTGTGGGCCAGCAGCTTGAGTGGCCGTGCATAATCATCCTGCTCGTTGACCAGCTGCGGATAGAACGGATCGTTGCAGATCCCCGCGCCCAGCGCCGCCATATGCACGCGCAACTGGTGGGTCTTGCCGGTGACCGGTGACAGGCCATAGCGCCACAGCTCGCCATTTTTCTCCAACACACAGGCGTGGGTTTCACTGTTGTCGACCCCATCCACCTCATGCATGCGGAAGAACGGCTCGCCGTGCACCAGTCGGCTGCGATGCACCAGCGGGTAGTCATGCTGCGGCATGGCCGCGGCGATGGCCTGGTAGTGCTTGTCGATGCGTCGCTCGGGGAACAGGCGCTGATAGGCACCACGGCTCTGCGGGTTGGCAGAGAACAGCACCAGCCCGGCAGTGTGCCGGTCGATGCGATGCAGCGGCACCAGGTGCGGGTTGTCCAGGCGTCGGATCAGCCGGCGCAGCAGGGTCTGCTCGACGTACTCGCCGGTGGGCGTCACGGGCAGGAAATGCGGCTTGTCCGCCACCACCAGGTGCTCATCCACATGCAGGATTTCTTCCTGCACCGGGATCACCCTTTCATTGGGTACTTCACGGAAATAGTGCAGGCGCATGCCCCGACGATAGCGGGTGTCCGCTGCAATGGGCTGGCCCTCGGCATTCAACACCCGCCCTCGGGCGAAGCGGTCGAGCCATTGTTCGCGGCTGATACCCTTGAAATGCTCGCACAGGCAATCAAGCACCGTAGCCCAGGGCCCTGGAGGCAGACAGACAGTGCTGGCTTGTTGCTGGGCGGGGTCGAAAGGCGTGGTCATCATCAGGCTCGGTTCTGCGTGGGCGGACATTATCTCCTACCCCCCGCCCCTCAACCAGCCTCGCTGGCCGGCTCGCAGCGCGCCTTCAGCCAGCGCAGCACCTGCACCGCGTCCCAGCGGCCCGGATCATAAAGGGCGTAGCTCAGGCCCTGGTAACCCACCACATCCAGCGGACGGTGGAACCCGGCGCGCTGGAACAGCGCCTCGATTTCGGCGAAGCAGGTATTGAAATGGACCTTGCCGAACGGTGTGCGCTCGTCGGTGACGATGCCATCGAGGCGCAGTTCCAGCACCGCCTCGCACACACGCTCGGGGGCCATGTGATTGATGCTGTACTTGAGTTGCTCGACATTGAGCATGGCTTACCTCGGGATACTGTATTTATATACAGCATACGAAGCGAAGCCTGGGCCGTCAATGCGCGACTCAGCCGAGGAAGGCCACTACCTGCTCGGCATCGAACGGCCAGCCCAGCTCGGCACCGGTATCGCAACGGCGCAATACCGGGATGATCAGCCCATAACGTTCGAACAGCGCCTCACTGTCGGCGATATCGACCAGCTCGACCAGCAAGCCGTGCTCGACGAACGGCATCAGCACGGCTTCGGCCACTTCGCACAGATGGCACCCGAGGGTGCCGAACAATTGGGTTTCAGGCAGCATGCGTCTATCCGCAAAATCGCAGGAAGGGATGCTCATTCTAGGTCCGCCTGCGCCTGCGTGCACCTGACCTGCCTCAATCCTGGCTGGTGGCGCCGATTCGATGCACCGCCAGGTCCGCGCCCTGGAACTCCTGCTCATGGTTCAAGCGCAAACCATGCAGCGCCTTGAGCAGACCGTACACGGCAAAGCCACCGACCAGTGCAACCAGCACACCCGCCAGGCTGCCCAGCAGTTGGCTGACCAGGCTGACACCGCCCAGGCCACCCAGGGCCACCTGCCCGAACACGCCGCAGGCGATGCCGCCCCACACGCCGCACAGGCCATGCAGCGGCCATACCCCCAGCACGTCGTCGATCTTCCAGCGGTTCTGCGCCGCAGTGAAGCACCAGACGAACAGCCCGCCTGCCACCAGGCCGGTGGCCAGCGCCCCCACCGGGTGCATCAGGTCGGAACCCGCGCACACCGCCACCAGGCCGGCCAGCGGGCCGTTGTGCAGGAAGCCGGGGTCGTTGCGCCCGGCCAGCAAGGCCGACAGGGTGCCGCCGACCATGGCCATCAGCGAGTTGATCGCCACCAACCCGCTCACCCCTTGCAAGGTCTGCGCGCTCATGACGTTGAAGCCGAACCAGCCGATGATCAGGATCCACGACCCCAGCGCCAGGAACGGAATGCTCGAGGGGGCGAACGCCACCAGCCGGCCATCGCGATAGCGGCCGCGGCGCGCGCCCAGCAGCAGCACCGCCGCCAGCGCCAGCCAGCCGCCCATGGCGTGCACCACCACGGAGCCGGCGAAGTCATGGAACGGCGCACCGAAGCGCGTTTGCAGCCAGGCCTGCAAGCCGTAGTTGCCGTTCCACACGATGCCTTCGAAAAACGGGTAGATGAACGCCACGATCAGCGCCGTTGCGCACAGCTGCGGTGCAAAGCGCGCCCGTTCGGCGATGCCGCCGGAAATGATTGCCGGGATCGCCGCGGCGAACGTCAGCAGGAAGAAACATTTGACCAACGCGTAGCCATGGTCGCTGGCCAACGCCGCCGCCGGCTGCAGGAAGCTCACGCCATAGGCGATCCAGTAACCGACGAAGAAGTACACCAGCGCCGAGATGGCGAAGTCGCTGAGGATCTTCGACAAGGCGTTGACCTGATTCTTGTACCGCACTGTGCCGACTTCAAGAAAGGCGAACCCCGCATGCATGGCCAGGACCAGTATCGCGCCCATGAGGATAAACAAAGTGTTGGAGCCGTGGACCAGGGAGTCCATCGCGCTGTGGGTGTTTTCCATGTAGTGGCAGACCTGCAAAAAGGCACCAGGACAGTTCAAGAACCGGTATCCATGCACCGCATCGGTGCCAGACCCCTGCCCGGTTTCGGTGAGCCGGGCGGTGCCTGCGTGGTTTTTTCTTGGGTTTGTCGTGGATTGGGTTAAGGTTTAGCGGTATCCGCATCAAGAGCGCATGCTTTCGGCGCAGGCCTCGGCGGACACGCACCGCTTTTTAGCAAGCGCTGTACCAACACATCCCGCTGAACCTTCCGCACCACCGATCACTCGAAATAGCCACACACATCCACAGGGAGAGGCCCACTCATGGCCAGCAAATCGGCAAAGACTGCACAAGACATACTGATGGCTGACTTCCAGGCCCTGGTCCGCGACACCGAAAAACTGCTGGCCGACACGGCCAACCTGGCCGGCGACCAGGCCGATGAACTGCGCGAGCAGATCCACGACCGCCTGGTCCAGGCTCGTGAAACCCTGCAACTGACCCAGGACTCGGTGCGCGCCCGTGGCCAGGCGGCCCTGGGCAGCGCCGAGCAGTACGTGCAGGAGAACCCGTGGCAGGCCATCGGCATCGCCGCCGGCGTCGGCCTGCTGATCGGCCTGCTGGCCAAGCGCTGAGGAACCTTCATGGACAACGAAGCCATCGGCACGGGCGCCTCCGGCAGGCGCCTGGGCGCGGCCGTGCTGGGCTTGCTGCACAGCCATATCGAGCTGTTCGGTATCGAGTTGCAGGAGCAGAAGGCGCGCACCTTGAGCCTGCTGTTGTTCGCCGGCCTGGCGCTGGTGTTCGCCCTGCTGCTGCTGACCGCCCTGTCGGGCCTGGTGCTGGTGCTGCTGTGGGACAGCTACCGCCTGGCCGGGATCATCGGCCTGTGCGTGTTCTACGGGGTCGCCGCGCTGTACTGCGGCCTGCGCCTGAAGGCCGCGGTGTTCGACGAGTCCTCGCCATTCAATGCCACCCTCGAGGAGTTGGCCAAGGATCGGGAGCGCCTGCTGCCATGAGCCTGCCAGAACTACCCAACACCCGTAACCCACGGGAGCTGCGCAAGGCGCTGCTGCGCCTGCGCATGGAAATGCACCGCCAGCAAATCCGCCACGAATCCGGGCAACTGCTCGAACCGGTCCGCCGCCTGCGCGGCATGGGCGGCTCGTTCGGCGAAGGCCTGGGGGTCAAGCACGGCTCGCTGTGGGGCATTGGCGCCGTGGTCGCCCTGGGCTTTCTCACCGGCAAGGGCGTGCGCAGCGGCAACCTGACGCGCCTGGTACGCCTGGGCGCCAGCCTGCCCCCCCTGGTCCGCCTGTTCCTCGGCAGCCGCCGCCGCTGAAGCCCGAGCGCGCCTGACCCTTGCGCGGGCGCGCCGGACACAGGAAGCTATCCCGACTCTACGATGGGAGAACACGCCTTGGACTGGCAAACCCTGCTGACCCGCGAACGACTGGGCAAGGCCCTCTACAGCCCCGAGGAGCTCGGGCGCAGCCCTTTCCACAAGGACCACGACCGCATCATCTTCTCCGGCGCCTTCCGCCGCCTGGGGCGCAAGACCCAGGTGCATCCGGTGTCCAGCAACGACCACATCCATACCCGCCTCACCCACTCCCTGGAAGTCAGCTGCGTCGGCCGCTCGCTGGGCATGCGTGTCGGCGAGACCCTGCGCGGCCAACTGCCGGACTGGTGCGCACCCAGCGACCTGGGAATGATCGTGCAGTCGGCCTGCCTGGCCCACGACATCGGCAACCCGCCGTTCGGCCACTCGGGCGAAGACGCCATTCGCCACTGGTTCCAGCAGGCGGCCGGGCGTGGCTGGCTGGACGACATGAGCGACGAGCAGCGCGGCGACTTCCTCAATTTCGAAGGCAACGCCCAGGGGTTTCGTGTCCTCACGCAGCTCGAGTACCACCAGTTCGACGGTGGCATGCGCCTGACCTACGCAACCCTCGGCGCCTACCTCAAGTACCCCTGGGCCGCGCGCCACGCCGATGCCCTGGGCTACAAGAAGCACAAGTTTGGCTGCTACCAGAGCGAACTGGGGCTGCTTGAGCAGATCGCCGGCAAGCTCGGCCTGCCCCAGCTCGAACACCAGCGCTGGGCTCGCCATCCCCTGGTGTACCTGATGGAAGCCGCGGACGACATCTGCTATGCCTTGATCGACCTCGAGGACGGGCTGGAGATGGACCTGCTGCGGTACGCCGAGGTCGAGGCACTGCTGCTGGACCTGGTGGGTGACGATCTGCCGGAAACCTACCGCTTGCTGGGCCCGGGCGAGTCACGCCGGCGCAAGCTGGCGATCCTGCGCGGCAAGGCCATCGAGCACCTGACCAATGCCGCCGCCCAGGCCTTCGTCGAACAACAACAAGCCCTGCTTGCCGGCCGGCTGGCCGGTGACCTGGTGGAGCACATGCACGGCCCGGCGCAACGCTGCGTGCTCCAAGCCAAGGACATGGCGCGCAAGAAGATCTTCCAGGACAAGCGCAAGACCCTGCACGAGATCGGCGCCTACACGACCCTGGAGATCCTGCTCAACACCTTCTGTGGCGCGGCCCTGGAGCAGCACGGTGGGCGCACGCCGTCGTTCAAGAGCCGGCGTGTGCTGGACCTGATCGGCAACAATGCCCCCGACCCGCAGGGCTCGCTGCATGGCGCGTTCCTGCGCATGATCGACTTCATCGCCGGCATGACCGACAGCTACGCCAGTGAAATGGCCCAGGAAATGACCGGGCGCTCCAGCCCGAAGTAGGAAAACCGGGCGGCAGACGAATGTTTGCCGCCCATGTTTAATTTGTACGAAATTTCCTATGCTATTTATTTGTAAATAAACTCTCCAGCCTCCTCGCCCCACAAAAACTATCAGCGCCTGATAAAAGCCTGCCAACATCTACATCTCTCGTAGCAATGTTTCGCGGGCGTTGTAAGTTAATTCCTATATCCCGCATTTGGCACCTACTTCCCTGCCCGCCGCCATGCAACTGAGCTAATGTGCCGGCTGCCTTCACCTGCAGCCTGGAATGTTGAATATGCACTCAGTCTTTATTGTTGATGACCATCCCGTTATACGCCTGGCGATACGGATGTTGCTGGAGAATCAGGGATACCGAGTGGTCGGTGAATCAGACAATGGCGTGGACGCCATGCAGCTTATCCGCGAAACCCCACCGGACCTGGTCATACTGGACATCAGCATCCCCAAGCTCGATGGCCTGGAAATGCTCTCGCGCCTGCAGGCCATGGCCATCCCGCTGAAGGTCCTGGTGTTGACCGCCCAATCACCGGCACTGTTTGCCGTGCGCTGCATGCACTCCGGCGCGGCAGGGTATGTATGCAAGCAGGAAGACCTCAGTGAGCTGCTCAGCGCCATCAAGGCCGTGCTGTCCGGCTACAACTACTTTCCCAGTCAGGCACTCAATCCACCGCCGACAGGCAGCAACCAAGAGCTGGAACTGTTTCGCCAGGTCAATGACCGGGAACTGATGGTCCTGCAACTTTTTGCCCAGGGCCGCAGCAACAAGGAAATTGCCAAGGGCATGTTCCTCAGCAACAAGACCGTCAGCACCTACAAGAAGCGCCTCATGCACAAGTTGCGCGCCAGCACATTGGTAGAGTTGATCGACGTCGCCAAGCGCAACGCACTGGTCTGAAATGATGACGTGGAGGTACATCGCTGTATTGCTGCTCTGCCTGGGCACGCCGCTGCAAGGTGGCGGCGTGACCGTCGACCTGGGCCGCACCTACACCTTGCTCAGCCGCTCGGCACCGACGTCGGTCCGGCCGCCCCTGACAGAGGCCCAGCGCGACTGGCTAGCAGAGCGCAAGGAGCTGGTGCTGGGTACCTCGGCGCCCGACTATCCCCCCTTCGATATCGCTACGGGTGGGCGCGAATACCAAGGGCTGACCGCCGACTACGCCGGCTTGATCGGCAGCGCCTTGGGCCTGCCTGTCCGTGTGCAGCGCTTTCCCAGCCGCCCGGCGGCGGTCGCGGCGCTCAAGAGCGGCCATATCGACCTGCTGGGCAGCGCCAACGGCTATGAAGCCATCACCCAGGGCCTGGCGCTGTCACGCCCCTATGCCATTGACCAACCCGTGCTGGTGACCCGCGAGGACGAAAGCCGCGCGCTGGACACCGGCCTGCCGGGCATGCGTCTGAGCATGCTGTATCACTATCTGCCGCCCGGGGAAATCCACGCCAACTACCCCAAGGCCGAGCTGCTGACCTTCGAGTCATCCACCCAGGCCCTGAATGCGGTGGCCTTCGAACAGGCCGACGTGTTCATTGGCGACACCATCTCCACTCACTATCTGATCAGCCAGGGCCACCTGCCGCATGTGCGCATGGCCAACTTCGGCAAGCACGAGGCCGTGGGCTTCAGCTTTGCCATGCGCGAGGGCGAGCCAACCCTCCAGTCCCTGGTGGATGCCGCGCTCGACGCGCAGCCCAGCGCCACCCGCAACGATATCTTCAAACGCTGGAGCGCCAGCAGCGGCAGCTTGCTGACCGATCGCAAGCTGCAGTTGTCGACACGCGAGGAACAGTGGCTGAGCCAACACCCGATCATGCGCGTGGCGGTCAACGACACGGCGGCGCCACTGACGTTCTTCGACAGCAATGATCGCCTGCGGGGGATAGTCGCCGACCTGCTCGAGCTCATTCGCCTGCGCACCGGCCTGCGCTTCGAGATCCGCCGCGCCAGTGGCGACGGCGACATGATCGACCAGCTCGAGTCCGGGCGTGCCGATATCATCGCCAGCCTGTCCACCGAGGCCCGTCGGGGCAACCCGCTGCAGGTCAGCCGCCCCTATCTGGAGAGCGCCTATGTGCTGGTCACCCATACCGGCACCGACCAACCCGACAGCCTCAAGCAACTCAAGGGCAAGCGAGTCGCCGTGCCCCGCGACAGTACCGTGGCCGCCCTGCTTGCCGCTCGCCACCCGCGGATCCACCAGGTTGCCACCGAAAGCACCTATTACTCCATGGTACTGCTGGGTAGCGGCGCGGTGGATGCGGCGATCGCCACCCTGATCGACGCCAATCACATGCTGGCCACCAGCAACAACCTGGTCATTCGCAGCACGGTCGGCACGGAACCTGCGGCCTTTTCCATGGCCACCGCCCCCGAGGCCAGCGAGCTGGGCTCGATCCTCGACAAGGCGTTGCTGAGCATCTCGCCGGAAGAACTGGGGGTGATCAACAGCCGCTGGCGCGACCATGGCCTGCGTGACGACGCCTACTGGCGCAGCTACCGCCGGGCGATCCTGCAGGTGGTCGGGGTGATCGCCGTCCTGCTGGTGCTCGCATTGGTATGGAATGCCCGGCTGCGCCGTCAGATCAAGCAACGTCAGCGGGCCGAACGGGCGCTGAACGATCAACTGGAGTTCATGGGCGCCCTGCTCAATGGCACGCCCCATCCCATGTATGTGCGCGACCGCGAGGGACGCCTGCAGAGCTGCAACGACAGCTATCTGCAAGCCGTCGGCGCCAGCCGCGAACAGGTGCTGGGCAAACGCCTGGAAGACGCCCCCTACAGCGACTGTGACTATACCCAACAGGTGCAGGACGACTACCAGCGGGTGATGGCGCAGGGCACGCCCTTGATTCTCGATCGCCCCTTGCAGCTGAAAGACCGCGACCTGACGATCTATCACTGGATCCTGCCCTACCGCGATTCGGTGGGCGAAATGCAAGGAATCATCGGCGGCTGGATCGACATCAGCGAACGCCGCAACCTGGTCCAGGACCTGCGCCTGGCCAAGCAGCAGGCCGATGACGCCAACCGGGCCAAGAGCACGTTCCTGGCCACCATCAGCCATGAGATCCGCACGCCGATGAACGCCCTCATCGGCATGCTGGAACTGGCCCTGAAGCGCGCCGAGCAGGGCAAGCTGGACCGCCCCGCACTGGAAGTCGCCCACCATTCGGCCAATGATCTGCTGGGCTTGATCGGCGACATCCTGGATATCGCCCGGATCGAATCCGGGCAGATGTCCCTGGCACCCGAACCCGTCGACCTCGCGGCGTTGGTCGAGTCAGTCGGGCGGATTTTCGACGGCCTGGCCCGGCACAAGGGCCTGGCACTGGATGTGGTGATTGCCCGCGAGGCACGCTGCCATGCGCTGCTCGACCCGCTGCGCTTCAAGCAGGTCCTGTCGAACCTGGTCAGCAATGCGATCAAGTTCACCGAACAAGGGCAGGTACGCATCACCGTCAAGCTGCGCAACGACGGCGAATCGGAACTGCCGGCGCTCGACCTGGAGGTCCGCGACAGCGGTATCGGCATTCACGAGCAGGACCTGCAGCGCCTGTTCTCCCCCTTCGTGCAGGCCAACCCCTACAGCGACGGCGCCCGGGCCGGCACCGGGCTGGGGCTGGTGATCAGCCGTGACCTGTGCGCGATGATGGGCGGCGAGCTGACCCTGCAAAGCCTGCAAGGTGTCGGCACCCGCGTGCGTCTGGTGATGCCGCTGCAGTGCGTCGAACCGATCGCGGCCCTGCCGCGGCCCATGGCGCAAATCCTGCCACCGGACGACCAGCTGAGGATTCTGGTGATCGACGACCATCCGGCCAACCTGCTGCTGATGGCCCAGCAGCTGAACTACCTCGGACTGAAACAGGAAAGCGCCGAGGAAGGTGGTGAAGGACTGCGCATATGGCGTGAGGGCTGTTTCGATGTGCTGATCGTCGACTGCAACATGCCACAGATGAGTGGCTACGAGCTGGCGCGGACCGTGCGCACGGAGGAACGCCTGCATGACCGGCCGCGCTGCACCATTCTCGGTTATACCGCCAACGCCCAGCCCGAGGTTCGCCAGCAGTGCCTCGATGCTGGCATGGATGACTGCCTGCTCAAGCCCATCGGCCTGCAGGTGCTGGGGCAACGCCTGAGGGCCATCACACCCATTGCCCGGCGGAGTGACGGCCGCCCTGGCCCGGCACCACGCTTCGATCTCAAAGGCCTGTCCACGATCGTTGGCGACAACCTTGCCGACCGCGATCGTATCCTCGAAACCCTGCTTCTAAGCCTGCGCCAGGACCTGAAGATCCTCATGGCCATTGATCCGGGGCACGAAGGTGACGAGCTGGCGCTGCAGGCACACAAGATCCTCAGCGCGGGAAGGATGCTGAATGCGCGGTCGTTGATCGAGGCTTGCCAGGCGCTGGAGGGAACGGACGTACCCCAGGCCGAACTGCTAAGGCGCCGTCAGGCGTTGGCGCGGCACATGCGCCGCGTGGAGAAAGCCCTGGCCAGGCAACTGGAGCACCTGGCCGAGGCGGGATGACAGCGGTACAGGGCGTACCGCCGACATCGATCAGGAAGCCGGGTTGATCGGCTTTTCCGGATACCAGGCATCCAGCAGCGGGCTGACTTCGATGCTGGTCAGTTCGCTACGGCCCTTGAGCCAGGCTTCAACAGCGGCGCGCTGTTCTTCGCTGACCGAGCCACGCTTGACGGAGCAGACCAGACCGAAGTCATCGCCGCCGACATAGTCCAGGCCGTTGGCATCCATGGCATCAGCCAGGAAAGCATCGAGGAAGGCATCGATGGCTTCATCGGACAGGTCTTCCTTGAAGCCCAGGTTCAGTTCGAAACCCAGCTCCTGGAATTCATCCACGCACAGTTTCTTGCGCAGGCGACGGGAACGGTTGGTAGCCATGAAACAATCCTCTCAATTAATTACGCGCGGCACTTTACCAGTTTCCGGCGCGCAACGGCGCTTTTCCGTCGAACGAGGCCCATGCAGGGCACGCTTGGGGCATAATGCGCACTCTATTCGTCTTGGGGCCATCACTTCATACAGCCCCAGTGTCTTTTCCCCTCGCCCGCAGGGTTTGTCCATTTATGATCAAGACGCTCCGCCCACTGCTGTTCGCCGGCCTGTTGCTGCCCTTGTCGCTGTCCGTGCAGGCCGCCGCCGTAAACACCAATCTGCCACCGAAAGTGCAACAGGCGCTAAAGACCAACAAGCTGCAGGACTCGGCCCTGTCGCTGGTCATGCTGCCGCTGGACGGACCGGGCACGGCGACCGTGTTCAACGCCGACGTGTCGGTCAATCCGGCCTCGACCATGAAGCTGGTCACCACCTATGCCGCGCTTGAGCTGCTGGGCCCCACCTTTCAGTGGAAAACCGAGTTCTACACCGACGGTACCCTGAGCAACGGCGTGCTCAATGGCAACCTGTACCTCAAGGGCGGTGGCGACCCCAAGCTGAACATGGAAAAGCTCTGGTTGCTGATGCGCGACCTGCGCGCCAACGGTGTGCGTACCGTGACCGGCGACCTGATCCTGGATCGCAGCCATTTCGTGCAACCCAACCTGCCGCAGTTCAACGACGACGGCGGCGACGACAACAAGCCGTTCCTGGTCAAGCCGGACTCGCTGCTGGTCAACCTCAAGGCCTTGCGCTTCGTCGCCCGTAACGACGGTGGCAAGGTCAACGTGTCGGTCGAACCACCGATCGCCAGCATCCGCATCGACAACCAGGTCAAGGCCGCGGCGGGCAAGCAGTGCACTGGCGAAGTGCGCTACAACCCGGTGGCACAGCCCGATGGTGTCAGTGTCACGGTCAGTGGCCAGCTCGCCGATGGCTGCAACTCGCAGACCTACCTGGCGCTGCTGGATCACCCGACCTATGCCGCCGGTGCCGTACGGGCCATCTGGAACGAGCTGGGCGGCAGCATTCAGGGCCGCGACCGCATCGAGAATGTGCCCAAGAGCGCACGCCTCTTGGCTCGAGCCTTCTCGCCAGACCTGGTGGAAGTGATCCGCGACATCAACAAGTACAGCAACAACACCATGGCCCAGCAGTTGTTCCTCAGCCTTGGCGCGCAGTTCCGCACCGACGCTGATGGCGACGACGCCCGCGCTGCTCAACGAGTGGTACGTCAGTGGATGGCCAAGAAAGGCATCACCGCGCCGCATCTGGTGATGGAGAATGGCTCGGGCCTGTCCCGTGCCGAGCGGGTCAGCACCCGTGAGATGGCTGCACTGCTGCAGGCGGCCTGGAAGAGCCCGTACGCGGCCGAGTTCATCAGCTCGATGCCGCTGGTGGGTATGGACGGCACCATGCGCAAGCGGCTCAAGCGCACCGCCATGACGGGCGAAGGGCACATCAAGACTGGCACCCTGAATACCGTGCGGGCGATTGCCGGGTTCAGCCGGGACAGCAACGGGCACACCTGGGCGGTGGCGGCCATTCTCAATGATCCCAAGCCTTGGGGGGCTTCGCAGGTGCTGGATCAGGTGTTGCTGGATCTTTATCGGCAGCCGAAGGTGGGGAATGGGACTGTTGGGGTGATGCCCTGATTTGAATGGGTTTGGGCTTTCAGGCCTTCAGGGTGTGGGTTTTGAGGGCTGTAAGCACATTCATTGGCGAGGGCGACGCGTAGTCACCTTTTCGCCTTTACGGCGACCTCCTTTTCTCTTGGGAAAAGGAGGCAAAACCGTTCGGCTCCGTTCATACGGCCCCTACGCTTCGCTTCGGGGTCCCCTCACTCCGGGCTCGCTCCGGGAGGACGCGCCGACGGGCCATCCATGGCCTGATCGGCGCTTGACGGGCATCCATGCCCGTCACCTCCCTGCGCAAACCCTGCGTTCGGCCTCCTGAAGTCGCAATTGGCGGCGCCTGAACTATTGCGCGCTTAGAAGCAGAGCAAGAGCAAGACGAAAAAGCACAGATGTTTGTTTGGCAGCTGATCTTTGATTGGCTGTCGCATCGGTGCGCCGATGCGACGTGCCTGTGATCGAAGTTGCGGGCTCAGCGTGCGGGGGCGAGCTTGCCTTTGTCGTCGGAAAAGACGATCTCCACCCGACGGTTCTGTGCCCTGCCCCGCTCCGAGGCATTGGCTTCGACCGGGTACTGGTCACCATAGCCCTCGACCTGGATGCGCTTTTCATCCACGCCCAGGTCAACCAGCATGTCGGCCACCGACTGCGCACGATCACGGGACAGCTTGAGGTTCTCTTCCGCCGCGCCGGTGCTGTCGGTATAACCCTCGATCCGCACCACTCGACGCGGGTTGAGCTGGAGGAACTGCACCAGCTTGAGCACGGTGCGGCTGGCCGAGTTCTTGAGGTCGGCTTGGCCTGTGTCGAACAGCACATCACCCAGGGTCATCACCAGGCCGCGATCAGTCTGCTCTGACGCCAGCGCGACAATTTGCGCCTCGACGAACTTGCCTTGCTGCTGCACGCTCGCCAGCTTGGCCTCGCGCAACGCCAGTTGCAGACGTTGGCGCTCCAGGTCGAGCTTGGTCAGTCGCTCCTGATTGAGCGCCAGCTTGGCATGCTCACTGGCGATCTCGCTGTAACGTTGGCTCAGGTAGGCGTAATGGCGAACATCGCTGCCGGTGCCGACATAACCTGCCAGGCGCTCCGCACGCCCCAACGACTCACCGGCGCGGATCACATCACGGGGCGCGCTGCGCAGAACGTCGGAATTGTCCTTGACCTTCTGGAATGCGGCGCTGGCGTCGTCCAGCGCCGACTCGCTGCGCTGGCTGGCGCAGCCCTGCAACCCCACCAGGGCCAGCAAGGCCAACGCGGCCATGGGCTTGACGCGGCTCATGGCTGCACCTCCAGCTGTTTGCGCAGACGCTTGATACGCGATTGCAACACCTGCAACTGCTCCTCGCTTTTCTGGTTCAGCACCCGCGCCTCGGCCAGGCGAGCATCGAGCTCGGCCTGCTCGGCGCGCATGCGTGCGTCACGATAGCTTTCACCAAGCATGTTGCTCTTGGCGCGGGCCAGTTTGTCTTCAGCCAACTTGAACTCCGGCACCTGCTCGGTGGCACCGACCGCCTTGGCCTGCTCGAGCGCCTGCTCAGACAAGCGCAGCTGTTCATTGGGTGCCGGGTCATTGGCACAGCCGGCCAGGCCAAGCACGGCCAGGGCGAGCATCAAGGGTTGGATTCTCACACACGCTTCCTACTGTTTGGGGGCACCCTGCGACGCCTGCATCTGCGCCTTCCAACGCTCGACATTGCGCTGCAGCACAGCCTCGCTCGCCCCGGAGATCGGCAATTCTGTCAGCTTTTTCGCCAGTTGTCCGCGCAACCAGCTGTCGTTGCAGGCTGAGTTGTGCGACACCGTCAGGTACAACCCTGGCCGGTCCACCGGCAAGCCCCGGGCGATGAGGTCGTTACCCACCCCCAGGCTCTGGGCCATGGCCATGCCCGAGTAACGCCCGGCCAGCACATAGTCGACCTGGCCAAGCACCAGTTTCTGGAAGGCCTGCGTCAGGTTCTGCGCCGGTTCCAGCTTGAGCTGGGCCTTGGCGAACGCCTCGAAGGCCGGTGTCAGGCGGGCCTTCTCCGACAGTGCGCCCTGGTAGCGGGCAAGGTCGGCCGGGCCGTCGAACACCAGGGGCGCGTCGTGACGGGTCCAGACCAGGTACTCATTGAGCTGCAAGGCCGGATGGATATAGTCCAGGCTGGTCAGCTGGGTTACCTGCATCGGCGTGTCGAGCAGCAGGTCCATGCGCCCGCTGCGCACTTCCTCCAGCGCCTGTTCGCGCTTGCCGGCGTGCAGCACCTCGACTTTCACCCCAAGCTCGGCGGCGACTTGGCGAAGCAGGTCGACATTGGCGCCGATCAGGTGCTTGGGGTCTTGCGGATCCTGCCAGGAATACGGCGGCGCATCCGGGCTGCCGGTGGCCACCAGGCGCTCGCATTTACCCACCGCCAAGGCCTGAGTCGACAGCAACGCCAGCACACAGGCCAGCCCTCCCTTGCTCCAGCGAAACGCCATGCACCCTCTCCCGCCCCTGAAAAAAACATGAAAAAACCCGGACCGCCAGGGGCGGTCCGGGTTCTTTATAAGTGAAGCAGTCGGATCAGACCAGCTTTTCCAGCTCTGGAACCGCTTCGAACAGGTCAGCGACCAGGCCGTAGTCGGCCACCTGGAAGATCGGCGCCTCTTCGTCCTTGTTGATCGCGACGATCACCTTGGAGTCCTTCATGCCGGCCAGGTGCTGGATCGCGCCGGAGATACCGACGGCGATGTACAGCTGTGGCGCAACGATCTTGCCGGTCTGGCCGACCTGCATGTCGTTCGGCACGAAGCCGGCGTCGACCGCGGCGCGCGAAGCACCCACGGCAGCACCGAGCTTGTCGGCCAGGGCGTACAGGTGCTTGAAGTTGTCACCGTTGCCCATGCCACGGCCGCCGGAAACGACGATCTTGGCGGCGGTCAGCTCTGGGCGATCGGACTTGGCCAGCTCTTCGCCGACGAAGGCCGACTTGCCAGCGTCGTGGGCGGCGGCGACGGCTTCGACGGCAGCCGAACCACCTTCGGCGGCCACGGCGTCGAAGCCGGTGGTACGCACGGTGATGACCTTCACGGCAGCGTTCGACTGCACGGTGGCGATGGCGTTACCCGCGTAGATCGGACGCTTGAAGGTATCGGCGGATTCGACCGCGATGATCTCGGAGATCTGGTCGACGTCCAGCAGCGCGGCGACGCGTGGCAGGATGTTCTTGCCGTTGGTGGTGGCCGGGGCCAATACATGGCTGTAACCCTTGGCCAGCTCGACTACCAGCGGCGCGACGTTTTCCGGCAGGGCGTGGGCGTAGGCCGCGTTGTCAGCGACCAGCACCTTGGCGACACCTGCGATCTTGGCGGCGGACTCGGCGACGCCACCGACGTTCTGGCCTGCGACCAGTACGTGGATATCACCACCGATCTTGGCGGCGGCAGCGACAGTGTTCAGGGTGGCCGGAGCTACGGCACCGTTTTCGTGTTCAGCGACAACCAGGATAGTCATTTAGATTACCTTCGCTTCGTTCTTCAGCTTCTCGACCAGTTCGGCCACCGACTTGACCTTGATACCCGCGCTGCGGGCAGCAGGCGCTTCGACCTTGAGGGTCTTGTTGGTGGAGGCGATGGACACGCCCAGCGCGTCTGGAGTAACGGTCTCCAGCGGCTTCTTCTTGGCCTTCATGATGTTCGGCAGCGACGCGTAGCGCGGCTCGTTCAGGCGCAGGTCGGTGGTGACGATGGCTGGCAGGTTCAGCGCAACGGTCTGCAGGCCGCCGTCGATTTCACGGGTGACATTGACCTTGTCGCCGGCAACTTCGACCTTGGAGGCGAAGGTACCCTGGGCGAAGCCGGTCAGCGCGGCCAGCATCTGGCCGGTCTGGTTGTTGTCGCTGTCGATCGCCTGCTTGCCGAGGATGACCAGCTGCGGCTGCTCCTTGTCGACAACAGCTTTCAGCGCCTTGGCCACGGCCAGGGAGTTCAGTTCGTCAGCGGCTTCGACCAGGATGGCGCGGTCGGCACCCAGGGCCAGGGCGGTACGCAGTTGCTCCTGGGCGGTGGCCGGGCCTACGGAAACGACCACGATCTCGCTCGCCACGCCTTTCTCTTTCAGGCGCACGGCTTCTTCCACGGCGATTTCGCAGAAGGGGTTCATGGACATCTTGACGTTTGCAAGGTCGACGCCGGAGTTGTCCGCCTTGACGCGAACCTTGACGTTGTAGTCGACCACTCGTTTGACAGCTACAAGAACCTTCATGGATTCCTCGTTACTCTCCGGTGAAAAGAATGTCGCCTGGGGGCTGCCCGGCGAATGCGCGTGGGTACAAGGGCACCTCTAAAAACGTGCCGACAGCAGTAAAGTTCAGTTGACCGATCAGTCCTGTTACGACCCTGAAGGTCCAAAACCCACGGGTCATTTCCTGTGGTGCCGTGTAGACTCCACTACAACACCTGATTCGGCCCGTAAACCCTGCTCTACGCCCGGTCTTTAGGGGTGCACCTGCGCCCGACGGTCAGCCTACGGCGAACGCGAAAGCGCTCGTATCTTGACCGTAACACCCAATCCGGTCAATACGGCAAATTGGCCAGCCCTCAGCCGCCTACCTGTGATTTTACGGGCCTCCGGCAAATTCAAACAAACGTTTGTATTGGACCCGCCAAGTGGTGTAGATATAATGCGCGGCCAAGACAAAACGGTGTAGTCCATCACCTGCGAAGCTACAACACCTGAACGCCGCACGTGACCGTGAACACCCATAAAAGACAAGCAACGCGATGAGCCTTGAGTAGGAGAGAACCTGTGGAACGCGAATACATGGAATTCGACGTGGTCATCGTCGGCGCAGGCCCGGCGGGCCTGTCCGCCGCCTGCCGCCTGAAGCAGAAGGCCGCCGAAGCCGGTAGCGAGATCAGCGTCTGCGTGGTCGAGAAAGGCTCCGAAGTCGGCGCCCATATTCTCTCCGGCGCGGTGTTCGAACCGCGCGCCCTGAACGAACTGTTCCCCGACTGGAAAGAGCTGGGCGCGCCGCTGAACACCGAAGTGAAGCGCGACGACATCTATGTGCTCAAGGATGCCGGCAGCTCGACAAAAGTGCCTGACCTGTTCGTGCCCAAGACCATGCACAACCAGGGCAACTACATCATCTCGCTGGGCAACCTGTGCCGCTGGCTGGCCCAGCAGGCCGAGAACCTCGGCGTGGAGATCTACCCGGGCTTCGCCGCCCAGGAAGCGCTGTTCGACGAAAACGGCGTGGTCCGCGGCATCGTTACCGGCGACCTCGGTGTCGACCGCGAAGGCAACCCGAAGGACGGCCTGTACACCCCGGGCATGGAATTGCGTGCCAAGTACACCCTGTTCGCCGAAGGCTGCCGTGGCCACATCGGCAAGCAACTGATCAAGCGCTTCGATCTGGACAACGAGTCCGACGTCCAGCACTACGGCATCGGCCTCAAGGAAATCTGGGAAATCGACCCGGCCAAGCATGAGCAGGGCCTGGTGGTGCACACCGCCGGCTGGCCGCTGGACGTGATGAGCAAGGACAACACCGGCGGCTCGTTCCTCTATCACCTGGAGAACAACCAGGTGGTGGTCGGCCTGATCGTCGACCTGTCCTACACCAACCCGTACCTGTCGCCGTTCGACGAATTCCAGCGCCTCAAGCACCACCCGGTGATGGCCCAGTACCTCGAAGGCGGCAAGCGCATCAGCTACGGCGCCCGCGCCATCTGCAAGGGCGGTTTCAACTCGCTGCCGAAGATGGTGTTCAACGGCGGCGCGCTGATCGGCTGCGACCTCGGCACCCTGAACTTCGCCAAGATCAAGGGCAGCCACACCGCGATGAAGTCCGGCATGCTCGCCGCAGAAGCGGTGGCCGACGCACTGATCGCCGGCAGCGAGGGCGGTGACCAGCTCAACAGCTATGTCAGCGCGTTCAAGGCCAGCTGGCTGCATGAAGAGCTGTTCGCCAGCCGCAACTTCGGCCCGGCCATGCACAAGTTCGGCCCGATCCTGGGCGCTGCGTTCAACTACGTCGACCAGAACTGGTTTGGCGGCAAGCTGCCGTTCACCCTGCACGACACCAAGCCGGACTACGCCTGCCTGAAGCTGGCGGCAGACTCGCAGAAGATCGACTACCCGAAACCCGACGGCAAGCTCAGCTTCGACAAGCTCAGCTCGGTATTCCTCTCCAGCACCAACCACGAAGAGGAACAACCCTGCCACCTGAAGCTGACCGATCCGAACATCCCGATCGCCAGCAACCTGCCGCTGTATGACGAACCGGCGCAGCGTTACTGCCCCGCTGGTGTTTACGAAGTGATCACCCAGGAAGACGGCAACAAGCGCTTCCAGATCAACGCGCAGAACTGCGTGCACTGCAAGACCTGCGACATCAAGGACCCGGCCCAGAACATCACCTGGGTTACCCCTGAAGGCGCCGGCGGGCCAACCTACCCGAACATGTAGGCCCTGCCCTTGAGGCAAGCAAAAGCCCCCTGGCCGTAAGGCCCGGGGGTTTTTTCATGGCATAGCCGCTATTGCCTATACGAAACCACGGTGTGCGTGGTGTCCAGCCCTAGGCTCTGTACGAAATGTATCTGCACTCGCCCATACTGCGTTGAAACGGGGCTCGGAATGCTCATGTACTCCAGTACACTCCGCTTCCTCCCCCCGTTTCGCCTTGTCTGGCCTTCGCGCAGACACATTTCGTACAGACCCTAGTTGCTCGAGCCGCTCCAGGACATGCCCCAGGCACTGCCCACCATCGGGCTTGTAGTGCCCGGAGGCAACTGCACCGGGCAGGTGTAGTCGGCAAGGTCGAGGGACACCGAGGGACTGTCAGGATGCATCAGGCAGTCCTGACTTCCTCAAACAGCTCCGGATGGCGATCCAAGAGCTTGAAGAGCTTGATCAAAGCGACCGGCGGCCGGGTCTTGCCATTTTCATAACGAGAGAACGCATTGACGCCTCCCCCGAAGATTTCACCCGCTTCGCGCTGGTCGAGATCGAACTTCTTACGCACGGCAACGATGAAGGCAGGGTCAATTGCCTCAGCATTGATCTTCCGATCAAACTCCACCATCAGGTCACTGACACGCATGGCTTCGGCATGACTCAACACCGCCTCACCACAGGCGGGGCAATAATCACCACTGACATGCGGAATGAGCGTCGACATGCCCTTGTAGCGATAGGGCATGTCCTGAGTGTCCGGTGCAAGCTCGGCACCACCACAAATCGGGCATCTCATGTTTACAGCTCCTTGAGTGCGGCGTTCTTTTCTCCATGAGAAATTAACCTTCCAGGTTATTTTCGGCCAATAGGTTATTCCAATAACCCCCGCCCGGAAGTCTGCCTCACTACCCAGCAGCCATTACCGCGTCATTTGTCACCACACATGAGCGGCGACGGCTGCACAGCGAATCCCAACGACCCACGACGCACGAAATAGAGCGCCGTCAGCAATCCGACCATGCCCATGACCAGACAAAATCCGACACACACCCACGGGCTCCAGGGCATCAGGGCAATCAGCGCCAGCGGCGTGGTGCTGGCCCACAGGGCGTAGGCAACGTTATAGGTGAAGGAGATGCCCGACACCCGAATCTCGGCCGGGAACAGCCCGACCATCACCGACGGCACCACCCCCACCACGCCACATGACAGGCCGGCCAATGCATAGGCAGCCCAGGTCTGCCCCCACTGCCCCACCAGGCTGGCGTACAAGACGCCGATGCCCAACGGCAGCAGCAGGCAGTAGAGCATCAGCGCCCGCCAGGCGCCGACACGATCCACCAACAACCCCGCCAACACGCAGCCGATATTGAGAAAGACGATACCCACGCTGCTCAGGGCGAAAGTGTGCCCGGCCGTCATGCCAAACCGCTGTTGCATCACGGTCGGGGTGATCACCACCAGCACCACCACCGCCGAGGTCAACACACAGGTCAACAGCGCCGCCGGGACCAGAGCCCGTCTATGAGTACTCAGCACCCGACGCAGAGGGAAGGCCACCGGCTGCTCCTGTTGTGCCCGCAGGGCCAGGAACACCGGGGTTTCGCTCAGCCAGCGGCGCAGCCAGACCCCGATCACGCCGAACACCCCACCCAACAGGAAGGGATAGCGCCAGGCGTACTCGAGGATCTCCTGGGGTGTGAACAGCTGTGCCAGCAAGGTCGCGGTCAGCGCCCCGAGCAGGTAGCCGAAGGTCAACCCAGCCTGCAGGAAGCCCAGCGCATAGCCGCGGCGCCCCGGTGGCGCGTGCTCGGCAACGAACGTCCAGGCACTGGGCACCTCACCGCCCACCGCCGCCCCTTGCAGGATGCGCAGCGCCAGCAGGATCAGCGGCGCGGCGTAGCCGATGTCGGCGTAGGTCGGCATCACCCCGATCAGCAGGCACGGCAACGCCATCATCAGGATGCTCAGGCTGAACACCCGCTTGCGCCCCAGGTGATCGGCGAAATGGGCCATGAGGATGCCGCCCAGCGGCCTGGCCAGGTAACCGGTGACGAAGATCCCGAAGCTCTGCAACAGGCGCAGCCACTCCGGCATTTCGGGCGGGAAGAACAGCTGGCTGAGCGTCAGGGCAAAGAACACGAAGATGATGAAATCGTAGATTTCCAGTGCGCCACCCAGCGCGGCCAGCCCCAGGGTCCGGTGGTCGCTACGGCTGAACCGTGGCGGGCGGGTGGTATCGAGCGCAGTCATGGCAGCTTCCGCAACGTGGCAAAAGGCCAAGAGGATAGCAAAAGCCTTGGGCCTATGGCCGCCCGTGCTTCAGGAGTTGCGGCAGAACACCGTCTGCGCGAGGTTGGTCCGCCGCCGGGAATAGTTCGAGGCCCCCGCCAGCCCGGGCGGCAGGGGCAACTGCCCGACCAGCACCGGCAGGTCGATGATCGCCATGAACGACTCCAGCGCCTCGCTGTCGGGTGCATGGGGCAGGCTGATGCTGACCGCATGCCGGTCACTCGACGGCACCGCTGGCACCTTCAGGTGCGGCGAGTGGTACAGCAGCGCGTGCTGGATCTGCGAACTGACCCGGCAGAAGCGCGCCAGGTCGACCCCCGCATGGCTGGCCAGCTCGATGTTGCCCACCAGCAGATTGAACGGCTGCAAGGCACTGTGCACCAGGCGCTGCAGGTCGTCGAAACTCTCCACCGGAGCGATCCGGAAGTAACCCAGGCCATTGAGCATCCGTTCCAGCTGCAGGCGCTGGGCGGGATGCTCGTCGGCGATGAGGATGCGCATGGATTTGTTAGGCATCGTCCGGACCTGGGCAGTTAGGTGATGACAGTGGCTCCATGACCATACTGCGCCGGGAACGGCAACGTCAGGCGGAACGCCTGGACGGGGGGTCTTTATTGATAGTTGTCGTGATCCCGGGAGAAATCAAGTCGCCAGCTCACGGAATTTTCACATCCGCCGGCACCCCGCTCAGGACTCCCACTGGCGCATGCGCACGCGACAGTGCTTCATCGCGTTGACGATGTGCTTTTCCACCACGCTGCGGGATATATCCAGGCGCTCGGCGATCTGCTGGTGCGACAGGCCCTCGAGCTTGCGCAGCAGGAAACTGTCACGGCAAGGCGCGCTCAGCTCGCCCAAGGCCTGCTGCATCAGCGCCAGGCGCTGGTCGAGCTGCATGCTGTGCGTCGGGGCGGGGCTGTGCCAGCGTTCGTCGCTGTCAAGCACCTCGAGCGGCTCGGCCTGACGCACCTGGTGACGCCGGTGATGATCGACCACCAGGTTCATCGCCGTGCGATAAAGAAACGCGCGCGGGTGTTCGATACGCTCGCCTTCGGTGCGTTCCAGCACGCGGATGTAGGCATCATGGGCGACGTCTTCGGCCGCCTGGCGATTGCCAAGCCGGGCGGACAGGAAGCTCACCAACTCGCGATAGTAATGTTCCACGACGGCACCTGTCGTCTCCCTGCTCGAGCGCTGGTAGGCAGGCGCAGCGGGTCTGGATGATATCAGTGTGCGATCTTACAAATTATAATTATTCGCAGCAACACGCAGACCACCCCCTTCCTGCGTTAAATCGCCAACTATCACATTCGTTTAACTGGGACCCCCGAGCGCATGCCCCGTGCGGCACTCGGCCACTACCTCCGGCTGGAAGCCCGCATGACACGCACATCCAATACCCGCCGCCGAGTGCTGTTCGGCGCCCTGGGCCTGGCCGGCCTCGGTAGCCTGGTGGCCTGGCAGGCCCTGCCGCTCGGCGGCGCACCGGTCAGCACCGTGCCGGTGCTGCGCGCCGACATCGAAAGCAGCGTCACCGCCCTGGGCACCCTGCAACCGCGCCGCTACGTCGACGTCGGCGCCCAAGCCTCGGGGCAGATTCGCAAGTTGCATGTGGAAGCCGGTGACGAAGTGCGCCAGGGCCAGTTGCTGGTGGAAATCGACCCGTCCACGCAACAGGCCAAGCTCGACGCCGGACGTTACTCGATCGAGAACCTCAAGGCTCAGCTGGCTGAGCAGCGTGCGCAATACCAGCTGGCCCAGCAGCAGTATCAACGCCAGCACGGCCTGGCCGCCGCCGGCGCCACCCGCCAGGAAGACCTGCAGACGGCACAGGCGCAATTGAAGGTGACCCAGGCCCGCATCGACATGTACCTGGCGCAGATCCGCCAGGCCCAGGCCAGCCTGCGCAGCGACGAGGCAGAGCTGGGCTACACGCGCATCTACGCGCCCATGAGCGGCACCGTGGTGGCAGTGGATGCCCGCGAAGGCCAGACCCTCAATGCCCAGCAGCAGACCCCGCTGATCCTGCGGATCGCCAAGCTCTCGCCGATGACCGTCTGGGCCCAGGTGTCCGAAGCCGACATCGGCAAGGTCAAGCCGGGCATGACCGCCTATTTCAACACCCTGGCCGGCGGCAAGCGCCGCTGGACCAGCACCGTGCGTCAGATCCTGCCAGTACCGCCCAAGCCGCTGGACCAGACCAGCCAGGGCGGTGGCAGCCCGGCCAGCGCCACTGCCGGCACCACCGGCAGCAAGGTGGTGCAATACACCGTGCTGCTGGACGTGGACAACCCCGATGGCGCCCTGATGGCCGAGATGACCACCCAGGTGTTCTTCGTCGCTGGGCAAGCCAGCCAGGTGCTCAGCGTGCCGTTGGCCGCGCTGGACGAGACACCCGAAGAGGGCTTGCGCCTGGCCCAAGTGCTGAACGGCAAGGGCCAGGTCGAGGCGCGCCAGGTGCGCACCGGCTTGAGCGACCGCCTGCGAGTGCAGGTGCTCGAAGGCCTGAACGAAGGCGAGCGCCTGGTCATCGGCCTGCCTGCCGCCAGTGGGGGTTGAGATGGCCACGCCCCTGATCGAGCTGTGCGACATCCGCAAGGTCTACGGCGGTGTCGATTCGCCCAGGGTCGAGGTGTTGCGCGGCATCAGCCTGAGCATCCACCCCGGCGAGTTCGTCGCCATCGTCGGCGCCTCGGGCTCCGGCAAATCGACCCTGATGAACATCCTCGGCTGCCTCGACCGCCCCACCTCGGGCAGCTACCGCTTCGCCGGCCGCGACGTGGCCGAACTGGACAGCGACGAGCTGGCCTGGCTGCGTCGCGAAGCCTTCGGCTTCGTGTTCCAGGGCTATCACCTGATCCCTTCGGGTTCGGCCCAGGAGAACGTCGAGATGCCGGCCATCTACGCCGGCACCCCGCCCGCCGAGCGCCATGCCCGCGCCCACGCCCTGCTCGAGCGCCTGGGCCTGGCCAGCCGCACCGGCAACCGCCCGCACCAGTTGTCCGGCGGCCAGCAGCAACGGGTATCGATCGCCCGCGCATTGATGAACGGCGGCCACATCATCCTCGCCGACGAGCCCACCGGCGCCCTCGACAGCTATAGCGGCGCCGAGGTGATGACCCTGCTCGACGAGCTGGCCAGCCAGGGCCATGTGATCATCCTCATCACCCACGACCGTGAAGTCGCAGCCCGCGCCCAGCGGATCATCGAAGTGCGCGACGGCGAAGTGGTCAGCGACTCGCCCAGCCAGCCATCGGCCGACATCCCCCGGCAGTTGCAGGCCGACGACCTGCGCCAGCGCCTGGACCGCGGCGCGACCCAGCGCGGCGCCTGGAAAGGCGAACTGGTCGAGTCCCTGCAGGCCGCTTGGCGGGTAATGTGGATCAACCGCTTCCGCACCGCCCTGACCCTGCTCGGCATCATCATCGGTGTGGCCTCGGTGGTGGTCATGCTCGCGGTCGGCGAAGGCAGCAAGCGCCAGGTCATGGCGCAGATGGCCGCGTTCGGCTCGAACATCCTCTACCTCAACGGCAAGCACTCCTCCGAAGAACTGATGGGCATCGTCACCCTCGACGATGTCGACGCCATCGGCGAACTGCCCCAGGTCAAACGGGTCATGCCAGTGATCGGCGACAAGCTCATGGTGCGCCACGGCAACAAGGGCGAGCAGTTCTACGTTGGCGGCAACAACACCGGGTTCCCCGAGATCTTCAACTGGCCCGTGGTCGAGGGCAGCTTCTACAGCGAGGCCGACGAAGCCAACGGCGCCGCCGTGGCCGTGATCGGGCAGAAGGTGCGAGACAAGATGTTCGGCCCGGGCAGCAATCCGCTCGGTCAGTACCTGCTGATCGGCAACGTGCCGTTCCAGGTGATCGGCGTGCTCCAGGGCAAAGGTGCCAGCTCCGGCAGCGAGGACAGCGACGAGCGCGTGGTGGTGCCCTACTCCGCCGCCTCCATCCGCCTGTTCGGCAGCCGCGACCCGGAGTACGTCACCATCGCCGCCCAGGACTCCAGCCAGGTGAAAGAGACCGAACAAGCCATCGAGCGCCTGATGTTGCAGCGTCACCAAGGCAAGAATGACTTCGTCCTGACCAACGACGCCGCGCTGATCCAGGCCGAGGCCCGCACGCAGAACAGCCTGTCGCTGATGCTTGGTGCGATTGCCGCGATCTCCCTGCTGGTGGGTGGCATCGGCGTGATGAACATCATGCTCATGACTGTGCGCGAACGCACCCGCGAGATCGGCATCCGCATGGCCACCGGCGCGCGCCAGCGCGACATCCTGCGCCAGTTCCTCACCGAGGCGGTGATGCTGTCGATGGTCGGCGGCGTGACCGGCATCGTCCTGGCCCTGGCCATCGGCGGCAGCCTGTTGCTGGCCGACATCGCCGTGGCCTTCGCCCTGCCCGCCATCCTCGGCGCGTTTGCCTGCGCCGTGATCACCGGCGTGGTGTTCGGTTTCATGCCGGCCCGCAAGGCCGCCCGCCTCGACCCGGTCAAGGCCCTTACCAGCGAATAACCCATGACGACCCCCTGCCGTATCAGCTTGCTGGCCCTGAGCCTTGGCCTGGCCGCCTGCAGCACCCCGCCGCCGCCTGCGGCGAACATCGACACCCCGCCGGCCTGGCAAGGGCCGACCAGCGCCAACCAGGCCCTGCCGGACAACCAGTGGTGGCGAGCCTTTGCCAGCCTGGAACTGGACCAGCTGGTCGAACGCGCGCGGGTGAACAGCCACGACCTGGCGGCGGCCGCGGCACGCGTGCGCAAGGCTCAAGCCATCGCGGTGATCGCCGGCGCGCCCTTGCTGCCAGAAGTACAGCTCGGCCTGGATGGCAGCCGACAGCGCCTGTTGCGCGGTGAAGGCAACCGCCAGCTGGACGCCAGCAGCAGCGAGCGCACCAGCACTTCCTTCGGCACCCGCCTGAGCGCCAGCTACGAGATCGATTTCTGGGGCGGCCTGCGCGCCACCCGCGACAGCGCGCTGCGCAGCCTGGATGCCAGCCGTTTCGATCGCCAGACCGTCGAGCTGACCCTGGTCAGCGCCGTGGCCGACAGCTACCTGCAAGGCCTGGCACTCGACGAGCAACTGCGCATCGCCCGGCTCAACCTGGGCAATGCCCGCGACGTGCTGGGTCTGGTCGAAGCCCGCGAACGTTCAGGCTCGGCCACCCGTCTGGAACTGGCCCAGCAGCGCAGCCTGGTGGCGGCCCAGGAACGCCAGCTGCCGTTGCTCGAACAGCGTCGCCAGGACAACCGCATCGTCCTCGCCACCCTGCTCGGCGACCCGGTGCAGGCCCTGCCCGACAATCGCGAAATGATCAGCAACGTACAGTGGCCCAGCATCGGCAGCGGCGTGCCCAGCGAACTGCTCGGCCGGCGGCCGGACATCGCCGCCGCCGAAGCGCGCCTGGCGGCGGCCAGCGCCAACATCCAGGTGGCCCGGGCGGCCATGCTGCCTCGCCTGATACTCGGTGCGAACCTGGGCAGCGGTGCGCGCACCCTGCCCAACGTCTTCGACAGCCCCTACTACACCCTGACTGCCGGCCTCGCCGCGCCAATCTTCAACAACGGCCGCCTCAGCGCCGCACGGGACCAGGCCAGCGCCGAACAGGAGGAATTGCTGGAGCTGTACCGCGGCAGCATCCTGGCGGGCTTCGCCGATGTGGAGAAAGCCTTGAACGCCATCGCCGGTGTTGAACGCCAGCGCCGCTGGCAGGACCAGGAGGTGGAGCAGGCACGCATCGCCTTCGACCTGGCCCAGCAACGTTACGCCGCTGGCGCCGAGACCCTGCTGACAGTACTGGAGACCCAGCGCACGCTGTATCTGGCCCAGGACCAGCAGGCGCAACTACGCCTGGAGCAGTTACAGGGCAGCGTGGCGCTGTACAAGGCATTGGGTGGGGGCTGGCAGTCGCCGGCCAAGCTGTAGGGCACGCGACAAGTCCCAGCAGGCGCGGGTTTGCCCGCGCTTGCAGGGACATGGGGTGCATCAGGGCACGATGTTCTTCAGTGACAGGTGGCGCGCGTACCAGGGGCGTTGTGGCACCTTGCGCAGCAGGCTATCCAGCTTTTCCTCGTTACCGAACGTGATACGCAGGGCCAGCTTCATGGTCTCCACGTCCATCTCCACCGACTTGCCCAGGCGCATGCCTGGCTGCGTGCTGCAGCCATGGGTGTCCGGGCCCAGCCACGGGTCGCCGGCTTCGACCCAGCGGCCCGGGGCGAACCAGGGCACGCCATTGATCTCCAGGCGCCGTACCTGGCCGGGGTGATAGCGTTCATGGGCACGGAACCAGTCGTCGATGCGGTCGTCGATCCAGCCATGGAAGCCCCAGAACACCGGATTGACATGGGACGAGAACGGGTCGCCGAGAAAATCGTTTTCGGGTTCGAACCAGCGCGCGGCAAAGTCGGCCTGGTCACGGGCGAACGGCACCGGCGCGCCATTGTTAGGATCACGCGGCACCGACGCCCAGCACATGTGCAGCCAGTCGTGCAGGTTCATCTCCAATTCCGAGCCGAAGGCCCCCAGGGTCAGCTTCGACAGGTACAACGGGTCCTGGTACTGCGACTCCCACACCTGGAAGTTGCTGCAATAGGTTTCGCCAGCCTTGATCGCCCCGACCCACTGGCCATAGGCCTCGTCGCCCGGCGCCTGCCAGGTCGGCGGCACGCAGTAGCCGTCGTGGTTGTCGAAATAACGGGCAAAGCCTGCGCGGTCAAACTCGACGCTCGGCTGCGGCAGCGGGAAGCGCTGCCAGGAGGGCAAGTCCTGCAAGGTGCGCGCATACATCAGCATGTGCCGGTGCATGAACAGGAAATCGATACCCGAACCATTGCGGTGCTTGCGCGGGCCACGGGCATCGCGCTCATGATCCCTGGGCCCGGGCTGCCAGCCCAGGCCACGCAGGGCATCCTGCTTGTTCTGCGGCAACTTGTGCCACTGGTCACGGGTGGCATGCCAGAGCTGGTGGAACAAGCGGTGTTCGGCACCGACCACCCAGGCCAGCATCTCGGGGGTATAAGGCAGGCGCTCACGGGCCTCGGGGAACAACCGCTTGACCGCGACGAAGCGGCTGTCGGGCACCGGCAGGGTCAGCGGCCGATCCAGACGCTGCACGCGCCCGGTCAGCGTACCGCTGCCGGCATTGGCGAACTCGGCCCAGACTTCGTCCAGGCTGGCCACGCATTCATAGCCCGGCCCGCCATGCTGGCTGATCAGGCGCCAGCGCACCTGCGCGCTGCTGGCCCCGACCAGGTCGCCCAGCACCCGGTAGGCCGGCTCGCCAGCCCCACGCAAGCGCTCGCCGGTATCGACGAAACCGCGCAAGCCGCGCCCCTTGGTGGCGACGTCGAGGAACATCTCGACACCTTGCTGGGGCAGCCCTTCCAGGCCGCGTTCGGCACCCTCGAAGCGGATTTCCCAGACGCCGCGCAGTTGATCCGCGAGCATCTGGCCTGCGTAGTCGGCCAGCTCGACGCTGGCTTCCCCAGGCGTGACGATGTCGTCCTCGGGGTCATGGGTCAGTTGCTTGTGCGCGTAATAGGCCGCCGTGCCTGTGGCGCCCGCCACAGCCAAGCCGGCGATGAATCCTCGTCGGGAAATTGTCATTGCGCCTCAATCCGTCTTCGCGTGCCGCGACTGCTATCCAAGCTAGAACGTAGGCGGGCCGGGGAAATTTAGGCACGACACACACCAGCTAATTAACCGCGCAGTGCGCTCGTCTGATGGGTATCTCCCGCTGACAGAGGCATGCCCATGACCTCCCCGCTTGCTCGCCTGGCACCTGCCGTGCAGGCCACGCCCTACCGGCTCTTCGACCTCGACCTCAAGGCCATCGAACCCTTGAGCCCCTCACTGGCTCGCTTCGTCTTCACCGGCGAGGACGTCGCGCAGATGACCACCCTGGCCCCCGACCAGCGCGTGAAGTTGCTGTTTCCGACGCCAGCCGGCGCGCCACCCAACCTGCCCAAGCACGCGCAATGGCAGCAGGCGCGGCGTGAACTGCCGGCGCAAGACATGCCGCCCATGCGCACCTACACCATCCGCGCCCTGCGCCGCGAGGCGCTGGAGGTGGAGGTGGACTTTGTCCTGCACGGCGTCAATGGCCCGGCCTCGGCCTGGGCCACCCATGCCCGCGTCGGCGACCGCCTGCAGATGGTCGCCCCCAACCTGGCCTATGCCGACGACCCCGGCGGCTATGAATGGAAACCGCCGCGCAGCGCCCGGCGCATTCTGCTGATCGGCGACGAAACCGCTCTGCCGGCGATTGCCGGCATCCTCGAACAGCTGGCCACGACCGCGCCGGAGCTGGCAGTGGAAGCCTTCATCGAAGTGCCATTGGAAGCCGACTGCCTCGACCTGCGCCAGGGCCCGGCCACCCGCCTGCACTGGCTGCCACGCGACCTGCTGCGCAGCGAGCACGGCCAAGGCATGCAGCACGCCGTGCGCGAGCTGGCCAGCCTGCCGGCGCTGCGTGGCGCGTCGGCGGTCGAGCTGGAAGACGTGGATATCGACGAAAGCATCCTGTGGGAACAGGCCTGCGGCGAACACGGCGACTTCCATGCCTGGATCGCCGGGGAATCGGGGACTGTCATGGACATCCGCCGCTACCTGATCCAGGAGCGCGGGCTGCCGCGAGAAAGCCTGACGCTGATGGGCTATTGGCGCGCCGGGCGCACCTTTGACTGATACAGGCGTCCTGTAAAAGATCTGCTCAACCCCTTGGGCTGCGCTGTCGCTCACGGAACAGAAGAGCAAGCATCACGAACGTGGGAGCGGGCTTGCCCCGCGATCACCGGCAAAGCCGGTGCCATAAACCGCATCGCGGGGCAAGCCCGCTCCCACGCTGTTCCAGTCAAGTCAGCAAATTACGTTTTGCTCCCTGGGTATGGCTTCAGCCAGCCAATACCGCCGCCGCGACGGCTTCGGCAAATCTGGCGGCCACTTCATCGATCTGCTCGGCACTGATGATCAACGGCGGCAGGAAGCGCACCACAGCACCATGGCGACCGCCCAGCTCGAGGATCAGGCCGCGGCGCAGGCACTCGCGCTGCACCTTCGGCGCCAGGCTGCGGCATGCCGGCGGATGCCCCTGCACGTCGCGCTTGCCCGCCGGGTCCACCAGCTCCACGCCCAGCATCAAGCCACGACCACGAATGTCGCCAAGCTGCGGATAGTCCTGCTGCAACCGTTGCAGGTGCCCGCGCAGGCGCTGACCCATGGCCTCGGCGTGCTCGCACAGGCGGTGCTCGACCAGGTACTTCATCACCGCAGAGCCCGCCGCCATCGCCATCTGGTTGCCCCGGAAGGTGCCGGCATGGGCGCCCGGCGACCACTGGTCGAGCCAGTCGCGGTAGACCATCACCGCCAGCGGCAGGCTGCCGCCGATGGCCTTGGACAGGGTCACCACGTCCGGCACGATGCCGGCGTGCTCGAAGGCGAACATCTTGCCGGTGCGGGCGAAGCCGCTCTGGATCTCGTCGACGATCAGCGCCACCCCAGCCTGCTCGGTGATTCGGCGCAGCCCGCGCAGCCACTCGATATCGGCAGGGATCACACCGCCCTCGCCCTGCACCACCTCGACGATCACCGCCGCCGGCAGCGCCACCCCGGCTTCGGGGTCGTTCAGCAGGTTTTCCAGGTAATGCAGGTTGGCGCGCACGCCCGCCTCGCCGCCCAGGCCGAACGGGCAGCGGTAGTCATAGGGGTAAGGCAGGAACTGCACGCCATTGTTCAACAGCGCGCCAAGGGGCTTCTTCGGCCCCAGGCTGCCCATCAGGCTCAGGGCGCCCTGGGTCATGCCATGGTAGGCGCCCTGGAACGCCAACACGGTGCTGCGCCCGGTCACGGTACGCACCAGCTTGAGCGCGGCCTCCACCGCATCGGTGCCGGTCGGGCCGCAGAACTGGATCTTGGCTTCGCCGCGCAGGCCCTCGGGCAACAGGCCGAACAGGTCCTGGACGAACTGGTCCTTGACCGGCGTGGTCAGGTCCAGAGTATGCAGTGGCAGCTCGTCGGCCAGCACGCGCTGGATGGCGTCGATCACCACCGGATGGTTGTGGCCCAGGGCCAGCGTGCCGGCACCGGCCAGGCAGTCGATGAACTGGCGGCCCTCGACATCTTCGACGTACAGGCCACGGGCGCGCTTGAGCGCCAGCGGGATGCGCCGCGGGTAGCTACGGGCGTTGGACTCCTGCTGTTGCTGGCGCAGCAGCAGGGGTGAGTCCTCGAATTCGTACAGCGGGCGCGGCGCGGTGGCCGGCAGCACCTGGGCAAGGCTGGAAGCGGTCGACATCGGAAAATCCCTCGCAAGCAAGCGAATGTGCCCGCCACGCGCCCTGTAACCGGATGTGTGTCGGGTTCTTATCGCTTGAAAAACGCTTCAGCGAGGTGCGGATTTAGCGGTTGCCGTCGGATTTGTTGCAGATCAACTCCCTGAGCGTGCCGGCACCTGCAGGCGCACCCGCAAGCCATCGGCCTGGCTGTCGAAACGCAGGCTGCCGGCACAGCGCTGGACGATGGCCTGGACGATCGCCAGCCCCAGGCCGCAACCACCGCTTTGGCCGTTGCGCCAGAAGCGCTCGGTCAGGTGTTCGAGGTCGCCCTGCGCGATGCCTGGCCCATGGTCGCGGACGAGGAAATCCACCTGGCCGTCCTGCGCCTGCACATCCAGCTCCACGGCGGCATCGCCGCCATGGCGCAGGGCGTTGTCCAGCAGGTTGCGCAGCGCCGCCACCGCCAGCGGCGCCGGCATGCTCAGGTAGACCTTGGCCGCCTCCTCGGGCAGATGCAGGTGAATACGGCGGTTGTCGCCGCCGCCGGCATCCTCGATGGCCTGCCGGGCAACCTGGGCGGCACTGCACTGCACGCCGTCATCGAACGACAGGCTGCCCTCGACCCGCGCCAGCATCAGCAACTGCTCCAGCGTGCGGTGCATGCGGTCGGTACCCTGCTCGGCGTGCTCCAGGGCCTGTTCACGCACCGCGCCGTCGGTCATGCGCGCCACCTGCAGGTGGGTCTTGATCGCGGTCAACGGGCTGCGCAGTTCGTGGGCGGCGTCGTCGGTCAGGCGGCGTTCGCGCTCAAGGGTCTGGGCGATGCGCAGGAACAGCTGGTTCTGGGTATCGAGCAACGGTTGCAACTCACTGGGCAGACCGGCCACCTGCAAGGGTTCGACGCTGTCGGCGCGGCGCCTGCGCAAGGCATCACGCATGCGATTGAGCGGTTCCAGCCCCTTGCCCAGGCCGATCCACAACAACCCCAAACTGCCCAGCAAAGCCATGAGCACCGGTGCCGAGGCCGCCAGCAGGATCGACTGGTTCAGCGCCTCGCGCTCCTGGTGACGATCGGCGGTGGTGATGCGCACGTCGCCATGGTTGTAGGTGAAGGTACGCCATGAGGCGCCATCGATGGTCTGGTCACGAAACCCGCTGCGCTCGTCGTCCATGGCGCCATCGTGCTTGTGGTTGCTGGCGAGGATCTCGCCGCGCAACGAGCTGACCTGGCAGGCCATGCCATCCGGCACGCTGAACTGGTCGGCGGAAAAATGCGCGTCCTGGCCCTTGGCGGTCAGCGGCTGCGGCAACTGGTCGATCAGCCCCGCGACCATGCGTGCCGAGGCCACCAGCCGCTGGTCGAGGGAGAACATCATCTGCTGGCGCAGGTCACGCAGCATCCACGCTGCCGCCAGCACCCAGATGACGATGAACACGCTGCCGAGGATCAGCGACAGGCGTACCCGCAGGCTCATGATGCGGCCTCCTCCGGCGCCTGGGCCGGGCCCAGGCGGTAACCCAGGCCGCGCACGGTCTCGACGATGCTGTTGCCCAGCTTGCGTCGCAGGTGGTGGATATGCACGTTCAGCGCGTTGCTTTCGACCTCGTCGCTGAAGCCATAGACGCAATCCTTGAGCTGCTCGCTGGAGAGCACGCGCCCCGGGTTCTGCAGCAACGCCTGGAGCAGCGCCTGCTCGCGCCGCGACAGGTCCAGTGGCCGGCCCGCCAGGGTCGCCGCGCAACTGCTGGGATCGTAGCGCAGCGGACCATGCTCGATCACGTTCACCGCCCGCCCGGCCACCCGGCGCAGCAGGGTGTGCAAGCGGGCGGCCAGTTCGCGCAGGTCGAAGGGTTTGAGCAGGTAATCGTCGGCGCCGGCCTGCAGGCCGTCGACCCGGTCGGTGACCGCGTCACGGGCGGTGAGCACCAGCACCGGCAGGATCTCGCCCTGCTGACGCAGGCGGCGCAGCAGCTTCAGGCCATCTTCGTCGGGCAGGCCCAGGTCGAGGATCATCACGTCGAACTTGGCGGTCTGCAGCATCTGCCGGGCCTGCGAGGCGCTGGCCACCCGGTCCACGGTCAGGCCTTGGGCCGAGAGGCCGGCGCAGATGCCGCTGGCGATCAGGTCGTCGTCCTCGCAGAGCAGAACGTGCATGTGGGGGCTCCTGGGTAGGGAAGATGGCATTGCACAGCTTCATCATTAAGGGGGGATTATGAACCGGTTTGGCGACGTTCGTCGGCCTGATAGCATCGGCCGCTGCAACGCTGGCTGCCAGTCCTAGGACCAGCTTAACCTTCAGTTAATAACCCAAGGCCAGCATGGCCTCCTTCAAAGTTCTGCCAAGGCGTCGACATGCGTGTTCTCCTGCTTTTCCTGACATTCCTGCTCGCCGGCCCCCTACAGGCCAACCCGTTCGCGGTCAAACCGGACTTCCTGCCGGTGAACGAAGCCTTCGTGCTGACCCACGACCGCCTGGAAAACGGCCAGATGCGCCTGCATTTCCAGATCAAGGACGGCTACTACCTTTACCAGAAACGCCTGAAGTTCGACGGCCTGCCCCCGGAGCAGCACCCGCCCCTGCCCCAGGCCGAGAACCATCACGACGAGTTCTTCGGCGACAGCGCGGTCTACCGCACCGAACTGGAATTGCTGCTGCCGGCCAACGCCAGCGGTGAACTGCGCCTGGGCTGGCAAGGCTGCGCCGACGCCGGCCTGTGCTACCCACCGCAGACCACGCCGATCGCCCTTGGCGGGGCGACTGCGGCAACACCCGCTGCCAACCAGGCCAGCGACCAGGCCCTGGCCGGCACCCTGCAGCAGGACAGTCTGGCCTGGAGCCTGCTGGCCTTCTTCGGCCTGGGCCTGCTGCTGGCCTTCACCCCCTGCTCGCTGCCGATGCTGCCGATCCTCGCCGGGCTGGTTCTGGGCAATGGCGCCAGCGCCCGCCGAGGCTGGTGGCTGGCCGGCGTCTATGTGTTGAGCATGGCCCTAGTGTACGCCGCACTTGGCGTGATCGCCGCGCTGCTGGGCGCCAGCCTGCAGGCCTGGCTGCAACAACCCTGGCTGCTGGGTAGCCTGGCGGGGCTGTTCGTGCTGCTCGCCCTGCCGATGTTCGGCGCTTTTGAATTGCAACTGCCCGCCGCCCTGCGTGACCGCCTGGACCGCGCCGGGCAAGGCACCCGTGGCGGCAACCTGTATGGCGCGGCGCTGCTGGGTGCCCTGTCGGGCTTGCTGCTGGGCCCCTGCATGACCGCGCCACTGGCCGGCGCGCTGCTGTTCATCGCCCAGAGCGGCGACGTGCTGCAAGGGGCACTGGTGCTGTTCGCCCTCGGCCTGGGCATGGGTGTTCCGCTGTTGCTGTTGGTCACCCTGGGCAATCGCTACCTGCCACGCCCGGGCGCCTGGATGAACCTGGTCAAGGGCTTGTTCGGCTTCGTGTTCCTGGCCATGGCCCTGTACACCGTGCGTGGCCTGCTGGCGGAAACGCTGGTACTGGCCCTGGCCGGCGCCTGGTTGATCGCCCTGGGCTGGGCCGCCTGGCCTGCCCTGCAGCGCCTGCCCGCCTTGCGCGCGATCCCCCTGCTGGGCGCGCTGTGGGGTGGCCTGTTGCTGGTGGGCGCCGCAGCCGGTGGCAACGATGTGTGGCAGCCTTTGCAGCCTTTTGCCGGCAAGAGCACGGCCGCGGCCCCCGCCAGCGGCCACGACGCCTTTGTCACCGTCAGCGCACCGGCCGAGCTGCAACGTGAACTCGATGCCGCCAAGGCCCGTGGCCAATGGGTCCTGGTGGACTACTACGCCGACTGGTGCGTGTCGTGCAAAGTCATGGAGAAGCAGGTGTTCGCCCGTGCCGATGTCCAGGCCAGCCTTGACGACGTGCACCTGCTGCGCCTGGATGTAACCGCCGACTCCCCGGCCAGCCGCGAACTGCTGCAACGCTACCAGGTCCCGGGCCCGCCCAGCCTGATCTGGGTCGGCCCGGAGGGCGAGGAACGTCGCGCCCGCCGTATCACCGGTGAAATCGACGCCGCCGGATTCCTGCAACACTGGGCCCAGACCAGGAGCCAAGGCTGATGCTGACCGTCACCCTCGGGCCGCTGACCATGGCCCTGAACCACCTGCTGCTGCTCGCGGCGCTTGGCATCGCCAGCCTGGTCGGCTGGCGGGTGGCAAAGTGCGGCGGCGAGAACCCGGAGTCGGCGCTGTTCAACCTGTTCCTGCTGGGTTTGCTGTTCGCCCGCCTGGGTTTCGTCCTGGCCTACTGGCCGATGTACCGTGACGACCTGCTGCAAATCATCGATATCCGCGACGGCGGCTTCCTGCTCTGGGGCGGGCTGCTGGGCATCGTCCTCGGCACCCTGTGGCAAGGCTGGCGCCGCCCGGGCCTGCGCCGCCCGCTGGGCTGGGCGCTGTTCAGCGGCGCGCTGTTCTGGGGCTTGGGCAGCATGGCCAGCCACCTCTACAGCAAGGGCACCGAGCTGCCGGACATGAGCCTGCGCGACAGCCGCGGCCAGGCGGTGGCCCTGCACGCCTACCGCGGCCGCCCGCTGGTGATCAATATCTGGGCCACCTGGTGCCCACCCTGCCGCCGCGAGATGCCGGTGCTGCAACAGGCCGAGGACGACTACCCCCATGTGACCTTCCTGTTCGTCAACCAGGGGGAGACCCCCGAGAACGTCAGCACCTTCATGGCCACCACCGGCCTGACCCTCTCCAACGTGCTGTTCGACGGCACCGGCGAGCTGGCCCGCAAGGTCGGCTCCATGGCCCTGCCCACGACCCTGTTCTACAACGCCGAAGGGCGGCTGGTCGGCAGCCACCTGGGCGAACTGTCGCGCGCCAGCCTGCGCCACGCCCTGGAACCCTTCGAACGCGCCAATGCGCCCGCCCCACAAGGAAACTGACATGCGATTGAATGCGCTGCTGCCCCTGACCCTCGCCCTGCTTGCCACACCCACGCTGCAAGCCGAGGAACTGCCCAAGGCGATCCAGCAACTGCAGGCCAAGGGCGCCGTGATCAAGGGCAGCTTCGACGCTCCCAACGGCCTGCGCGGCTATGCCGCCGAGTACCACAACAACGGTATCGCCCTGTACCTGACGCCCGACGGCAAGCACGTGCTGGTGGGCAGCCTGTTCGACGAACAAGGCAAGGACCTCAGCGCCGAGCCGCTGGAAAAACTGGTGTACGCACCGATGAGCAAGGCCGTGTGGGCGAAAATGGAAAAGACCGCCTGGATCCAGGACGGCAAGGTCGATGCGCCGCGTACCGTCTACCTGTTCAGCGACCCCAACTGCCCCTACTGCAACATGTTCTGGCAACAGGCGCGGCCTTGGGTCGAGTCGGGCAAGGTGCAGCTGCGCCACATCATGGTCGGCATCATCCGCGAGGACAGCCCGGGCAAGTCAGCCGCGCTGCTCGCGGCCAAGGACCCGGCCAAGGCCTTGCAGGAACACGAGAAGGCCGGCAAGGCCAGCACGCTCAAGGCGTTGGACAAGGTGCCAGAGGCGGTTCAGAAGAAGCTCGAGGCGAACCTGGCGTTGATGGAGGAACTGGGCCTGGCGGCAACGCCGGCGATTTTCTATCAGGACGAGCAAGGGCAGTTGCAGAGCCAGCAAGGCGCGCCGCGGCCAGAAATGCTCGGGAAGATCCTCGGCAAACGCTGAGAACCATCGCGGGGCCAGCCCGCTCCCACGTGGGAGCGGGCTGGCCCCGCGATGGCCGTTACAACGCTTCCAGCTCCGCCATCAGGTCGCTCAGCCGATCGACCTTGTCATCGTCCAGCGCGCTGTCCTGCAAACCACGCACATAGTCCGCCAGCTCTTCCACCGTGCTGCACTCGAACATCGCCCGCAACGGCACGTTCAGTTGCAGGGCCTTCTGCACCCGCGAGGCGATCTGCGTCGCCAGCAACGAATGCCCGCCCAGCTCGAAGAAGTTGTCGCGCACGCCCACCCGCTCGGTCTTGAGCACATCGGCCCAAATGCCGGCGAGGGTCTCTTCAAGCTCATTGCGCGGCGCCAGGTAGGCCTGGCTGTGCTGGCCACCGATATCGATGGCCGGCAGCGCCTTGCGGTCAAGCTTGCCGTTGGCGTTGTGCGGCAACCTGTCGAACCAGCCCCAGTGCAACGGCACCATGTACTCCGGCAACTCGGCGCGCAGGCGCTGCTTGAGCTGGTCGAGCAGCGCAGCGTCGGCACTGACGCCCTGGTGCGCCACCAGGTAGCCGACCAGGTGCTTGCCGTTGACGCCCTCCTGCACGCCCACCGCGGCATCGCGCAGCTCCGGCTGTTCGTGCAGGCGCGCCTCGATCTCGCCCAGCTCGATGCGGTAGCCACGGATCTTCACCTGATGGTCGATGCGCCCGACGTACTCCAGCACGCCATCCGGACGGCGCCGCGCCAGGTCGCCGGTGCGGTACAGGCGCTCGCCCGGCGCACCGTATGGGTGTGGGATGAAGGCCTGGGCGGTGCGCAGCGGGTCGCCGACATAGCCACGGCCCACGCCGGTACCGGCGACGCACAGCTCGCCCACCGCGCCCAGCGGCACCAGGGTCTGGTCCTCGCCTAGCAGGTACAGGCGGTTGTTGTCGGTCGGCGTGCCGATCGGCAGGTAGCTGCCCTGGGTCGAGGCGGCATCGACGCGGAAGAACGCCACGTCGTCCGAGCACTCCGCCGGGCCGTAGGCGTTGACCAGGCCGATGGCCGGGTAGCGCTGCAGCCACTGGGCGGCCAGCTCGGGCGGCATGGCCTCGCCGGTCGGCAGCATCCAGCGCAGCCCATCGAGGGCCTGGTGATCGTTGGCCAGCATGCCCTGGATCAGCGACGGCACACTCTCCAGCACGGTGATGCCGGTGGCCTGCACATGGCTCAGCAGGCCTTGCGGATCATGGGCGATAGCGTTCGGCACGATCTCCACGCGGGCACCGAACAACGGCGCGGCAAGGAACTGCCACACCGAGATGTCGAAGCTCTGCGAGGCAGTCTGGGCGATCACGTCCTGCTCGTCCAGGGCCAGATACGGCACCTTGCTCAGCTGGTTGTTGAGCATGCCGCGCTGCTCGACCATCACGCCCTTGGGCAGGCCGGTGGAGCCGGAGGTGTAGATCACGTAGGCGAGGTTGTCCGGCGCGCTGTGAATGCCGAGGTTGTGGCTGGCCACGTTGCTCGCCTGCACCTCTTCCCAGACCAGCAGCTTCGGCCGTGCCGCACCCGCCACCTCGTCGAGCAGCTGGCGCGCCTGCTCGGCGCAGGCCGCGCTGCACACCAGCACCGGCGTGCGGCTCAGCTCGACGATGCGTTGCAGGCGTGCCGCCGGCAGGCCCGGATCCAGCGGCAGGTAACCGGCGCCGGCCTTGAAACTGCCGACGATCATGCCCAGCAGCGCCAGGCCGCGCTCGGCCAGCAGCGCCACCGGTTGGTCGATGGCCACGCCAGCCGCGACCAGGGCATGACCCAGCCGGTTGGCCGCCACGTTCAGGCCCGCATAGTCGTAAGCGGCCGCCTCGCAACGAGCGACAGTGCGCTGCGGATGCGCGGCCACCCGCGCCTCGAACAGCTCGACGTAGCTCTGCTCCAGCGCGTAGGCATGCTCGGTGCGGTTGCAGTCCTCGAGCAGGAAACGCTGCTCGTCGGCCCCCAGCAGCGGCAGTTCGCCGACCTCGCCTTCGAAGCCCTCGACCAGCGCCAGCAGCAGGCGCTTGAATTCGGCGAGCAGGCGCTCGACGGTCGGGTAGTCGAAGTAGCGCTGGTCGAACGACAGGTGCAGGCCCAAATCATCACCCGGGTAGCACACTGCGGTCAGCGGGAAGTTGGTGTGGGTGCGGCCCGAATCGGAGCTGGCGTCCAGGTGCTGGGCGTGGTCGAGCACCGCAGTTTCCACCGGGGCGTTCTCGAACACGAACAGGCTGTCGAACAGCGGTTGGCCCTTGGGCAGTTCGCTGCACTCCTGGATTGCCACCAGTGGCAGGTACTCGTATTCACGCAACTGCATGTTGCGATCGAGCAAACCCTGCAGCCACTGGCGCACGCTGCTGCGCTCGCCCGGCTGCGGCAACTGCACGCGCAGGCCGATGCTGTTGATGAACAGGCCGACCGTGCGCTGCATCTGCGGCAGGCTCACCGGGCGCCCGGCCACGGTGACCCCGAACACGACGTCGCGGTCGCCGCTATAACGGGCCAGGGTCAAGGCCCAGGCCGCCTGGGCGAAGGTGTTGACCGTCAGCTGGTGGGCCTGGGCCAGTTCGCGCAAGCGTACGCCCTCGCTCACCTCGAGGCGGGTGTAGCAGTCGCCCACCACCATGCCATCACCCGCGTGGTCATGGCGCAGCGGACGGTCGCTGGGGATCGCCGTGGCGCGCTCGAAGCCGGCCAGGTTGGCCTGCCACCACTGGCGCGCCTCGTCGAGATCCTGGCGCTGCAGCCAGCCGATGTAGTCACGGTAGCGCGGCGGCACCGGCAACTGGGCCTGGCGCCCTTCGCCGAGGGCCTGGTAGATCTCGAAGAAGTCGTTCATCAGCAGCGAGCGGCACCAGGCATCGATGAGGATGTGGTGGTTGCTCATCATGAACCAGTAACGCGCGTCGTCCACGCGCACCAGGCGCAGGTGGAACGGTGCTTCGCGCAGCAGCTCGAAGCCGGCCTCGCGCTCCTCCTTGTGCAGCGCTTGCAGGCGCGCTTCCTGGGCGTGCTCGTCGAGGCCGCGCCAGTCCTGGTAGTCCACGGCGGTCTTGCCGGGTTTGTGGATGATCTGCAGCATCGCTTCGCCGGCGTTCCAGCTGAACGAGGCGCGCAACGCCTCATGGCGCGCCACCACGGCCTGCCAGGCCTGGGCGAAGCGTTCGGGGTCGAGGGCGCTGTTGATGCGGTAGCGGTCCTGCATGTAGTAGATGCCGGTGCCCGGCTCGAGCAGGGTATGCAGCAGCAGGCCTTCCTGCATCGGCGTCAGCGGGTAGACGTCCTCGATCTCGGCGGCCGGGATCGGCAGCGTGTCGATCTGCTCCTGGGTCAGTTGCGCCAGTGGGAAGTCCGACGGCGTGAAGCTGCCGTTGCCGTCCGCCAGGCAGTGGCCGACCAGGGCCAGCAGCTCCTGGCGGTAGGCGTCGGCCAGGCGGGCGATGGTCGCTTCGTCGTAGCGCTCGGCGCTGAAACTCCAGCGCAGTTGCAGCGCGCCGCCGTAGACCTGGCCATCGACGCTCAGCCAGTTCGGCAGCGGCGCATCGAGGTCATGGGCCAGACCTGCGGGGGCGTCCAGCGGCTGGAACAACGCCGCCTGGTCAAACTGCTGGTCGAACTGGCCCAGGTAGTTGAAGGTGATGCGCGCCTGGGGCAGCGCGGCCATGCGTTCGCGCCCGGCCTCGTCGGCCAGGTAGCGCAGCACGCCATAACCCAGCCCCTTGTGCGGCACCTGGCGCAGTTGCTCCTTGATGCGCTTGATCGACCCGGCACGGGCCGACTCGCCCTCGCCCATCTCCGGGCTCAGGCTCAGCGGGTAGGCGTTGGTGAACCAGCCGACACTGCGGGTCAGGTCCATGTCCTCGAACAAGCCGTCGCGGCCATGGCCTTCCAGTTGCACCAGTACCTGTTGGTCGCCACTCCACTGGCACAGGGTGCGGGCAAGGGCGGTCAGCAGCAGGTCGTTGACCTGGGTGTGGTAGGCCGCCGGCGCCTGTTGCAGCAACTGCCGGGTCTGCTCGACGTCCAGTTCGGTGGCGATGCTGCGGGCATGACGGTGCAGGTTGCCGCCCTGGGGATGGTCACAGGGCAGTTCGCGGCGGGCGTTGCCCAACTGGCCTTCCCACCAGCCCAGCTCGTCGCGCAGCGAGTCGCTGCCGGCGTAACTGGCCAGGCGTGCCGCCCAGTCGCCCATGGCATGGGTCTTGGCGGCCAGGGTTTCACCGCGGTACAGCGCCTGCAGGTCTTCCAGCAGCACGCGCCAGGACACGCCATCGACCACCAGGTGGTGGATCGCCAGCAGCAGGCGCTGGGCGCCCTGCCCGTCAATGACCAGCAAGGCGCGCAACAGCGGCCCCTCGGCAAGGTCGAGGCTGCGCTGCACGTCGGTATAGAGCGCCTGGCAGTCCTCGAAGTCGGTCACGTTCGCGGTCCACAGCAACGGCTGGCTACCCGGCTGGGTGTACTCGCCCTGCCAGCGGCCATTGGCCTGGCCGAAACGCAGGCGCAGGCTGTCGTGGTGCTCGACCAGCGCGGCCAGGGCCCGCTCCAACGCCTCGGCCTGCAACGGCTGGCGCACCTGCAACAGCACTGCCTGGTTCCAGTGCTGCGGCTGCGGTACTTCGCTGTCGAAGAACCAGTGCTGAATCGGCGTCAGGCCAGCGCTGCCCTGACGTGCACCCTGCTCGATCGCGCTCGGCGCCTCGCTGTGGGTCACCACTGCCGCCAGGGTCTGGATGGTCTGGTGCTGGAACAGGTCACGCGGGGTGAACTGCAGCCCCAGCTGGCGGGCACGGCTGACCACCTGGATCGACAGGATCGAGTCGCCGCCCAGTTCGAAGAAGTTGTCCTGCACACCGATGCGCGGCAGGTTGAGCACTTCACGCCAGACCTGCGCCAGCTGGCTTTCCAGCTCGTTGGCCGGGGCCTGATAGTGCTGACGCGCCTGCTCCAGATCCGGGGCCGGCAACGCGCGGCGGTCAAGCTTGCCGTTGCCCATCAACGGCAGGCTGTCGAGCAGCACCAGGTGCGCCGGCACCATGTAGTCCGGCAGGTGCTGGCGGGCGTCCGCCTTGACCGCCTCGCGCAGCAGGGCCTGGGCCTCGCTGTCGGCGCCGGCCTGCGGGCACACCAGGTAACCCACCAGTTGCTTGCCGCCCGGCAGGTCGAGGGCCAGGACCACCGCCTCCTCGACGTCGGCGTGCTCCTGCAGGCGGCTCTCGATCTCGCCCAGCTCGATACGGAAGCCACGGATCTTCACCTGCTGGTCGGCACGGCCGACATACTCCACCAGGCCATCGGCGCGCAGGCGCACCAGGTCGCCGGTGCGGTACAGGCGGCCACCGACATGGCTGAACGGATCGGCGACGAAGCGTTCGGCGCTCAGGCCCGGGCGGTCGTGGTAACCCTGGGCCAGGCCCGCGCCACCCACGTACAGCTCACCGATGCCACCCTGTGGCAACAGGGCCAGGTCGTCGTCGAGGATGTAGGCGGTGCGCGCGCCGATCACCCGGCCGATCGGCACGCTGCCGGCATCGACGGGCAGCGTGTCCGGCGCCAGGCACGCCAGCGGCATGACCACGGTCTCGGTCGGGCCGTAGGCGTTGAAGAACTGTTGCGGGGCAAAGGCCTGGCGGATGCGCTGCAGGTGTTCCCCGGTCAGCGCCTCGCCGCCGGTGATCACCAGGCGCACCGGCAATTGCTCGCCCTGCCCGGCCAGGTACTGGGCCAGCTGGCTGCCGTAGCTCGGGGTGAATCCGAGCACGCTGACCTGCTGCTCGCGCACCAGCTGGCAGATTTCCTCGGCGCCCCACTGGCCCTGGGCGCGCAGCACCACGCGGGCGCCGCACAGCAGCGGCACCAGCAGGCGTTCGCTGGCGGCGTCGAAGTTGATCGAATAGAAATGTAGCTCGCAGTCGTCGCTGCGCATGCCGAACTCGGCGATCACCGCCTTGCAGTGCATGGCGATTTCACCGTGGCTGACCACCACGCCCTTGGGCTTGCCGGTGGAACCGGAGGTGTAGATCAGGTAGGCCTGGTGTTGCGGCAGGTTGAGGTTGTCCAGGGCTGCGTCGCTGTAAGCGGACAGGATCGCGGCATCGTCCTCCAGGCTCCAGCGGGCAACGCCCGGCGGCAGTTCGCCCAAGGTGTCGAGCAACGCCCGCTGGCCGATCAGCAGGCCGAGGCGGCTGTCCTCGATCATGTAGCGCAGGCGGTCGAGTGGGTATTCCGGATCCAGCGGCACGTAGGCGCCACCGGCCTTGAGAATGGCCAGCAGGCCCACCACCATTTCCAGCGAGCGCTCCAGCGCCAGGCCCACCCGCACCTGGGGGCCGACACCGCGCTCACGCAGGGCGCGGGCCAGGCGGTTGGCCTGCTGGTCGAGCTCGGCATAGCTCAGGTGCTGGCCGGCGAAGGTCAGGGCCAGGGCCTGCGGGGTACGCTCGGCCTGGGCGGCGAACAGCCCGTGCAGCGTCTTATCCAGCGCGAAGTCCTGCTCGCCCTGCAACTGGCCGATCAGCACCTGCTGCTCGGCGTCAGCCAGCATCGGCAGTTCGCACAGGCGCTGCTGCGGATCGTCGATCAGCGCCACCAGCAACTGCTGCCAGTGCTCGGCCATGCGCGCGATACGCGGTTCATCGAACAGGTCGCGGCTGTAGGTGAAGCAGCAGCCCAGGCGGCCGTCGAGGTCGGTGACCTCCAGGTACAGGTCGAACTTGGTGGCGCTGGCGTCGTTGACCAGGTAGTCCACCTGCATGCCGACCAGCTCACGGCTCTGCTGGAAAGCCCAGCGCTGCACGTTGCACATCACCTGGAACAGCGGGTTGTAGGCGCTCGAACGCGGTGGCTGCAGGGCCTCGACCAACTGCTCGAACGGCAGGTCCTGGTGCGACTGGCCATCAATGATGGTCTGGCGCACCTGGTCGAGCAGCGCGCCGGCGCTCATCTGCCCGTCCAGTTCGCAACGCAGCACCTGGGTGTTGAGGAAGGCGCCGATCAGCCCTTCGCTTTCCGGGCGGATGCGGTTGGCCACCGGGGCGCCGATACGCAGGTCGCGCTGGCCGCTGTAGCGATGCAACAGCGCGGCCAGGGTGGCGGTCATGGTCATGAACAAGGTCAAGCCGCGCTGGCTGTTGAAGGCATGCACGCGCTTGACCAGCGCCGGATCCAGGTCGAAGCGGTACAGCTCGCCGCGGTGGCTCTGCACCGCCGGGCGTGGGCGGTCGGCGGGCAACGCCAGCACCGGGTGCTCGTCGCCCAGGCGGTCTTTCCAGTAAGCCAGCTGGCGATCGCCCTCGCCGCCTTCCAGCCACTGGCGCTGCCACACGCTGTAGTCGAGGTACTGCACCGGCAGCGGCGCCAGCGGCGACTCGCGCTCGTCGACGAAGGCTTCGTACAGCTCGCCCAGCTCGCGGGCGAAGATGTCCATGGCCCAGCCTTCGGTGACGATATGGTGCAGGGTCAGGACGAAGTAGTGCTCGCGCTCGCCGGCCTTGACCAGGCAGGCGCGCAGCAGCGGGCCGCGCTCCAGGTCGAACGGCTGGTGCGCCTGGTCGTCGGCCAGTTGTTGCAGGCGTTGCTGGCGGGCGTCAGCGGCCAGGGCGCTGAAGTCGTGCCAGTGCAGTTGCACGTGACTGTCATCGGCCACGCACTGGTACGGCTTGCCGTCGATGCTGGGGAAGGTGGTGCGCAGGGTTTCATGACGGACGATCAGGGCATGCAGGGCGCGCTCGAAGGCGTCCACATGCAGCAGGCCCTGGAAGCGAGCCATGCCGCCGACGTTGTAGGCGGGGCTGTGCGGGTCCATCTGCCAGAGGAACCACATGCGCTGCTGCGAGTACGACAGCGGCACGGCCTGGCGGCGGTCGACACGGGCGATGGCGCCTTGCAGGTTGCGTGCGCCGCTGCCCTGCAGACGGGCAATCTCGGCGCAGAACGCGCCCAGCTCGCTGGCCTCGAACAAGGCCTTGAGCGGCAACTCGACATCCAGCGCCTGGCGGGTGCGCGAGACGATCTGGGTGGCCAGCAAGGAGTGGCCGCCAAGGGCGAAAAAGTCATCCTGCAAGCCGACCTGCGGCCGGCCCAGCACCTCGCGCCAGATCGCCGCGACCTGTTGTTGCAACGCGCTTTGCGGCTCGACATGTTCACGTTGCTGCCAGACCGGCGCCGGCAGCGCCTTGTGATCGACCTTGCCGCTCGGCCCCAGGGGCATCTGCGCAAGATGAATGAGTTGTGCCGGCACCATGTACGCCGGCAGGCGCTCGGCCAATGCGGCCAGCAGCGCCTCGCTCTGCTCGACACCGCTGTAATAGCCCACCAGTTGCGCACCGACGGCATCCTTGTGGACCAGCACCAGTGCCTGGGCGACACCCGGCTCGGCCAGCAGCAGCGCCTGCACCTCCTCCGGCTCGACGCGGAAGCCGCGCACCTTCACCTGCTGATCGAGGCGCCCCAGGTACTCCAGGGCTTGGCTCTGCACATGCCAGCGGGCGCGGTCGCCACTGCGGTACAGGCGTGCGCCGTCGCCATCGGGCTGCGGCACGAAGCGCTCGGCGGTCAGCCCCGGGCGGCCGAGGTAACCACGGGCCAGGCCCGCGCCCCCCAGGCACAGCTCGCCAGGCACGCCCGGCACGGTCAACTCGAACTCATCGTCCAGCACCCGGCACAGCACGTTGCCCAGCGGGCGACCGATGGGCGAGCGCTCGCCATCGTTCGCCTGGCAGTGCCAGTGGGTGACGTTGATCGCGGTTTCGGTCGGGCCGTAGCGGTTGTGCAGTTGCACCTGTGGCAGCAGTTGCAGCACGCGGTCACGCAAGGCGGCGGACAGCGCCTCGCCACCGGAGAACAACCGGCGCAGGCTGGTGCAGCCGGCGGCCAACGGCTCCTGGACGAACACCTGCAGCAACGGCGGCACGAAGTGCAGCGTGGTCACCGCGTGTTGCTGGATCAACTGGGCGATGCGCTGCGGATCGCGATGTTCGCCGGGGCCGGCCAGGACCAGCTGGCAACCGGTGACCAACGGCCAGAAGCACTCCCACACCGACACATCGAAGCTGATCGGCGCCTTCTGCATCAGCACGTCGCTGTCATCCAGCACGTAGGTGGCCTGCATCCACTGCAGGCGCTCGGCCAGCGCAGCATGGGTATTGCCCACGCCCTTGGGCTGGCCGGTGGAGCCGGAGGTGTAGATCACATAGGCGAGGTTGTCGCCATGCAGGTGCAGGCCAGGGGCCTGGCTTGGCCAGCTGTCCAGGTGCAGCTGGTCGAGGGCGATGGCGCTCACGCCTTCGACCTGCGGCAGTTTGTCGAGCAGGCTGCTGTGGCTGAGCAGCAGGCCGGCCTGGCAATCACCGAGCATGTAGGCCAGGCGCTCGGCCGGGTAGTCGGTATCCAGCGGCACGTAGGCGCCACCGGCCTTGAGAATGGCCAGCAGGCCGACCAGCAGTTGCGGCGAACGCTCCAGGGCAATCGCCACGCAAGTGTCCGGACCGACGCCCTTGTCGCGCAGGTAGTGCGCCAGGCGGTTGGCCTGCTGGTGCAGCTCGGCATAGCTGAGCTGGCCACCGTCCCACACCAGCGCGGTGCGCTCGGGGCTCAGGCGGGCCTGTTCGTTGAGTTGTTCGACCAGCAGGCGCGGCGCGCTCGCCATCGACGCCTGCCCCCAGCCGAGCAGTTGCGCGCGGCCCTGCTCGTCGAGCAGGCGGACTTCGCCAAGGGCCAACTGCGGCTCGGCGCAGACCTGCTCGAGCAAGGCCAGCAGATGGCTGGCCAGGCGCTTGACGGTGGCTGCCTCGAACAACCCGGCGGCGTAGTCGAAGGCCAACGTCAGGCGGCCCTGGTGGTCTTCCTCGCTGTGCAGCTGCAGGTCGAACTTGGCTTCGCGGCTGTGCCAGGGCAGCTCTTCGGCGAGCAGGCCGGGCAGGCGGCGCAAGGCCGACAGGTCGCGTTGCTGGTGATTGAACATGACCTGGAACAGGCCTTGTTCACGGGCCTGCGGCAGCGCCTCGAGCAGTTGCTCGAACGGCAGGTCCTGATGGGCCTGGGCCTCCAGGGTGGCCTGGCGCGCCTGGGCCAGCAGCCCGGCGAACGGCAGGCGGCCGTCGAGTTCGGCGCGCAGCACCTGGGTGTTGATGAAGAAGCCGAGCATGCCCTGGGTTTCCAGGCGCGGGCGGTTGGCGTTGGGCACGCCGACACGGATGTCGCCCTGGCCGCTGTAGCGGTGCAGCAGGGCCTGCCAGCCGGCGAGCAGGACCATGAACAGGCTGGCCTGCTGGTCGCGTGCCAGGTCCTTGAGGGCGTGGGTCAGTGCCGCCGGCACCTTGAGGCTGTGGCGCGCGGCACGGGTGTGCTGCTGGCTGGCGCGGGGCTGGTCGGTACACAGGTCGAGCACCGGCAGTTCATCACCCAGCTTGTTCTTCCAGTAGTCGAGCTGGCGGGCGCTCTCGCCATCGGCCAGCCACTGACGCTGCCACTGGCCGTAGTCGGCGTAGCCCAGCGTCAGTGCGGGCAGTTGCACGGCCTGGCCCTGGGCGGCGTACAAACGGGCGAACTCATCCAGCAGGATGTTCAGCGACCAGCCGTCGGCGACGATATGGTGCAGGGTCACCCACAACTGGTGCTCTTCGTCGTCCAGGCGGGCCAGGGTCACCCGCAGGAGCGGGCCCTGGCGCAGATCGAACGGCTGCTGCGCCTCATCCTCGCGGCGCGCAGCCACCTCGGCGGGAGACTGCCCCTCAAGGTCCAGATGACGCAGGGTGAACGCCTGGCTCGGCAGGATGCGCTGCACGGCCTGGCCGTCGACTTCGTCGAACAACGTGCGCAGGGATTCATGGCGTGCCACCAGGGCCTGGAAGCTGGCCTCCAGCGCAGCGACATCCAGCTCGCCGCGCAGGTGCAGGCCAGCGGGGATGTTGTAGGCGGCGGACTGCGGCTCCAGCTGCCACAACAGCCACAGGCGGTTCTGTGCCAGGGACTGCGGCAGGGCCTGGTCGCGGGCCTGGGTTGCGATGGTGCCGGCGGCGCTGCCACCTTCGGCGAGGACGGCCGCCACGGCGGCGCTGTATTCGGCCAGGGTCGGTGCTTCGAACAAGGTGCGCAGGCTGAGCTGGATGCCCAGTTCGTCGCCCAGCCGTGCGGTCACCTGGGTGGCCGCGATGGAGTTGCCGCCCAGCAGCAGGAAGTGATCGTCCGCCGCCACCGCCTCGACCTTGAGCAGTTCACGCCAGATACCCGCGATCCGTGCCTGCAGGTCGTCACCGGCCACGCCGTTGCCCTGCTCCGTTTGCGCCGTCGGGAACCGCGCATAGATATCCAGGCTGCCGTCGTTCATGCGCAGGCGGCAGGCCGAGCGCTGCAGCTTGCCGCTGGAGGTCTTGGGCAAGGCGCCCGGGTTGAGCAGCAACACCACGGCCGGTGCCTGGCGACAGGCATCGGCAATGACCCGGCGCAAGGTATTGATCAGCGCCTCTGGCGTGTGCGCCTTCTGCACATTGCGGCTGATCTCCACCGCCACGCCGATGCCCTCCTCGCCCTGGTCGTCGACGGCGAACACCGCCACCCGGCCCTTGCGCAGCACATCGACTTCACGCTCGAGGGTCTTTTCCAGGTCCTGCGGGTAGATGTTCTGACCACGGACGATAAGCATGTCCTTCAGGCGCCCGGTGACGAACACTTCGCCATCGCGCATGAAGCCCAGGTCGCCGGTGCGCAGCCAGGTCTGGCCGTCACGCTCGACAAAGGTCCGCGCGCTGGCCTCGGGGTTGCGCCAGTAGCCCAGGGCGATGCTCGGGCCGCCGGCCCAGATCTCGCCAACCCGGTTGTCCTCCAGCACCTCCAGGCGCTGCGGGTCGACAATGCACACCGCATGGCCCGGCTGCGGGTAGCCGCAGCTCATCAGTACGCTGCCCCGGCCGGGCTCGGCACGGTTGGCGGCGAAGGCCTCGGCATCCAGTTCCAGCGCGCCAATACCCTGGCCACGGCGGCTGCCACTGACGAACAGGGTGGCCTCGGCCAAGCCATAGCTGGCGAAGAAGCTGCTGGCCGTGAAGCCGCAGGCGGCAAACTTTTCAGCGAAGGTATCGAGACTGTCCTGGCGGATCGGCTCGGACCCCGAATAGGCCACGCGCCAGCGGCTCAGGTCCAGGCCGGCGAGCGCCGCCTCGCTGACCCGCTCGCTGCACAGGCGGTAGGCGAAGTCCGGGCCGCCACTGATGGTACCGCCGTACTCGCTGATCGCCTGCAACCAGCGCAATGGCCGGGCGAGGAAATAGCCCGGCGACATCAGCACGCAGGGCACGCCACTGAAGATCGGCTGCAGCAGCCCACCGATAAGGCCCATGTCGTGGTACAGCGGCAACCAGCTGACGATCACGTCGTCCGGGTTCAGGTCGATGCCGAAACCGTGGCGGATCAGCTGTTCGTTGGCCACCAGATTGCCGTGGCTGACCTGCACGCCCTTGGGCAGCGCGGTGGAGCCGGAGGTGTATTGCAGGAAGGCGATGTCACTGCCTTGCAGCACTGGCTCGCGCCACTGCACGGCCAGCTGCGGATCCAGACGGTCCACCGCCAGCAGGCCCGGGGCGTTGACCCCGGCCAGGGCTTCGAGGCCCTGCAAACTGTCACACAGCGCCTCTACCGTCAGCAGCAGGCGCGGCTCGGCGTCGTCGATGATCGACAGCAGGCGTTCCTGATGGTGCTGGCGCGAAGACTCCGGCGGGTAGGCCGGCACGGCGATCACCCCGGCGTACAGGCAACCGAAGAACGCCGCGACATAGTCCGGCCCACTGGGAAACAACAGGATGGCACGCTCGCCAAACCCGGCCTTGGCCTGTAACGCCGCGGCAATGGTCCGCGCGCGCTGGTCGAGGTCTCGGTAACTGAGCACCGCCTGCTCGCCGGGCGCATCAGCGAGGAAGCGCAAGGCAATGCGCTCCGGGGTCTGGGCGGCGCGTTGCGCCAGGGCCTGGACCAGCGAGTGCGGGAGTTCGAAGGCGTCCGTCATGGAATGTTCCTGCCAGTGTCTGGGTGAGTCGCGCCTGACTGGCCCGCGCACGACAGGCGGGCAGTGTTCGGCAGCCGAGATGTACACAGGGGAACGGATGGGCGGAGGAAGAAATTAGGGCCGTCGGGAAGGCCGCTAAGGCCGGACGCAGAGGCAAATATTGAAGCGTTTCACAGGCTGAAGCTTAGAACCAAAATGGATAGAAACTCATTAACTTTCGTATTTGACAATCATTATCATTACGAATAGTTTGTCGCACGTCGTAGGAAGCCTCCTTAAGGGGTGCGCTCCCTCTCCTCTCTGAGACAAGGTGATTTCCATGGCGGAACAACTATCCACAAGTAAGTGCGATTCACCATTACTCCAGGCATTCGTCGACAACCGCAGCATCCTGGTCAAGATCGCAGCCCGCATCACCGGCTGCCGCTCGCGCGCCGAGGATGTGGTGCAGGATGCCTTCTTCAGGCTCAGCGCCGCCCCGCACATCACCTCATCGTTCAAGGCCCAGCTCAGCTACCTGTTCCAGATCGTGCGCAACCTGGCCATCGATCACTACCGCAAGCAGGCCATGGAACTCAGGTACTCCGGCAGCGAAGAGGAAGGGATGAACGTGGTCATCCAGAACGCCTCGCCCGAGGCCACCCACATCAACCTGGCCACCCTGGAACACATCGCCGACGCCCTCGACGAACTGCCCAAGCGCACCCGCTACGCCTTCGAGATGTACCGCCTGCATGGCGTACCGCAGAAGGACATAGCCAAGGAGCTGGGGGTCTCGCCGACGCTGGTCAACTTCATGATCCGCGATGCGCTGATTCATTGCCGCAAGAGCAGCCGCCTGGGCTGAGCCGCTCCTACACAGGTACAACCTTCACCTGAGAGAACGCGACGACTTTGCTGAAATTTAGTCGTGCGGCGCTTCGACGGTGATCTGGTAAGGCTGGAAGATCCGCAGCAGTTCGCCGTTTTCCCGCAGCTGGCGCAACAGGCTGGCAAACGCCTCGGGGCTGATGGACGCCCCCGGGCGCAACAGCGCGTAGTGATGGTAGACCTGGTCGACCCGTTGCGAGGCCAGCAACTGGCCGGCACTGTCCGGGTTGCGCTTGAGGAAATCGCTGAGGTACGAACGGGTGACCAGGGCGATATCCGCACGCCCACGCTCGACCATGTTCAGGTTACTGTCGTGGGAATAGGTCAGGGTCGCCCTGTAGCGTTTCTTCAACCAAGCCGGGTCCGGATTGAAATCGGCGAAAGCGTAGTGGTAGCCATTGAACAGCGCCAGGCGCTTGCCTTCGAGGTCGTCGAAGTAGTGCTGGTTACGCCCGGCCTGCTGACGGCTGACGAACACCTCGGCATCTTCCAACCCCATGTCCACGGTCTTGTGGGCAATCTCCTGCCAGCCCCACTGCGGGTTCTCGAAAATCGCCATGTCGGTGCGGCCTTGCTGGAAGTCGCCAAAGCGCCGGGGAATCGAGGTGGGCACCAGGACGAAACGGTGCCGGGACTGCAAACGGTTCAACGCCTCGACCAATTGCGGCAGCAAACCGGTATCGGCGCCCTGCTCGGGGCGCACGGTATACGGAGGAAAGTGCGCCGCCCCGATCTTCACTTCCAGCACCTCGTCGGCCCGCGCCGCACCACCCAGCGCTACCGCGACGAACAACAGCAGGGAAGAGGAAATCTTGACGCTGGGCAGTGGGATCAAGTCGAGACACTCATCACGGGTAGGGGCCTGAATGCGCCTAAGCTAGGCGTTTTCCCACATGGGCACAACCGCCGAATATGCCAAAGTGCCAGGGGATGCCGTGGCCCTCGACTTTGGCTACGCTCTACGGGCCGGCCCGCGCTGACCCGCGCGCCGGCCTTTGTGCATTGAAAGGGAGCCTGGCATGGGCCACTGGTTGGTGATCGACCTGGAAGCCACCACCGACGACGGCGGCTGGCCGGTCACGGAGATGGAAATCATTGAAATCGGCGCAAGCCTGGTCACCCGCGAAGGGCGCGAGGTCGATCACTTCCAGCGTTTCGTGCGGCCCAGGCGGCGGCCGCAATTAACACCATTCTGTTGCCAACTGACCCACATCACCCAGGCCGACGTCGATGCCGCGGAGAAATTCGACCTGGTCTGGCGCCAGTTCGAACAGTGGCTGCAGCCGCACCAGGCGCAGTTGCAGGCGTGGGTCAGCTGGGGCGACTACGACCGCAAGCAACTGCTGCAGGAGTGGCAATTGCATCATGTGCGCAGCCTGCTGGAGCAACTGCCGCATATCAACCTCAAGCAACGCTTCGCCAAGGCCCGCCACCTGCAGCGCCCGGCAGGGCTGAACAGTGCCCTGCAGCTGGCCGGCCTGCAGTTTTCCGGGCAGCAGCACCGAGCCCTGGAAGACGCCCGCAACACCGCCCGCCTGCTGCCCTTGAGCCTGCCGCCGGGCGCGGCCTGAAACAGATGACGCTGGGGCGGGCCTTGGGCATACTGGCCAGCCTTTTTTCATTGCTTTTTCAGGAGTCGCCCGATGTTCAAGGTCAATGAGTACTTCGATGGCACCGTCAAGTCGATCGCCTTCGAAAGCAAGGAAGGTCCGGCCACCGTGGGCGTGATGGCCCCGGGCGAATACGAGTTCGGCACCGCCAAGCGCGAGATCATGCACGTGGTTTCCGGCGCCCTGAGCGTCAAGCTGCCAGGTAGCGACAACTGGGAAACCTTCAACGCTGGCGACAAGTTCAACGTCGCCGCCGACAGCAAGTTTCAGCTGAAGGTGGCCGTGGACACTGCCTACCTGTGCGAGTACCGCGACTAAGCAAGCCGGCCCCTACGCCAGTAGGAGCGGCTTTAGCCGCGATGCAGGCAACGCGATGCCTGGCACCCGCTTCGCGGGTAATCGCGGCTAAAGCCGCTCCTACAGGGGGTTCTCTTCATGAGAGAAACCTAGCCACCCGCTCTGCCGCCGCCTGCATATGCTGCTCATGGCTCAACCCCGACGCCTTCAGCGGCTTCAGGTCATGGTCCGCCGCTGCCAGCCAGCTCACCTCGATCGCCGCCGATAGCGCATACCCCCCGACCGCCTCGCGATTGCCCAGGGCATCCCGCTCGCCCTGCACGATCAGCGTGCGTGTGCGCAGGCCTGCCAGATGCTCCACGCGAGGTTTCTCCGGCTTGCCAACGGCATAGAACGGATACCCCAGGCACACCAGCGCATCGGCGCCCAGTTCGTCCGCCAGCAGACTGGCCATGCGGCCCCCCATGGACTTGCCACCTATGGCCAACGGGCCTGCGACTAAACGCCGCACCTGTTCGTATACAGTCCGCCAGGACTCCAGCAATACCTTCTGCGGATTGGGCGGCCGCTTGCCGCCATTCAACCGCCGTTCGGCCATGTAGGGAAACTCGAAGCGCACTACCCCTACCCCTTGCCCCGCCAGCCTTTGCGCCATTTCCTGCATGAACCCGCTGTCCATTGGCGCGCCGGCGCCATGGGCCAGGATCAGGCAGCCTGAAACGCCGCGATCCGCCGGAATTTGCGGAGGATCGCAGCGCAAGCCTGGGACATTTCCGATCTTCGCCCATTGATCCCCGTCAATACCGGCACTTTGCCCATTAATCATGCTTGCCTCGCTGTCTAGCCTGCCTATAACCGTGGATGGGAACCCATACATGAACACAACCAGCAGTACCGCCTACAACTACCAGGTGGTCCGCCAATTCGCCATCATGACGGTGGTGTGGGGCATCGTCGGGATGGGGCTCGGCGTCTTCATTGCCGCCCAGCTCGCCTGGCCCGCCTTCAACCTTGACCTGCCGTGGACCAGCTTCGGCCGCCTGCGACCCTTGCACACCAACGCGGTGATCTTCGCCTTCGGCGGCTGTGCCCTGTTCGCCACCTCGTATTATTCGGTGCAACGCACCTGCCAGACCACCCTGTTCGCGCCGCGCCTGGCCGCGTTCACTTTCTGGGGCTGGCAACTGGTGATCCTGCTGGCGGCCATCAGCCTGCCGCTGGGCTACACCAGCACCAAGGAATACGCCGAACTGGAATGGCCGATCGACATCCTGATCACCATCGTCTGGGTCGCCTATGCCGTGGTGTTCTTCGGTACGCTGATGAAGCGCAACACCAAGCACATCTACGTGGGCAACTGGTTCTTCGGTGCCTTCATCCTGACCGTGGCGATCCTGCATATCGTCAACAACCTGGAAGTACCGGTCAGCCTGACCAAGTCCTACTCGCTGTACGCCGGCGCCACCGATGCCATGGTGCAGTGGTGGTACGGCCACAACGCCGTGGGCTTCTTCCTGACCGCCGGCTTCCTGGGGATGATGTACTACTACGTGCCCAAGCAGGCCGAACGTCCGGTGTATTCGTATCGCCTGTCGATCGTGCACTTCTGGGCACTGATCACCCTGTACATCTGGGCCGGCCCGCACCACCTGCACTACACCGCCCTGCCGGACTGGGCGCAGTCGCTGGGCATGATCATGTCGCTGATCCTCCTGGCACCAAGCTGGGGCGGCATGATCAACGGCATGATGACCCTCTCGGGTGCCTGGCATAAGCTGCGCAGCGACCCGATCCTGCGCTTCCTGGTCGTCTCGCTGGCGTTCTACGGCATGTCCACCTTCGAAGGCCCGATGATGGCCATCAAGACGGTCAACGCCCTGTCCCACTACACCGACTGGACCATCGGCCACGTCCACGCCGGCGCGCTCGGCTGGGTGGCAATGATCTCCATCGGCGCGCTGTACCACACCATTCCGAAAGTGTTCGGCAAGGAGCGCATGTACAGCCTCGGCCTGATCAACGCGCACTTCTGGCTGGCGACCATCGGCACCGTGCTCTACATCGCCTCGATGTGGGTCAACGGCATCGCCCAGGGCCTGATGTGGCGCGCGGTCAACAGCGACGGCACGCTGACCTACTCGTTCGTCGAAACCCTGGTGGCCAGCCACCCAGGCTTCGTTGTGCGCTTCGTCGGCGGCGTGATCTTCCTCAGCGGCATGTTCCTGATGGCCTGGAACACCTGGCGCACCGTGCGTGCCCCGGCTGTCGAGCAAGCCACCGCCAATGCCCAGCTGGCTTGAGGAGTAGAGCCTGATGAACCATGAAGTCGTTGAGAAAAACATAGGCCTGATGGCCCTGCTGATGGTGTTCGCCGTCAGCATCGGCGGCCTGACCCAGATCGTCCCGCTGTTCTTCCAGGACGTCACCAACAAGCCGGTCGAGGGCATGAAGCCCTACACCGCCTTGCAGCTCGAAGGCCGCGACATCTACATCCGCGAAGGCTGCGTCGGCTGCCACTCGCAGATGGTCCGGCCGTTCCGCGCCGAAACCGAGCGCTACGGCCATTACTCGGTGGCCGGCGAAAGCGTTTGGGACCACCCATTCCTGTGGGGCTCCAAGCGCACCGGGCCGGACCTGGCCCGGGTCGGCGGGCGCTACTCGGACGACTGGCACCGCGCGCACCTGTACAACCCGCGCAACGTGGTGCCGGAGTCGAAGATGCCGTCCTACCCCTGGCTGGTGTCCTCGCAAGTCGACAACAGCCACACCGACGTCAAGATGCGCGTGCTGCGCGGCCTGGGCGTGCCGTACACCGACGACGACATCGCCGGGGCCAAGGACGCCGTCAAGGGCAAGACCGAGATGGACGCGCTGGTGGCTTACCTGCAGGTGCTCGGCACCGCGATCAAGAACAAGAGGTGAGTGCGATGGAAATGGACATCGGCATGATCCGCGGCCTGGGCACCCTGTTGGTGATGATCGCCTTCATCGGCTTGTCGCTGTGGGTGTTCAACCGCCGCCGCGACCGTGATTTCGCCGAAGCGCGCCTGCTGCCCTTCGTCGACGACCGCCTGCCCCCCGCCGGGCAGGAACCTGCTGCAATGAGGAGTACCCGGCAATGACCACCTTCTGGAGTACGTATATCAGCGTACTGACCATCGGCAGCCTGATCGGCCTGACCTGGCTGCTGCTCAGCACCCGCAAGGGCCAGAGCAGCGACACCACCGACCAGACCATGGGCCACAGCTTCGATGGCATCGAGGAGTACGACAACCCGCTGCCGAAATGGTGGTTCTGGCTGTTCGTCGGCACCCTGGTGTTCTCGGTCGGTTACCTGATCCTCTACCCGGGCCTGGGCAACTGGAAAGGCATCCTGCCCGGCTACGAGAACGGCTGGACCCAGGTGGACGAGTGGCAGAAAGAAATGGACAAAGCTGACGCCAAGTTCGGCCCGATCTTCGCCAAGTACGCCGCCATGCCGGTGGAGGAAGTGGCCAAGGATCCGCAGGCGCTGAAGATGGGCAGCCGGCTGTTCGCCTCCAACTGCTCGGTGTGCCACGGCTCCGACGCCAAGGGCTCGTACGGCTTCCCCAACCTGACCGACAAGGACTGGCGCTGGGGCGGCGAGCCCGAGACCATCAAGGCCTCGATCATGAACGGCCGCCACGGCGTGATGCCGGGCTGGGCCACGGTGATCGGCGAGCAGGGCGTGGCGGATGTCGCCGCGTTCGTGCTGACCAACCTCGATGGCCGCAGCCTGCCGGAAGGCGTCAAGGCCGACCCGGCCAAGGGCCAGGAGATCTTCGCCAGCAACTGCGTGGCCTGCCACGGCCCCACCGGCAAGGGCACCCCAGCCATGGGCGCACCCGACCTGACCCACCCGCAGGCGTTCATCTACGGCTCGAGCTTCGCCCAGCTGCAGCAGACCATCCGTTACGGCCGCCAGGGCCAGATGCCGGCGCAGCAGGATATCCAGGGCAATGACAAGGTCCACCTGCTGGCGGCCTATGTCTACAGCCTGTCGCAGGATGAAGTGCCGGAAACCGTAACCGCCAAGTAAGCAAGCGCAACACCCCTGTGGGAGCCAGACCGCTCCCACAGGCCCGCTCCTCCCTCCCCGCCTTGCACCCCCTCCGAACACAACTAAGCTTGTTGCCACAGTGGCTCCGCTCGCAGCGACCGGAACAGACGTGGTGCACAGCCTGACATCACGCACCGATCCTGGACGCTCGAGCCTGCGGCTTTGGGATGTGCCTTGCGTGCCCGTCCCAGAAATAAAAGCTTGACCGATCGATCAGAAAAACATGGAAAACGGTACACATTACAAATATTTATTTGTGTACAATCGTTCAGCCCCCAACGCCACGGGACGGTGGCGAAAAGGGTCCGGACACGGGTCGGCGTACATGACTTGCGTTGCCATAACCCTGGTGGTTATCAATACTGGCGCCGATTTACCAACCAACAAGAACACCCAAACCGTGGAACCTTAGAATGAGCACTGCAATCAGTCCGACTGCTTATAACTATAAGGTCGTCCGCCAGTTCGCCATCATGACGGTGGTCTGGGGGATCCTTGGCATGGGGCTCGGCGTCTTCATCGCCTCGCAACTGGTATGGCCCCAGCTCAACCTGGACCTGCCATGGACGAGCTTCGGCCGCCTGCGCCCGCTGCACACCAACCTGGTGATCTTCGCCTTCGGCGGCTGTGCCCTGTTCGGCACCAGCTACTACGTGGTGCAGCGCACCTGTCAGACCCGCCTGATCTCCGACAGCATGGCCGCCTTCACCTTCTGGGGCTGGCAGGCGGTGATCGTCGGCGCGCTGATCACCCTGCCGATGGGCTTCACCACCACCAAGGAGTACGCCGAGCTCGAATGGCCGCTGGCGATCCTGCTGGCCATCGTCTGGGTCACCTACGCCCTGGTGTTCTTCGGCACCATCGTCAAGCGCAAGACCAAGCACATCTACGTCGGCAACTGGTTCTACGGTGCTTTCATCGTGGTCACCGCGATGCTGCACATCGTCAACCACATCTCGTTGCCGGTGAGCCTGTTCAAGTCCTACTCGGCCTACGCCGGCGCCACCGACGCGATGATCCAGTGGTGGTACGGCCACAACGCCGTGGGCTTCTTCCTCACCACCGGCTTCCTGGGGATGATGTACTACTTCGTGCCCAAGCAGGCCGAACGCCCGATCTACTCCTATCGCCTGTCGATCGTGCACTTCTGGGCGCTGATCACCCTGTACATCTGGGCCGGCCCCCACCACCTGCACTACACCGCGCTGCCGGACTGGGCGCAGTCGCTGGGCATGGTGATGTCGATCATCCTCCTGGCGCCGAGCTGGGGCGGCATGATCAACGGCATGATGACCCTGTCGGGCGCCTGGCATAAGCTGCGCACCGACCCGATCCTGCGCTTCCTCGTGGTGTCGCTGGCGTTCTACGGCATGTCCACCTTCGAAGGTCCGATGATGGCCATCAAGACGGTCAACTCGCTGTCGCACTACACCGACTGGACCATCGGCCACGTCCATGCCGGCGCCCTCGGCTGGGTAGCGATGATCTCGATCGGCGCGGTCTACCACATGATCCCGAAACTCTACGGCCGCCAGCAGATGCACAGTGTCGGGCTGATCAACGCGCACTTCTGGCTGGCGACCATCGGCACCGTGCTGTACATCGCCTCGATGTGGGTCAACGGCATCACCCAGGGCCTGATGTGGCGCGCCATCAACGACGACGGCACCCTCACCTACTCCTTCGTCGAAGCCCTGCAGGCCAGCCACCCGGGCTTCATCGTTCGCGCCCTGGGCGGTGCGTTCTTCGCCTCCGGCATGCTGCTGATGGCCTACAACGTGTACCGCACGGTACGCGCTGCCAACCCGGTGGAGGCTGAGGAAGCCACCAAGATCGTCGTCGCGGGAGCCCACTGATGAAGCATGAAGCAGTCGAGAAGAACATTGGCCTGATGGCCTTCTTCATGGTCATCGCCGTCAGCGTCGGCGGCCTGACCCAGATCGTCCCGCTGTTCTTCCAGGACGTCACCAACAAGCCGGTCGAGGGCATGAAGCCACGCACCGCGCTGGAACTCGAAGGCCGCGACATCTACATCCGCGAAGGCTGCGTCGGTTGCCACTCGCAGATGATCCGCCCGTTCCGCGCCGAGACCGAGCGCTACGGCCACTACTCGGTGGCCGGCGAAAGCGTCTGGGACCACCCGTTCCTGTGGGGCTCCAAGCGCACCGGCCCGGACCTGGCCCGGGTCGGCGGGCGCTACTCTGACGACTGGCACCGCGCGCACCTGTACAACCCGCGCAACGTGGTGCCTGAGTCGAAGATGCCGTCGTACCCGTGGCTGGTCGAGCACAAGCTCGACGGCAAGGACACCGCCAAGAAGATGGAAGTGCTGCGCACCCTGGGCACCCCCTACACCGATGAAGACATCGCCGGCGCCGCCGACGCGGTCAAGGGCAAGACCGAGATGGATGCCCTGGTCGCGTACCTGCAAGGCCTTGGCACCCTCATCAAGAGCAAACGGTGACCGTGATGGATATCGGGATGATTCGCGGCCTGGGCACCGTCGTGGTGCTGGTGGCCTTCGTGGGCCTGGCGCTGTGGGTGTTCAGCCCGCGGCGCAAGCAGGAATTCGACGAGGCAACGCAATTGCCGTTCGCGGACGACCCCGAAGCCACCCGTCACGTCGAGCAAGCACAAGCTTCTAGGAGCAAAAAACAATGACAACCTTCTGGAGTCTGTACGTCACCGTCCTGACCCTGGGCACCATCTTCGCCTTGACCTGGCTGCTGCTGTCGACCCGCCGAGGCCAGCGCGAAGAGATCACCGACGAAGTCGTCGGCCACGCCTTCGACGGCATCGAGGAATACGACAACCCCCTGCCGAAATGGTGGTTCTGGCTATTCGTCGGCACCGTCGTCTTCGCCCTCGGCTACCTGGTGCTCTACCCGGGCCTGGGCAACTGGAAAGGCATCCTGCCGGGCTACGCGTACGTCGACAACGAAAAGCAGACCGAGTTTTCCGACGGCCAGCCCGGCTGGACCGGCGTGCACGAATGGGAAAAGGAAATGGCCAAGGCCGACGCCCGCTTCGGGCCGATCTTCGCCAGGTTCGCCGCCATGCCGGTGGAGGAAGTGGCCAAGGATCCGCAGGCACTGAAGATGGGCGCGCGCCTGTTTGCCTCCAACTGCTCGGTGTGCCACGGCTCCGATGCCCGCGGCGCCTACGGCTTCCCCAACCTGACCGACAACGACTGGCGCTGGGGCGGTGAGCCGGAGACCATCAAGACCACCATCATGAACGGTCGCCATGGCGTGATGCCTGGCTGGGCCACGGTGATCGGCGAACAGGGCGTGGCGGATGTGGCGGCCTTCGTGCTGACCAACCTCGACGGCCGCAAGCTGCCCGAGGACGCCAAGGCCGACCCGGCCAAGGGCAAGGAAATCTTCGCCACCAACTGCGTGGCCTGCCACGGCCCCGAAGGCAAGGGCACCCCGGCGATGGGCGCGCCCAACCTGACCCACCCGCAGGCGTTCATCTACGGTTCGAGCTTCGCCCAGTTGCAACAGACCATCCGCTATGGTCGCCAGGGCCAGATGCCGGCCCAGGCGCAGATGCAGGGCAACGACAAGGTGCACCTGCTGGCGGCGTACGTGTACAGCCTGTCGCATCAGGAGCCGACCCCGAAAGCCGAGTGATGTTGAATCGTGGGAGCGGGCTTGCCCCGCGATGACGTTGTCAGCTTCGCGACCATCGCGGGGCAAGCCCGCTCCCACGCCCGCCTACAGGGTAAAAAGTTCAGACGGCTGACCTGGATCAATTGACACCCGCCATAACACGATTCACACCACGAACCCAACGCGACTAAGTGTCGCAGTGCGCCCCGCATGCGCCATCACAGGCGTATCATGGGCCGCAGAGCGCTAGCAGAACGCGCGAGACTGCGGCCGGCACGCACTGGCCGCGGCATTTCTCCACTGCCGTGGGACTTGATGATGAGCAAGCAAATTCCGGTACATGACGTCACCCCGCCTGCCAGCAAAGGGAAGGATTCCGTCGACCTCTACGCCTCGCGCGAAAAAATCTACACCCGCGCCTTCACCGGCATTTTCCGCAGGCTGCGGATGGTCGGTGGCGCGGTGCTGTTCCTGCTGTACTTCGGCACCGTCTGGCTGAACTGGGGCGGCCACCAGGCCGTGTGGTGGAACCTGCCCGAGCGCAAGTTCTACATCTTCGGCGCCACCATCTGGCCCCAGGACTTCATCCTGCTCTCGGGCATCCTCATCGTCGCCGCCTTCGGACTGTTCTTCATCACCGTGTACGCCGGGCGGGTCTGGTGCGGCTACACCTGCCCGCAGAGCGTATGGACCTGGGTGTTCATGTGGTGCGAGAAAGTCACCGAGGGCGACCGCAACCAGCGCATGAAGCTGGACAAGGCGCCCATGAGCGCCAACAAGTTCCTGCGCAAGCTGGCCAAGCACAGCCTGTGGCTGTTGATCGGCCTCGTCACCGGCCTGACCTTCGTCGGCTATTTCTCGCCGATCCGCGAACTGGTCATCGAGTTCTTTACCGGCCAGGCTGATGGCTGGGCCTACTTCTGGGTCGGTTTCTTCACCCTGGCCACCTACGGCAACGCCGGCTGGCTGCGCGAGCAGGTGTGCATCTACATGTGCCCGTACGCGCGCTTCCAGAGCGTGATGTTCGACAAGGACACCCTGATCGTTTCCTACGACCCGCGCCGCGGCGAGACCCGCGGCCCGCGCAAGAAGGATATCGACTACAAGGCCAAGGGCCTGGGCGACTGCATCGACTGCACCATGTGCGTGCAGGTCTGCCCCACCGGCATCGACATCCGTGACGGCCTGCAGATCGAGTGCATCGGCTGCGCTGCCTGCATCGACGCCTGCGACAGCATCATGGACAAGATGAACTACCCCAAGGGTCTTATCAGCTACACCACCGAGCACAACCTGTCCGGGCAGAAGACCCACATGCTGCGCCCACGGCTGATCGGCTATGCCCTGGTGCTGCTGGTGATGATCGGCGCACTGGTCACCGCCTTCGCCACCCGCTCGCTGGTCGGCTTCGACGTGGCCAAGGACCGCGTACTGTACCGCGAGAACGCGCAAGGACGAATCGAGAACGTCTACAGCCTGAAGGTGATGAACAAGGACCAGCGCGACCACGTCTACGTGCTCGACGCCGCCGGCCTGCCCGACCTCAAGCTCGAAGGCCAGCGCGAGATCCGCGTCGCCGCCGGCGACATCGTCAACCTGCCGGTGCAGTTGTCGGTCGCCCCGGAGCAACTGCCCTCGACCACCAACGAAATCACCTTCATCCTCAAGGACGCCGACGACAGCGCCAGCCAGGTTGAAGCCAAGAGCCGCTTCATCGGCCCACAGATCCGCTGAGAGAGAACCTAGACAATGCCTGCCGCCACCGCCGCCAGCCCCTGGTACAAGCACCTCTGGCCCTGGATCATCATCGGCATCCTGGCCACCTCGGTGTGCCTGAGCCTGACCATGGTCAGCATCGCCGTGCGCAACCCGGACAACCTGGTCAACGACAACTACTACGAGGCCGGCAAGGGCATCAACCGCTCGCTGGACCGCGAACTGCTGGCCCAGACCCTCAACCTCAAGGCCAGCGTGCACCTGGACGAGCTGACCGGCGAAGTCGAAGTGCGCCTGACCGGCAACAGCGACCCGCAGGCGCTGGAGTTGAACCTGATCTCGCCGACCCAGCCGGCCAAAGACCGCAAGGTACAACTGGCACGCACCGAGCCAGGCCGCTATGTCGGCCAGCTGGACGACAAGGTCGACGGCCGGCGCTTCGTCGAGCTGCTCGGCAGCCAGGACGACCATGTGTGGCGGTTGTTCGAAGAGGAGAAAGTCGAGCATGGGGTGACCTTGCAGCTGGGCGATGAAGCCATTCAAGGGGCCGAGCACCAGTAACAGCGACACCACCACACCTCGTGGGAGCGGGCTTGCCCCGCGATGGCGCCGGGCCTGAAAACCAGCATGCCGGGCCCATCACGGGCAAGCCCGCTGCCACGAACCCGCTGCAGCAAGAAGAGATGTCGATGAGCCAACCCACCCCCTGCTACCACTGCGCCCTGCCCGTCCCCGCCGGCAACCGCTTTACCGCCGTGGTGCTTGGCGAGCCCCGGGCATTCTGCTGCCCCGGCTGCCAGGCAGTGGCAGAGTCCATCGTCGCCGGGGGCCTGGAGCACTACTACCAGCACCGCAGCGACACCAGCGCCAACCCCGAGGCCCTGCCCCGTCAACTCCAGGACGAGCTGGCCCTGTACGACCGCAGCGACGTACAACAGGCATTCGTGCGCCATGCAGGCGAACTGGCCGAGGCCACGCTGATGGTCGAGGGCATCAGTTGCGCCGCCTGTGGCTGGCTGATCGAAAAGCACCTGTGCACCCTGCCCGGTGTCGCCGACGCCCGCCTGAACCTGTCCAACCATCGCCTGCTGGTCAGCTGGGACGACCAGCAGTTGCCGCTGTCGCAGTTGCTGGCCGGGTTGCGCCACATCGGCTACGCCGCCCACCCCTACCAGCCCGACCAGGCCGCCGAACAGCTGGCCCGGGAAAATCACAGCGCCCTGCGCCGCCTGGGCGTGGCCGGGCTGCTGTGGTTCCAGGCGATGATGGCGACCATGGCCACCTGGCCGGAATTCAACATCGACCTGTCACCTGAGCTGCACACCATCCTGCGCTGGGTCGCGTTGTTCCTCACCACGCCCATCGTGTTCTACAGCTGCGCACCGTTCTTCAAGGGCGCGGCCCGCGACCTGCGCACCCGCCACCTGACCATGGACCTGTCGGTGTCGCTGGCCATCGCCCTGGCCTACTGCGCCGGGATCTGGACCGCCATCACCGGCCACGGCGAGCTGTATTTCGACACCGTCGGCATGTTCGCCCTGTTCCTGCTCACCGGCCGCTACCTGGAGCGCCGCGCCCGCGAACGTACTGCGGCAGCCACCGCGCAGCTGGTCAATCTGCTGCCGGCCTCATGCCTGCGCCTGGACGCCAACGGACAGGGCGAGCGCATCCTGCTCGGCGAACTGCAGTGCGGCGACCGCGTACAGGTGCTGCCGGGGGCGGTGATCCCGGCCGACGGACTCATCGTCGACGGTCGCTCCAGCGTCGACGAATCACTGCTGACCGGTGAATACCTGCCACTGGCGCGCCGTGCCGGCGACCGGGTGACCGGCGGCACCCTCAACATCGAAAGCACGCTGACGGTCGAGGTCCAGGCCCTGGGCCAGGACTCGCGCCTGTCGGCCATCGTCCGCCTGCTGGAGCGCGCCCAGTCGGAAAAACCGCGCCTGGCGGAGATCGCCGACCGCGCCTCGCAATGGTTCCTGCTGTTCACCCTGGTCGCCGCCGCGGTGATCGGTGTCGTCTGGTGGCAGCTCGATGCGCCCCGGGCGTTCTGGATCGTCCTGGCCATGCTGGTCGCCACCTGCCCTTGCGCCCTGTCGCTGGCCACCCCCACCGCCCTCACCGCCGCGACCGGCAGCCTGCACAAGCTCGGCCTGCTGGTGACCCGCGGGCATGTGCTCGAAGGCCTCAACCAGATCGACACGGTGATCTTCGACAAGACCGGCACCCTCACCGAAGGCCGCCTGGCCCTGCGCAGCATCCGCCCGCTGGGCCAACTGGACGGTGACCAGTGCCTGGCGCTGGCGGCGGCGCTGGAGAACCGCTCCGAACACCCCATCGCCCGTGCCTTCGGCCGCGCCGCGCAGGCAGCCGAAACCGTCGATGCCGTGCCGGGGCTGGGCCTGGAAGGTACGTTGGCAGGCCAGCGCCTGCGTATCGGCCAGGCCACCTTCGTCTGCGCCCTCAGCGGCGCCGAGGTACCCACCGTGCCGGAGCCACACGGCCAATGGTTGCTGCTCGGGGACCGGCAAGGGCCGCTGGCCTGGTTCGGCCTGGATGACCGCCTGCGCGACGACGCCCAGGACCTGGTGGCGGCCTGCCAGGCACGCGGCTGGAAAACGCTGCTGCTGTCCGGCGACAGCTCGCCGATGGTCGCGCAGGTGGCCGCGCAACTGGGCATCGATGTCGCGGTCGGCGGCCTGCGCCCGGACGACAAACTCGCCCGCCTGAAGGCGCTGCAGGGCGAAGGGCGCAAGGTGCTGATGCTTGGCGACGGCGTCAACGATGTACCGGTGCTGGCTGCCGCCGACATCAGCATCGCCATGGGCAGCGCCACCGACCTGGCCAAGACCAGCGCCGACGCGGTGCTGCTGTCCAACCGCCTGCAGGCGCTGGTGCAGGCCTTTGACCTGGCCCGCCGAACCCGCCGCAACATTATCGAGAACCTGCTTTGGGCGACGCTGTACAATGGCCTCATGCTGCCGTTCGCCGCGCTCGGCTGGCTCACCCCGGTGTGGGCGGCGATCGGCATGTCGGTCAGCTCGCTGATCGTGGTGCTCAATGCCCTGCGCCTGACCCGGCTGCCCAGCGGCGTGACGCCGCCCGGGCGCGAGCCCGCGTCGCTCGAAAGGAAACCGCTATGCCCGCCCTCTACGTGATGATCCCTGCCGCCCTGCTGCTGGTCGGTGTCGCCGTGTACATCTTCTTCTGGGCGGTGGACAGCGGCCAGTACGACGATCTGGAAGGCCCGGCCCACAGCATCCTGTTCGATGACCAGGATCCCTGCCACCAGGCCGCCGTGAAGCCTGAGGGCGAAAAGCCCAAAGACCCGGACACGACCCCGCGTGCCTGAACTGATCCCCCTGCTCGGCTCGGCGCTGGTCCTGGGCCTGCTCGGTGGCGGCCATTGCCTGGGCATGTGCGGCGGCCTGATGGGCGCGCTGACCCTGGCCATTCCCCCCGAACAGCGCAGCCGGCGCCTGCGCCTGCTGCTGGCCTACAACCTCGGGCGTATCCTCAGCTATGCCGCCGCCGGCTTGCTGCTGGGCCTGGCTGGCGTGGCCCTGGCCAGCAGCCAGCTGGCGACCGGTTTGCGGGGCGCGGCCGCGTTGCTGCTGATCGCCATGGGCCTGTACCTGGCCGGCTGGTGGAGCGGCCTGACCCGTATCGAGGCACTCGGGCGCGGCCTTTGGCGCCATGTGCAGCCGCTGGCCACGCGCCTGCTGCCGGTGTCCAGCCTGCCCCGTGCCTTGCTGCTGGGCGCCCTGTGGGGCTGGTTGCCGTGCGGCCTGGTGTACAGCACCCTGCTGTGGGCGGCGAGCCAGGGCGATGCACTGCACAGCGCGGCGCTGATGCTGGCGTTCGGCCTGGGCACCTGGCCGGTGCTGCTGGCCACGGGGCTGGCGGCCGAGCGGGTCGGCAGCCTGCTGCGCCATCGCGGAGTGCGCATGGCCGGCGGTGTGCTGGTGATTCTCTTTGGCCTGTGGACCCTGCCCGGGCCTCACCAACACTGGCTCATGGGGCATTGAGAGGTCACTGCGACTGCCAGATCTCCTGATACAAATCAACACGACTTCTTACATCCGCCCCTAGACTCCGGACACTGCAGCTCTATCCGGGGACTACCCACATGCTCGACGACCTACACTGGGACGCCGACCTGATTCGTCGCTACGATCTGGCCGGACCACGCTACACCTCCTATCCGACCGCTGTGCAACTGCACGGCGAAGTGGGCTCGTTCGACCTGCTCCACGCCCTGCGCGAGAGCCGCCGCGCCGCCCGCCCACTGTCGCTGTACGTGCATGTGCCGTTCTGCGCCAACATCTGCTACTACTGCGCCTGCAACAAAGTGATCACCAAGGACCGCGGCCGCGCCGCGCCCTATCTGCAACGCCTGGAGCAGGAAATCCAGCTGATCGCCTGCCACCTCGACCCCAAGCAAGTCGTCGAACAGCTGCATTTCGGTGGCGGCACGCCGACCTTCCTCAGCCATGTGGAACTGCGCCAGCTGATGGCCACCCTGCGCCAGCATTTCCACCTGCTGGACGACGACTCCGGCGACTACGGTATCGAGATCGACCCGCGCGAGGCCGATTGGTCGACCATGGGCCTGCTGCGCGAGCTGGGCTTCAACCGTGTCAGCCTCGGCGTGCAGGACCTCGACCCGGCCGTGCAGCGCGCGGTCAACCGCCTGCAGAGCCTGGAGCAGACCCGCACCCTGATCGAAGCGGCGCGCACCCTGCAGTTCCGCTCGATCAACCTGGACCTGATCTACGGCCTGCCCAAGCAGACCCCGGAGGGCTTCGCCCGCACCGTCGAAGAAGTGATCCGCCTGCAGCCCGACCGCCTGTCGGTTTTCAACTACGCGCACCTGCCCGAACGCTTCATGCCCCAACGGCGCATCGACAGCAGTGACCTGCCAGCCCCAGCGGCGAAGCTGGAGATGCTCCACGCCACCATCGACCAGCTGACCGCAGCGGGCTATCGCTACATCGGCATGGACCACTTCGCCCTGCCCGACGACGAGCTGGCCATCGCCCAGGAAGAAGGCACCCTGCAACGCAACTTCCAGGGCTACACCACCCACGGCCACTGTGACCTGATCGGCCTGGGCGTGTCGGCGATCAGCCAGATCGGCGACCTCTACTGCCAGAACAGCAGCGACCTCAACACTTACCAGGATACGCTCTCCACCGCGCAGCTGGCGACCCAGCGCGGTTTGATGTGCAACCAGGACGATCGCTTGCGCCGGGCGGTGATCCAGCAATTGATCTGCCACTTCGAACTGGATTTCGAAGCGATCGAACAAGCCTTCACCATCGATTTTCGCGGCTACTTCAAGGAGCAGTGGCCGCAGCTGCAGGCCATGCAACGCGACGGCCTGATCAGCCTGGACGCCAAGGGCATCCGCATCCTGCCTGCCGGCCGCCTGCTGGCGCGCTCGGTGTGCATGGTGTTCGACGCATACCTCGCGCAGCAGAACCGCCAGCGTTTTTCGCGGGTGATCTGAGGCGATTGAGGCGTTTCACCGCATGGACAGCCCGCCTTTCGAGGCACACTATGGACAGTTGAACGGTGCAGGGACACACCTTCCGCACCGCTGCTAGCGTGCACCAAAAATGCGCACACTGGCCTACAGCCCATGCCGCAGGTTATCCTTACGGCTTATGTGTGCTTTCCCACAAGGATCGAAAGAAATGTCCGAGCCAGTAAAACTGCGCCCACACAACCAGGCCCACTGCAAGGATTGCAGCCTGGCCCCCCTGTGCCTGCCCCTGTCCCTGAACCTGGAGGACATGGACGCACTGGATGAAATCGTCAAACGCGGCCGCCCGCTGAAGAAAGGCGAGTTCCTGTTCCGCCAGGGTGACAATTTCGGCTCGGTCTACGCAGTACGTTCCGGCGCCCTCAAGACGTTCAGCCTCAGCGACAGCGGCGAAGAGCAGATCACCGGCTTCCACCTGCCCAGCGAGCTGGTCGGCCTGTCCGGCATGGACACCGAGGCCTACCCGGTATCGGCCCAGGCCCAGGAAACCACCTCGGTGTGCGAGATCCCCTTCGAGCGCCTCGACGAGCTCTCGGTGCAACTGCCGCAACTGCGCCGTCAGCTGATGCGGGTGATGAGCCGCGAGATCCGCGACGACCAACAGATGATGCTGCTGCTGTCGAAGAAGACCGCCGACGAGCGCATCGCCACCTTCCTGGTCAACCTGTCGGCGCGCTTCCGCGCCCGTGGCTACTCGGCCAACCAGTTCCGCCTGAGCATGTCGCGCAACGAGATCGGCAACTACCTGGGCCTGGCGGTGGAAACCGTGTCGCGCGTCTTCACCCGCTTCCAGCAGAACGGCCTGCTCAAGGCCGAGGGCAAGGAAGTGCACATTCTCGACCCGATCCAGTTGTGCGCGCTGGCCGGCGGTGCACTCGAGGTCTGATCGCCGCGCTAAAAGGGTATACTGACGCCGAGTTTTTCCAGGATACCCGCCCCATGCACAGCGACACCTTCGACCTCAAAGCCCTGATCCGCCCGGTAGTGGACTTCCCCAAGCCGGGCGTGATCTTCCGCGACATCACCCCGCTGTTCCAGTCGCCGCGCGGGCTGCGCTATGTCGCCGACCAGTTCATCGAGCGCTATGTCGAGGCCGAGTTCAGCCATATCGGCGCCATGGACGCGCGAGGCTTCCTGATCGGCTCGATCATCGCCCATCAGCTGAACAAGCCGCTGATCCTGTTCCGCAAGCAGGGCAAGCTGCCGGCTGACGTATTGAGCGAGGGCTATCAGACCGAATACGGCGAGGCCTTCCTGGAAGTGCATGCCGACAGTCTCTGCGACGGCGACTCGGTCTTGATCTTCGATGACCTGATTGCCACCGGCGGCACCCTGCTGGCGGCCGCCAACCTGGTGCGCCGCACCGGCGCCCAGGTCTTCGAGGCAGCGGCGATCATCGACCTGCCGGAGCTGGAAGGCTCGCGCCGCCTGCAGGCGGCCGGCGTGCCGACCTTCTGCCTGACCGAGTTTTCCCTTAGCGAATACTGAGTTCGCGTTCAGAACGATCGCGGGGCAAGTCGCATCGGCGCACCGCCGCTCCCACGCAGATCAACCTGCGTGGGAGCGGCGGTGCGCCGATGCGGCTTGCCCCGCGATGCTTTACATGGACTTACAGCGAAATCGGCCTGCGCCCCGCGAAAGCATGGGCCAGCGTGCCGCCATCCACCAGCTCCAGCTCGCCACCCAACGGCACACCATGGGCAATGCGCGTGGCGGTCAGGCCCTTCTCGGCCAGCAGCTGGGCGATGTAGTGCGCGGTCGCTTCCCCTTCCACCGTGGGGTTGGTGGCCAGGATCACCTCACTGAAGGTGCCCTGCTCCTCGATCCGCGCCATCAGCTGCGGAATGCCGATGGCATCCGGCCCGAGCCCGTCCAGCGGTGAGAGGTGCCCCTTGAGCACGAAGTAGCGACCGCGATAGCCAGTCTGCTCCACTGCGTACACATCCACCGGCCCCTCGACCACGCAAAGTTGCGTGTCGTCACGGCGCGGGTCGGCGCACTGCGGGCACAGTTCCTGCTCGGTCAAGGTCCGGCACTGGCGGCAATGACCGACGCCTTCCATGGCCTGGTTCAGGGCCTGGGCCAGGCGCGTGCCGCCACTGCGGTCGCGTTCGAGCAGTTGCAGGGCCATGCGTTGGGCGGTTTTCTGACCGACGCCGGGCAGGATGCGCAGGGCGTCGATCAGTTGGCGGATCAGGGGGCTGAAGCTCATGTGTGCAGGCCTGCCAATTCAGGAAACAGAATGAACAAGGGAGCAACGACCGTCGGGCCGTTGCTCCCCATTTGAAGCCAGAAGCCGATCAGAACGGCATCTTGAAACCAGGCGGCAGCTGCATCCCAGCGGTCATGCCGCCCATCTTTTCCTGGCTGCTCTGCTCGATCTTGCGCACGGCGTCGTTCAGCGCGGCGGCGATCAGGTCCTCGAGCACTTCCTTGTCGTCAGCGTCGGTCGACATCAGGCTCTGGTCGATGCTGACGCGCTTGACGTCGTGACGACCAGTCATCACCACACTGACCAGGCCGCCGCCGGACTGGCCGGTGACTTCCGCATTGGCCAGCTCTTCCTGCATCTTCTGCATCTTTTCCTGCATCTGCTGGGCCTGCTTCATCAGGCCGGCCATGCCACCTTTCATCATGGGGGTATACCTCGATTGGGTCATGTGATGCGGCCCGGCACAGGGCCGGCCGCATGGTTATCCGTTCATTGGCCCTGGCTGGCCAGGGCGTCTACAGGCTCAATAGTATCCTGCCTGACCGTCGCGCCGAACTGCCGGATCATCTGCTGGATGAGCGGGTCCTGCTCGATCGACACCACGGCGTCATGCTGGCGCTCGGCGCGCTTGCGCGAGGCGGCCTGGGCCGGGGTTTCCTGCTCGGGGCGGATCAGCTCGATCTTCAGGCGGATCTCGCGGCCCAATTGCTGGTTCAGCGCGTCGTTCAGCCTGCGCTGCTGCGTCGAGTTGAACAGCGCGCCCTGCCCCGGGTCCAGGTGCAACAGCCAGTCATCACCCTCGGCGGCGATCAGCGTACAGTTTGCGGCGATGTTGCCTGTCATACCGGAGACAGGCAACTGTGGGAATAATTCCAGCCATTGCAGGGCCAGGCCGGTCGCGGGCATGGCCGCCGGCAGTGGCTCTGGCGCCTGGGCAGGCGCCTCCTCCTGCACGTGCTCGGCCAGCTCGTCCAGGTAGCTGAAGCCGACCGGGTCGCTGTCAGGGGTGTAGTAGTCCTCGTCCGCTGGCGGCTCGTCGTCGCGCTCCATGCCCGCCGGGCTGTAGGCCGACGGATCGAACGGTGGCTCGTCGTCGTCCGGCTGCTGGCTGGCGGCCTCGACCGCGGGTGCCGGCTCGGGCAACGGCTCGGGCGCAACCGACGCCGGAGGAGCAACTGGCTCCTCCCACGGCAGGTCGATGACCTCCTCGACGGGCTGCGGCTGCGGCTCTGGCTCCGCTGGCGCTTGTGGCGCCTCGACAACCTCGGCAACGGGCGGCACCTCGACGACTAGCGGCTCGGCCTGTATGGATGGCTCAGCCACGGGCAGCGGCGCGACCACTTCAGCCACAGGGCTGGCGGCAACGGGCGGCGCCACGGCCACAGCCGCTGCCGCCACCGGTTGGGTCGGATCAGCTGTGGCCTGGCTGATCCCCGTCGGCTTTAGTACTGGCCTCGGTGCGTCGTCGGTATCGGCCGGGCGGAACGCCAGCATGCGCAGCAGGACCATCTCGAAACCGCCGCGCGGGTCCGGCGCCAATGGCAGGTCACGGCGGCCGATCAACCCCATCTGGTAGTAGAACTGCACGTCTTCGGCCGGCAGGGCCTGGGCCAACGCCAGCACGCGGTCACGGTCGCCCTGGCCGTTGTCCACCGCCTCAGGCAAGGCCTGGGCGATGGCCACGCGGTGCAGCACGTTGAGCATTTCCGACAGTACACCGTTCCAGTCCGGGCCTTGCTCGGCCAGGTCACGCACCGCGGCCAGCAGCGCCCGGGCATCGCCTTCGAGCAGGGCCTGGAGCACGCCATACACCTGGCCGTGGTCGAGGGTGCCGAGCATCGCCCGCACGTCGGCGGCCAGCACCCGCCCCTCGCCAAAGGCGATGGCCTGGTCGGTCAGGCTCATGGCATCGCGCATGGAGCCGTCGGCGGCGCGGCCGAGCAACCACAGGGCATCCTCCTCGAACGGCACGTTCTCGGCGCCCAGCACGTGGGTCAGGTGCTCGACCACGCGCTCCGGGCTCATGTTCTTCAGCGAGAACTGCAGGCAGCGCGACAGGATGGTTGCCGGCAGCTTCTGCGGGTCGGTGGTGGCGAGGATGAACTTGACGTAGGGCGGCGGCTCTTCCAGCGTCTTCAACAGGGCGTTGAACGAGTGGGTGGAGAGCATGTGCACTTCGTCGATCAGGTAGACCTTGAAACGCCCGCGGCTCGGGGCGTACTGCACGTTGTCGAGCAGCTCGCGGGTGTCCTCGACCTTGGTGCGGCTGGCGGCGTCGATCTCGATCAGGTCGACGAAACGGCCTTCGTCGATCTCCCGGCATACCGAGCAGGTACCACACGGCGTCGAGGTGATACCGGTCTCGCAGTTCAGGCACTTGGCGATGATCCGCGCAATGGTGGTCTTGCCCACGCCCCGGGTCCCGGTGAACAGGTAGGCATGGTGCAGGCGCTGGTTGTCCAGGGCGTTGATCAAAGCCTTGAGCACATGGGTCTGGCCGACCATTTCGCGGAACGAGCGCGGACGCCATTTACGTGCAAGAACCTGATAACTCATCAAAAAACCATCGTGACCGGAGCGGGCGGAAAGAGCGCTAATGCTAGCGGAGCGGGGCCGAAATTGCACCCTGCCGATCTCGTCTAAGCTCAGTGACGGGCACACGGACGACGGATCAGGGAGGATGAGGCGTGCGGCGAGTCCTGGCCATCCTGTTGTTGTGGATATTGTTTGGGGCCACCCACGGCCTGGCGCAGCCGCCGGTGTTGCGCTTTTCCATCGCCGAAAGCTGGAGCATGCCGCTGATGCGCATCGAGGACCAGCAGCCGGCGGAGGGCATCCTGCTCGAGCTGATGCAGGCCATCGCCCGGGAGGTCGATGCCCGCCCCCAGTACCATGTGCTGGCCCGCCTGCGCCTGCAGGAGGCGATGCAGGCCGGCGAAATCGACGTCCGCTGCTACGTTTCCACGCAATGGCTGACCGATCGGCCCGGCGACTATCTCTGGAGCATCCCGCTCATCGAGCAGCGCGACCTGCTGGTCGGCCGCCCCGGCGACAGCGGCCCCGTCAGCCCGGACGCACTGCCACCCCAGGCCATCGGCACCGTGCTTGGCTACACCTACCCCACGCTCGAGCCGCTGTTCAGCCAGGCCCGCCTGCAGCGCGAAGATAGCCGCAATCAGTTGCTGGTCCTGCAGAAACTCCAGGTCGGGCGCTTGCGCCATGCCGTCAGCAACCAACTGTCGCTGCAGTGGTACAACCGCTCCCTGCCCCCGGCTCGACACCTGCAGCCCCTCGCCGTGCTTGAACAACAGGCGCTGGGCTGCATGGTGCGCAACGACCCCGCACTGCCAACCCAGGCGGTGCTCAGGGCGTTGGTGCGGATCAAGCAGTCGGGGGAGATGCAGCAGATCGTCGAGCGCTATACCGAGCCCCATCGGCTCATCGGTGACGACAGGCCTCAAGCACCCGCAGTCGCGACACCCAGCGCGGCCAGGTAGAGGCCAAGTCCGAACACACAGTGCGTCGCCAGGCTGCGCAGGCAGCTCTTCAAGGGCGCGGGTGTGTTCGTCGCGAAATACCCTGCCCCCAACGCAGGTTGCACCACGCACAACGGCACGAGCACCGAGACCACCCCGAACAGCAAGGCTGGCCACAGTGTCGGCCCACGCAACCACCCCTCCCCTGCAATAGCCGCAAGCAGCGCCGCGAATACCAACCCGGTGGCGTAGTGAAGCAGCCAGCCCCACGCCAGCTCCCCCCTGACCGGCGCAGCCTTGCCGATCGCCGCATGCCGCCAGCGCCCTTCGAGCAGATGCCCAGCCCAGCGCCCGACCATGGCGTAGTTCAGGGTGGTGACGCCCAGATGCCTGAGCAGCAAGGTCCACAGGTCCATGACCAGGGTGGCGCCGATACCGATGAACAGGATGGAAAGCACAAGCGAGGAGATGGTCATGACGAGAGCCCTTGGCAGATTGACGGAAAGACCGATGCCAAGCAGCATGCAAGTTGAAGTCAACTTCAAGTCAAGAGGGCTGCAATGGACATTGCCGATGTCGCCAGGCGCACCGGAGTGCCGGCGTCGACATTGCGTTACTACGCGAACAAGGGGTTGCTCAGATCACTGGCCGGCCATGGGCAGCGCCGCCAGTTCCCGCCAGACACCCCCGAGCGCCTGGCGCTGATCGCGCTGGGCCAGGCGGCTGGCTTTTCGCTGGACGAAGTAGCCGCCATGCTTGACGAGCAACGGGTCGACCGCGAGTTGCTGCTGGCCAAGGCCGACGAGATCGACCGCCGGATCAAGCGGCTGCAGGCGATGAGCAAGGGGTTGCGCCATGCGGCGCAGTGCCCCGAGGAGAACCATCTGCAATGCCCGACCTTCCAGCGGCTGATGCAGGTGTCGGCCAGCCAGGGCAGGCGTGGAGGCCTCAGTAGCCGTGCAACTCGCGGAACGGCTGGCCCTTGTGGTAGTTGATCCACTCCTCCACGTCATACGGCAGGTACAGCTGCCGACGTGCCCGCGACAGGGCGATATACACGGCGCAGATCCGCGCATCGAAGGCGTAGGCGTCCTTGAAGCGGTCGGTGGTCATCAGTTCCGGTGTCAGCAGCACCCGATCGAACTCCAGGCCGCCGGCCTCCTCGGCCATCAACAGCGTCAGGCTGTCGGGCCGCGCGGCGATGCGCGCGTCCAGCAGCGTCAGGTCTGCAAGCTTGAAACCCGCCTCAAGGCGTGCCTCGACCCAGAGGAATGCGGCATCGAAACGCTCGGACTCACGCACCTGCTGCCAGTCGAGCAGGTGCGCGAAGTACGGATGCGGCCCTTCTGCATCCTGCCCCGGCGCATAGAATGCGGCCCTGAACAGGCCGATCGCCGTGGCCATGAAGCGGCGCATCTGCGGCCAATCGGGGAAATTCAACAAGCAGTTGGACTCGGCCAACTCCATGGCCCAGCGCATCGTGTCCCAGCGCGAGGCGGTGAGCACCACGCAGCCCTCGGGCGGGACGAATCCTTCGGGGAAGTGCTCGATGCCGACATCGACATGGCGCGCAGCCTCGAAGGCCACCTTGGACTTCTTCGAATGCACCCCGATCAACGGGTTGATCAGGCGTTCCACCTTGGGCCCGGAGCGCACGGCAAAGGCCATGTCCTTCTGCCGCACCTGACGCTCGCGCCTGACCACCTCGCCGGAGGCCTTCTGGTACTCGTCGCCCAGTGTGATCAACACCTGGCGGCCACGCTCGATGACCTGCAGCAGCGAGGCCGGCACGTCCTGGCTCTCGTCGATGATCACGTGGCTGAAACGCCCCGGCACGCTGCAACCTGCCAGACTCGCTCGCTTGAGCAGCAGCAACGCCTCGAACCCGGTCTGCGCGCCCCAGGCCGGTTGCGCCTCCAGGTAGCGCCATAGCCGACTGGCGTACTCGAGCAGGACCTGGGCATCGACGCCGGAGAGTGCTTGGCGAAAATACGGCAGGTGACGATTAGACAGGCTGTAATCCCGCGAATCGCAGTAGTTGCGCAGCACTTCCAGGCAGATGTCCAGGGCATGTTCGGCGTCGTACTGGCGCAACCCGACGATGCCCAGTTCCTCGGCCAGCCTGCGTTTGCCGGGACCGCGCTGCGCCGTCCGGGCGGAAACTGGCCGGGTATCCTTGAGCAGGGCCCGGGCGAACTGGCCGAAGGTCATGCCGACCTTGGCCTGCTCATCCAGCCCCATGCGCCGACGCAAGGTGCCGAGCTTGGCCGGCGTGCGCGCCAGGGCCAGCACCCGGCCACGGGGCAGGCAGTCCATCAGCGCGCCAAGCAGGTAGCTCTTGCCGATCCCGGCATAGCCCTGCACGTGGATGTCTTCGTCGAGGTTGGCCTGGATGACCTTGAGCAGCTTGTCCTGCTCGACGGTCAGCCAGCGCTCGCTGTCGAAACCGGTGGTCACCCGCTGGCTGAAGGGGTTGTCACTACGATGCAGGCGAATGCGGTAGTCGAAATCCCACTTGCCATCCGCCAGCAGGTACTCCCGCGCCTGAACCTGTTCGGAATCGAGCAGGCGCAGCTTCGAGCCCTTGATCACCTCAAGGCCGAAATAGAGCTTGCGCGCATCGAACAGCCTACGGGCCTCGGACAACAACCCCACGCCAGGCGAGTGCGCGCCATCCACCGCCCACGCCAACAGCTTGCCCAGCACCTTCTCCGCCGCCCGCGCATCGGCCTGACCCTGTGCCTGGGCCAGGTTCTGGATCACCAGCACTGCCGCCAGCTCCGGCTCGCCCAGGGCGCCGAGCGCAGACACGCCGTCGGCCAGCAGGGTCTGGCACACCTCTGCGGTGACCGGCAGGTACACCGGATGGGAAAAGTCGAAGTGCTCGGGCTGCATGTCGGTACGGGTCCGGGGATCACTCAAGGTTTGTCGGATTCAGCGGCCTGCCCCACCACCAGTTCGAAGCGGTAGGCACCCAACGACCCAGCCATGTCGCCGGGGTGGCTGACACCCGCCTGCGGCGCGTCGAGTACGCCATCGAGCTCATGCAGGGCCAACTCCAGCAGCTTGCGCAAGTCACGCACCGAGTGCGCAGACACCTGCAGCTCCAAGGCCACCGCGTCAGCCTTCACCGCCACTGGCGCAGCCGCTTCCTCGAGAATGCGCTCGTGCTCTTCTTCCATCTGGTCGAGCACCTGGGACAACTCCAGCACGCGCTCGGGGCTGGCGGCCATCTGGTCCTTGATTTCCAGGCGGCGCAGCTGCCACTCGCGAATCTTCTGGCGGGTGAGGTCGTCGACATGTTCCACGGTCGCTATCTCCTGGCCGAATGGGCCGACACGATGGGATGCATGATAAGGCGCTGCGCGGGATCGTGCAGGCGGAAAACAGTGCGAGGGTGTAAAGAAACGCGTCTGATGTGCGACGCCTGACAGGTACGCCGGAAAAATCCTGCGCCCAAAATGGAGGCGGCCCCACCAGCCACACCCCGGCACTCGATGTTCCCGCTATGGCTGCTCCCTTCCGGGCCTGACCAGGTTAACGGGTAATCAATGCGGGGGGACCGATGGGGCCACCACGACGGCTCGTCAGCTGACGAGCCGCGCCATTGTACAACGCCAGGGCGAAGTTACAACCTTTGATCGTGAAAAAACCATCATTTCTCAAGGACTTGTGGCAAATCCATCGCGAGGCGAGCCTGCCCCCACGTACGATCACCCGTGAGAGTGGGCTTGCCCCGCGATAAGGCCACCGGCCTCAAACGTCGATTCCGCGCTCCGCGAGGAAGGCCACGAACGCCTCCTCATCCATCACCGACACGCCCAGCTCGCTGGCCTTGGCCAGCTTGGAACCCGCGCCGGGCCCGGCCACCACGCAATGGGTCTTGCCGGACACTGAGCCCGCCACCTTGGCCCCCAGGCTTTCCAGCTTTTCCTTGGCGATATCGCGGCTCATGCGCTCCAGGGTTCCGGTCAGCACCCAGGTCTGGCCGGCCAGCGGCAAGCCCTCGGCGGATTTCTTCTCGCACGACCAGTGCATGCCGAACTCCAGCAGCTGGGCTTCGATGGCGCGGGCCAACTGCTGGTTGGCCTCGACCTTGAAGAACTCGCGCACCCCGTCGGCGGCCTTGGTATTCAGAGCCTGGCGCAAGTCGATGCCATCGGCGGCGATGATCTTGTCCAGGGTGCCCAGCTTGTCTACCAGCTTCTCGGCGCCGGTCGGGCCGACCGAAGGGATATCGAGCTTGGCGAGCATCCCGGCGAGGGTGGTGCTGGCGGCGAACTCGGCGCTCAGCTCACCTTCATCCTGCAGTTGCATACCGCTGTCCAGCAGCTGCTTGATCACCGCACGGTTGTGCTCGTCCTCGAAGAAATTATGGATCTCGTAGGCGACTTCCAGGCCGATGTCCGGCAGGTAGGTCAGCACTTGCGGCAGCGCCACCTGCACCCGCGCCAGGCTGCCCAGGGAGCGGGCCAGCACCTTGGCGGTCTCCTCACCGACATCGGGGATGCCCAGGGCGTAGATGAAACGCGCCAGGCTCGGGCGCTTGCTGGCCTCGATGGCTTCGAGCAGCTTGCGACTGGAGACCTCGGCAAAGCCTTCAAGGGCGACCACCTGTTCGAACTCCAGCTTGTAGAGGTCGGCCGGCGAACGGATCAGGTTTTCATCGACCAGTTGCTCGACGCTCTTCTCGCCCAGGCCGTCGATGTCCATGGCCCGGCGCGAAACGTAGTGGATGATCGCCTGCTTGAGCTGGGCGGCGCAGCTCAGGCGCCCCACGCAGCGGTACACCGCGCCTTCGCTGGTGGTTTCCTTGCCCTTGCTGCGCTTGACCAGCTGGGTGCGCTCGACCTGCGAGCCGCACACCGGGCATTGACTCGGCACCTGCACCGCGCGAGCGCCTTCCGGGCGGCGCTCGAGCACCACCTGCATGACCTGCGGGATCACGTCGCCGGCACGGCGGATGATCACCGTATCGCCAATGCGCAGGCCCAGGCGGGCGATCTCGTCCATGTTGTGCAGGGTGGCGTTGGACACCGTCACGCCGGCCACCTTGACCGGCTTGAGACGGGCGACCGGAGTTACCGCACCGGTACGCCCGACCTGGAACTCGACATCGAGCACCTCGGTGAGCTCTTCCATGGCCGGGAATTTGTGGGCAATCGCCCAGCGCGGTTCACGGGCACGGAAACCCAGCTCACGCTGGGAGGCCAGGGCATTGACCTTGAACACCACCCCATCGATCTCGTAGGGCAGGCTGTTGCGGCGCGCACCGATGTCGCGGTAATAGTCCAGGCACTCGTCGATACCGGCGGCGTGCCTGAGCTCGCGGCTGATCGGCAGCCCCCAGGTCTTGAGTTTCTCCAGGATGCCGATATGGCTGTCGCCAAACGGCTCGGACACCTGGCCGACGCCATAGCAGCAGAACTCCAGCGGTCGGCTGGCGGTGATCTTCGAGTCCAGCTGGCGCAGGCTGCCGGCGGCGGCGTTGCGCGGGTTGGCGAAGGTCTTGCCGCCGGCCTCGGCCTGGGCCGCATTGAGCCGGTCGAAACCGGCCTTGCTCATGTACACCTCGCCGCGCACTTCCAGCACCGCCGGCCAGCCCTCGCCCTGCAGCTTGAGCGGGATGTTGCGCACGGTACGCACGTTGGCGCTGATGTCCTCGCCAGTGCTGCCATCGCCGCGGGTGGCGCCTTGCACCAGCTGGCCGTCGCGGTACAGCAGGCTCACCGCCAGGCCGTCGAGCTTGGGCTCGCAGCTGTAGTCCACGGCTGCCTGATCGCCGCCCGGCAGGTCCAGGCCTTCGACCACGCGGCGGCCGAAGTCGCGCAGGTCGTCTTCCTCGAAGGCGTTGCCCAGGCTGAGCATCGGTATCTCGTGACGCACCTGGCTGAAGGCCGCCAGCGCCGCGCCGCCGACGCGCTGGGTCGGCGAATCCGGTGTCACCAGGTGCGGGTGCTCGGCTTCCAGCGCCTTCAACTCATTGAACAGGCGGTCGTATTCGGCATCGGGCACGCTGGGTTCGTCGAGCACGTAGTAGCGGTAGTTGTGCTGGTCGAGTTCGGCGCGCAGTTCGTGGATTCGGGATTCGGCGTTCATTTCTGGTCTTCTCTTGCAAAGCAAAAGAGCAGCCCCTGGCTGCTCTTTCGTTTCAATCATCACGGCGCGGACCGAGGCAGGGTCCGCCCGCTCGGGTGTATCAGCGTTTCTGCGTCAGGGCGCGGCGCTCGAACTCGACGATGCGCTGGCGGTAGTGCTCGATGGTCTGGGCGGTCAGCACGCTGCGCTGGTCGTCCTTGAGCTCGCCATTGAGCTCGTGGGCCAGCTTGCGGGCGGCGGCGACCATCACGTCGAAGGCCTGCTTGGGGTGACGCGGGCCTGGCAGGCCGAGGAAGAAGCTCACCGCACGGGTGCTGAAATGGTCGATGTCGTCCAGGTCGAACACGCCGGGCTTGACCGCATTGGCCATGGAGAACAGTACTTCGCCGTGGCCAGCCATGCTTTCGTGGCGATGGAAGATGTCCATCTCGCCGAAGCGCAGGCCGCTTTCCAGGATGTTCTGCAGCAGCGCCGGGCCCTTGAAGCCGCCTTCGTCGCGGGAGATGACGCTGATCACCAGCACTTCTTCGGCCGGCGGCAGCTCCTTGGCCGGCGTGGAGGCGGCAGTGAAACCGCTGTTGCGGGTGTTGTCGGCGGCGAAGTCGTCGTCGCCAGCGTCGAACAGGTCCGGTTCACGCGGCTCGGCGGCCAGCTTCAGGTCGCCCTGTTGCGGCTCGCTGTTGTTGCGTTTGCCGCGCTTGGCCTTGGCCGGTTTGGCTTCACGCTCGCGTTCGCGCTCACGCACCGGGGCGCTGACCGATGGCAGGTCGCTCTCATCCAGCTCGGGTTCTTTCTGGGTTTCCAGCACACGCGAAGGGCCGAGCACCTCGGCACCGCCGCTGTCGTCGTCCGGGGCGTTGGCGTAGCTACGGTCCAGACGGAACTTCAACTTGCCCTTGCCGCCGCGCATGCGGCGCCAGCCGTCGAAAAGAATACCGGCGATGACAATGATGCCGATGACGATCAGCCACTCGCGCAGACCGATTTCCATGTAATCCCGTGCCTCTATAAAAAATATGCTTGAAAACAAAGGCTTCAAAGGCCTTTAACACGTGGCGCCAACTCTATGTTCTGACAGGCGTTTTACCCACGCAAAAAACAAGTGACATAAAGCTAGCACGACCAAAGGCAACTTTACACCGTCTGTCGCATCTGCCGAGGAAATTGCCTACAAGATCGAACACTTTCTTACAGCTCATGTGTCAACCATGGCCATGGCCTCTTCCACATCAACTGCAACAAGACGTGAACAGCCAGGCTCATGCATGGTCACCCCCATCAATTGATCGGCCATCTCCATGGCAATCTTGTTATGGGTGATGTAGATAAATTGCACGGTTTCGCTCATTTCCTTGACCAGGCGCGCGTAGCGCCCGACGTTGGCATCGTCCAACGGCGCATCGACTTCGTCGAGCATGCAGAACGGCGCCGGGTTGAGTTTGAAGATGGCGAACACCAGGGCCAGGGCCGTCAGTGCCTTTTCGCCGCCGGACAGCAGATGGATGGTGCTGTTCTTCTTGCCCGGCGGGCGCGCCATGATCGTCACCCCTGTATCGAGTAGATCTTCGCCCGTCAGTTCCAGATAAGCGCTGCCGCCACCGAAAACTTTTGGGAAAAGTGCCTGTAATCCGGCATTTATCTGATCAAAGGTATCCTTGAAGCGGTTGCGGGTTTCCTTGTCGATCTTGCGGATGACGTTTTCCAGGGTCTCCAGTGCCTCGACCAGATCGGCGTCCTGGGCATCCAGGTAGCGCTTGCGCTCGGACTGCTGCTCGTACTCTTCGATGGCCGCCAGGTTGATCGCGCCCAGGCGCTGGATACGCGCCTCGACCTGCTCCAGCGCCTGTTCGGTACCCTGTTCGCTGGCCTCGGCCTCGAGCGTGGCGAGCACGCCCTGCAGATCGTAGCCGTCGGCGAGCAGCTGCTCCTGCAAGGTCTTGCGCCGTACGTCCAGCCCCTGGGACTCCAGGCGCTGCTGCTCCAGCTGGCCGCGCAGCAGCTGGGCCTGCTGCTCGGCCTGGGTGCGGCGGCGCTCGGCATCCCGCAGTTCGCGGTCCGCCTCGTCCATGTGCAGGCGGGCCTGGCGCATTTCTTCGTCGACGCTCATGCGGCGCTCGAGCAGTTCCTCGAGCTTCAGGCGCAACTCTTCGAGCGGCGCCTCGCCCTCCTCGAGATTCAGGTTCAGCTGCTCCTGACGCTCGTTCAGGCGCGCGGCCTGCTGCTCCAGGCGCTCGAGCGCCTGCCGGGTGGAATCGTGCTGGGCACGCAACGAGCCCAGGCGCACGGCCAGCTGATGGGTATGGTCCTTGTGCTGGCGGGCCTCCTGGCGGATGCGATCGAGACCCTCGCGCAGGGTGTCGCGACGGGCCATGAGTTGCTCGCGTTGCTCGGTGTCCTGGGCCATCAGGTCGAGGGATTCCTGCAACAGCAGGCGTGCCTCACCCAATTGCTCGTGCTCCAGGGCGCGCTGCTCTTGAAGCTCGGCCAGTTCTTCGTGCAAGCGTCGGCGGCGCAGTTCGAGCTGTTCGGCGCGGGCCCGGCCGGCAGACAGGCGTGCCTTGAGCTCACCGTGCTGGCGGCTCTCGTCCTGGCTGCGACGGCGCAATTGCTCGCGCTGCTCCTCCAGGTCGAGCTGTTGTTCACGCAGGCGCTGCAGTTGCTCGTCAAGCTGTTCGAGCGACGCCTCCTGCTCCAGTTGCTCCTGGGCCAGGCGTTCGATTTCCTGCCCCCTGGCCAGCACGCCGCCCTGGGCTTCACCGCCGCGGCTGACCCGCAGGAAATGCCGCCCGACCCAGTATCCGTCGCGGCTGATCAGGCTGTGCCCAGCAACCAGCGACGCCCGCTGCGCCAACGCCTGCTCCAGCGTTTCAACCGGCCTGACCTGCCCCAGCCAGGCCGACAGGTCGGCCCGCCCCTCGACCTTGTCGAGCAGGCTGCCGGCAACGCGCGAGCCCTCGCCCCCGGCCAGCAGCAGGCGCAGATCGCCCTGCTCCAGCGCGGCGAAGTCGAGGCCGTCGAAGTCGTCCAGCAACACTGCCTGCAGGTCGGCGCCAAGCACCGTTTCCACCGCCAGCTCCCAGCCGGGCTCGACCCGCAGCCCCTCGGCCAGGCGCGGGCGCTGCTCCAGGCCCTGGGCGCGCAGCCAGTCGGCGGCACCGACACCGGGCTCCAGCGCAGCCTGCTGCAAGGCCTCCAGCGAGGCCAGGCGCCCGCCCAGGCGCTGCAGATCACCCTGCTGTTGCTGTTGCGCCTGGCTGGTCTGCTGCAATTGTTCGCGCACCCCTTCCAGGCGCTCGACCACCTGCTGCTCCTGCAGGTGCAGCTCTTCGAGCAGCAACTCGCTGCTGGCCACTTGCTCGCCCAGATCGGACGTCTCGGTGTCCTGGGTATCACCACCGAGCTGCTCACCCTCCTCGCCCAGCTTGCGCTGGCGCTCGGCCAGGCGCTCCAGGCTGGATTCGAGCTGCGCCAGGCGCGCCTGCTGCACTTCGGCCTGGCGGCGCGGCTCCGCGGAACGGGTGTTGAAGCCGTCCCACTGCTCCTGCCAGCCGTGCATGCCGAGCTCAGCTTCCTCCAGGGTCGCGGCGGCTTCCTCGGCCGCGGCCAGGGTCAGCTCCTGCTCCGGTTCGAGCATCGCCAATTCTTCGCCGAGGGTCGCCAGCAAGGTGCGGTCGTGCCCCAGGTGCGATTCGGTTTCCAGGCGGCTGCGTTCGGCTTCCTTGAGGTCGTCCTGCAACTGGCGCAGGCGCTGCTGGCCATGCTGGATGCTCTGCTCGACGCGGGCGATATCGCCGGCCACCGAATAGAAGCGGCCCTGCACCTGGTTGAAGCGTTCGGACAACTCATGGTGACCGTCGCGCAGGCGCTCGATGCTGGCGTCGGCATTGCGCTGCTCGGCCACCAGCGCCTCGAAGGCGACTTCCTGGTCGCCGATCACCGTCTCGCGCTGGCGCACCCGCTCATCCAGGTCGCGCCAGCGCAGGGCCGCCAGGCATGCCTTGAGCTGACGTTCCTCGGCCTTGTACTCGCGGTATTTCTCGGCAGCCTGGGCCTGGCGGTGCAGGCGCTCGATCTGGCGTTCCAGCTCTTCGCGCAGGTCGGTCAGGCGCGCGAGGTTTTCCTGGGTGCGGCGGATGCGGCTCTCGGTCTCGCGACGGCGCTCCTTGTACTTGGAGATGCCCGCCGCTTCCTCGATGAAGTTGCGCAGCTCCTCGGGCTTGGCCTCGATCAGCTTGCTGATCATGCCCTGCTCGATGATCGAGTAGCTGCGCGGCCCCAGGCCGGTGCCGAGGAAGATATCGGTGATATCGCGGCGCCGACACTTGGTGCCGTTGAGGTAATAGGTGTTCTGCCCGTCGCGGGTGACCTTGCGGCGGATCGAGATCTCGGCGTACGCGGCGTACTCGCCCACCAGACTATTGTCGCTGTTGTCGAACACCAGCTCGATGCTCGCCTGGCTGACCGGCTTGCGGCTGGTGGAGCCGTTGAAGATGACATCGGTCATCGACTCGCCACGCAGGTTCTTCGCCGAACTCTCGCCCATCACCCAGCGCACTGCGTCGATGATGTTGGATTTACCGCAGCCGTTGGGGCCGACCACGGCGGCCATGTTGCTGGGGAAGTTGACCGTGGTCGGGTCGACGAACGACTTGAACCCGGCCAGGCGGATGCACTTCAGGCGCACCGGTCAGACCCGCGCCAGCGCCGCCAGCACCAGTTCGCAACTGCGCTGGCAATAGGCGGTGAGTACCTCGCGGATGCGCGGCAGGTCGCGGGCGACCACGGCTTCGAGCAGGCGGGCGAACAGCTCCAGGTAATCGACCATGTTGGCCTGGCGCTGGTCCAGGGCCAGGTAATAGGCACGGCTCATGGCCGGCTGCAGGTTCTCGACGGTTTCCTGCAGGTACGGGTTGTTGGCGAACGGATAGGCGGCGCGCATCACCGCGAAGCTGTCGCCGACGAAGGCCTTGATGTCCTTGCCGGCGTGGGCCTGCTTGAGGCGCTGCTGGATGTCCAGGAACGGGCGCAGGTCGCCCTCGGTGCGCCAATGCTGGGCAACGGCATTGCCCAGCAGGATGTAGAACTCGCCCATCAGGGTGCACAGGCTGCGCACGCTGTTCTCGTCGAGTTCGGTCACATGGGCGCCACGGCGCGGCAGGATGGCCACCAGGTGCCGGCGCTCGAGGATGAGCAGCGCCTCGCGCACCGAACCGCGGCTGACGTTGAGGGCCTGGGTGACCTTCTGCTCCTGGATGCGCTCGCCGGGTGCGAGTTCGCCGCGGATGATCCGCTCGGCCAGGTAGTGGGCAATTTGCTCGGAGAGGCTGTCCGGCGCCTTGAACGTCATGGTTTTCCTTCGCAATCTGGGTAGCTGTGCACAAGGGCGCGATTGTAGCGCACTTGCCAGGCGCTCGCGCAGCGGGACTACGTGCTTTCTGCGACTGACGGGTCAACTTTCCTACACGGCGCGAACTATGCTTTGAAAAAGGCTCGATGAGGCGGTGCGGAGGGCCTTCGTGCAAATTCTTGACCTTTGAGTCAGAAAATTATTGACCCAGAGGTCAGCCGTTGCTTAGAGTCCGCCGGAACAACAATAAAACCATTGCGAGGCCCTCCCCCGTGATCCAGTTTCTCGTCAACCAGGAGCTGCGCAGCGAGCACGCCCTGGACCCGAACATGACGGTGCTGCAGTACCTGCGCGAGCACCTGGGCAAACCCGGCACCAAGGAAGGCTGCGCCAGCGGCGACTGCGGTGCCTGCACCGTGGTCGTCGGCGAACTTGTCAAGGACGCCCAGGGTGGCGACGACATCCGCTACCGCAGCCTCAATTCGTGCCTGACGTTCGTTTCCGCCCTGCACGGCAAGCAACTGATCAGCGTCGAGGGCCTCAAGCACCAGGGCGAGTTGCACAGCGTGCAAAAGGCCATGGCCGACTGCCATGGCTCGCAGTGCGGCTTCTGCACCCCAGGTTTCGTCATGTCGCTGTTTGCCCTGCAGAAGAACAGCCAAGGCCACGACCTGCACCATGCCCAAGAGGCCCTGGCCGGCAACCTGTGCCGCTGCACCGGCTACCGGCCGATCCTCGAAGCCGCCGAGCAGAGCTGTGCCCGCCCTTGCCGCGACCAGTTCGACGCCCAGCAGACGCAGACCATCGCCCGCCTGAAGGCCATCGCCCCGCAACAGACCGGCGAACTCAACAGCGGCGACAAGCGCTGCCTGGTGCCGCTAACCGTGGCGGACCTCGCCGACCTGTACAGCTCGCACCCCGAGGCGCGCCTGCTGGCCGGCGGCACCGACCTGGCGCTGGAAGTCACCCAGTTCCACCGCACCCTGCCAGTGATGATCTACGTCGGCCATGTCGCCGAACTCAAGCGCGTCGACAAGACCGCCACCCACCTGGAGATCGGCGCCGCCACGCCGCTGACCGACTGCTACACCGCGCTCAACGAGGAATACCCCGACTTCGGCGACCTGCTGCACCGCTTCGCCTCGCTGCAGATCCGCAACCAGGGCACCCTGGGCGGCAACATCGGCAATGCCTCGCCGATCGGCGACTCGCCGCCCCTGCTGATCGCCCTGGACGCGCAGATCGTCCTGCGCCAGGGCGAGCGCCAGCGCACCCTGGCGCTGGAAGACTACTTCATCGACTACCGCATCACGGCGCGCCAGGACAGCGAGTTCATCGAGAAGATCCTCGTGCCGCGCGCCAGCAACGACTGGGCGTTCCGTGCCTATAAAGTGTCCAAGCGCCTGGACGACGATATCTCCGCGGTGTGCGCGGCGTTCAACCTGAGCATCGAGAACGGCGTGGTCAGCGGTGTGCGCATCGCCTTCGGCGGCATGGCGGCAATCCCGAAACGCGCCCGCGCCTGCGAAGCCGCGCTGCGCGGCAAACCGTGGAACCAGGCCAGCGTCGAGCGCGCCTGCCAGGCCCTGGCCGAGGACTTCACCCCGCTCAGCGACTTCCGCGCCAGCCGCGAGTACCGCCTGCTGACCGCGCAGAACCTGCTGCGCAAGTACTTCATCGAACTGCAAACGCCGCACATCGAAACCCGGGTGACCGCCTATGTCTAACCATCACGCCGTCAAGAGCCAGGCCGAGATGGCCGCACTGTTCAGCCAGGACCTGACCACCGGGGTCGGCCGCAGCCTCAAGCACGACAGCGCCGACAAGCACGTGGCCGGCGAGGCGGTGTACATCGACGACCGCCTGGAATTCCCCAACCAGCTGCACGTCTATGCGCGCACCGCCGACCGCGCCCATGCGCGCATCTTGCGCATCGACACTACGCCCTGCTACCAGTTCGAGGGCGTGCGCATCGCCATCACCCACGAAGATATCCCGGGCCTCAAGGACATCGGCCCGGTGGTGGCCGGCGACCCGCTGCTGGCCATCGACAAGGTCGAGTTCTTCGGCCAGCCGGTGCTCGCCGTGGCCGCCTGCGACCTCGAGACTGCAAGACGCGCAGCCATGGCGGCGATCGTCGAGTACGAAGACCTGGAGCCGGTACTTGACGTGGTCGAGGCCCTGCGCAAGAAACACTTCGTGCTCGACAGCCACACCCACCAGCGCGGCGACTCGGCCGCCGCCCTGGCCAGTGCCCCGCACCGTATCCAGGGCACCCTGCACATCGGCGGCCAGGAACACTTCTACCTGGAAACCCAGATCAGCTCGGTGATGCCCGGCGAAGACGGCGGCATGATCGTGTTCTGCTCCACGCAGAACCCCACCGAGGTGCAGAAGCTGGTCGCCGAGGTGCTCGACGTGCCGATGCACAAGATCGTGGTCGACATGCGCCGCATGGGTGGCGGTTTCGGCGGCAAGGAAACCCAGGCCGCAAGCCCCGCCTGCCTGTGCGCGGTGATTGCGCGCCTGACCGGCCAGCCGACCAAGATGCGCCTGCCCCGCGTCGAAGACATGACCATGACCGGCAAGCGCCACCCGTTCTATGTGGAATACGACGTCGGTTTCGACGACAGCGGCCGCCTGCACGGGATCAACTTCGACCTGGCCGGCAACTGCGGCTACTCGCCGGACCTGTCCGGCTCGATCGTCGACCGCGCCATGTTCCACTCCGACAACGCCTACTACCTGGGCGATGCCACGGTGCACGGCCACCGCTGCAAGACCAACACCGCCTCCAACACCGCCTACCGCGGCTTCGGCGGGCCGCAGGGGATGGTCGCCATCGAGCAGGTGATGGACCATATCGCCCGTCACCTGGCCCTCGACCCGCTGGCGGTGCGCAAGGCCAACTACTACGGCAAGACCGAGCGCAACGTCACCCACTACTACCAGACCGTCGAGCACAACATGCTCGAAGAGATGACCGCCGAGCTCGAAGCCAGCAGCGACTACCATGAGCGTCGCGAGTCGATCCGCCGCTTCAACGCCAACAGCCCGGTACTGAAGAAAGGCCTGGCGCTGACCCCGGTGAAGTTCGGCATCTCGTTCACCGCCACCTTCCTCAACCAGGCAGGTGCCTTGATCCACATCTACACCGACGGCAGCATCCACCTCAACCACGGCGGCACCGAGATGGGCCAGGGCCTGAACACCAAGGTCGCACAGGTGGTGGCGCAGGTGTTCCAGGTGGATTTCAACCGCATCCAGATCACCGCCACCAATACCGACAAGGTGCCCAACACCTCGCCCACCGCCGCGTCCAGCGGCGCCGACCTGAACGGCAAGGCCGCGCAGAACGCCGCCGAGATCCTCAAGAAGCGCCTGACCGAGTTCGCCGCCCGGCACTACAACGTCACCGAGGAAGACGTCGAGTTCCGCAACGGCCATGTGCGCGTGCGCGACCAGATCGTCAGCTTCGAGCAACTGGTGCAGCAGGCCTACTTTGCCCAGGTGTCGCTGTCGACCACCGGCTTCTACCGTACGCCGAAGATCTTCTACGACCGCTCCCAGGCCCGTGGCCGCCCGTTCTACTACTTCGCCTTCGGCGCGGCGTGCGTGGAGGTCATCGTCGATACCCTCACCGGCGAGTACAAGATGCTGCGCGCCGACATCCTGCATGACGTAGGCGACTCGCTGAACCCGGCCATCGATATCGGCCAGGTGGAGGGTGGCTTCGTCCAGGGCATGGGCTGGCTGACCACCGAGGAGCTGGTGTGGAACGCCAAGGGCAAGCTGATGACCAACGGCCCGGCCAGCTACAAGATCCCGGCGGTGGCCGACATGCCGATCGACATGCGGGTCAAGCTGGTGGAAAACCGCAAGAACCCCGAGGACACCGTGTTCCACTCCAAGGCCGTGGGCGAGCCGCCGTTCATGCTCGGCATCGCCGCCTGGTGCGCGATCAAGGACGCGGTGGCAAGCATCGCCGACTATCGCGTGCAGCCGAATATCGACGCGCCGTCGACGCCGGAGCGGGTGTTGTGGGGATGTGAACAGATGCGCCAGGCGGTGGCTGCGGCGCAGCCTGCCGAACAGCAACTGGAACCCGTGACGCACTGACGACGCCGCCCTTGTAGGAGCGGCTTCAGCCGCGAAGCTGACACTGCGGTGCCTGGCAGCCGCTTCGCGGCTGATCGCGGGTGAACCCGCTCCTACAAGCACCGAGTCGCTTGAAAGAGGATCTGTCTATGCACCAATGGATCAACGCCCTCGCCGACCACCAAGCCCGTGGCGAACCCTGCGTGCTGGTGACCATCATCGAGGAGCGCGGCTCCACCCCGCGCAACGCCGGCTCGAAAATGGTGGTCAGCGCCAGCGCGCTGTACGACACCATCGGCGGTGGCCACCTGGAGTTCAAGGCCCTGCACATCGCCCGGCAGATGCTCGAGGAGCAGCGCATCACGCCGCACCTGGAGCGCTTCAGCCTCGGCGCCAGCCTCGGCCAGTGCTGCGGCGGCGCCACCGTACTGCTGTTCGAGCCGATGAGCGGCGTGCAGGCCGAGATCGCCGTGTTCGGCGCGGGCCATGTCGGCCGCGCTCTGGTACCCTTGCTCGCCGCGCTGCCCTGCCGGGTGCGCTGGATCGATTCGCGCGAGCAGGAGTTCCCCGCGCTCATCCCAAACGGGGTGAGCAAGATCGTCAGCGAAGAGCCGGTCGACGAAGTCGCCGACCTGCCCGCCGGCAGCTACTGCATCGTCATGACCCATAACCACCAGCTCGACCTGGAGCTGACCGCCGCGATCCTCAAGCGCAACGACTTCACCTGGTTCGGTCTGATCGGTTCGAAGACCAAGCGCGTCAAGTTCGAGCACCGCCTGCGCGAGCGCGGCTTCGACGACGCGCTGATGGCGCGCATGCGCTGCCCGATGGGCCTGGCCGAGGTCAAGGGCAAGCTGCCGATCGAGATCGCCGTGTCCATCGCCGCCGAAATCATTGCCACCTACAACGCCTGCTTCGGCCAGCACGACGCTGCCGCCAATTCAGGCCCCATCGCCCAGTTGCTGCCGTCCTCGCGACGCAGCCAGACCCTTTGACGAGAGCCCCATGAGCGCAACCCGCAAAGCCTACCGAGCCGCCATCCTGCACAGCATCGCCGACCCCGCCGAGGTCGGCCTGGAGGCGTCCTGCGAATACTATGAAGACGGCCTGCTGGTGGTCGACAACGGCCGCATCAGTGCCCTGGGCCATGCCAGCGAGCTGCTGCCGACCCTCGACGCCGACATCCCGGTGCAACACTACCAGGACGCGCTGATCACCCCGGGCTTTATCGACACCCATATCCACTTCCCGCAGACCGGCATGATCGGCTCCTATGGCGAACAGCTGCTGGACTGGCTGAACACCTACACCTTCCCCTGCGAGAAGCAATTCGCCGACAAAGCCCACGCCGATCAGGTGGCGAAGATCTTCCTCGCCGAACTGCTGCGCAACGGCACCACCACCGCGCTGGTGTTCGGCAGCGTGCACCCCGAGTCGGTCAACGCCCTGTTCGAGGAAGCCGAGCGTCTGGACCTGCGCATGATCGCCGGCAAGGTGATGATGGACCGCAACGCCCCCGAGTACCTGACCGACACCGCCGAGTCCAGCTACCGCGACAGCAAGATGCTGATCGAGCGCTGGCACGGCAAGGGCCGCCTGCACTACGCGGTGACCCCACGCTTCGCCCCGACCAGCACCCCGGAACAGTTGAGCGTGGCCGGCCAGTTGCTCAAGGAGCACCCGGGCGTGTACATGCACACCCACCTTTCGGAGAACCTCAAGGAAATCGACTGGGTCAAGGAACTGTTCCCCGAGCAGAAAGGCTACCTGGACGTCTACGACCACTTCGAGCTGCTCGGCGAGCGCTCGGTGTTCGCCCACGGCGTGCACTTGTGCGACGACGAGTGCCAGCGCCTGGCCGAAACCGGTTCGGCCATCGCCTTCTGCCCGACCTCCAACCTGTTCCTTGGCAGCGGCCTGTTCAACCTGCCCCAGGCCGAGCGTTTCAAGGTCAACGTGGGCCTGGGCACCGACGTCGGCGCCGGCACCAGCTTCTCGCTGCTCAACACCCTCAACGAGGCGTACAAGGTGATGCAGCTGCAAGGCGCGCGCCTGCACCCGTACAAGTCACTGTACCTGGCCACCCTCGGCGGCGCCCGCGCCCTGCGCCTGGACGACCGCATCGGCAGCCTGCGCCCGGGCAATGACGCCGACTTCGTGGTGCTCGACTACAAGGCCACCCCGCTGCTGGACTACCGCCTGCAGCAGTCGAAGAACATCGAGGAGACCCTGTTCGTGCTCACCACCCTGGGCGACGACCGCACCGTGCGCGAAACCTACGCCGCCGGGCGTTGCGTGCACCAGCGCTAAGGCTGTTTCGCCAGGCCTCGATAGAGCGCACCGCCGATCGCCGCGCCGATCAGCGGTGCTATCCAGAACAGCCACAACTGCTGCAAGGCCCAGCCACCGACGAACAGCGCCGGCCCCGTGCTGCGCGCCGGGTTCACCGAGGTGTTGGTGACCGGGATCGAGATCAGGTGGATCAAGGTCAGCGCCAGGCCAATGGCGATCGGTGCGAACCCGGCCGGCGCCCGGGCGTCCGTGGCGCCCATGATGATCACCAGGAACATCGCGGTCATCACCACTTCGCTGGTGAAACCTGCCGCCAAGGTGTAGCCGCCAGGCGAGTGCTCGCCGTAGCCGTTGGACGCCAACCCATTGGCCAGCTCGAAACCGGCCTTGCCACTGGCGATGAAGTAGATCACCGCCGCGGCGAGGATCGCGCCGATCACCTGGGCGATCACGTAGGGCAGCAATTCTTTTGCCGGGAATCGTCCGCCCACCACCAGCCCGAACGACACGGCGGGATTGAGGTGACAACCGGAGATATGACCGATGGCGAATGCCATGGTCAGGACGGTAAGGCCGAAAGCGAAGGCGACACCGAGGACACCTATGCCGACCGGGGAGCTTGCGGCCAGCACCGCACTGCCACAACCACCCAGGACCAACCAGAAGGTGCCGACCAGCTCGGCACCCATGCGCACACCCAGGGATGAACTCATGGAGCATTCCTCAAGTAATTGGACGCAACGACTGCGCAAGCCCAACTGCTTGATGAAGGTTTGCAAAACTAAAATCTAGCAGAGCTTTGGCCAGTGGCCAGTAACGACCAAGGGCCGCAAAGCGGCCCTTGGTTCATGCAGGCAAACGTTCAACCCTTGGCGGTAACCTTGGGCTTTTTCAGCAGGTGCGAGAACACCGCGTGCAGGTCGTCCGAAGCGCTCTCCTCGTCAAGGTTGAGCTTGCTGTCGATATGGTCCATGTGATGCATCATCAGGCTTACCGCCTGCTCGGCATCACGGGCCTCGATCGCATCGATCAGCTGCATGTGCTCATCGTACGAGCAATGCGAGCGATTGCCGCTTTCGTACTGGGCGATGATCAGCGAAGTCTGCGACACCAGGCTGCGCTGGAAGCTCACCAGTGGCGCGTTGCCCGCGGCTTCGGCCAGTTTGAGGTGAAACTCGCCGGACAGGCGGATACCGGCGCCACGGTCACCACGGGAGAAGCTGTCACGCTCCTCGCGGACCATCTGGCGCAGTTCGTTGAGCTGTTCGAGGGTGGCGTGCTGCACGGCCAGTTCGGTGATCGCGCGCTCGACCATGCGCCGCGAGAAGAACACCTGGCGTGCCTCTTCGACTGTGGGGCTGGCCACCACCGCGCCGCGGTTTGGCCGCAACAGCACCACGCTTTCATGGGCCAGGCGCGACAGGGCGCGGCGGATGATGGTGCGGCTGACGCCGAAGATCTCGCCCAGTGCTTCCTCGCTCAACTTGGTGCCCGGTGCCAGACGCTGCTCGAGGATCGCCTCGAAGATGTGCGCGTAGACGATGTCGTCCTGGGTACCGCTGCGGCCGGCCTTGCCAGTGCGCACAGGTTTTTTCAGAGGTTGCAGCTGTTCGTTCATGGGCGCTCGAGCACAAAGGATCTGCCAGTCGGACCGTGACTGTAATACCGGTCAGCGGGGGTATGGCAAGTCCTGGAGGAAGAAAAGGGGCCAAGGTATGGCGCCATTGTACACAGGCTGACCCGTTTCTGCAGGTGGCCTTTTACCTATATAGCCGTTGTACGGCAGTTTGTGAGCACAAAAGATAAAACATTATTTGCATTCTTTGTACACAAAAGCATAATCCTGCGAGCAACTTCCTGACCCAAAAGTCAACAAAGCGGTCGGACGTCTGCCACACCCCCTCGCGAAGCCCCCCAGTGCATGGCTCAGGACCAGGCTTCGAACAACAAGAAAGACTTGAGGAGTACTCGCTGTGGAAAGCCGCAAATCCGAAGCACCTACGCTGGATCTCGCCCCACCGCTCGAAACGGGCTGGTTGGAGCGGATTTTCAAACTCAAGCAGCATGGCAGCACCGTCCGCACCGAGCTGATCGCCGGGGTGACCACCTTCATCACCATGGCCTACATCATCTTCGTCAACCCCAACATCATGGCCGATGCCGGCATCGACCACGGCGCGGCGTTCGTCGCCACCTGCATCGCCGCCGCGCTGGGCTGCCTGCTGATGGGCCTGTATGCCAACTGGCCGGTGGGCCTGGCGCCGGGCATGGGCCTCAATGCCTTCTTCACCTATACCGTGGTCGGCACAATGGGCTACAACTGGGAAACGGCGCTGGGGGCGGTGTTCGTCTCGGGCGTGCTGTTCATGTTCCTCACCGTTTCGCGCGTGCGTGAGTGGCTGCTCAACAGCATCCCGCTGAGCCTGCGCCATGCCATGGGGGCCGGCGTCGGATTGTTCCTCGGGTTGATCGGCCTGAAGACCGCCGGCATCATCGTCGACAGCCCGGCCACGCTGGTCAAGCTGGGCTCGCTGCACGAACCCGGCCCGCTGCTGGCAGCCGTGTGCTTCCTGTTGATCGCCATCCTCAGCTACAAGCGGGTGTTCGGCGCGATCCTGATCAGCATCATCGGCGTCACCGTGGCCGGCTGGGGCCTGGGCCTGGTCAAGTTCGGCGGGGTGGTATCGATGCCGCCGAGCCTGGCGCCGACCTGGATGGCCATGGACGTGGTCGGCGTGTTCAACGTCAGCATGATCAGCGTGGTGCTGGCGTTCCTGTTCGTGCACATGTTCGACACCGCCGGCACGCTGATGGGCGTGGCGCAGCGGGCCAATCTGGTGGCGCCGGACGGGCGCATCGAGAACCTGTCGCGAGCCCTGAAGGCCGACAGCACCTCCAGCGTGTTCGGCGCGGTGGTCGGGGTGCCGCCGGTGACCAGCTACGTGGAAAGTGCCGCGGGCGTCGCGGCAGGCGGCCGTACCGGCCTGACGGCCGTGGTGGTGGGGATCCTGTTCATTGCCGCGATGTTCTTCGCCCCGCTGGCCGGGATGATTCCTGCCTATGCCACCGCCGGCGCGCTGATCTATGTGGCGATGCTGATGATGGGCAGCATGGCGCATATCGAGTGGGACGAAGCCACCGACAGCATTCCGGCGATCGTCACGGTGATCATGATGCCGCTGACCTTCTCAGTGGCCGATGGCATCGCCCTGGGCTTCATCAGCTACGTGGCGCTGAAGGCGGGTACCGGCAAGTACAAGGAGATTTCGGCCAGCCTGTGGGTACTGTGCCTGATCTTCATTGCCAAGTTCGTGTTCCTCTGATCAGCGCGATTCATTCGACTCACCTCGGGCAGCTGCAGCGGCCCGAGGTGCCACGTTCGCCTGTGCCCTTCTGATATTTCTGATAGGTGTAAATCCGGTGCAAGCACGCTATTACTAGCGGGAATTACTCACCTAGGCAGCCTATCAAAAACCATGTTTGTTTATATTTTGGCAATAGACTGGGCCAACTCGGTCATGCAAGCCCAGTCCATCCCAAACGCCTATACCCCATACGGAAGCAAGGTACACAAGGGAGGCGTACGGACTGGCTTCAGTGGGCAGATTCCAGACCCCTACACCGGTCATTATCATCTAGGCAACGGCCACCGCGTGCTCAACCCCAACCTCATGCGCTTCATTAGCCCAGATCCGCTAAGTCCCTTCGGAGAAGGTGGCAGCAATAGTTACACCTATTGCGCAGGCGACCCGATCAATAAGCATGACCCCACCGGCGATTTCTTTAATTTCATCAAGGAGATGCATCAACAGTTCACAACTTCGTTTTTGCGCAATAGCGTGCCCGACGCCATACCGGGCCGGGTCATGGCCACGGCGGAAGCTCAACAGATCGTCTATGCCCCAAACAAATCGTTTTTTGGAGAACGTGTCGCCGGCGCCTACATTGCAAAAGACAGTAATGGTGCCCCGCCTCTGCCCCGATATCTCCAGACTCGTTACGCAGAAACCGTGCTACGGGCGAACAGGGGTGAAACGCCCAATGTCGTCGCCCATCTCGAGATGGCAAACACCTGGCTGAAATTCAACGGTGCTCCAGAAGCGGTTGCCGCAAAAATCACACCCGGAACCATAGCAACCGCTGTAGTCGGCCACCTGCTGGGCGCAGCGACGGCTGGAGGCGCGGACATAGCTGCACTGAAAACCGGAAAAGCATTGAATCTTTCCAGCATCGTAGAGGAAGCCAGGGAGTAAAGCTCCAGACGAAAAAAAGCCCGCCAGTGTGAGAGCGGGCCAAGGACCTACGAAGATTCTTCTAGCGACCAACTAGCTTCCACGATAGGTCGAATAGCTGTACGGCGAAATCAGCAGCGGCACGTGGTAGTGCTCCTGCTTTTCATCGATGCCGAAGCGCAGCACGACCACGTCGAGGAACGCGGTGTCCGGCAGCTTCACGCCTTTGGCGCGGTAGTAATCACCCGCGCTGAACTGCAGTTGATAAACACCGGTACGGTAGTCGTCACCCTGCAGCAGCGGTGCGTCGACGCGCCCATCACTGTTGGTCAGGGCAGTGTTCACCAGCTCCAGCTGCTGGCCTTCGACGCGGTACAGCTCGACCTTGATCGAGCTGCCCGGGCAGCCATGCGCGGCGTCCAGTACGTGTGTGGTCAAACGTCCCATTTGCTTGTCGCCTCTTGTCATCTACGTGGGCAAAAAATACACGGCAACAGGCTGGCACCGTGCGGGAATGCAGCCATTAAGACAGTTTAGCGATAAATTGTACACAATTTTTTGTGCATCCCAGGTCAAGACTCCTCGAACACTCCATCAGTCGCAAAGACAAGCTCCATGCCGACCCTCACGACATTAGCTGACCAATCAGGCAGGTTTCTTGCAAGCCATTCTCAAGCGACAAATGGGAAGAAATGCAGAAAAACAGGCTTACAAAGTATTTAAGAAGTTGTATACAATCAGCCCATCCGGTGGTGCGACATCCCGACGCGGCCCGCCCACCAACCGCACATACGTACAAGAAGGAAGACTGCAGTGAGCGCTGACTACCCTCGCGACCTGATCGGTTACGGCAACAACCCACCTCATCCGCAATGGCCGGGGAATGCCCGCATTGCGCTGTCCTTCGTGCTCAACTACGAAGAAGGTGGCGAGCGCAACATCCTGCATGGCGACAAAGAGTCCGAAGCGTTCCTTTCCGAAATGGTCGCCGCCCAGCCGCTGCAAGGCGCGCGCAACATGAGCATGGAGTCGCTCTACGAGTACGGCAGCCGCGCCGGCGTGTGGCGCCTGCTCAAGCTGTTCAAGGACAGCGGCGTGCCGCTGACCATCTTCGCCGTGGCCATGGCCGCCCAGCGCCACCCCGACGTGATCCGCGCCATGGCCGCCGCCGGCCACGAGATCTGCAGCCACGGCTACCGCTGGATCGACTACCAGTACATGGATGAAGCGCAAGAGCGCGAGCACATGCTCGAAGCCATCCGCATCCTCACCGAAATCACCGGCGAACGCCCCGTGGGCTGGTACACCGGCCGCACCGGCCCGAACACCCGGCGCCTGGTGATGGAGGAAGGCGGCTTCCTCTACGACAGCGACACCTACGACGACGACCTGCCCTACTGGGAGCCGAACAACCCCACCGACAAGCCGCACCTGGTGATCCCCTACACCCTGGACACCAACGACATGCGTTTCACCCAGGTGCAGGGCTTCAACTGCGGCGAGCAGTTCTTCCAGTACCTGAAAGACGCCTTCGACGTGCTCTACGAGGAAGGCGCCGAGGCGCCGAAGATGCTCTCCATCGGCCTGCACTGCCGCCTGGTCGGCCGCCCGGCGCGCCTGGCCGCGCTCAAGCGCTTCGTCGACTACGCCAAGAGCCACGAGCAGGTCTGGTTCGCCCGTCGCGTGGACATCGCCCGCCACTGGCACGCCACCCACCCGTACAAGAAAGAGAACGCCTGATGACCGCCTTCAAGACCCTCAAGCCTTCCACCCTCGAGCGCGCCGCCTTCGTCGCCGCCTTCGCCGACATCTACGAGCACTCGCCGTGGGTCGCCGAGAAAGCCTACGACCTGGGCCAGCTGGCCGAGTTGGACGAGATCGAGGCGCTGCATCAGCGCATGAGCGACATCCTGCTCAGCGCCAGCCATGCCGAGCAACTGGCACTGATCAACGCTCACCCGGATCTGGCCGGCAAGGCCGCCATCCAGGGCGAGCTGACCGAATCGAGCACCAATGAACAGGCCGGCGCCGGCATCCACCAATGCACCGCCGAGGAATTCGCCCGTTTCACCGAGCTGAACGACGCCTACAAGGCCAAGTTCCAGTTCCCGTTCATCATGGCGGTCAAGGGCAGCAACCGCCACCAGATCCTCGCCGCCTTCGAAAAACGCATCCACAACGACACGGATGCCGAGTTCAAGGAAGCCCTGGCGCAGATCAACCTGATCGCCCTGTTCCGCCTGCTGCAGCTGTAAGGCACTGGCACCGCCCTGGCCCGAGTGCGTGACGCGTCCGCACCCAGGGCCCCGGCCCGCCAGGCCACCAAAATCCAGAACAACGAATAGAAGAGATAACCGCATGCGCACCCTGATGATCGAGCCCCTGACCAAAGAAGCTTTCGCCCCCTTCGGTGATGTGATCGAAACCGACGGCAGCGACCACTTCATGATCAACAACGGCTCGACCATGCGCTTCCACAAGCTCGCCACGGTCGAGACCGCCGAGCCCGAAGACAAGGCGATCATCAGCATCTTCCGCGCCGACGCGCTGGAGATGCCGCTGACCGTGCGCATGCTGGAACGCCATCCGCTGGGCAGCCAGGCTTTCATCCCGCTGCTCGGCAACCCCTTTCTGATCGTGGTCGCGCCACTTGGCGATGCACCTGTATCAGGTTTGGTCCGCGCCTTCCGCAGCAATGGCAGGCAGGGCATCAATTACCATCGCGGCGTCTGGCACCACCCGGTGCTGACGATCGAAAAGCGGGATGACTTCCTGGTGGTTGATCGCAGTGGTTCCGGCAACAACTGCGATGAGCATTACTTCCCCGAGGAACAGATGTTGATCCTCAATCCCCACCAATAAGAAAGGGTCGGTCATCCGAGGGGCTGTACGAAATGCTTCGAGCGGCGATCAGGCAAGGCGAAAACAGGCGAGGAAGCGGAGTTTGCTCATTGCAAATGAGAATTCCGAGCCTGTTTTCAACGCAGCATGATCGCCGCGCAGAAGTGTTTCGTGCAGTCCCTGAACGGTGACTGGCGAGAGGTATATACTGTGGAAGCACACCTTCACGAATGGCTGAACCTGAGCATTCGCTGGGTTCACATGATCACCGGCGTGGCCTGGATCGGTGCATCGTTCTACTTCGTCTGGCTGGAGAACCACCTGAATCGAAGCAATCCGCGCGATGGGTTGTCGGGTGACCTCTGGGCCATCCACGGTGGTGGTATCTACCACCTGGAAAAATACAAGCTTGCGCCGCCGAAAATGCCCGAGAACCTGCACTGGTTCAAATGGGAAGCCTACTTCACCTGGATGTCCGGGATCGCCTTACTGTGCGTGGTGTTCTACTGGAACCCAAGCCTCTACCTGCTGGCGCCCGGCAGCACCTTGAGTGGTGCCGAAGGCGTGGCCATCGGTATCGGCTCGCTGGTTGCCGGCTGGTTCATCTACGACTTCCTGTGCGACTCGCCCCTGGGCAAGCAACCGGCCCTGCTGGGCGGCGTGCTGTTCGTGCTGATCATCGCCGCCTGCTGGGGCTTCAGCCTGGTGTTCAGCGGCCGTGGCGCGTACCTGCACACTGGCGCGATCATCGGCACCATCATGGTCGGTAACGTGTTCCGCATCATCATGCCGGCGCAGCGCCAGCTGGTGGCGGCGATCGAGAACAACCAGACCCCCGACCCGGTCCTGCCGGCCAAGGGCCTGCTGCGCTCGCGCCACAACAACTACTTCACCCTGCCGGTGCTGTTCATCATGATCAGCAACCACTTCCCGAGCACCTACGGCAGCCAGTACAACTGGCTGATCCTGGCCGGGATCGCGGTGGCCGCGGTGTTGATCCGTCACTACTTCAACACCCGCCACGACAGCAACAAGTACGCCTGGACCCTGCCAGTCGGTGCCCTGGCGATGATCTGCCTGGCCTATGTGACCGGCCCAAAACCGCTGCCGACCGCTCCTGAGCAGGCCGCCGCCAAGGTCGAGTACCAACCGCTGCCAGCCACCGCCGTGGGCGGCAAAACCGCCGCCGAACTGCGCGCCGAGGAAGCCGCCAAACCTGCGGCACCCGCCGAGGCACCTGCACAAGCCACAGCCCAGGCTGGTGGTGAAACCTTCGACAAGATCCACACCGTCATCCAGGAACGCTGCACCGTGTGCCACTCGGCCAAGCCGACCAGCCCGCTGTTCAGCGCCGCGCCTGGCGGCGTGATGTTCGACACCCCGCAACAGATCCAGGCCCAGGCCGCGCGCATCCAGGCGCAGGCCGTCGCCAGCCAGATCATGCCGCTGGGCAACATCACCCAGATGACCGTCGAGGAACGCAAGCTGGTCGGCGACTGGATCGCCAAAGGCGCGCAGGTCAACTGAGACACCCCACGACTGCGTGGGAGCGGGCTTGCCCCGCGATGAGGCCGGTATGCCCGGCCTCACTACAAGCTCTATGTAACAAGCAAGCATCGAGCGTTCGGCTTCACGCGGGAACCCCGGCCTCCTTCACCGGAGCCTGCCACGTGAAGCCGCCCGCTTGGATCCGAGAATAAAAACAAAACTCGAGGTGCTGCATGTCCGAGTCACCCAAGGCGTACATCCCTGTTGCGCCGCCACGACAGCCCCTGCCCTTGTTCCAGCTGATCCTGGTAGGTCTGCAACACGTTCTGCTGATGTACGGGGGCGCCATCGCGGTGCCGCTGATCATCGGCCAGGCGGCGGGCCTGTCCCGCGAAGAAGTCGCCTTCCTGATCAACGCCGACCTGCTGGTCGCCGGCGTTGCCACCATCATCCAATCCTTCGGTATCGGCCCGGTCGGCATTCGCATGCCGGTCATGATGGGCGCCAGCTTCGCCGCCGTTGGCAGCATGGTGGCCATGGCCGGCATGCCTGGCGTCGGCCTGCAGGGGATCTTCGGCGCGACCATCGCCGCCGGGTTCTTCGGCATGCTGATCGCGCCGTTCATGTCCAAGGTCGTGCGCTTCTTCCCGCCACTGGTGACTGGCACGGTCATCACCTCCATTGGCCTGTCGCTGTTCCCGGTGGCGGTCAACTGGGCCGGCGGCGGCCATGAGGCGCAAGCCTTCGGCGCGCCGATCTACCTGATGGTCGCCGGCCTGGTGCTGGCGGTGATCCTGCTGATCAACCGATTCATGCGCGGCTTCTGGGTCAACGTGTCGGTACTGGTGGGCATGGGCCTGGGCTACATCCTGGCCGGCTCCATCGGCATGGTCGACCTGTCGGGCCTGAGCGAGGCGCCGTGGCTGCAGGTGGTCACTCCCCTGCACTTCGGCATGCCGACCTTCAGCCTGGCGCCGATCCTGTCGATGTGCCTGGTGGTGGTGATCATCTTCGTCGAGTCCACCGGCATGTTCCTGGCCCTGGGCAAGGTGACCGACCGTGAAGTAACGCCGGGCATGCTGCGGCGCGGCCTGCTGTGCGATGCCGGCGCGTCGTTCATCGCCGGCCTCTTCAACACCTTCACCCACTCCTCGTTCGCCCAGAACATCGGCCTGGTGCAGATGACCGGGGTGCGCTGCCGCTACGTCACGGTAATGGCCGGCGCGCTGCTGATCCTGCTCAGCCTGCTGCCCAAGGCGGCGTTCCTGATCGCCTCGATCCCGCCCGCGGTACTGGGCGGCGCGTCCATCGCCATGTTCGGCATGGTCACCGCCACCGGGATCAAGATCCTCCAGGAAGCGGACATCTCCGACCGGCGCAACCAGCTGCTGGTCGCGGTCAGCGTCGGCTTCGGCCTGATCCCGGTGGTGCGCCCGGAGTTCTTCGCGCAGATGCCGCAGTGGATGGAACCGATCACCCACAGTGGTATCGCCATGGCCACCCTCAGCGCCCTGGTGCTGAACCTGCTATTCAACATCCTCGGCGGCGCCGACCGCGCCGCGCATAACGATGCCTGTCACCAGCATTGAGTGACCAGGGGCGGCGCCGTCCTGGCCGCCCCGCTTCAACCCTGTGGTAACGCAGTACCGTCGGCCCGCCGGAATGGGCCGCCCGGGGCGCCTGCGCGCCGAAAAAGCCCTTACAAAAACAATAAGTCCGGGAATCACAACATGAAGCGCATCACCACCTCCGTCCTGCTGGGCAGCAGCCTGCTGGCCACCCTCCCCGCCCATGCCGGCGAATGGTTGCAGTGGCACGGCGAAAGCCTGAGCTACCTGTACGGCAAGGACTTCAAGGTCAACCCCGATATCCAGCAGACCATCACCTTCGAGCACGCCAACAAGTGGAAGTACGGCGACACCTTCCTGTTCGTCGACAAGATCTTCTACAACGGCAAGGCCGACCCCGGCAAAGGCGTGACCACCTACTACGGTGAGTTCAGCCCGCGCCTGTCGTTCGGCAAGATCTTCGAGCGCAACCTGGCCTTCGGTCCGATCAAGGATGTGCTGCTGGCCATGACCTACGAGCGTGGCGAGGGCGACAACGAGGCCTACCTGATCGGCCCCGGCTTCGACCTGAACGTGCCCGGCTTCAACTACTTCACCCTCAACTTCTACCTGCGCAACACCGAAGGCAGCCGCCCCGGCGACAACGTCTGGCAGATCACCCCGGCCTGGTCGTACACCATCCCGGTGGGCAAGTCCGACATCCTGATCGACGGCTACATCGACTGGGTGGTCGACAACGACCAGACTCGCCGCGGTACCTACCACGCCAACCTGCAGTTCAACCCACAGGTCAAATACGACCTGGGCAAGGCCCTTAACCTGGGCGCCAAGCAGCTCTACGTCGGCTTCGAATACAGCTACTGGAAGGACAAGTACGGCATCGACAGCCGCGGCAACGTGGACAGCAACCAGAGTGTGGCCAGCGCCCTGGTGAAGGTGCACTTCTGAAAAACTGACCGAACGCCCAAATTTGCACCACTGTGCTCCAGGACGGAGCACTTGAGGCCCGGCGCGCAAGTGAGTAATCTGCGCGCCCCCTCGATCGGGGCGGGAAGGATCCCGCCCGCGTTTGCTGACCGCCCAGTCAATGTTTCCGGGCGGTTGGCCAACGTGTTGCCAGCGTGAAATACCTATTTCATCCGTTCAGAAAGACGTCGAGCAGGATGGTTGTGCCCAACGAGGAAAAGTTGGCGCAGCTCTTGCCAAACAGCTGTGGCCAAGTGAAAAAAGCTGACCCAAAAGACAAGAACAGCGCCCGAGCGCTGACAACAGATCCAACTCAAGGGAGCGACACACGCAATGCGTACCATCAATAGCCTGATTCTCGCCGGTGGCCTGCTGGCCTGCGGCGCCAGCCAAGCCGGTGACCTGCTGCAATGGCAGAACAACAGCCTGACCTACCTGTGGGGCAAGAACTTCAAGGTCAACCCCGAGACCCAGCAGACGGTCACCTTCGAGCACGCCGATGCGTGGAAGTACGGCGACAACTTCTTCTTCTTCGACAAGATCTTCTACCAGGGCAAGAAGGACGCCAGCAACGGCCCGAACACCTACTATGGTGAGTTCAGCCCGCGCCTGTCGTTCGGCAAGATCTTCGACCAGAAGCTCGAGTTCGGCCCGGTCAAGGACGTGCTGCTGGCCATGACCTACGAGTTCGGCGAGGGTGACACCGAGTCCTACCTGATCGGCCCCGGCTTCGACCTGGCGATCCCCGGCTTCGACTACTTCCAGCTGAACTTCTACCAGCGCACCACCGACGGCAGCCGCCCAGGCGACAACGTCTGGCAGATCACCCCGGTGTGGTCCTACACCATCCCCGTGGGTTCGTCCGACATCCTGATCGACGGTTTCATGGACTGGGTGGTGGACAACGACGAAAACCGCCGCGGCACCTACCAGGCGAACCTGCACTTCAACCCGCAGGTCAAGTACGACCTGGGCAAAGCGCTGCACCTGGGCGAGAAGCAGTTGTACGTGGGTATCGAGTACGACTACTGGAAGAACAAGTACGGCATCAAGGACAGCGATGCCTTCACTACCGATCAGAACACCATGAGCTTCCTGGTGAAAGTGCACTTCTGATCACACAGCGCTCAGGCTCTGTCTGACGTGGGAGCGGGCTTGCCCCGCGATCGCTATCGCGGGGCAAGCCCGCTCCCACGCCCTGCGCTACTCAATGCGCAGGGCGCAGCTCCTGCCACAACTTGCCGACGACGCTCACCACCGCCAGCACCACACCCCCCGCAATCACCCCCGCCACACCATTGAGCAGTGCCCCGGTCAACGCCCCGCCCCGTCCTTCGCTGAACGCCTCGATGGCGTGATGCAGCGGCGCGATGCCGTGCACCAGGATGCCGCCACCGACCAGGAACATCGCCGCGGTACCGATCACCGACAGGCTTTTCATCATGTACGGCGCGGCGCGCAGGATGCCGTTGCCCACCGCCTGGCTCAGCGCCGAGGCTTTCTTGGTCATCCACAGCCCCAGGTCATCGAGCTTGACGATGCCGGCCACCAGGCCATACACCCCCAGGGTCATGACGATGGCGATCCCCGACAGCACGATGATCTGCTGGCTCAACGGCGCATCGGCCACGGTGCCCAGGGTGATGGCGATGATCTCGGCGGAGAGAATGAAGTCGGTGCGCACCGCGCCCTTGATCTTGCTCTTCTCAAAGGCCACCAGGTCGACCTGCTCGTCGGCCACGGCCGCCTTGCGCGCCTCGTGCTGCGCGTCGTCCTCGGCCTTGCTGTGCAGGAACTTGTGCGCCAGCTTCTCGAAGCCCTCGAAGCACAGGTAGGCGCCACCAACCATCAACAGCGGAATCACCGCCCAGGGAATGAACGCGCTGATCAGCAACGCCGCCGGCACCAGGATCGCCTTGTTCACCAGCGAGCCCTTGGCCACCGCCCAGACCACCGGGATCTCGCGTTCGGCGCGCACACCAGTGACCTGCTGGGCGTTGAGCGCCAGATCGTCGCCCAGCACCCCGGCGGTCTTCTTCGCCGCGACCTTGGTCATCACCGAGACATCATCGAGTACCGTGGCGATATCGTCGATCAATACCAGTAAGCTGCTTCCTGCCATGTCAAAATGTTTCCAGTAGGTTCGAATGGCCGGGATTCTAGCCCAAAGACGCTGCCTTGAGCGCCCATCCGAGCGGGTGCTACCATGCCGGACCCCTCATGGAGGGGCCAGACCCGAGGAAGATTCCCGACAATGAGCACCATTCGCGAGCGCAACAAGGAACTGATCCTGCGCGCAGCCAGTGAAGAATTCGCCGACAAGGGCTTCGCCGCCACCAAGACCAGCGATATCGCGGCCAAGGCCGGCCTGCCCAAGCCGAACGTGTACTACTACTTCAAGTCGAAGGAAAACCTCTACCGCGAGGTGCTCGAGAGCATCATCGCGCCGATCATGCAGGCCTCGACGCCGTTCAACGCCGACGGTGATCCGAAAGAGGTGCTCAGCGCTTACATCCGCTCGAAGATCCGTATCTCCCGCGACCTGCCCCACGCCTCCAAGGTGTTTGCCAGCGAGATCATGCATGGCGCGCCGCACCTGTCGCCGCGCCAGGTCGAGCAGCTCAACGAGCAGGCCCGCCACAACATCGAGTGCATCCAGCGCTGGATCGAGCGCGGCCAGATCGCCCACGTCGACCCGCACCACCTGATGTTCAGCATCTGGGCAGCGACGCAAACCTATGCGGATTTCGACTGGCAGATCGCCGTGGTGACCGGCAAGGCCAAGCTGGCCGACAGCGACTATGACGCGGCCGCCGAGACCATCATCCGCCTGGTACTGAAGGGCTGCGAGCCAGAGGTAGCCTGAGCCATCGCAATCGCGGGGCAAGCCCGCTCCCACGATCTGAACTGCCCTAAGCATTCAAATACGTTAGGGAAAAATCCAGGTCGTGGGAGCGGGCTTGCCCCGCGATAGTTCTAATCCCTGATCAGGCAGCCACCCCGGCATCCGCCGTCAGCCCCACCTCTTCAATCGCATTGATTGCGCACTGCTCGTCGATATCCGACGTATCCCCGCTGATCCCCACCGACCCCAGCACCTTGCCCTCTTGATCGCGGATCAGCACGCCCCCTGGCACCGGCACCACCGGTCGCTCGCCGAGCCCGTTCAGCGCAGCATAAAACGCCGGTCGCTGCTGCGAGTCCAGCGCCAGCAGGCGCGACCCCTTGCCCAGCGCCACCGCGCCCCAGGCCTTGCCAATGGCCACCTCGGGGCGCAGCAAGCTGGCGCCGTCCTCGCGCTGCAATGCCAGCAGATGCCCGCCGGCGTCGAGCACCGCCACGGTCAAGGGCGCGGCGTTGATCTTGCGGCCTGCGGCCAACGCGGCATTTACCACGCCCACGGCCTGTTCGAGGGTCAATGCGTTCATGAAAAGGTCCTCTTCTTGTTGTGAGAAGCCCTGAGGGCAGTTGAAAACCAATAGACACGATAGAACACAACAAAGACACTGTTTGTATACAATTTTCTAATCCAATGTGTCTCACTGCGACGAAATGCCGCCCTTTTTCGCCATGACCAGCAAGTCAAACCCGCCGACGAAAATGGATTGACCTTTTGCGTCGACCATGAATACACTCTGCCGCAACGCAAGTTGTATACAATTACAAAATCGATGAGGCACAAACCATGAGCAAAATGAGAGCAATCGATGCAGCCGTTCTGGTCATGCGCCGTGAAGGTGTAGATACCGCGTTCGGCATCCCCGGCGCCGCGATCAACCCGCTGTACTCGGCCCTGAAAAAAGTCGGTGGCATCGATCACGTCCTCGCTCGCCACGTCGAAGGCGCCTCGCACATGGCCGAGGGCTACACCCGCGCCAACCCGGGCAACATCGGCGTGTGCATCGGTACCTCCGGCCCCGCCGGCACCGACATGGTCACCGGCCTGTACAGCGCCTCGGCCGACTCGATCCCGATCCTCTGCATCACCGGCCAAGCCCCGCGTGCCCGCCTGCACAAGGAAGACTTCCAGGCCGTCGACATCACCAGCATCGTCAAGCCGGTGACCAAGTGGGCGACCACCGTACTGGAACCGGGCCAGGTGCCCTACGCCTTCCAGAAGGCCTTCTACGAAATGCGCACCGGCCGCCCAGGCCCGGTGTTGATCGACCTGCCGTTCGACGTGCAGATGGCCGAGATCGAGTTCGACATCGACGCCTACGAGCCACTGGCGATCAACAAGCCAGCCGCCACCCGCGTACAGGCCGAGAAAGCCCTGGCCCTGCTCAATGACGCCGAGCGCCCGCTGCTGGTAGCCGGCGGCGGCATCATCAACGCCGACGCCAGCGACAAGCTGGTCGAGTTCGCCGAACTGACCGGCGTACCGGTAGTGCCAACCCTGATGGGCTGGGGCACCATCCCGGACGATCACGAATTGATGGTCGGCATGGTCGGCCTGCAGACCTCGCACCGCTACGGTAACGCGACGATGCTCAAGTCCGACCTGGTGTTCGGTATCGGCAACCGTTGGGCCAACCGCCACACCGGTTCCGTCGACGTCTACACCGAAGGCCGCAAGTTCGTGCACGTGGACATCGAACCGACCCAGATCGGCCGCGTGTTCACCCCAGACTTAGGGATAGTTTCCGACGCCGGCAAGGCCCTGGACGTGTTCCTCGAAGTGGCCCGCGAATGGAAAGCCGCAGGCAAGCTCAAGTGCCGCAAGGCCTGGCTGGAAGACTGCCAGGAACGCAAGGCTACCCTGCAGCGCAAGACCAATTTCGACAACGTCCCAGTCAAGCCGCAGCGCGTGTACCAGGAAATGAACGAAGTGTTCGGCAAGGACACCACCTACGTCAGCACCATCGGCCTGTCGCAGATCGCCGGCGCGCAGTTCCTGCACGTGTACAAGCCACGTCACTGGATCAACTGCGGCCAGGCCGGCCCGCTGGGCTGGACCATCCCTGCAGCCCTCGGTGTGGTCAAGGCCGACCCGAAGCGCAAGGTCGTCGCGCTGTCCGGTGACTACGACTTCCAGTTCATGATCGAAGAACTGGCAGTGGGCGCGCAGTTCAACCTGCCATACGTCCACGTGCTGGTGAACAACGCCTACCTCGGCCTGATCCGCCAGGCGCAGCGTGGTTTCGACATGGATTACTGTGTACAACTGGCGTTCGAGAACATCAACTCCACCGACGCCGCCACCTACGGTGTCGACCACGTCGCCGTGGTCGAAGGCCTGGGCTGCAAGGCCATCCGCGTGTTCCAACCGGCCGAGATCGCCCCTGCCCTGCTCAAGGCGCAGAAGATGGCCGAAGAGTTCCGCGTACCGGTGGTGGTCGAAGTGATTCTCGAGCGCGTGACCAACATTTCCATGGGCACCGAGATCAACGCGGTCAACGAGTTCGAAGACCTCGCCCTGGTCGGCAACGACGCGCCGACCGCCATCTCGCTGCTGGACTGATCGCCTGACGCCCCCGCGCCGCGCGCGGGGGCACTCAATGCAAGGAGACGACTTATGCCTCGCTTCGCCGCCAACCTGTCCATGCTGTTCACCGAACAGGACTTCCTGGCCCGCTTCAAGGCCGCCGCCGACGCTGGTTTCAGCGGCGTCGAATACCTCTTCCCATACGATTTCAGCGCCGCCGAGATCAAGCAGCAGCTCGACGCCCATGGCCTGACCCAGGTGCTGTTCAACCTGCCTGCGGGCGATTGGTCGAAAGGTGAGCGCGGTATCACCTGCCACCCCGACCGCGTCGAAGAGTTCCGCGCCGGCGTCGACAAGGCCATCGAGTACGCCAAGGTGCTGGGCAACACCCAGGTCAACGCCCTGGCCGGCATTCGCCCCGAGGGCCTGGACTGCGCCACCGTGCGCAAGACCTTCGTAGACAACCTGCGCTACGCCGCCGACAAGCTCAAGGCCGCCGGCATCCGCCTGGTCATGGAAATGATCAACACCCGCGACATCCCGGGCTTCTACCTGAACACCACGAAACAGGCCCTGGAAATCCAGGCCGAAGTGGGCAGCGACAACCTGTTCCTGCAGTACGACATCTACCACATGCAGATCATGGAAGGTGACCTGGCGCGCACCCTGGAAACCAACCTGAAGCTGATCAACCACGTGCAGCTGGCCGACAACCCGGGCCGCCACGAGCCGGGCACCGGCGAGATCAACTACCGCTTCCTGTTCGAGCACCTGGACCGCATCGGCTACCAGGGCTGGGTGGGCGCGGAGTACAAGCCCAAGACCACCACCGAGGCTGGCCTGGGCTGGCTGAAGACGCACAACGCAATCTGAAGGCCGAGCGCAGGCCCGATCCTGAAAGGCCTGCCCCGCCTGCTCCATCGAGATTCAACAATTACAACGAGGTAATCTCTCATGGCTAAAATCGGTTTCATCGGCACCGGCATCATGGGCAACCCCATGGCCCAGAACCTGCAAAAAGCAGGTCACAGCATCTTCGTTTCGACCCACCACGACGCAGCTCCGGCCAACCTGATCGCCGCTGGCGGCGTTGCCCTGGCCAACCCGAAGGAAGTGGCCCAGGAAGCTGAATTCATCATCGTCATGGTGCCCGACACCCCACAGGTCGAAAGCGTGCTGTTCGGTGAAAACGGCGTCGCCGAAGGCGTGGGCCCGAACAAGGTGGTGATCGACATGAGCTCGATCTCGCCTACCGCCACCAAGGCCTTCGCCGAGAGGATCAAGGCCACCGGCGCCGCCTACTTGGACGCACCGGTGTCCGGCGGCGAAGTCGGCGCCAAGGCCGCGACCCTGAGCATCATGGTCGGCGGTTGCCCGAAAGCCTTCGAACGTGCCCTGCCGCTGTTCGAAGCCATGGGCAAGAACATCACCCGCGTCGGCGGCAACGGCGACGGCCAGACCGCCAAGGTCGCCAACCAGATCATCGTCGCCCTGAACATCCAGGCCGTTGCCGAAGCCCTGCTGTTCGCCGCCAAGAACGGCGCCGACCCGGCCAAGGTACGTGAAGCGCTGATGGGCGGTTTCGCCTCGTCGAAGATCCTCGAAGTGCATGCCGAGCGCATGATCAAGGGCACCTTCGACCCAGGCTTCCGCATCAACCTGCACCAGAAGGACCTGAACCTGGCCCTGCAAGGCGCCAAGGAGCTGGGCATCAACCTGCCCAACACCTCCAATGCCCAGCAAGTGTTCAACACCTGCCAGGCCCTGGGTGGCGGCAATTGGGACCACTCGGCGCTGATCAAGGGCCTGGAGCACATGGCCAACTTCTCGATCCGCGACGACAAGTAAACCTGTACCTGCCCTTCGCGGATAAATCCGCTCCTACAGGTTGATTCGATCGCAATGCATGGACCGATCGTCCTGTAGGAGCGGATTCATCCGCGATGCGGCCAACACCGATGAACCTGCAACCACAGGTCCATGAGGTGACCCCGAGCAACACCCGCCCCTGGTTCGGCCTGCACGGAGGCAGTTCCAGGGGCGTTTTCGATTGTGCAGAACAACAAGAATCTGGGAGCCTGCCATGTCGGTCGATCCACAAAAATTCCTGCGCGAGCTGTTCGACACAGCCATCGCCGCCGCCCACCCCCGTCAGGTCCTCGAACCCCACCTGCCCGCCGACCGTAGCGGCCGGGTCATCGTCATCGGCGCCGGCAAGGCCGCCGCCGCCATGGCCGAAGTGGTCGAGAAAAGCTGGCAGGGCGAAGTCTCCGGCCTGGTGGTCACCCGCTACGGCCACGGCGCCAGCTGCCAGAAGATCGAGGTGGTCGAAGCCGCCCACCCGGTCCCCGACGCCGCCGGCCTGGCCGTGGCCAAGCGCGTGCTCGACCTGGTCAGCAACCTGAACGAAGACGACCGCGTCATCTTCCTGCTCTCCGGCGGTGGCTCGGCCCTGCTGGCCCTGCCCGCCGCAGGCCTGACCCTGGCCGACAAGCAGCAGATCAACAAGGCCCTGCTGAAATCCGGCGCCACCATCGGCGAGATGAACTGCGTGCGCAAGCACCTCTCGGCGATCAAGGGCGGGCGGCTGGCCAAGGCCTGCTGGCCGGCCACCGTCTACACCTATGCAATTTCCGACGTGCCCGGCGACCTGGCCACGGTCATCGCCTCCGGCCCCACCGTGGCCGACCCGAGCACCTCCGCCGACGCACTGGCGATCCTCAAGCGCTACAACATCGAAGCGCCCAAGGCCGTCATCGACTGGCTCAACAACCCGGCGTCGGAAACCGTCAAGGCCGACGACCCGGCCTTGGCCCGAAGCCACTTCCAATTGATCGCCAGGCCCCAGCAATCGCTCGAGGCCGCCGCGGTGAAAGCCCGCCAGGCCGGCTTCAGCCCGCTGATCCTCGGCGACCTGGAAGGCGAGTCGCGCGAGGTGGCCAAGGTGCATGCCGGCATCGCCCGCCAGGTCGTCCTGCACGGCCAGCCGCTGAAGGCACCCTGCGTGATCCTCTCCGGCGGCGAGACCACCGTCACCGTGCGCGGCAACGGCCGTGGCGGGCGCAACGCCGAGTTCCTGCTCAGCCTCACCGAAAACCTCAAGGGCCTGCCGGGGGTGTACGCCCTGGCCGGCGACACCGACGGCATCGACGGTTCGGAAGACAACGCCGGCGCCTTCATGACCCCGGACAGCCACGCCCGCGCCGAGGCCCTGGGCCTGTCGGCCAGCGATGAGCTGGACGACAACAACGGCTACGGCTACTTCGCCGCGCTCGACGCGCTGATCGTCACCGAGCCGACCCGCACCAACGTCAACGACTTCCGCGCCATCCTGATCCTCGAGACCGACCCCTCATGACGCCTGATAAAAAAGTAAAAATCCTCGCCACCCTCGGGCCTGCGATCAAGGGCATCGATGACATCCGCCAGCTGGTCGAGGCCGGGGTGAACATCTTCCGCCTCAACTTCAGCCACGGCGAACACGCCGACCACGCCCTGCGCTACCAGTGGATCCGCGAAGTCGAGCAGCAGCTCAACTACCCGCTGGGCATCCTCATGGACCTGCAGGGTCCGAAGCTGCGCGTCGGCCGCTTTGCCGACGGCAAGGTGCAACTGCAACGCGGCCAAGCCCTGCGCCTGGACCTGGACAAGACCCCGGGCGACAACCGCCGCGTGAACCTGCCGCACCCGGAGATCATCGCCGCGCTGGAGCCCGGCATGGACCTGCTGCTCGATGACGGCAAGCTGCGCCTGCGGGTGACCGCCAAGCACAGCGACGCCATCGACACCGAAGTGCTGGCCGGCGGCGAGCTGTCCGACCGCAAGGGCGTCAACGTGCCGCAGGCAGTGCTCGAGCTCTCCCCGCTCACCGAAAAGGACCGCCGCGACCTCACCTTCGGCCTCGAGCTGGGCGTGGACTGGGTGGCCCTGTCGTTCGTGCAGCGCCCGCAAGACATCCTCGAAGCACGCGAGCTGATCGGCGACCGCGCCTACCTGATGGCCAAGATCGAGAAACCCTCGGCGGTCGAGCAGCTGCAGGCCATCGCCGAGCTGTCCGACGCGATCATGGTCGCCCGTGGCGACCTGGGTGTGGAAGTGCCGGCCGAGAGCGTGCCGCAGATCCAGAAGGGCATCATCAATACCTGCCGTCAGCTGGGCAAGCCGGTGGTGGTGGCCACGCAGATGCTCGAGTCGATGCGCTTCTCCCCGGCACCGACCCGCGCCGAGGTCACCGACGTGGCCAACGCCGTGGCCGAAGGCGCCGATGCGGTGATGCTGTCGGCCGAGACCGCCTCGGGCGACTACCCGCTGGAAGCCGTGCAGATGATGAGCAAGATCATCCGCCAGGTGGAGAACGGCCCGGACTACCAGGCCCAGCTCGACGTTGGCCGGCCCAAGGCCGAAGCCACAGTGTCGGACGCCATCAGCTGCGCCATCCGCCGCATCAGCGGCATCCTGCCGGTGGCGGTGCTGGTCAACTACAGCGAGTCGGGGAATTCCACCCTACGCGCCGCCCGCGAGCGGCCACGGGCGCCGATCCTCAACCTGACGCCGAACCTGAACACCGCGCGCCGCCTGAGCGTGGCCTGGGGCGTGCACTCGGTGGTCAACGACCGCCTGCGCCAGGTCGACGAAGTCGTCTCTACGGCGCTGGAGATCGCCCAGGCCCAAGGCATGGCCAGCCGTGGCGACACGCTGCTGATCACCGCCGGTGTGCCTTTCGGCAAGCCGGGTTCGACTAATACGCTGCGGATCGAGACGTTGGTCTGATCTGAAAAAATCGCGGAGCAAGTCGGGTCGCCGCATCGCCGCTCCCACGCTCTCCCCCGCCATTGACGATCGAACGTGGGAGCGGCGATGCGGCGACCCGACTTCCCCCGCGATGACTGTACCTTGGACCTGCGGAAAACCGCGGCCCAAAGAGGCCCACCGCTCCCCCACCCACCTTGCCGACTGCCCATGTACACCAAGAATTTCGTCAACCCGTGCCCCGACTGGGCCACGGCCTTGCTCAACGGCTTCAGCCAGGTGCTGCTGCTGCGCAACCCCTTGTGCGGCCTGTGCTGCCTGCTGGCCATCCTGCTGACCGCGCCGAACCTGGTCGGCGGCGCCCTGCTCGGCGCCCTGGCCGGCCTGCTTACCGCCCAGCGCCGCGGCTACGACCGCGCCGACCGCCAGGCCGGGCTGTACTGCTACAATGGCGTATTGATCGGTGTCCTGATCAGCGCCGTACTGCCCTGGTCGGCGATCCTGCCACCGCTGATCATCGCCGCTGGCGGCCTGTCGAGCATGCTCACCCACCAGTGGCGCAAGCGCGGCGGCAAGCTGCTGATCGCCTACACCGCGCCGTTCGTACTGCTGGGCTGGGCCACCCTGCTGCTGGCCGAACCGTCGGCCAACGGCTATGTCGAAGCCGACCCTGTGTATGCCCTGCTGCGCGGCGTGGGGCAGATATTCCTGCTCGACAAGCCCATGGCCGGCCTGCTGGTCGTCATTGGCATGTACTTCGCCAACCCCTATGCCGCCACCTGGGCGCTGATCGGCTCGGCCATCGGTGGCGGCGTCGCGCTGCTGGCGGGGGAAACGCAGGCCGCGTGGCTGGGGTTGTATGGCTTCAACGCCGCCCTGGCGGCCCTGGCCTTCAGCCGCCAGGGCGAGAAACCCTGGGTGACCTTGCTCGCCATCGCCTGCGCCCTGCTGTTGCAGCCGCTGTTCAACCTGTTGCCGATCGCCGGGCTGACCGCGCCGTTCGTCACCGCCTGCTGGCTGATGCACCTGGGCAACCACCTGGCCCAGCTCAACCAGCGCCGCAACGCGCCTCGCTTGCACAGCTGAAACACAGCCCCTAGGCTCTGCCCATTCGCACAATGGAACGCGCCCATGGACAACCCTTCGAGCCTGCGCGAGCGGCTCTACGTCATCGTCTTCCAGACCGACACCACGGCTGGAAGGCGCTTCGACAAGATGCTCCTGCTGATCATCCTCGCCAGCCTGGTCACGGTGATCCTCGACAGCATCGACGACGTTCACCAGAACTACGCCGGGCTGCTGGCCGGAATCGAGTGGGGTTTCACGGCGATCTTCCTCGCCGAGTACATCACCCGCCTGTACTGCTCGCCCAAGCCGCTGCGCTATGCCTTCAGCTTCTACGGGCTGGTCGACCTGCTGGCGATCGTGCCGGGGATCATCGCCCTGTACTACAGCGACGCCCAGTACCTGCTGATCATCCGCGTGGTGCGCATGCTGCGGATCTTCCGCGTGCTCAAGCTCAGCCCCTACCTCAAGCAGGCCCATTACCTGCTGGCAGCGCTGCAGGGCAGCAAGCAGAAGATCATCGTGTTCCTGGTCAGCGTGTCGACCCTGGTCACCGTGTTCGGCACGCTGATGTATGTGATCGAAGGACCGGAGCACGGTTTCACCAGCATTCCCAAAGGCATCTACTGGGCCATCGTCACCCTCACCACCGTGGGCTTTGGCGATATCGTGCCGAAGACGCCACTGGGCCAGGTGCTGTCGTCGCTGGTGATGATCACCGGTTACTCGATCATCGCCGTGCCCACCGGGATTTTCACCGCCGAGCTGGCCAATGCCCTGCGCGGCGAGCAGTTGCAGCATGACTGCCCGACCTGCGCCAAGCACCACCACGAGCATGGCGCGGCGTTCTGTTCGCGCTGTGGCAATGCGTTGTTTCCAAAGCAATAGGCAGCGTCCCCAACGCAGGGCAAGCATAAGCAAAGAGCCATTTGATCTTTAGCCACCAAAGCGCCAAACGCTATAGTCGCTGGCATATCGCCAACCCTTTGAATCAGAACAAGGAATGCCCCCAGTGAAAAAACTCTTCAGCGCCTCGCTGCTCGCCGCGGGCCTGGCCCTGGGCAACCTCGCCCAGGCCGCCCCTACCCTGCTCAACGTGTCCTACGACGTGATGCGCGACTTCTACAAGGACTACAACCCGGCGTTCCAGAAGCACTGGGAGAAGGAGCACAACGAAAAGGTCAACCTGCAGATGTCCTTCGGCGGCTCGAGCAAGCAGGCGCGCGCGGTGATCGACGGCCTGCCGGCCGACGTGATCACCATGAACATGGCCACCGACATCAATGCCCTGGCCGACAACGGCAAGCTGGTACCGGACAACTGGGTAAGCCGCCTGCCGAACAACAGCGCGCCGTTCACCTCGGCCACCGTGTTCATCGTGCGCAAGGGCAACCCCAAGGCGCTGAAGGACTGGCCCGACCTGCTCAAGGACGGCGTGCAGGTGATCGTGCCCAACCCGAAAACTTCCGGTAACGGCCGCTACACCTACCTCTCGGCCTGGGGCTACGTGCTCAAGCAGGGCGGTGACGAAAGCAAGGCCCGCGACTTCGTCGGCAAGCTGTTCAAGCAGGCGCCGGTGCTGGACACCGGCGGCCGCGCCGCCACCACCACCTTCATGACCAACCAGATCGGCGATGTGCTGGTAACGTTCGAGAACGAGGCCGAGATGATCGCCCGCGAGTTCGGCCGCGACCAGTTCGAGGTGGTCTACCCGAGCGTGTCGGCCGAGGCCGAGCCGCCGGTAAGCGTGGTCGACAAGGTGGTGGCCAAGAAAGGCACCCAGGCCGTGGCCGAGGAATACCTGAAGTACCTGTGGTCACCGGAGGCCCAGGAGATCGCCGCGAACAACTACCTGCGCCCGCGTGACGCCACCGTGCTGGCCAAGTACACCGACCGCTTCCCGAAAGTCGACTTCCTGTCGGTGGAGAAGACCTTCGGCGACTGGCGCACCGTGCAGAAGACCCACTTCAATGACGGTGGCGTGTTCGACCAGATCTATACCAACAAGTAACCGCCGCTCTCAGGGTCAGACCTGAGGGCGCGGTTCTGTGGTAGCGGCTCGTGGGAGCGGGCTTGCCCCGCGATAGAGCCAGCCCAGGCAACACTGTCGTTGCCTCCGTCGCCATCGCGGGGCAAGCCCGCTCCCACGCACCTTCCAGTATCAATAAGGGTCAGGCCTGCTGGCGGAACACCAACGCCTTCAGGCCACCCTCCGGATCCGCATCCGGAAACTCCGGCGGATTCTCCAGCCGCTCGACAAACACCAGCCCCGGCGCCTGCTCGGCCATCCCCTCGATGAGAAACTGCGGCCCGATCCCCGGATCGTTGACGCAGGCCAGCACCGTGCCGCCTTCATTCAGCAGCTCCGGCAAACGCCGAAGGATCTTGGCGTAGTCCTGGGTCAGCACGAAGCTGCCGCGCTGGAAGGTCGGCGGGTCGATGATGATCAGGTCGTACGGCCCGTACTTGCGCACCTTGCCCCACGACTTGAACAGCTCATGCCCCAGGTACGCCACCCGCGAGGCGTCATGGCCATTGAGCCGGTGATTGTCGCGGCCACGGGACAGCGCCGACTTGGCCATGTCCAGGTTGACCACCTGCTCGGCGCCGCCGGCGATCGCCGCCACCGAGAAGCCACAGGTGTAGGCGAACAGGTTGAGCACGCGCTTGCCGCCCGCCTGCTCGCGCACCCAACGCCGGCCATAGCGCATGTCGAGGAACAGGCCGTTGTTCTGGCGCACGCCCAGGTCGAGCAGATATTTCAGGCCATCCTCGACCACCTCGCGCTGCTGGCACGGCGCGCCCCACAGCCACTGGCCGGGGCTGTCCGGCAGGTAGCGGTGCTGCAGCAGGATGGCCTGGCCGCTCCACTGCGGGCGCTCGGCCAGCGCCATCAGCATCGCTTCAAGCTCGGCCAACTGGCCCTCGGGCGGCTCGCGGAACAGCGCCACCAGCAGCACGCCATCGAGCCAGTCGACGGTGATCTGTTCCAGCCCCGGCCAGCAACGGCCACGGCCGTGGAACAGGCGGCGGGTTTCCTCGGGGGCGGGATCGAGGGCGGCGAGCAGGTGCTGCTCGAGGGTGGCGATGGTTGGGCTCATGTCGGCTACGGTCAGGCAAAAGCGCCATTCTACCCGCTCGCGGCCGGGCCGGGCGGCCATCGATGAAGGGGATGAGAGGGTTTGCGGCACTTTTGTCGCTTTTTTCTTGTCGGGGCGCTGTGGATAGTGCGGCCATCCCTCCCTGAAACCGGATCACTGCCATGTCACCCCTGAAAGTCGAATTCTTCCACGATGTCGTCTGCGGCTGGTGCTTCGTCCTCGCCCCGCGTCTGAAACAGTTGCAGGACGAACTGAACCTGGACGTGCAGCACCGCAGCTTCATCCTGCAGACCAGCCGCGAGGCAATGGTCGAGCGCTTCGGTTCGATGCCAAAAGCCAAGGAAACCATCCTCAGCCACTGGCTGTCGTGCTCGCGCGCCGAGGACGTCAAGCGCATCGACATCGAAGCCATGCGCCAGCAGGACTTCGAGTACCCTACCGGCCTGCTCGCCGGCCTCGCCTGCCAGACCGCCAAGGCCCTGGGCGGCAACGAAGGCCACGAGCGCATGTTCGACCGCCTGCAGGAAGCCCACCTGGTGCAGGCCCGCAACATCGGTGACCGCGCCACCGTGCTGGCAGTGGCCGCCGAGGCCGGTTTCGACCCGCAGGCCTTCGCCACGGCATTCGACCAGCAGGCGCCGCAGATGCTCGAGGAAGAACTGGCCCAGGGCCGGCGCCTCGGTATCAGCTCGGTGCCGAGCCTGGTGATCGACGGCCGCTACCTGGTCCCCGGCGCCCTGAGCCTCGAGCAACTGCGCCAGACCTTCATCCAGGTCCGTGCCAACCAGAACCAGGCACAAGGAGCCGCCCAATGAAAAACCGTTACTGGATCGCCGCCGGCACCTCCCTGTCGTTGCTGGCCATGGCCCTGCTGCCCGCCCCGGTGGTAGTGGCCAACGATGCCCCCGCCGCCCAGGCCAACGCCACCCCGGTGGCGATCGCCCGCGTGCAGTCCGGCCCGATGCCGCAGGTGCTCAGCGCCGTCGGCACCCTGGAGGCCGTGCACCAGGTCAATGTCTCGCCGGAAGTCGGCGGGCGCATCACCGCGCTGGAGTTCACCGCCGGCAAGGCCGTGGCCGCAGGCCAGGTGCTGGTCAAGCTCAACGACGCGCCCGAGCGCGGCGAGCTGGCCAAGCTGCAGGCCCAGGCCAAGAACGCCAAGCTGGCCCTGGAGCGCACGCGCAAGGTGCTGCCGCTGGCCTCTACCCAAGCCCAGCTGGACCAGGCCCAGGCCAACTACGACCAGCTGCTCGGCGAGATCGCCCAGGTCCAGGCGCAGATCGCGCAGAAGACCATCCGCGCCCCGTTCGCCGGCGTGCTGGGCATTCGCAAGGTCAACCTCGGCCAGTACGTCAGCCCCGGCGACAGCCTGGTGACCCTCACCGAGCTGTCGCGCCTGCACGTCAACTTCCCGCTCCCCGAGCAGTCCGCCGCCGCCCTGCAGGCAGGCCAGGCCATCACCCTCAAGGTCGACGCCTGGCCGCAGCAGCGCTTCGTCGCCGCGGTCACCACCCTGGAGCCGCAGATCGACCCGGGCGCCCGCTCCATGCAGGTGCAGGCGACCCTCGACAACCCTGGCCAGCAACTCAAGCCAGGTATGTTCGCCAACGTCAGCATCGAACTGCCGAGCCACGCCGATGTACTGAGCGTGCCGGAAACGGCGATCAGCTACAGCGCCTATGGCAACTCGCTGTACGTGCTGCGCGAGAAGGACGGCGCCCTGCGCGTGGAGCAGGTATTCGTCAAGCTCGGCGCGCGCCGCGACGACCGTGTGGTGGTGCTCGATGCGCTGACGCCGGGCGACCGCGTGGTGGTGTCCGGACAGATCCGCCTGAGCAACGGCATGCCGGTGCGGGTCACCGAAGACACCCTGGCCGCCAGCACCACGCGCAAGCCGGACCTGGCCCAGCAGTAATGGGTTTGCGTGCCACTGAAAAGGACCTGTAGCACCATGAAATTCACCGACCTGTTCATCCGCCGCCCGGTACTGACCCTGGTGGTCTGCGCGATGATCGTCATGCTTGGCCTGCTGGCGCTGCTGAACCTGCCGATCCGCCAGTACCCGCAGCTGGAAAGCGCGACCATCACCATCACCACCGAATACCCCGGCGCCCGCTCGCAACTGATGCAGGGCTTCGTCACCCAGCCCATCTCGCAAGCCGTGGCCTCGGTCGACGGCGTCGACTACCTGAGCTCGACCTCGACCCAGGGCAAGAGCGTCATCAGCGTGCGCCTGAAGCTCAACGCCGACTCCAACAAGGCCCTCACCGAGATCATGGCCGCCGTCAACCAGGTCAAGTACCGCCTGCCCGAAGGCGCCTACGACTCGGTGGTGGCCAAGTCCTCCGGCGAAGGCACGGCGGTGATCTACGTCGGCTTCTCGAGCAAGGACATCGGCCTGCCGGCGATCACCGACTACATCTCGCGGGTGGTGCAGCCCCGCGTGGCGGCCATCGACGGCGTGGCCGAGGCGCAGATCCTCGGCGGCCAGAAGCTGGCCATGCGCCTGTGGCTGGACCCGGCGCGCATGGCCGCGCGCAACCTCTCGGCCAGCGACGTGGCCGAGGCCATCCGCCAGAACAACTTCCAGGCCGCCCCCGGCCAGACCAAGGGCCAGTACGTCTCGGCCAACATCAACATCAACACCGACCTGACCAGCGTCGACCAGTTCCGCCAGATGGTGGTGCGCCGCGACGGCGACACGCTGATCCGCCTGAGCGACATCGGCACCGCCGAACTCGGCGCCACCTCCTACGACACCAGCGGCATCATGGATGGCGAGCCGGCGGTGTTCATCGGCCTGCACGCCACCCCCGCCGGCAACCCGCTGACCATCGTCGGTGCGGTGCAGGAGATGATGCCGCAGATCCGCGAGACCATGCCGCCGGGCATGACCGCCAACATCGTGTTCGAGGTGGCGCGCTTCATCCAGGCGTCCATCGATGAAGTGGTCAAGACCCTGATCGAAGCCGTGGTGATCGTCGCCGTGGTGATCTTCCTGTTCCTCGGCTCGCTGCGCAGCGTGCTGATCCCGCTGGTGACCATCCCGCTGTCGCTGATCGGCGCGGCGGCGATCATGAGCCTGTTCGGTTTCAGCATCAACCTGCTGACGCTGCTGTCGATGGTCCTGGCCATCGGCCTGGTGGTGGACGACGCCATCGTCGTGGTGGAGAACGTCCACCGCCATATCGAGGAAGGCAAGTCGCCGTTGCAGGCAGCCTTGGTCGGTGCCCGCGAGATCGCAGGCCCAGTGATCGCCATGACCCTGACCCTGGCCGCGGTGTACGCCCCCATCGGCCTGATGGGTGGGCTGACCGGCGCGCTGTTCAAGGAGTTCGCCTTCACCCTCGCCGGCGCCGTGGTGGTGTCCGGTGTGGTGGCGCTGACCCTGTCGCCGGTGATGAGCGCCTTCCTGCTCAACCGCCAGGCCAGTGAAGGGCCGATGGCCCGTGGCGCCGAGCGCTTCTTCCAGTGGCTGGGCAAGGGCTACGGCCGCGTGCTGGACGTGTCCCTGCACCACCGCTGGTTGACCCTGGCGATTGCCGCGGCGGTATTCGTCAGCCTGCCGATCCTCTACCTCGGCGCCCAGCGCGAGCTGGCGCCGGTCGAGGACCAGGCCCAGGTGCTGGCGGTGGCCAAGGCCCCGCAGTACGCCAACATCGACTACACCCAGATGTACGCGCATCGCATGGACCGCTTGTTCGCCACCTTCCCGGAAACCGACATCACCTGGGTGGTCAACGGCAACGACGGCCCGCGCACCGCCTTCGGCGGCGCCAACCTGAGCACCTGGGAAAAGCGCCAGCGCAGCGCCGACCAGCTGCAGGCCGAGATCCAGAAAGCCGTGGGCGAGATCGAGGGCGTGGCCATCTTCGCCTTCCAGCTGCCGCCACTGCCCGGCTCCACCGGCGGCCTGCCGGTGCAGATGGTGATCCAGAGTTCCCAGGACCACCGCGTGGTGTTCGACGCCATGGACAAGATCAAGCAGGCGGCCATGGCCAGCGGCCTGTTCGCCGTGGTCGACAGCGACCTGGACTTCAACAGCCCGCTGGTCAACATCAACATCGACCGCAGCAAGGCCAACGACCTGGGCATCAGCATGCAGGCCATCGGCGACGCCCTGGCGGTGCTGGTGGGCGAGAACTACGTCAACCGCTTCGCCCTCGACGGCCGCTCCTACGACGTGATCCCGCAGGTGGCACGGGCCCAGCGCCTGTCGGCCGAGATGCTGGTAGGCCAGTACGTCAAGGCCGCCAACGGCGCCCAGGTGCCGCTGTCGACCCTGGTCAGCTTCGACATGTCGATCGAGCCCAACAAGCTGACCCAGTTCAACCAGCTCAACTCCGCCACCCTGCAGGCAGTGCCGGCGCCGGGCGTGAGCATCGGCGACGCGGTGCAGTTCCTCGCCGCCCAGGCCAACGCCCTGCCCACCGGCTTCAGCCATGACTGGCTGTCGGATGCCCGCCAGTTCGTCCAGGAAGGCAGTGCCCTGGTGGTGACGTTCATCTTCGCCATCCTGGTCATCTACCTGGTGCTGGCCGCACAGTTCGAAAGCCTGCGCGACCCGCTGGTGATCCTGGTCAGCGTGCCGATGTCGGTGTGCGGCGCGCTGATCCCGCTGTACCTGGGCTACGCCACGGTGAACATCTACACGCAGATCGGCCTGGTGACCCTGGTCGGCCTGATCAGCAAGCACGGCATCCTCATGGTCGAGTTCGCCAACGAGCTGCAGCAGGCCGACCAGCTCGACCGCCGCACGGCCATCGAGCGCGCCGCGCAGATCCGCCTGCGCCCCATCCTGATGACCACCGCAGCCATGGTGGTGGGCCTGGTGCCGCTGCTGCTGGCCAGCGGCGCCGGTGCCCACAGCCGCTTCAGCCTGGGCCTGGTGATCGTCATCGGCATGCTGGTCGGCACCCTGTTCACCCTGTTCATCCTGCCCACCGTGTACTCGCTGCTGGCCAAGGACCACCGCGCCAGCGAAGACCCACGCCTGCAGGAACTGGCCGCCTACACCCAGCCGGCCTGACCCTTTAGCCCGCCCTCCCCTGTGGCAGCCGTGATCGGCTGCCCCTGGGAGCGGCCGGCCCGAATAAAGAGAAACGACATGCTACGTAAGACCCTTCTGCCCCTGCTGCTGCTGGCGCCCCTGGCCCAGGCCGTTGCCGCCGACCGTGCGACGCTGATGTCGGTGTACGCCCAGGTGGTCGAGCACAACAGCGACATGGCCGCCGCCCGCGAGAACTACCTGGCCCGCCGCGAGGCCGTGCCCCTGGCCCGCGCCCGCCTGCTGCCGCAGGTGGCCCTGGATGCCGAGGCCGGCGACGTGCGCAGCGACCGCCGCCAGGTCGAGCAGCGCAGCGGCAGCCTGTACCGCCTGAGCCTCGACCAGCCACTGTTCGACCTGAGCCGCTGGTTCGACTTCAAGGCCGCGCAATCGGAGAACGAACAGGCCGAACTGGACTTCTCGGCGTTCCAGCAGCAGCTGATCCTCGACACCGCCAGCAGCTACTTCGACACCCTGCTGGCCGAGGACAACCTGGCCACCGCCAAGGCCGAGCTGCGCGCCTTCGACCGCCAGTTGCAACAGACCCGGCTGAGCTACGACGCCGGCCTGTCCGACCAGAACGACATGCTCTCGGCCCAGGCCAGCTTCGACCGCGCCAGCGCCAACCTGATCGACAGCCAGCGCCGCAGCGAGGACGCCTACCAGGCACTGATGCGCCTGACCGGCCAGGCCCAGCCGGCATTGGCCGGGATCCGCCACAGCCTGCCGGTGCAGGCGCCGGTGCCCGAGCGCGCCGACGCCTGGGTCGAACAGGCCATGGCACAGAACCTGCGCCTGCGCGCCAGCCAGGCCGCCGTCAGCCAGGCCGGCCAGACCCTGCGCAGCAGCAAGGCCGATCACCTGCCCACGTTCAACCTGGCCATGGGCTACGCCGAGGGCGACAGCGACCTGATGGACTCCAGCGCGCACTTCGGCCAGCGCCCGGGCAACCAGCGCGACAGCTCGGTGATGGTGCAGATGAAGCTGCCGCTGTTCAGCGGCGGCGGCACCAGCGCGCGGGTGCGCCAGGCCACCCATGAGCTGGCACGCACCGAGTACGGCCGCACCAGCCTCGAGCGCGAGGTGCTGGAAGGTTCACGCAACGCCTTCCGAGCGGTGGTCAGCGATGTCGAGCAGGTGCGCGCGCGGCGCCAGAGCATTATCTCCAGCCAGGGCTCGTTGCGGGCCACCGAGGCGGGGTATGAGGTGGGCAGCCGCAACATCGTCGATATCCTCGATGCCCAGCGCGACCTGTACAACGCGGTGCGCGACTACAACGTCTCGCGCTATGCGTACATCGTCGACAGCCTGCGGCTCAAGCAGCAGGCCGGCAGTTTGAGCCCGGATGACCTGCGTGAATTGGCGGGGTATCTGAAGCTGGATTACGAGCCGGAGCGGGATTTCCTGCCGAGTGATTTGCGGGGTTGACTGGAGGCACTGCCCATCTCGATCTTTCTCAACGAGCAGGTGGCCGCCGTACGCGGGGTGAGAAACCGACGCACTGAAGCCGGTCAGACCGAAGTCTGCCCGCGTACGGCAACCATGAAGCAATGAACTTGGCATCTCACAGGACAAAGGGTGGCAGCCGTGCACGGGGTGAGAAACCGAGGCGCAAGAGAAACTCGGCCAGACCGAAGTCTGCCCGGGCACGGCTGCCATAACTGGATTGCCGATACTTTACGCCTCGGGTTCTCACACCCGGTCACCTGGTGTGGCGACCCAGTGAAGTTATCCGTGGGGTATTTCCCCGACAACGCAGCAGCTTCCGGCAAGCGCGTAGGATAGTTCCCAAGCTTTGCTGGCTGAAGCATTTGGTTTCAGGTTCGGAAATGTCTTACCTGGAAATGAACAAGCATGGCCGGGCAAGACCCGGATTGCGAGCAAGCCCGCGATGGCGATCAAGAGTTCACCAAACAGCCACTAGCGATAGCTGCACCAGCCCAGGCGCCGCCCGTAACTTCGCGACTTCAGGAGGCCGAACGCAGGCCTTGCGAAGGGAGGTGACGGGCATGGATGCCCGTCAAGCGCTGCGCCCCAGGATGGGGCGTTCAGCGCGGTCCTCCCGGGAGCAAGGCCGGAGTGAGGGGACCCGGAGCGAAGCGCAGGGCCGGATGAATGGAGCGAGCATTTTTTGGTTCCTTTTTGATGCTTCAAAAAGGGACCCGCCGTAAGGGCGGAAAGGTGAATAAGCGTCGACATCGCAAATGAATGCGCCTACATCCCTCGAAACCAGCACCCACGATCCATCAAGCAACAACCGGCCGATACTCCCGACACCGCTCGCGCAGTATCTGCGCCAGCAACCGCACCTCGGGACTGTGCCGATACTCCTCGGGATACCCCATGTACATCGGCACCTCCCGCTCCCGCTGATGCTGCAGGTTGACCCGCACCAGCCGCCCTTGCGCCAGCCCCGCCTGCACCCGATGCTCCGGCAACCAGGCAAAGCCCATCCCCCGCTCGACGAAGCTCTCGGCCGCCGCCAGGCTGCTCACCGTCCAGCGCTGCGAGGTCCCCAGCCAACCACTGTTCTGCGAATTGCGCGTGCCGGAATCGCGGATCACCACCTGCCGGTGGTTCTTCATGTCGTCCAGGCTCAACTCGCCCTGCGCCTCGCTCAGCGGGTGGCTGGCCCCCACCACACAGATCAACGAGACATTGAGCAGGAACTCCTGCAAGTAGCCGGAAGGCAAGCTGCTGGCGATGCCCAGCTCGACCTTGCCGTCTTCGAGCAGCTCGCGAGCCCCGGACAACGCCGTCTCGTACAGGCGGATACGGTGATCCTTGTACTCCAGGGCAAACTCCTGCAATGCCTGTTGCAGCAGCTCGATGGGGAACAGCACATCCACCGCCAGCGCCTGTTCGGTGAACAACCCGGGCTGGTACTGGTTGGCCAGGTGCTCGAGCTTCTGCGCCGCGCCCAACAGGTGCTTGGCCTGGGGCAACAGCGCCTTGCCCAGCGAGGTGAGCACGGCCTTGCGCCCTTCGATGATGAACAGCTCCTGGCCCAGGAGCATTTCCATGCGGTTGACCGAGTGGCTGATCGCCGACTGCGACTTGTACATGTGCTCGCCGGCCTGCTGGAAACCGCCGCACTCGACCGTGCAGACGAACGCGCGCCACTGATCGAGACTGATCTTGGAAAACACCACTACCTCCTTGTGTGCCCGAAAACCGGGCGACGAATCCTTTGTCCTGCGGCGTTGTACCACAGCTGCCGCCAACACATGAAGACCGTGCCGCGATGCGCGCACTTTTTGTCACTATTCGCCCAGGCCGCTTCGTGCGACAACAACGTCCCGCACAGTGCCTGGCACTAATGGATGAACAACGGACAAGGAAGTCCCGACCATGCAGATATGCACAAGCGATACGGCATAAACATATAACCGAAACAACAGGCCAAGCCGGTGATAACACCACCATAAAATTTTCATATTAAAACAATTGAAAATTTTAATTGCCCTATTGTTCGACAATCCGCTCACTCCCCTTTGCACACGCCGCGTGGAATCACGGGGCACACGCCTGCGCGCAATAAATAAACGCCGAACTTTCCACCCAGAAAAAACCATGAACAGGCGTCATCAATCCCATCGGAATTATTCGCTTTTTTTGGCAAAAGCTTCAGCCGCAATAATTAAATGGCCAGCAGGGTCTGGCACCGGAACAACAAGACCGGTTGTGTATTTTGGGATTTTTTCAACAGTGAAAAATAATTGGGCATACACATGAAAATCGGCATTGATGATATTGGGCTGTCTGTACCGCAACACTTTTTCGCACTGGAAGAACTTGCCGAACGGCACGGTATCGACCCGCAGAAATACCTGGTCGGCATCGGCCAGGAGTTCATGGCCGTGCCGGCCCCGGACGAAGACATCGTGACCCTGGCGGCCAACGCCGCGCTGCCGCTGCTCGACGACGCCACCCGCGCCTCGATCGCCACGGTGATCCTCGCCACCGAGAGCGGCATCGACCAGTCCAAGGCCGCCGGCCTGTTCGTCCACAGCCTGCTCGGCCTGCGCGCCGACTGCCGCGTGGTGGAGTTCAAGCAGGCCTGCTACGGCGCCACCGCCGGCTTGCAGATGGCCCGCGCACTGGTCGCCCAACGTCCGCATGAGAAAGTGCTGGTAATCGCCACCGACATCGCCCGCTACGAGCAGAACTCCGAGGGCGAATGCACCCAGGGCGCCGGCGCCGTGGCCATGATCGTGGCCGAGAACCCGCGTCTGCTGGAGCTGCACCCGCACCAGGGCCGCTACAGCCTGGACGTCTCGGACTTCTGGCGGCCGAACATGCGCAGCACCGCGCTGGTCGACGGCAAGCTGTCGATCGAGGTGTACCTGGAGTCGCTGCGCAACGCCTGGCACAGCTACCGCGCCGACGGCGGCCTGGGCCTGGAAGACATGAGCTTCCTGTGCTTCCACCAGCCGTTCACCAAGATGGCGAAGAAAGCCTTCTCGGTGTTCGAGGCGCTCGAGCCGGCCACCGCCCAGGCCTTGGGTGAAAAGGCCTACGCCACCAGCCAGCTGTACGGCAAGGCCATCGGCAACTGCTACACCGCCTCGCTGTACATCGCCCTGCTGTCGCTGCTGGACAACAGCGACGAGGACCTGACCGGGCGCAACATCGGCCTGTTCAGCTACGGTTCGGGCAGCGTCGGCGAGTTCTTCAGCGCCACCGTGGTGCCGGGCTACCAGGCCCATTCGCGGCGCAAGGCGCATGCACGCATGCTGGCCAGCCGCACCCGCCTGGGCCATGAGCAGTACAGCGCCTGGTTCTACGGCGACAACCACCCGGCCGTGGCCGACTACAGCACGCCGTACGTCACCGCCGGCGCGTTCCGCTACGGCGGTTGCGAGGGCTATCGCCGTCAGTACGAGAGCACCGCCCTGTCCCTGAAGATGGCGAGCTGACGACCATGAGCGACGTGCTGCTGAGCTGGCCGCAACCTGCGGTCGCCTGCCTGACCCTGAACCGTCCGCATGCCGGCAACGCCCTCGACGAGGCCCTGCTCGGGGCCTTGCACGAGCAGTTGCAGGCCCTCGCCGAGCACCCCGGGCTGCGCGCCCTGGTGCTCGACGGCGCCGGCGAGCACCTGTGCACCGGGGCGGACCTGGAGTGGATGCGCCGCAGCCGCGAGTTCGACCATGCGCGCAACCTGGAGGACGCCAGCCTGCTGGCCAACGTCCTGCAGCGCCTGGACGACTTCCCGGTGCCGGTGCTGATGCTCGCCCGCGGAGCGGTGTTCGGCGGGGCTTTGGGCCTGCTGTGCTGCGCCGACCATGTGCTGGCCGCGGAGGATGCGCGCTTCTGCTTCAGCGAGGCGCGCCTGGGCCTGGCCCCGGCGTTGATCAGCCCCTACGTGGTGCGCGCCATGGGCGTGCGCCAGGCACGGCGCTACATGCTCTCGGCCGAGGTGTTCGGCACCGAGGACGCGCTGCGCCTGCAGCTGGTCCACCGCCTGGTGCCCGCCGCCGAGCTGGAGCAGGCCCGCGACCGCTGGCTGGCGACCCTGCTGCAGACCGGCCCCCAGGCCAGTCGCGAGATCAAGCAGATGCTGGCGCGCCTGGCAGGCCGCGACCACTTGCTCGACGAGCAGGGTTGCAACCTGCAGCTGATCGCCCGCCTGCGCACCTCCAGCGAGGGCCAGCACGGTCTTGCCGCTTTCTTCGAACGCAGCCGCCCCGACTGGGCGCAATGAACCCTGGGTGCGCGGACCACGAAGCCCGCGCCGTTCCGGCGTCGCCGACGACGCCCGACCTATGAGAAAAGGATTTTGCCATGTGTGGTTTCATCGGTGTCTACCAGTCCAAACGCAACAGCATCAGCGACCAGTCGATCCTCGACGCCCTGGCCGCCATCAACCACCGCGGCCCGGACGAGCACAGCCTCTGGCGTGACCCGGGCGAGCGCGCCGTGCTGGGCCATACCCGCCTGAGCATCATCGGCCTGGACAACGGCATGCAGCCGATCGTCGCCGACGAAGGCGACCTGGCGGTGATCGTCAACGGCGAGTTCTACGACCACGAGCGCATCCGCGCCGAGCTGCAGGCCGAAGGCGCGATCTTCAAGACCGCCTCGGACAGCGAGATTGCCCTGCACCTGTACCGCCGCTCCGGCATGGCCGGGCTCAAGGAGCTGCGCGGCGAGTTCGCCATGGTCCTGTTCGACCGCCGTCGCCGCCTGATGCTGGCGGTGCGCGACCGCCTGGGCATCAAGCCGCTGTTCTACACCCAGCATGAAGGCAACTGGTACTTCGCCTCCGAGATCAAGGCCCTGCTGGCCGCCGGCGTCAACCCGACCTGGGACGAGAACGCCTATGCCAGCCGCGCCTTCTACCTGCGCGACCACACCCTGTTCGAAGGCGTGCGCAGCGTGCAGCCGGGCTGCTGGGTGATGGTCGACCACGGCGGCCTGCACAGCGGCCGCTACTGGGACATGGAATTCGCCCGCCGCGACACCCCGGCGCCTAGCGACGAGGCCGGCATGATCGAATCGGTGCGCGCCGCCATCGAGGAAGCCGTGCGCCTGCGCCTGCGCGCCGACGTGCCGATGGGCGTGTACCTGAGCGGCGGCATCGACTCCTCGGCGATGCTGGGCATGGCCACCGCCCTCAAGGGCGAGCCGCTGGATGCTTTCAACCTGTCGTTCACCGACATGGACGACTACGACGAGAACCGTTTCGCGCGCATGGCCGCCGAGCACAACGGCGCGCGCTTCCACACCATCGAGATCACCCAGGACGACCTGGCCGACAACTTCGAGCAGGCGGTGTGGCACAACGAGACGCCGTTCTTCAACGCCCACGGCGTGGCCAAGTACATCCTCAGCAAGGAAGTGCGCAAGGCCGGCCTGAAAGTGGTGCTGACCGGTGAAGGCGCCGACGAAGTGTTCGCCGGCTACCCGCACTTCCGCCGCGACATGCTGCTGTACAACAACGAACAACAAGACCCGAAAGTCATCGACCTGCTGCGCCAGCGCATCCAGGCCAACGAACAGGGCTACACCAACGCGCACATGCCCCACGACATCCACTGGATGGTCGACCAGCTCAAGCACGGCGTGTCGTGGCTGGACAACCAGGCCGGCTGGTTCAAGGCCCTGGAGAGCCTGTACCGCGGCGACTTCCGCGACCACTTCACCGGCGTCGACCCGTACCGCCAGTTCTTCGACCGCCTCGACCACGGCAAGCTCGCCGACCGCGACCCGGTGCACAACTCCATGTACCTGTGGGCCAAGTCGTACCTGCCGAACTTCGTCCTCACCACCCTGGGCGACCGCATGGAGATGGCCAACAGCATCGAAGGCCGCGTGCCGCTGCTCGACCACCACGTGGTCGAACTGGCCTGCCAGCTGCCGGTGTGGATGAAGGTGCGCGGCGCCACCGAGAAGTACGTGTTCCGCGAAGCCATGCGCCCTTACCTGCCCAAGGCCCTGTACGAGCGCAAGAAGCACTACTTCCGCGCGCCGCCGGCCACCCTGCAGCAGCAAGGCCGCCTGTGGCAGCTGGTGCAGGACACCCTGCACAGCCGTGACCTGGACGCGCTGCCGTTCTTCGACGCGGCCAAGGTACGCAGCCTGCTCAAGCAACTGCCAACCCTCAGCGCCCAGGAGCAGGGCCTGCTCGACCCGATGCTGATGGAGCTGACCAGCCTGTGCCTGCTGCAGCGCCGCTACCGCATGAGCGGCCAGAGCTGGAACACCCTGAGCGAGGTGGCCGCATGAAGATCGCGATCATCGGCGCCGGCCTCAATGGCCTGGCCTGCGCCCTGATTCTCAAGCGCTTCGGCCTTGACGCCACGGTGTACGAGCGGGCCCATGGCCCGCGCGACTCGGGCACCGGCATCTATGTCTGGCCCCAGGGCGTGCAGGTACTGCGCTTTCTGTTCAACGACACCGGCTTCATCGGCCGCGGCAAGGCCATCGAGTTCCTCGACACCCATGGCCGCGACGGTCGCCTGATCCACAGCCAGCCGGTGCGTCCGGATGGCCTGGGGATCCCGGCGCCGGCGGTGATGTTCCCACGCCCCGAGCTGTTCGGCCTGCTGCGCGAACGCCTGGGTGCCGAGCAGATCCGTTACCAGATGGGCTGCGAAAAGGTGGAGAAGGTTGGTGAACAGGCACGGGTCACCTTCAGCAACGGCGAACAGGAAGACTTCGACCTGGTGATCGGCAGCGACGGCGTCGGTTCCACGGTGCGCCAATGCCTGGAGCCGGGCCTTACGCCCTACGACACCGGGCTGGTAGCGAGCCGCGGCATGGTCGAGTTCGACTCGCCGCTGCTGCTGCCCGACCGTTGCCAGATCTTCGCCTCGGAGTTCTCGCGGGTGGTCACCTACCCGCTGGCCGCCGACCGCCCGTACCGCTACTGGTTCGCCGCCTACCAGCACCGCAACCAGCCGCTGCACGACCGCGACGGCCTGGTGCGGCTGTTCGCCGACCTGCCGGAGGACGTGGTGCGGATGATCGAGGCCACCGAGCACGAGCAGATCCTCACCCACAAGATGATGGCCCTGACCGGTGCCGGCTGCTGGCAGAACGGCCGCGTGGTGATGCTCGGCGACAGCATTCACGCCATGCTGCCGACCCTCGGCTACGGCCTGACCCTGGGCCTGGAGAACGCCTTCATGCTCGCCCAGGCCCTGGTCGGCTGCTGCGACGAGCGTCTCGACAGTGCCCTGCAGCGCTACGAAATCCGCGCCGCCGAGCGTTCGCGGGTGATGCTGGAAGTGATGCGCGACATGACCGACCTGTACTACTTCGAGGAGGACAGCGCCATGACCTCCTCGCGGATCCGGCCGATCGTCGAGCGCTTCCACGACCTGGCCCTGACCACGGTGTTCTGAGGAGGCCGTCATGACCGACGCATACCGCCAGCGCCTGCAAGCCTTTGTCCAGGCGCAGATCACGCCGAACATCGATGCCTGGGAACAGCTCGGCGCCTACCCCGCCGCGCTCAACCGCGAGGCCGGCGCGGCCGGCCTGCTGGGCCTGGGCCACGACCATCGGCAGCTGCCCGACGACCCACGGGCGGTGGCCGTGCTCATCGAGGAACTGACCCGCAGCGGCGCCCAGGGCATCACCATGGGCCTGGGCTCGCACTTCGTCAGCCTCAAGGCGGTGCAGGCCACCGGCCACCCGATCGCCCACGACCTGGTGCCGGCGGTGCTCGACGGCCGCCAGAGCATCGCCCTGGCGATCACCGAGCGCCAGGCCGGCTCCGACCTGCGCGCCCTCGAGTGCCGCGCCACGCGCCAGGCCGACGGCTACCGGCTGAACGGGCACAAGGCGTTCATCTGCAACGCCACCCGCGCCGACTGGTTGCTGATGGTCGGCCACTGCGAGGACGGCCTGGCGCTGTTCCTGGTGGAGGGTTCGGCCGCCGGTATCCGCCATACGCCGCGTCGCGCCCTGGGCTGGCGCTGCCTGCCGCTGGCCGACCTGGAGCTGGAGAACGTGCCGGCCATCCGCCTGACCGAGAAAGGCGGCGTCGGCCGCCTGTTGCAGGCCAGCCTGCAGCAGGAGCGCTTGAACCTGGCGGTGATGGCCATCACCAGTGCCGACATGGCGCTGCAGGCCGCCATCGACTGGTGCAAGACCCGCCAGGTCGGCGGCAAGGCACTATTCGACAAGTCAGTGATCCGCCAGCGCCTGGCCGAGCATTACGCGCAGCTGACGGTCAGCCGCCAGTTCGTCGACACCTGCGTGGCCCGCCAGGCCGAAGGCACCCTGGACGCGCACCAGGTCGCCATCGCCAAGAACAGCGCCGTGCAGACGTTGGAAACCTTGGCTCGTGACGCCGTGCAACTGCATGGCGCCCACGGCTGCGTCGAGCCCTCGCTGGTCGAACGCATCCACCGCGACGCCCGCCTGCTGGCCATCGGCGGCGGTACCCACGAAATCATGCTGGAAATCATTGCCCGGCACCTGTGAAGGATCACACCATGAGCACCATCAGCGACCACGCCGCCGCGCACTCGCGCGCGCTGCTCGAACACGCCTACCAGCGCTACTGCGGGCTGGAGATGCTGGAACAGTCCCCCGGCCAGTGCACCTGCCGGCTGACCGTCAACGCCGACATCGACAACCTCAGCCAGACCCTGCACGGCGGGGTGATCTACTCGATGCTCGACGTCACCAGCATGCTCGCCACCCTGCCCTTGCTGGGGCCTGACGAATACGCCCTGACCAACAGCTTCAACACCCTGCTGCTGTCGGCCACCCCGCGCGACACCGAGGTGCTGTTCCACGCCAAGGTGATCCGCGACGGGCGCAACCTGATGTTCACCCAGGCCGAGGCCTGGCGGGTCAATGCCGACGGCAGCCAGACCCGCATCGCCAGTGCGCAGCTGAGCAAGTTCAGGCTCAAGCGGGAGTGGTGAAGGCGTAATCACGTATCCCGTTCATCGCGGGGCAAGCCCGCTCCCACGCGATGTGTGGGAGCGGGCTTGCCCCGCGATCGTTTCAGCACAGAGCCCCTGGCGATACATGACAACCTTAAGGGTAATACCCTGATTATCTGCGCTTTTCACTCCCGCCCGATTGCTCAAGACTGGCTATCACACACATCACAGAAAGGATTCGCACAATGAATCACAAGGTCCTGGTCATCCGCTCCTCGATCAAGTCCGATGGCGGCTTCTCCGGCCAACTGGTGGACAACTTCCTCAAGCAGCTCAAAGAGGTCAACCCCGAAGCTTCGGTGGCGGTGCGCGACCTGCACGCCCAGCCCATCCCGCACCTCAATGCGGTGACCATGGACGCCCTGTTCGGCGGTGACGCCAGCAGCATCGAGGCGGCCGCGGCGCTGAAACTGTCCAACGAACTGATCGAAGAAATCCAGGAAGCCGACCGCGTGGTCATCGGCCTGCCGCGCTACAACTTCGGCGCACCGTCGATCCTGCACACCTGGGTCGACTACATCGTGCGTGGCGGCGTCACCTTCACCTACGTCGACGGCGCCCCGGTCGGCCTGCTCGACGACAAGCCGGTGCACGTGCTCAATGCCAGCGGCGGCGTCTACAGCCAAGGCACCGACACCCTGGCCGGCTGGCTGTCGCAGACCCTGGGCTTCGTCGGCCTGAACAGCGTCGAGTTCATCTACGCCGAAGGCCTGGGCATGGGCGAAGAAAGCCTGGCCGCGGGCCTGGCCGCCGCCAACCAGAAGATCCAGCACAGCATCGCCGCCCTCGGCGAGCGCCCATGCCCAAGCCTGGCCACCGCCGTAGGGAGGTAAGATGACCCGCAGCCAAGACAACCCGTCGGTGCAGGAGCTGTTCCTCAGCGAACTGGTGGCCGAGCCCAACCGCTACCACCTGTACATCTCCCATGCCTGCCCGTTCTCGCACCGGGTGCACCTGGTGCAGAGCCTGCTGGGCCTGGAAGACGCGCTGGACGTGACCTCGGTGGCGGCGCGCCGCCACGACCAGGGCTGGGAGTTCGACGAGCACGACCAAGACCCGCTGCACAAGGACGTGACCCTGCTGTCGAGCCTGTACGAGCGTTCGCGCCCGGGCTTTGCCGGCAACCAGTCGGTGCCGGTGCTCTGGGACCGCCAGCAGAACCGCATCGTGCACAACGATTCGGCCGAGCTGGCGCTGCAGATGGCCACCCGCCTGCTGCCCCTGGCCAAGACCCCGATCGACCTGGTGCCCGACCGCTCCAGCTGCGACATCGTCGAGCTCAACCAGTGGTTGCACACCAACATCAACCGCATGGTCTACCACATGGGCTTCGCCCCGGACCAGGCGAGCTACGACGAGGCCTTCAAGCAGTTCTTCGGGGCCATGGACACCCTCGAGCACCGGCTGCGCAAGCAGCCGTACCTGGTGGGCGGCAAGCTGAGCCTGTCGGACCTGTTCCTGCTGCCCACGCTGATCCGCTACGAGGCGGTGTACTACGTGCACTTCAAGGCCAACCACAAGACCCTGGCCGAGTACCCGGCGCTGTACCAGTACCTGGTGCGCCTGACGCAGATCCCGGCGATCTACCGCACCATCGACATGGCGCATATCAAGCTGCATTACTACTACTCGCACAACCACATCAACCCGACCCGGATCGTGCCGCAGGGGCCGGCGTTGAGCTGGTTGAACTGAGCAGTCGCGTCACTCCGGCCGGGCCACGCCACGCGCGCTGGCAGGCCGGAACCACCACCCCTGCTGCATGCCGGCAGCAGCGAGCAGAATCAGCCCCACCCCCAACCACTGCAACGCAGCCAGGCGATGGTCGAAGGCCACCCAGTCGACCAGGATCGCAGCGATCGGGTAGATGAACGACAACGCTCCGGTCAACGCCGTGGGCAGGCGCTGGATGGCGCTGTACAGCAACACATACATCAACCCCGTGTGCACGATGCCCAGGGTGACCAGGCTGCCAAGCGCCGGCAGTTCACCCGGCAGCCCGCCCAGCTTCACCCAGGGTGCCAGCAGCAAGACGCCGGTGCTCACCTGGATCAACGCGATCAGGTGCGGCGGCGTGCCAGTCAGGCGCTTGATGATCAGCGCCGCCACGGCATACAGAAACGCTGCGCCCAGCGCCAGGGCGATGCCCTGCAGGTACTCGCCACCACTGGCCTGCCCCGCGCCATGAGCGCTGACGATGGCCAGCATGCCGAGGAACGCCACGCTCAGCCAGGTCAGCTTGGCCACGGTGATCTTCTCGCCCAGGAACAGTGCCGCCAGCCCCACCAGCATGAACGGCTGGACGTTGTACACCGCGGTGCCGATGGCGATCGATGCCCGCGAGTAAGAGGCGAACAGCAGTACCCAGTTGCCGACGATCGCCACCCCGCTGACCACCGCCAGCAGGAAAGTGGCACGGGTCAGCACGCCCGGTTTGAGGAAGCCCATGGCCGCGCAGATCAACAGCAAGGTGCCGGCACCGAACACGCAGCGCCAGAACACTACTTCCAGCACCGGTTGCCCGGACACCAGCACGAACCAGCCGATGGTCCCGGAAATCAGCATGGCGGCGATCATTTCCAGCGAACCACGGCGCAACGAATTGTCCATCTCACACCTCCTGTCGACGATGGCCACAGTATGCGGAGGGTAGAGGGCAGCCTTCCAGCGGATAACCAAGGCACATCGCTGCATGCACCTTTACTATCAAGGCAAATTTTGCAAATTACCTAATGAGGTAGCCATGACCGATGCCATCGACCAGTTGCTGATAAACGCCCTGATGGAGGACTCGCGCCGCTCGCTCAAGGCCCTGGCGCAGATCAGCGGCCTGTCGGCGCCCAGCGTCAGCGAGCGCCTGCGCCGCCTGGAGGAGCGCGGCGTGCTGCGCGGCTACACGGTAGAGGTGGACCCGCGCTGTTTCGGCTACCAGCTGCAGGCCATCGTGCGCATCCGCCCGCTGCCGGGGCAGTTGCAGGAGGTGGAACGGCAGATCGTCGCCATCCCCGAGTTCACCGAGTGCGACAAGGTCACCGGCGAGGACTGCTTCATCGCCCGCCTGCATGTGCGCTCGATGGAGCAGCTGGACACACTGCTCGACCGCCTCAACGTGCTGGCCGAGACCAATACGGCGATCATCAAGAAGACGCCGGTGAAGCGGCGGTTGCCGCCCATGGCGTGAGGGAGGTTTTGCAGTTGCAGACCCTATCGCGGGGCAAGCCCGCCCCCTCGCGACAGGATAGCCAGCAATAGGGCCAAGGGCCCTGAGCAAAACATGTACACAAAAATGTCACCATAGGTGCCATTTTTGTGTGCACTTTCCACAGGTAACGCCCCATTAAGTTACACACTTCAACCAACTAAATCTGACCAATCGATCAACTAAAAGACCAAGCAAAAAATATAACCTGTTCATTTGGTCAATTTGTATTTCCTTTATTTCATTAACTTATCTTTCAAATAGATAAATTCAAAATAGTAGCAACCTGAAAGTGAGTTGATCACTGGCATGGAACTGGCTTTTGTGTGTTCGTGTTTTGTATACAAATTCAACAGAACATAAATACACAAGAACCCGCAGCGTCGCCCCACCGGTGACCGTTGCGCCCAGAACCCAGTGATGCCAACGCCTGCACCGACGAGATGGCGAGCCCGTGCGCCAGCGCCCGCTCATCGCAGTCACGCGCATCAGGAGCCGCCGGAATGAGTAGCAGCCTCCCCCTTGCCCCTGAACTTTCCGTTGCCAGCACCCACCCCTCGACCACCACCCTCGAAGGCCATCCTGCCGAGCTCGAACTGAGCCCACGCCTGCATAACCGCGACCTCGCCCCGACCAAACTCGAAGGCCGCCGCTGGGGCGGCTACAGCATCTTTGCGCTGTGGACCAACGATGTGCACAACATCGCCAACTACTCGTTCGCCATGGGGCTGTTCGCCCTGGGCCTGGGCGGCTGGCAGATCCTGCTGTCGCTGGCGATCGGCGCGGCGCTGGTGTACTTCTTCATGAACCTGTCCGGCTACATGGGGCAGAAGACCGGCGTACCCTTCCCGGTGATCAGCCGCATCGCCTTCGGTATCCATGGCGCGCAGATCCCGGCGTTGATCCGCGCGGTGATCGCCATCGCCTGGTTCGGCATCCAGACCTACCTGGCCTCGGTGGTGCTGCGGGTGCTGCTGACCGCGGTGTGGCCGCAGGTGGCGGCCTATGACCATGACAGCATCCTCGGCCTGTCGAGCCTGGGCTGGATGTGCTTCGTGGCGATCTGGCTGGTGCAGCTGGTGATCCTCGCCTACGGCATGGAGATGGTGCGCCGCTATGAGGCCTTCGCCGGCCCGGTGATCCTGCTCACCGTGGCCAGCCTCGCCGTGTTCATGTACTTCAAGGCCGATGCACGCATCGCCTGGTCGGTGGCCGAGCCCCTGAGCGGCTACGAGATGTGGCGCAACATCTTCGCCGGCGGCGCGCTGTGGCTGGCGATCTACGGCACCCTGGTGCTCAACTTCTGCGACTTCGCCCGCAGCTCGCCGTGCCGCAAGACCATCCGTGTCGGCAACTTCTGGGGCCTGCCAGTGAATATCCTGGTGTTCGCGGCGATCACCGTGGTGCTGTGCGGCGCGCAGTTCCAGATCAACGGCCAGATCATCGACAGCCCGACGCAGATCGTCGCCAGCATTCCCAACACCGCGTTCCTGGTGCTGGGTTGCCTGGCCTTCCTGATCGTCACCGTGGCGGTGAACATCATGGCCAACTTCGTCGCCCCGGCCTTCGTGCTCAGCAACCTGGCGCCGCGCCACCTGAACTTCCGCCGCGCCGGGCTGATCAGCGCCACCCTGGCGGTGCTGATCCTGCCGTGGAACCTGTACAACAGCCCGCTGGTGATCGTGTACTTCCTCTCCGGCCTCGGCGCCCTGCTCGGCCCGCTGTACGGGGTGATCATGGCTGACTACTGGCTGCTGCGCAGGGGCTGCATCAATGTGCCCGAGCTGTACAGCGAGAACCCCGCCGGCGCCTACCACTACACCAAGGGCATCAACCTGCGCGCCGTGGCGGCATTCATCCCCGCCGCGCTGCTGGCCATCGTCCTGGCCTTGGTGCCCAACTTCCACAGTGTCGCGCCGTTCTCCTGGCTGATCGGTGCCGGCATCGCCGCCGCCGTGTACCTGCTGATCGCGCCGCGCCATGTCCAGTACCACGACGTCAGCGGTGAATGCATCGCCGTCGACCACAGCAGCCACTGAATTCAGGGAGATCCGTCATGCGTATTCTGATCGCCAACGTCAACACCACCGAGGCCATCACCGAGGCCATTGCCGAACAAGCGCGCAGCGTGGCCGCGCCCAGTACCGAGATCGTCGGCCTGACCCCGTGGTTCGGCGCCGAGTCGGTGGAGGGCAATTTCGAAAGCTACCTGGCCGCCATCGCGGTGATGGACCGGGTGCTGGCCTATGACCAGCCCTTCGATGCCGTGATCCAGGCCGGCTACGGCGAGCATGGCCGCGAAGGCCTGCAGGAGCTACTGAACGTGCCGGTGGTGGACATCACTGATGCCGCCGCCAGCACGGCCATGTACCTGGGCCACGCCTACTCGGTGGTGACCACGCTGGACCGCACCGTGCCGCTGATCGAGGACCGCCTGAAGCTGTCCGGGCTGTACGAGCGCTGCGCCTCGGTGCGCGCCAGCGGCCTGGCGGTACTGGAGCTGGAGGCCGACCCACGGCGCGCGGTGGAGGCCATCGTCGAGCAGGCCGAGCGCGCCGTGCGCGAGGACAAGGCCGAGGTGATCTGCCTGGGCTGTGGCGGCATGGCCGGGCTCGATGAGCAGATCCGCCAGCGCACCGGGGTGCCGGTGGTGGACGGCGTGAGCGCGGCGGTGACCATCGCTGAATCCCTGGTGCGAATGGGGTTGAGCACCTCCAAGGTGCGCACCTACGCCACGCCACGGGCGAAGAAGGTGGTGGGCTGGCCGATGCGCTTCGGGCGCTGATCCACCAGTAGCAAGCCCACTCCCCTAGCGTCGAAAGCAATCCGTGGGAGCGGCGATGCGGCGACCCGACTTGCCCCGCGATGAGGCCAACAAGGTCAACTCAACAGCCTCGCCAGCCGCTCGCCACTGCCACACGCCAGGGTGAACCCCAACGCACCATGCCCCAGGTTCAGCCACAGGTTGCGATACCGCGTGGCCTCGATGATCGGCACCCCGGTCGGGGTCGCCGGCCGCATCCCCGCCCACTCCACCGCCTGCCCGTAATCAGCGGCCTCCGGCAGGGTCGCGCGCGCCAGCCGGCGCATGCTCGCGAGCCTGCCGGCGTCCACCGCCTCGTCATAACCGACGATGTCCACCATCGCCGCCACCCTCAGTTGATCGTCCAATCGGGCATAGACAATCTTGCGCTCGTAGTCGGTGATACTCACCTCGGGCGCCCGCTGCCCCGCGCCAATCGGAGCGGTCAGGCTATAGCCCTTCAAGGGGTAGACCGGCAACTTCAAGCCTGGCAAGCCAAGGCCGGCGCTACGGTGCCCGGCGCAGAGCACCAGCCGCTGCACCTCCAGATGCTCGCTGCCAACTTCAAGCGCCAGCACACGATCATCGCGCGCCACGAGCCGTGTCACCGGGCGGCCCAACAGCACCCGACATTGCCCAGACGCCTCCAGACGCTCGGCCAGGCGCAAGCAGAAACGGTGGCAATCGGCGACTTCTTCGTCCGGGGTGTACACACCGCCAACGAAGAGGGTATCGGCCAGCGCCGGGTCGAGTCCGTGCAGCTCAACGGCATCCAGTATACGTTGGCTGTCGGGCTCGAGCAGATGTCGGCGCCCGTGCTCGAATGCACGTGGCGTACGGAATGCAACCAGCTTGCCGTTGCGCCGCCAGGCGAAATCATCGAGGCCGTCGCGCTCGCGCCAGCGCTGCAGTGCCGCCTGGCTTTCCAGCGCCAGGCTCAGCAGCCGAGCGGCATTACGGCGATTGACAGCGCCACGGCAGGCCATGACGAACGCCGCCAGCCAACGCCACTGCGCAGGGTCCAGGCGCAACCGCAGGCGCAACGGCGAATCACCTTGCAACAACCAACCCAACGCTTGCCACGGCACCCCGGCATCGGCCAGAGGCGCGACGTAGCGGTACGAAAGCTGCCCGCCATTGGCGAAACTGGTGGCACTGGCCAGGCTGTCGCGGGCCTCGACCAGATCGACCTGCCAGCCGTCGCGCACCAGCGCATAAGCCGTCGCCAGGCCGACCACCCCGCCGCCGATCACTGTCACCCGCTGGTTCATGCATCCATTCCTGTCCAGGCCTGATGGCCAGACAGTAACAGCAGGTCAGGTCGGGCAGCCAGGTTCGCCGTGATCCAGACCCTGGCGCACGTTACGGCTGAGCAGGGTCGCCTTGCCATCGCGCCAGGTCAGGGTGAGCACGTACAGGGAGTCGAAATCGTCGCGATGCCAGTCCTCGGTGAGCACCCGGTCTTCGCCCAGGGCCTTGCCGGCCACGGTGTTGATCAGCTCAGGCAGATACCCCCGGGACCAGGCCGTGTAGACCGTCGCATTGCGATACTTGTCACTGAGCAGTTCGTCGGCCAGCGCGGCTGTGTCGTTGGCGCCGTAGTCGATATTGACCGGCAAACCGAGGCGGATGGCCGCGGGGCTGATGGTCATCAGCGGGCGGATGTAACTGTAGCGCTCGTCCTGGCTGCCCTCCTCGACACCTCGTGAAGGGTTGGCGGCGAAGACATAGTCGGCATCACCGAAACGCTCGGGCAACAGGGTGGCCAGGTCCAGGGCGCGGTTCAGGCCCTGGCAGTTCAACTGCCCGAGGCCCTCGCCGGGCTTCTCGGCGTGGCGCAGGAACACCAATGTCTGGGTCCCGTCGACCGGCTGCGCCCGGCTCTCGACCACATCCAGGGCCAGCGGCACGGCGGCGACGGCGAGCGTCAGGCCCAACAGCAGGTGGCGGCGACGGCGAAGGAAGGCTGGCAGCTTCATACAGGGCGGACTCTATGTGGCACTGGATATCGGGTTGCCCCGCCACATGTCCCTGTCGTGATTGCCATCCTTGGCAGCGAGTGAGGCTCAGAGTGCCTGCGGCCCGTTTGGTTCCTCCATGACTGCACATACCTTCCTTGGACAATCAGCACCTTAGCGCATCGGTGTTGCTGAATTATTGCGCGCGGTTCAATCGTCGCGGGTCAGCACTTCCAGCAATTCGATCTCGAACGTAAGGTCCGAATTGGGCGGAATCGCACCGACCGAGCGTTCGCCATAACCCAGGTGCGCCGGTACCTGCAGCTTGCGCTTGCCACCCACGCGCATGCCCATCAGGCCCTGGTCCCAGCCCTTGATCACCCGGCCGGTGCCGATGACGCACTGGAACGGCTTGCCACGTGCCCAGGACGAATCGAATTCGCTGCCATCGGCCAGGGTGCCGCGGTACTGGGTGGTGATCAGCGCACCCTTGACCACGGCCTTGCCGTCGCCTTCCTGTAGATCGATGACTTGCAGCTCACTGCTCATGGCAGGTTCCTCGAAGCGGTTTTTCGTGGCCGCCGTTTTCTCAGGAATGCGCAGGTTTGGCAAGACGAGCCGTGTCAGGTGGGGGCGAACTGGTCGAAGACCTGTTGACCGGTGAGGTTGCTGGTCTCGTTCTTGAAGCAATACCAGGCAGGTTGTTCGTCGACGAATATCTGCTCGGTGAAGCTCCAGTCACCCTCGCCATCAAGCAGGCCGACGGGTACGACGTACATGTCGCTCTCTTTCAGGCGGTAGAACAGATGCGTGCCGCACTGGCCGCAGAAGCCGCGCTGGGCCCAGGCAGAGGAGTCATAGGCGATGGGGGCCGGGCCTTCGATGGCTGGGGGCTTGGCGCATTGCACTGCCAGCAGCGGGCCGCCGGTCCATTTGCGGCACATGCTGCAATGGCAAGCGCTGACATGATTATTCTCGAGCGTGACACTCAGTCGGGTTTTGCCGCAGAGGCAACTGCCTTGCTTTTCCAGTGACATGGCCCGGGCTCCTTGCTGTTGTTCTTGGGGACTTGGAGTATAGGGTCCGACCGGTCAAGAGCAAGAACACGAGTCGATGGAGCTGGGCGGCCCGACAACGCCAGCGTCAGGCAGCACGCCCAATCGGATAGAACGTGCCCCGGCTCCAAACCCCAAGCCACTCCTCCCCGTCGATCTCGCGCGGCACCGCCAGTTCCACCAGCTGGTAGAACACGTTGCGATGGATCAGCGCCTCGAGATTGCCGCGCATCAGCACATAGGGCGAAGGCTCCTGGGTGACCGGATCGAGCTCGACCCGCAGCGGATGCTCCGGCCCGGCCTCGACCTGGTCCTCGACGTTGCTGGTGAAGCGCAAGACCTGCTGCTCACCACTGCCCTGCACGTCGAGCAGCACAGCCACGAACGGCGCGTCATCCACCGTGATACCGACCTTCTCCACCGGCGTGACCAGGAAGTAGTCGTCGCCATCGCGGCGAATGATGGTGGAGAACAGCCGCACCATCGGCTTGCGGCCAATCGGCGTGCCCAGGTAGTACCAGGTGCCGTCACGCGCGATGCGCATGTCGATGTCGCCGCAGAAATCCGGGTTCCACAGGTGCACCGGGGGCAGCCCCTTGTGCGCGGGGATCTGCGCCAGCAGATCGCTGGCCTTGCCGGAATCGCTCATGACTTGCTCGCTCAGTTGCTCATGCCCAGGAGGCTACGAGCGTACTCGCGCATTGGCGCGGCAAGCAAATCCTGTGGCGTGTTGTCGTGGAACGTCAACAAACCGCCGCGACTCTTGATCCGCGCCGTGTCGATCAGATAACGGGTGCTGGTCTCGATCAACATCATCTGGACCACGCCACGGTCCCAGCCGAGGCGGTCGACGGCCTGCTCGTCGTACCATTCGTCACCGTTGCCGATACGGTCGTCGGTGCGGGCGAAACGGGTGTACAGCACATAGTCGGCGCCGACCGAGCGGGCTTCGGCGATCGCGTCCTCCAGCCCCAGGGGGCCTTGGGCACGGCGCACCAGCGGGAAGTACTCGACGAAACTCTTGAAAGTCTCCTCGGCCACGGCGTTCTGCCGTGGCACCGGCCCCTTGCCCGGTGGCACGAAGGCGCCCTGGCCGATGAAGATGAACGAGTCCGGCTGCAAGCGGATCGACAGGGTGCGGGTGGTGTCGCTGTGATCCAACAGGCCCGCATCACTCATGTGGTAACGGACGCCCTCGCCCATATCGCTGACATTCATGCAGCCGCCCAACGCCATCAGCGCCAGCAGCAAGACCAGGCTACGCATCTTTCCTCCAGAAACCGGTGACGAAAAACCGGCGAATAGCCGCAGGATGCAGCTTTTGCGCCAGAGTCAGCCGCCGATCACTTTCATCACCATCACATCACCGGAAAACGCCACATCCTGCTTGTCCGCCAGGGCCTTCACCAGTAGCCGCTGCAATGCCGGAAGCGCTTGATGGCGGGGCTTGTCGAGCAGGTCACCGACAAAATGACGGTTACTCGACGACAGGCAACCATGCAGCCAGCCGGTGGACGACAGGCGCAGGCGCGAGCAACTGCGGCAGAATGGCACGCTCTCGTTGGCGATCACCCCGAAATGACCTTTGCCGGGAATGCGATAGCGCAAGGCCGTGGCATCCAGCGGGCGTGGCGCCTGTTCATAGGCATGGGACTGACCGATCAGCGCCAGCAGTTGCTCCAGGCCTACGAACTGCTGCTGGAAGGCGTTGCCATCACGCGCCAGGTGGCCCATGCGCATCAGCTCGATGAAACGCAGCTCGTAGCCGCGCTCGAGGCAGTAGTCGAGCAACGGCAGCACCTGGTCGAGATTCTGCCCGCGCATCGGCACCATGTTGACCTTGATCGCCATCCCCGCGTCACTGGCCTGGGCCATGCCCGCCAGCACGCTGGCCAGGTCGCCGCCGCGGGCGATACGGCGAAAGGCCGTGGCATCGAGGGTGTCGAGCGAGACGTTGAGCCGGCGGATACCTGCGTCGCGCAGCAGCGGGAGCTTGCGGGCGAGCAACTGGCCGTTGGTGGTCAGGCTGATGTCCTCGAGCCCCAGGCCTGCCACTGCGCCGAGGAAGGCCTCCAGGCGTGGGCTGACCAGCGGCTCGCCGCCGGTGATACGCAACCGCTCCACCCCGGCCGCCTCGACCAGGTACGCCACGCCGCGTGCCAGGGCATCCGCCGTGAGCTCGTCCTGCGCCGCCACCAGGCGCTTGCCGTCAGGCACGCAGTAGGTGCAGGCATAGTTGCAGGCAGCAGTCAGGCTGACACGCAGGTTGCGAAAGCGCCTGCCTTGACGATCGACGATCATGGATGACTCCGGCATGGATGAATCGGGCCGGCAAAACCTGACTCAAAAATCAGGTTTTTGCAAGCCTTCCTGTCGAAGCCTAAAGCGAGGATGCCTGGCGAAGGTCGACAGGCATCACGAGAATGGCTTTAGTTCGCGCCTTCCGGATCGCGCTTGCGCTTGTTGCCCATGCGCACGCCGATGTCCATGAGGAACTGGAAGAAGCCCTCCTGGTCCTCGAGCACATTGCTCCAGAACGGCGAGTGATACAGCGCCACGGCGCCATGGACCAGGGCCCAGGCCGCGCAATAATGGAAGTAAGGCGGCACGTCCTCGAGCTTGCCCTCGCTGATGCGCCCCTTGATCAATTGCGTGAGGCGGTCGAAGTTGGAGGCACGGATGCTGTGCAACTGCTCGACCATTTCCGGCACCTGGTTGCCCTTGACCACCTTTTCTTCCAGGCGGTCGAACAGCCGGTAACGCTGCGGGTCACGCATGCGGAACTCGAAGTAGGCGCGCGACAGGGCTTCCTTGTCGCGGTCGACGTCAGCCGAGTGCAGCAGCGCGTTCAGGTCGCGCTCGTAGTCGAGCATCAGGCGCAGGTAGATCTCCGCCTTGGACTTGAAGTGCTTGTAGATCGTGCCTTTGCCGATGCCCACGGCGTCGGCGATCATCTCGACGGTGACACTGTCTTCACCTTGTTCGAGAAACAGCTTGAGCGCCGTGTCGAGGATCTCTTGTTCGCGACGGCGAAACTCACGGACCTTGCGAGGTTCTTTCTGCATAAGAAGGACTGGGATGACAATCGAAGCGGATTATTATGCCTAACTGGCGGCAAAATGCACGGATCTTCCAACCATGTCTGTGTTTCTTGATGAGTTCGAGCAGGCGCCGGGCCTGTGCTACCTGAACCACGCGGCAATCGGCCCCTGGCCACGCCGGGCCGCCGAGGCCGTGGCAAGCTTCGCCCGTGACAATGTACGCCTGGGTGCCAGCGCTTATCCGGCCTGGCTGGCCACCGAGCGACGCTTGCGCGAACGCCTGGCACGCCTGCTCAACGCGCCCACCACCGGCGATATTGCCCTGGTGGGCAACACCTCCCAGGCGCTGTCGCTGGTGGCCTTCGGCCTGGACTGGCAGCCCGGCGACCAGGTCGTCATCAGCGACGAGGAGTTCCCCTCCAACCGCGTGGTCTGGCAGGCGCTGAGCGACCGCGGGGTCGAAGTGGTCGAGGCGAGTCTGGCCGGCGCCGACCCGGAAGCGGCGTTGCTCGCCGCCTGCGGCCCACGGGCGCGGCTGCTCTCGGTCAGCGCCGTGCAGTTCGCCAGCGGCCTGCGCCTGGACCTGGCGCGCCTCGGCGTCGCCTGCCGCCAGCGCGGCGTGCTGTTGTGCATCGACGCGATCCAACAGGTGGGCGCCCTGCCCTTCGATGTACAGCATTATCAGTGCGACTTCGCCATGGCCGACGGCCACAAATGGATGCTCGGTCCAGAGGGGCTGGGCGTGTTCTATTGCCGTAGCGAACTGCGCAGGCAGTTGAAACTGCACGCCTACGGCTGGCACATGCTGGAACACCTCGGCGACTTCGAGCGCCGCGAGTGGCAACCGGCACGCAGCGCGCGGCGCTTCGAATGCGGCAGCCCGAACATGCTCGGGGCCTGCGCGCTGGAGGCGAGCCTGTCGCTGCTGGAAGAGGTGGGCATGGCGGTGGTCGCCGAACAGTTGCAGCTGCGGGTCGAGCAACTGCATCAAGGTTTACTGGCGATCCCCGGCGTGCAGATGCACAGCCCTGCTGATTCTTCACGGCGGGCAGCGATCGTCAGCTTCAGCATCGATGGCCACGCCAACGCCGACATTTATCGAACCTTGGGCAGCAAGGGGGTCATTTGCGCCCTACGCGGTCCGGGCGTGCGGTTTTCCCCACATTTCTATACCGACCAGCGCCTGATCGACGAAGTACTGCGCCAGGTTCGCCAATTGGCAATGCATTGATCGCGCAAGGGGCTGCGCACGTATTCCAAATCTGTTTAAAAAACGATCAACAGCCGCTGGCAGCGCGCCAATCCTGGCCAATACTTGAAGTGTTGGCGCGGCACATCCCCCCCAAGTGACGCGCCGATAAAGGTGCCCAGGGACCGTGTACCTTTGTTTTACTCCTAATGGTCTTAACCCGGATTCCCCCCCCCAGAACCCGGGTTTTTTTTGTCCGGGCCGCAAGCTTTGGGGGGCGCAATCCTCAGGCCACCCGCGCCAGCGGGAACAAGCGCTTGAAGTTCTCAGTAGTCTGCCCGGCCAGTTGCTCATAGCTCACACCGCGCAACGACGCCACGTACTCGGCCACTTCCCGCACGTACTGCGGCAGGTTCGGCTTGCCGCGGTGCGGGATCGGTGCCAGGTACGGCGAGTCGGTCTCCACCAGCAGGCGGTCCACCGGCACCTGCCGGGCCACCTCGCGCAGGGCATCGGCATTGCGGAAGGTGACGATGCCGGACAACGAGATGTAATAACCCAGGTCCAGCGCGGCCTTGGCCATCGGCCAGTCCTCGGTGAAGCAATGCAGCACACCGGCCTGGGGCAGGCTGGCCTCGCGCAGCAGCGCCAGAGTGTCCTCGCGGGCCGCACGGGTGTGCACGATGACCGGCTTGCCGGTCTGCCGGGAAGCCTCAAGGTGCAGGCGGAACGAAGCCTGCTGGAACTCGGCGGCTTCCGGCTCGTAGTGGTAGTCCAGGCCTGTCTCGCCAATGGCCACCACGTGCGGGTGGGCCAACTCACGCAACAGCCACTCCAGGGCCGGCGTCTCACCGGGCGCCAGGTCGAGCGGGTGCACGCCCACCGAGCAATCGACATCGGCGTAACGCTCGCTCAACGCCTTGACCGCACCGGCATTCTCGGCACTGACGCCAATGCACAGGAAATGCCCTACCCCACGCTCGCGGGCCGCCTGCAGGGCGGCGTCGAGGGAACCCTGGTGGGCACTGAGATCGAGACGGTCGAGGTGGCAATGGGAATCTACGAGCATGGGAACACGACACACATAAAGGGAGCGGTGGAAATCAACGCATGCCCGGCAGCTGCGCCCAGTGGGCAAGCAACGCTTCGAGCAGCAGTACACGATTGAGGTTGGCCTTGCCCAGTACCTTCTGGCGCTGCTCAAGAATCCACGCCTGGACCTCGAGCACCTTGGACTGCCGGCTCTTCTGCGCCAGGTACTGCAACACCTTGCGCATGTCGGGCAAGCCTAAACCCTCTTCGTCCTGGGTCAACTGATAACGCAGGATCAGGTGCGACCAGTCGCAGAACCAATCGAACAGCAGCAACAGGGGCACCGTGTTCCAGGCTTCGGCCAACTGGGTAGGCGACTGCTGCTGCTTGAGCAGCTTCTTCACCCCTTCGGTAACCAGCGCCCGTTGCTCACGCACGCCCTGGGCTTGCAGGCTGACCGCCATCAGCGGCGAACCCGCGGCCAGGGTCAGCAGCTCTTCGCGCTCCTGTTCGTCGCTGCCTTCCAGCGCGCCGGCCAGCCAGGCACGGCTTTGCTCCAGGCTTGGCTGCGGGCAGGCGACCTGCTGGCAGCGGCTCTTGATGGTCGGCAGCAGGCGGCTGGGCTGGTGGCTGACCAGCAACAGCACGGTGTCGCCGGAAGGCTCCTCCAGGCTTTTGAGCAAGGCGTTGGAGGCATTGATGTTCATCGCCTCCACCGGCTCGATCAGCACCACTTTGCGTCCACCCTGCTGGGCGGTCTGCACCACGAACGACACCAGTTCGCGTACCTGGTCGATCTTGATCGGTTTGTCGGCCTCCTCCGGCTCCAGCACGAAGTTGTCCGGGTGGCTGCCGGCCTTGAGCAACAGGCACGACTTGCACTGGCCGCAGGCATCCAGGCCCTGCGGCTGCTGGCACAACAGCCGCGCCATCAGGCGTTCGGCCAGGGCACGCTTGCCGATGCCCTGGGGGCCGTGCAGCAGGTAGGCGTGGGCGTGCCGGGCACGCCCGGCCAGTTGCTGCCAGAGCGCCTGCTGCCAGGGGTAGGCCTCAGCCACGGCAACGCTCCAGGATGCCCGGCACCAAGGCGTCGATGGCCTGTTGCACCGCATTCAAGGGCTGCGCGGCGTCCAGCAGGCGATAGCGCTGTGGCTGCTGGCCTGCGCGCTGCAGGTAGGCCTGGCGCACCGCCTCGAAGAAGGCCTGGCCCTCCTGCTCGAAGCGATCCAGCCGGCCACGGGCCGCAGCACGGGCCAAGCCGACCTCCACGGGCAGGTCGAAGACCAGGGTGAGGTCCGGGCGCAGCTCGCCCTGCACAAAGCTCTCCAGGATGGCGATACGCTCTACCGAAAGTCCGCGGCCGCCGCCCTGGTAGGCGTAGGTGGCATCGGTGAACCGATCGCACAGCACCACGGCGCCACGGGCCAGCGCCGGGCGGATCACTTCGGCCAGGTGCTGGGCGCGAGCGGCGAACATCAGCAGCAACTCGGTGTCGACCGCCATGCGCTCCTCGCTCGGCGCCAGCAGCAGTTCGCGGATGCGCTCGGCCAGCGGCGTGCCGCCGGGTTCGCGGGTCATGACCACATCGACGCCCTGCTCGCGCAGGCGCGCCGCCAGGTACTCACGATTGGTGCTCTTGCCCGCGCCTTCGGGGCCTTCCAGGGTGATAAACAAGCCGCTCACGAGCGTTCCTTAGGGTCTTCTGGCACCGACGTATCAGCCGGCGCGGATTCATCGGTGGGGGCCGGCGCGTCGCTTTCAGGTGCGGGCGCAGGGGCCGCGTCAGGCGTCGTCTGCAATTCGGGCGTCGCCGGTTCGGCCTTCGGCGCGGGGCTCGAACGGTAATCGGCCCGCCGCTTGATCTGGAACTCGCGCACCGCGCTGTTGTGATCGTCCAGGTCATCGGAGAACACATGGCTGCCGTCGCCACGGGCGACGAAGTACAGGCTCGAACCATCGCTTGGGTTCAGAGCGGCATGAATGGCCTCGCGCCCGACCATGGCAATCGGCGTCGGCGGCAGGCCGGTCATGGTGTAGGTGTTGTAGGGCGTCGGCTCACGCAGGTCGGCGCGGGTGATCTTGCCGTTGTAGCGCTCGCCCATGCCGTAGATCACAGTGGGGTCGGTCTGCAGCATCATGCCCAGGCGCATGCGCCGCACGAACACACCGGCGATCTGCCCGCGCTCTTGGGGGATACCGGTTTCCTTCTCCACCAGCGAGGCCATGATCAGCGCCTGGTACGGGTCGCGATACGGCAGGTCGGTGCTGCGCTCGGCCCATTCCCTGGCCAGCACTTCGTCCAGGCGCATGTAGGCCTGCTGCAACAGCTCGACATCGCTCATGCCGCGCACGAAGCGGTAGGTATCGGGGAAGAAGCGCCCTTCGGGGAATACGCCGGTGTGGCCAAGCTTGTCCATCACCTCGGTATCGGACAGCCCCTCCAGGGTGTGCTTGAGCTTTTCATGCTTGGCCACCGCGGCGCGCACCTGGCGGAAGGTCCAGCCCTCGACCAGGGTGAGGTTGTACTGCACCACGTCGCCGCGCTTCCAGGCGTCGAACAGCTGCCCCACGGTCATGCCCGGCGTCAGGCGGTATTCACCAGTGTGCAACGCCGTGCCGGCCATGTTGAACCGCCAGTACAGGCGCAGCCACAGCGGGTCATCAAGCAGGCCTTCGCCCTGCATCCGATAGAACATGCGGTTTGGCGTGGTGCCATTGGGCACGTCGAGCATGCGCTCCTGTGCCACTTGCAGCGGCTGCTCCAAGACCGAGTTGACCTTCCAGGCGGCCCAGCCCAATGCCAGGCCGGCGAGGATCAAGCTCATTTCCAGCAGCAGCAGGAATTTGCGTCTCACGAATCAGGTATCCAGTAACGTACGGGCAACGGCCTGCAGTTTACGGGTGAGCGGCCCTGCCGGCCAGTTCAGCGCGGCGAATTCACGCACGGGCCAGATGCCGTAGACACTGTTGCAGACGAATACTTCATGAGCCTGCTGCAGCGCCTCGAGTGGAAGGTCGCACACCTGCGTGGGGATACCCAGCAGCGCAGCCTGTTCCAGCAATGCCGCGCGCATCACCCCGGCCACGCCGCAACGGCTCAGGTCGGCGGTGAACAATACGCCGTCACGCACCAGGAACAGGTTGCTGTACACCCCTTCGATCACCCGCCCTTGGCCGTCACGCATCAAGCCTTCGGCAAACGCGCTGTCCTGCCATTCGGCGCGGGCCAGCACCTGCTCGAGGCGGTTGAGGTGTTTGAGCCCGGCCAGCAGCGGTTGTTCCGCAAGGCGCGTCGCACAGGGGAACAGCCGCACGCCGACCTCGGCATGCTGCGCCGGGTAGGCCGGCAAAGGGCCGCCTTGCAGGATACGCAGCGCCTGCGCGCCGGCCAGCGGGGCATAGCCGCGCTGGCTGTCGCCACGGGTCAGGATCAGCTTGGCGACGCCTTCGCCCAGTTGCCGGGCGAATTGCAACAGTTCATTGCGAACCAGCGTCAGGTCGGCTTCGATCGCCAGGCGCTGGCAACCCAGCGCCAGGCGGTCGAGGTGCAGGGCCAGCAGGCTGGGCCTGCCGCCGCGCACGGCAATGGTCTCGAACAGGCCATCGCCGTAGGCCAGGCCACGGTTCTGCAGGTTGACCGCAGCCGCGTCCTGGCCATCGATCCAGCTGAGCATCAGTCGGCGAACCGGCGGAACACCAGCGAACCGTTGGTACCACCGAAGCCGAACGAGTTGGACAGCACCACGTCGATCGGCATGCTACGCGCCTGGTGCGGCACGAAGTCCAGGTCGCAGCCTTCGTCCGGTTCGTCCAGGTTGATGGTCGGCGGCGCCATCTGGCTGTTGATCGCCAGGACGCTGAAGATCGCCTCCACCGCACCGGCGGCGCCGAGCAGGTGGCCGGTCATCGACTTGGTCGAACTCACTGCCAGCTTGTAGGCATGCTCGCCGAACACCCGCTTGATCGCAGCCACTTCAGCCACGTCGCCAGCCGGCGTCGAGGTGCCGTGGGCGTTGATGTAGCTGACGTCCTCAGGCTGGATACCGGCATCGCGCAGGGCGTTGGCCATGCAGCGGGCGGCGCCTTCGCCGGAATCGGGCGGCGAGGTCATGTGGTAGGCATCACCGCTCATGCCGAAACCGACCAGCTCGGCGTAGATGGTCGCGCCGCGGGCCTTGGCATGCTCCAGCTCTTCGAGTACCAGGGCGCCGGCGCCATCGGACAGTACGAAGCCGTCACGGCCCTTGTCCCAGGGACGGCTGGCACGGGTGGGCTCGTCGTTGCGGGTGGACAGCGCACGGGAGGCACCGAAGCCGCCCATGCCCAGGCCGCAGGCGGCCATCTCGGCGCCACCGGCGATCATCACGTCGGCTTCGCCGTAGGCAATGTTGCGCGCAGCCATGCCGATGCAATGGGTACCAGTAGTGCAGGCGGTGGCAATGGCGTAATTCGGCCCCTGCGCACCCAGGTGAATCGACAGGAAACCCGAGATCATGTTGATGATCGAACCCGGCACGAAGAACGGCGAAATACGACGCGGCCCCTTCTCGTGCAGGATCTTGCTGGTTTCTTCGATGTTGGTCAGACCACCGATACCCGAGCCCATGGCCACGCCGATGCGCTCGCGGTTGGCGTCGGTGACTTCCAGGCCTGCGTTGCGCACCGCCTGGAAACCGGCCGCCAGGCCGTACTGAATGAACAGGTCCAGCTTGCGGGCTTCTTTCTGATCAAGATACTGCCCGACCTCGAAGCCCTTCACCGAGCCGCCAAAACGGGTGGAGTAGGCAGACAGATCCGTATGCTCGATCGGACCAATGCCACTGCGGCCAGCCAGAATGCCCTGCCAGGTGCTCGGTACATCGGTACCCAGTGGCGACAGCATACCCATACCAGTGACCACGACGCGTCTACGCGACACAGTACTCTCCTCATTTCCAAATAACAGAGTCTCTTGCCAGTGCACTTGCCATGGCGAATGGAATGGCAGCAAACCCCGGCTCTCGCAAAGAAAAAACCGCACGCCGGCAAAGGCAGTGCGGTTTTTCCCGACAAGAAGCGTCGACTACAGCGTCTTAGGCCTGGTGGGCGTTGACGTAGTCGATGGCAGCTTGAACGGTAGTGATCTTCTCGGCTTCTTCGTCAGGGATTTCGGTCTCGAATTCCTCTTCCAGAGCCATCACCAGCTCAACAGTGTCAAGCGAATCGGCACCCAGGTCTTCAACGAAGGAAGATTCGTTCTTGACTTCCTCAGCCTTGACGCCCAGTTGCTCGGCGACGATTTTCTTGACGCGTTCTTCGATGGTGCTCATACCTAGTTTTCACTCCTAATGGACATATGTCAGGCAGCTGGCCGGTGACCAAGTTTATAGGAAGACGCCTGCTTTTCAAGCGTAACGCGCCTTCCACCAAGTCACCGGGCCCTCTGCCCGGAATCTGGTTGCAGCTTTATAACGGATTTTAGGCTCGGAGTATGACTCTTTTTTGAAGCAATCCGTCACATTGAGTTGCGGTTTTACATGTACATCCCGCCGTTCACCGGCACGGTGGCGCCGGTGACATAGGCTGCGCCGTCGGAAGCCAGGAAGGAAACCACTTTCGCGATTTCCTCGGCCTGGCCCAGGCGACCCAGCGGAATCTCTTTCTGCAGGGCCTCGCGCTGCGCTTCTGGCAGCTCGCGGGTCATGTCGGTGTCGATGAAGCCCGGGGTCACCGAGTTGACGGTAATGCCGCGCGAACCCACTTCACGGGCCAGGGCACGGCTGAAGCCTTCCAGGCCGGCCTTGGCGGCAGCATAGTTGGCCTGGCCGGCGTTGCCCATGGCACCCACCACCGAACCGATGCTGATGATACGACCCCAACGGGCCTTGGTCATGCCGCGCAGCACGCCCTTGGACAGACGGTAGAGGCTGTTGAGGTTGGTGTCGATCACATCGAACCACTCATCGTCCTTCATGCGCAGCATCAGGTTGTCGCGGGTGATACCAGCGTTGTTGACCAGGATGGCCGGCGCGCCGAACTGCTCGCCGATGGCGCCCAGCACCGCTTCCACGGATTCGGCGCTGGTGACGTTCAGCTCAAGACCGGTGCCATTGATGCCGTGCTCCTTCAGGGTGGCGGCGATACGCTCGGCACCGGAAGCGGTGGTGGCGGTACCGATCACGGTCGCGCCCTGGCGACCCAGCTCGAGGGCGATGGCCTGGCCGATACCACGGCTGGCGCCGGTGACCAGTGCAACTTTACCTTGCAGGCTCATGCAAGCTTCTCCGAATTCAGGCCAGCGCCGCACGGGTGGCGGCGACAGCGTCTGGGGTGTTGAGATTGTAGGTGGTCACGCCGTCGGCGCAACGCTTGTTCAAGCCAGCCAGGACCTTGCCCGGGCCGCATTCGACCAGGTTCACCGCACCGCGCTCGGCCAGCGCCTGCACGCACTCTACCCAGCGTACCGGCTGGTACAGCTGCGCCAGCAGGTCCTGCTTGAGCCCGTCGAGGTCGGCGGCGATGGCGGCGGTGACGTTCTGCACCACCGGGATCTGCGGGGCCTTCCATTCGATGGCATTGACCGACTCGGCGAAACGCTCGGCGGCCGGGCGCATCAACTCACAGTGCGACGGCACGCTGACCGGCAATGGCAGGGCACGCTTGGCACCAGCAGCCTTGCAAGCCTCAATGGCACGATCAACAGCAGCTTTGGCACCGGCGATCACCACCTGGCCTGGCGAATTGAAGTTGACTGCGCTGACCACCTCACCTTGCGCCGCATCGGCACACAGCGCTATGACTTGAGCATCTTCCAGTCCGAGAATGGCGGCCATGGCCCCCTGCCCGGCCGGCACGGCCTCCTGCATCAGCTGGCCACGGCGCTCGACCAGGCGCGCGGCATCTTTCAGCGACAGGCTGCCAGCGGCGACGAGGGCGCTGTATTCACCCAGGCTGTGCCCGGAAACATAAGCTGGCTTGGCGCCGCCTTTCGCCTCCCACAGGCGCCACAGGGCGATGGAAGCCGTGAGGATCGCCGGCTGGGTCTTGTCGGTTTCGTTGAGCTTTTCTACCGGCCCATTCTGGACCAGATCCCACAGGTCGTAGCCCAGAGCTTCGGAGGCCTCCTTGAAGGTCTCGATGACTAGCGGCTCTTCGCCGAGTTCGGCGAGCATGCCCAGCGACTGGGAACCTTGACCAGGAAAGACGAATGCGAGGGATGCAGACATTGAACAAGCCCTTATGATCTTGTCGTCGGATAGGGTGCGCCAGGCCGCGGGCCAGACGCGCAATCTGAAAGCTTGGATGGAACGGCGGACCAAGCGGTCACATTTAAGCACTTCATGGGCGAGTTGCCCAAAGGCTTTGTTTTTCCAGTCATGGCCTCATCGCGGGGCAAGCCCGCTCCCACGGCGCTCAGGGCAACAGGTCTTCGAGGCGCCCGTGCAGACGCTGCGGCAGGTTCTCCTGGATCTCGATCAGCGCCCGCTGGATCGCGCTCTGCAAACCCTGCACACCCGCCGAGCCATGGCTCTTGATGACAATGCCCTGCAACCCCAGGAAACTCGCGCCATTGTGTCGCGCCGGCGCCAGGTCTGCCTGCAGGCGCTTGAGCAACGGCATGGCCATGGCCCCCGCCGCCCGCGCCAGCAGCCCGCCACGGAACAACGCCTCGATACGCGCACCGATCATGGTCGCCAGGCCCTCGCTGGACTTGAGCAGGATATTGCCGACGAAACCGTCGCACACCACCACGTCCGCCTCGCCACGATACAGCCCGTCACCCTCGACGAAGCCGATGTAGTTCAGCCCCCGGGCGTTCTGCAACAGGCTGGCGGCCAGCTTGACCTGCTGGTTGCCCTTGATGTCCTCGGTACCGATGTTGAGCAGCGCCACCCGCGGCCGATGCACGCCCAGGGCCTGGGCGGCCACCGAGCCCATCACGGCGAACTGGTAGAGGTTTTCAGCGCTGCAGTCGACGTTGGCGCCGAGGTCAAGCAACTGGCAGTAGCCAGCCTGGGTCGGGATCGCCGCTACCATCGCCGGGCGATCGATGCCGGGCAAGGTCTTGAGCACGAAACGCGACAAGGCCATGAGCGCGCCGGTATTGCCGGCACTTACGCAGGCCTGGGCCTTGCCATCACGCACCAGTTCGAGGGCGATGCGCATCGACGAGTCCGGCTTGCCCCGCAACGCTTGCGATGGCCGCTCGTCCATGCCGATCACTTCGCTGGCCGCGACAATCTGCAGGCGCGCGCGATCCGCAGCCGCAAGGCCGCCGACAAGATCTTCAAGGAGGGAGGGTTGACCGACGAGGGTCAGGTGCAGCGAGGGGGTAGCCGATAGGCAGGCAATGCTAGCCTGGACAATGCTGCGGGGACCGAAGTCCCCGCCCATTGCGTCGATCGCGATGATCTGAGCGGACAAGGATTACTCGTCAGCGCCCTTGTCGATCACTTTGCGACCACGGTATACGCCTTCTGGCGAAACGTGGTGACGCAGGTGTACTTCACCGGTGCTCTTCTCTACCGACAGAGCTTCTGCCGACAGGGCGTCGTGCGAACGGCGCATGTCACGGGCAGAGCGGGATTTTTTGTTCTGCTGAACAGCCATAATTGATTAACTCCTAAACGTTTGGGTCACGCTTTAACTGCGCCAATACACTGAACGGGTTGGACCGCGATACCTCGTCCTTGCTCGGCTCGGGCTCATCGAGTCCCGCCGGCTGCTGGCATTCTTCCGGATGATGAGCAGGCACGATCGGCAGGGCGAGCAACAGCTCTTCCTCGACCAGCGCCTGCAGATCCAATGGATCTTCGCCCAGTTCCAGCACGTCATAGCCTTTCGGCAACGACTGGGTGTTCGCACCCTCCTTCACCACGGCGTATGTACATTCGCTGTGGATCGGCAGGGTGACCAGCTCAAGACAACGCTGGCAAACCATTTTGACTTCGACATCCAGCGCGCTGTGGATAACCACTACGTGCTGTTCATCTCGTTCAAAATCGAACTTCGCCTGCACCGTACCGACATTGTCGGAAAGCGGGTCGCAGAGTCTTTCCAAATCAGCGAGTTGCAGCGAACCTTCGAGGGTTACGCCACGATCAGCCAATTTGCGCGGGTCAACGTGAGGTGGAATCGGGTCATTCAACATAGGCGCAGCATTCTAGGGATGCACCCCCTCCCTGTCAAAGGAAATTAGGTGCCATCTCGCATGTTAGAATTCGGGGTAATTGCCCAGGAGTCTACCATGCTGCCCTTGTTACTGGCTTCCAGCTCGCCCTACCGCCGCGAACTGCTCACCCGCCTGCGCCTGCCCTTCACCTGCGCGAGCCCCGACCTTGACGAACGGCGCCTCGATGGCGAGCCCGCCGTCGAGCTGGTCCGCCGCCTGGCCCGCCAGAAGGCCGAAGCCCTGGCCGCCAGCCACCCCGACCACCTGATCATCGGCTCCGACCAGGTAGCGGTACTGGGCGAGCAGATCCTCGGCAAACCCCACACCTTCGAACGCGCCTGCGAGCAACTGCTGGAGGCCAGCGGGCAGCAGGTCACCTTCCTCACCGGGCTGGCACTGCTGAACAGCGCCAGCGGCCACTGCCAGGTCGATTGCGTGCCGTTTACCGTGACGATGCGCGAGCTGGACAGGGAGCGCGTGGAGCGTTACGTGACGGCAGAGCAGCCGCTGGACTGCGCCGGCAGCTTCAAGGCGGAAGGCTTGGGCGTCAGCCTGTTCCAGAGCACCCATGGCTGCGACGCCACGAGCCTGATCGGGCTGCCGCTGATCAGACTGGTGGACATGCTGCACAAGGAAGGCGTGCAGGTGCCTTGAAAATGCAATCGCGGGGCAAGCCCGCCCCCACGAGACCGTTGACCGGCCTGCGGGAGCGGGCTTTCCCCGCGATGAGTGCCACGCCGATTTCAGCTCAGCGCAGCGAAGGCCCCTGGAAGCCCATGTACAGCGCCAGGCGCTCCGCCACACTGGCACCGATGCGCTTGGAGAACCGATCGAACGGCGACTCCTGCACAGTGAAGTCCACCAGCTCCTTCTCGCCCACGATGTCGCGGGCGACATAGCTGGCGCTGCCCAGCCCATCAACCAGACCCAGCTCCTTGGCCTGCTCGCCCGACCAGATCAACCCGCTGAACAGCTCAGGGTGATCCTTGTCTTTCAGGCGCTCGCCACGCCCCTGCTTGACCATGGCGATGAACTGGCGGTGCGTGGTGTCCAGCACACCCTGCCAGAACGCGGTTTCTTCCGGCTTCTGTGGCGAGAACGGATCAAGGAAGGCCTTGTGCTCGCCCGCCGTGTAGGTGCGCCGCTCCACGCCCAGCTTGTCCATGGCGCCGACAAAGCCGTAGCCTGCCGCAGTAACGCCAATGGAGCCGACCAGGCTGGCCTTGTCGGCATAGATCTCGTCAGCGGCGCTGGCAATGTAGTAGGCGCCGGAGGCACCCAGATCGGCGATCACCGCGTACAGCTTGATGGCCGGGTACTCGGCGCGCAGACGGCGGATTTCATCGTACACATAGCCCGCCTGCACCGGGCTGCCGCCCGGGCTGTTGACACGCATGACCACGGCCTTGGTCTTCGGATCCTTGAACGCCTCGCGCAGGCTCTTGACGATATTGTCGGCGCTGGCAGGCTCCTGATCGGCGATCACCCCGCGCACCTCGACCAGCGCGGTATGGCTGCCACTGCGCGAGGCAGCCTTGTCCACATCCATCAATGGCGTAAACAGGAACAGGATGCCGAACAGGTAAACGAAGGTCAGCAGCTTGAAGAAGATCCCCCAACGCCGCGCCCGGCGCTGCTCCTGGACACCCGCCAGCAAGGTCTTCTCCAGCAGCTTCCAGCTCTTGCGCTCCTCGCCAGCCTCATCGGCCTCGGGTGCCTTCCACTCGTCAGTCATGCTCACCTACCTTGGAAATTGTTCTGCGCAGGCTCGGCCAGCCATTCGCGCAACTGGGAAAAATGCTCGATACACACCTGCGGGCCAAATTCGGCCAGAGCCTGCAGCGACATGGCGCCATAGCCCACGGCGACCGAATGCATGCCGGCATTGCTGGCCATCTGCAGATCGAACGCCGAATCTCCGACCATCAGCGCCCGCCCGGGTTCGACCCGGCAGTGGGCGAGAATCTCCTCGAGCATCAGCGGATGCGGCTTGCCGCGAGTTTCGTCGGCCGCCCGGGTAATGTCGAAGTAGCTTTCCCAGCCATTGGCCTTGAGCACCCGATCCAGGCCGCGCCGCGCCTTGCCGGTGGCCACCGCCAGACGATACCCCTCGGCACGGAACGCTTCCAGCGACTCGACCACACCGTCGAACAGCGGTGATGGCTGTTGATCCAGCGCCATGTAGACATCGGCGTAATGCTGACGAAAAGCCTCCACCTGCAGCGCATCAAGGTGCGGGTACAGGGTGGCGATCGCCTCCCCCAGCGCCAGACCGATGATGCCCTTGATCGCCTCGTCGCTGCTGGCGGCCTCGCCGGCACGCCCGGCAGCCACGTTCATGGCCTCTACGATGCGCCCGATGGAATCGGCCAGCGTGCCGTCCCAGTCGAAGATCAGCAGGTCATAACTTTTATTCATGGCTCAGGACGCCAGCCGCGCGATGGTCTTGGCCCACATTTCGTCCACCGGCGCCTCGAGCTTGAGCTCGCCGCCGTCGGGCAGCGGCACGGTCAACTGATAGGCGTGCAGGAACAGGCGCTTGCCACCCAGGTCGCGAATCTCGCGGCTGAAGTCTTCATCGCCATACTTGCTGTCGCCGGCAATCATGTGCCCGGCATGCAGGGTGTGCACGCGGATCTGGTGGGTGCGCCCGGTGATCGGCCGCGCCTCGACAATCGTGGCGAATTCGCCAAAGCGGCGCAGCACGCGAAACAGCGTCAACGCCTCCTTGCCCTCGTCATTGACCTCGACCATACGCTCACCGGAGCGCAGGTTGCTCTTCTGCAGCGGCGCATTGACCTGTTTCTTCGAGGTCGGCCAATGGCCGCGCACCAGCGCCATGTAGCGCTTGTCCACGCCATCGCCGCGCAGCGCGGCATGTAGGTGGCGCAGCATGCTGCGCTTCTTGGCGATCATCAGCAGGCCCGAGGTGTCGCGGTCCAGGCGGTGCACCAGCTCCAGTTCCTTGGCGTCGGGGCGCAACTGGCGCAGCGCCTCGATCACCCCGAAGCTCAGGCCGCTGCCGCCATGCACGGCAATGCCGGCCGGCTTGTTCATCACGATCAGCGCCTTGTCTTCATAGACGATGGCAGCCTCCAGGCGCTGCAACAGGCCCTGGGCCACGGGCGCGGGTTCGTCACGCTCGGGCAGGCGCACCGGCGGCACCCGCACGATATCGCCGGCCTGCAGCTTGTACTCAGGCTTGATCCGGCCCTTGTTGACCCGCACCTCGCCCTTGCGCAGGATGCGGTAGACCAGCGTCTTGGGCACGCCCTTGAGCGCGGTGATGAGGAAATTGTCGATGCGTTGGCCGGCAAGCTCCGGCGCGACTTCGATCAGCTGAACGCCGGAAGTCGGAGGGGTATTGGTCGTCATGGCGGGATCATAACAATTTTTTATGGAATTGAAGCACTTAATCATAACTGCTATAGTCGCGAACGCCGCCAAAAGCGGCAGGCCAGCGGCATCAGGCTCTACGCCGGCCCTGACCATCGCAATTCCGAGGACGCGAGGCCGTCCTACGGAGCGTTCGCCAGTTTAACTAAATGCCTGGAATCGCCACCAGCGCTGTGTAGAGAAGACCGAAAAAAACGACAAGTGCGGTGTTTCACCTGCTTACCCGCTTCTTTTCGCCGTACCTCTGCCCGCCACCGTCGTTTCCGCGCATTCGGGCGAATGCTTCGGAAATACCTGCCTTGGATATGTCATGGCGCCAGCTCGGAACCGGGCTGGCGAAAAATGCAACCCGTTGCGGATTCAGCGCGCGGCAGCACCGAATTTTCAGGGATACGTGCAGGGTGGAGATGCACAGCCTTCGGACCGTGTGGCACCGAACCCGACCCAGCGCCCCACTCAACGGGCGATGAGCGGGCAAGGTCCTGAACAGACGCCCTCGTGGCATCCACGGACGACCGGTTGATTCCTCCTCCTGACTGAGTGCACCAGGCCCGCTCGATTGATTCGGATAACCTTCGAAAAGCTCGACAGGTCTTTTGGCACCGCAAAACAGGACGCGTCGTCGCGACAACGGCAGGCTGGGCAACCGGCTGGTGCCGAACGTCGTCAGACACGGGGGTGGCTCGCCACCCTTTGCGCACCTTGGCACCGATCATGAAAAGTCGTGTGTGCCGAACGCCGTTTCCGGCAGCCCGGAAACCGACGGTACAACATGAAAAGAATGCTGATTAACGCAACTCAACCCGAAGAGTTGCGTGTAGCCCTGGTGGACGGCCAACGCCTCTACGACCTGGACATCGAGTCCGGTGCCCGTGAGCAGAAAAAGGCCAACATCTACAAAGGCAAGATCACCCGGATCGAGCCCAGCCTTGAAGCCGCCTTCGTCGACTTCGGCTCCGAACGTCACGGCTTCCTGCCGCTGAAGGAAATCTCCCGCGAATACTTCAAGAAAGCCCCTGAAGGCCGGGTCAACATCAAGGAAGTCCTGAGCGAAGGCCAGGAAGTCATCGTCCAGGTCGAGAAGGAAGAGCGCGGCAACAAAGGCGCCGCCCTGACCACCTTCATCAGCCTGGCCGGCCGCTACCTGGTGCTGATGCCCAACAACCCGCGCGCCGGCGGCATCTCCCGCCGCATCGAAGGCGAAGAGCGCAACGAGCTGCGTGAAGCACTGAACGGCCTGACCGTTCCGGGCGACATGGGCCTGATCGTGCGCACCGCGGGCCTTGGCCGCAGCAGCGAAGAAATGCAGTGGGACCTCGACTACCTGCTGCAGCTGTGGACCGCGATCAAGGAAGCCTCGCTGGACCGCACCGCGCCGTTCCTGATCTACCAGGAAAGCAACGTCATCATCCGCGCCATCCGCGACTACCTGCGCCAGGACATCGGCGAAGTGCTGATCGACAGCATCGACGCCCAGGAAGAAGCCCTGACCTTCATCCGCCAGGTGATGCCGCAGTACGCCAGCAAGGTCAAGCTGTACGAAGACAGCGTGCCGCTGTTCAACCGTTTCCAGATCGAAAGCCAGATCGAGACCGCCTTCCAGCGCGTCGTCGACCTGCCGTCCGGTGGCTCGATCGTGATCGACCCGACCGAAGCCCTGGTGTCCATCGACATCAACTCGGCGCGCGCCACCAAGGGCAGCGACATCGAGGAAACCGCCCTGCAGACCAACCTGGAAGCGGCCGAAGAAATCGCCCGCCAGCTGCGCCTGCGTGACATCGGCGGCCTGATCGTCATCGACTTCATCGACATGACCCCGGCGAAGAACCAGCGCGCCGTCGAAGAGCGCGTGCGCGAATGCCTCGAGGCCGACCGCGCCCGTGTGCAGGTCGGCCGCATCTCGCGTTTCGGCCTGCTGGAAATGTCCCGCCAGCGCCTGCGCCCATCGCTGGGCGAGAGCAGCGGCATCGTCTGCCCGCGCTGCTCGGGTACCGGCATCATCCGTGACGTCGAGTCGCTGTCGCTGGCGATCCTGCGCCTGATCGAGGAAGAAGCCCTGAAGGACCGCACCGCCGAGGTGCGCGCCCAGGTGCCGATCCCGGTGGCCGCCTTCCTGCTCAACGAGAAACGCAACTCGATCACCAAGATCGAACTGCGCACTCGCGCGCGCATCATCATTCTGCCGAACGACCACCTGGAAACCCCGCACTTCGAAGTCCAGCGCCTGCGCGACGACAACCCGGACGTGCTGACCAACCAGTCCAGCTACGAAATCGCCTCGACCGAGACCGAAGAAGCGCCGCTGCCGACCGCCACCCGCACCCTGGTACGCCAGGAAGCCGCGGTGAAGACCGCGCCGGCCCGCGCCAACGCACCGGTACCGGCCGCCGTCGAAGAACAGCCAGCCGCCCCAGTGGCACCGGCGCCGAGCGTACCGGAGCCAAGCCTGTTCAAGGGCCTGGTCAAATCGCTGGTCAGCCTGTTCGCCGGCAAGGAAGAGCCTGCCGCCGCACCGGCCGTCACCGCCGAAAAACCGGCCACCGAGCGTTCGCCACGCAACGAAGAGCGCCGCAACGGTCGCCAGCAGAGCCGCAACCGCAATGGCCGCCGCGAGGAAGACCGCAAGCCGCGTGAAGAACGCAGCGAGCGCGCCCCGCGTGAAGAGCGCCAGCCGCGCGAAGAACGTGCACCGCGTGAAGAACGCGCCCCACGCGAAGAGCGTCAGCGCCAGCCGCGCGAAGACCGCCGCGGCAACCGCGAAGAGCGCGTGCGTGAACTGCGCGAGCCGCTGGATGCCACACCGGCCCCGGCCGCCCGCGAAGAACGCGCCCCACGTGAAGAGCGTGTAGCCCGTGAAGAACGCGCTCCACGCGAAGAGCGTGCTCCGCGTGAAGAACGCGCACCACGTGAAGAGCGTGCCCCGCGTGAAGAACGCGCACCACGTGAAGAGCGTGCCCCGCGTGAGGAACGCGCTCCACGTGAAGAGCGTGCCCCGCGTGAAGAACGCGCCCCTCGTGAAGAGCGTGCGCCACGTGAAGAACGCGCTCCGCGCGAAGAGCGCCAGCTGCGCCCTGAGGCGCAGGCCGTCGAACAGGCCGCCGAGCTCGCCGAAGAGCAACTGCCGAACGACGAGCTGCTGCAGGACGAGCAGGAAGGCACCGATGGCGAGCGTCCGCGCCGCCGCTCCCGTGGCCAGCGTCGTCGCAGCAACCGTCGTGAGCGCCAGCGCAACGCCAATGGCGAGCTGATCGAAGGCGACGAAGACGCCGGCGAAGAGCAGCAGCCACAACAGCACCAGGCCACCGAGCTGGGTGCTGAACTGGCCGCTGGCACTGCCGTCATCGCCGCCGTGGCTACCAGCAACATCAGCGCCGATGCCGAAGCCCAAGCCAACCAGCAGGCCGAGCGCGCCAGCGCCGCTGTCGCCGAAACCCAGGTGGAAATCACCGAGGTGGTGGCCGAGCAGGTCGCCATCGCCCCGGTGGTCGAGCAACCGGTCAGCGAGCCAGTGGTCGCCATCGAGCCGAGCATCGAACCGGTGGTCGAAGTAGCGCCGCAGCCAGTGGTTGAAGAAGCCCCTGTCGAGCAGCCTGCCGTCGCAGCCGAGGCGGTGGAAGCACCTGCCGTGGAAGCCGGTGAAATCGAGCAACCGCAGGTAGTTGAAGCCACCGTGGTCGAAGCCCCGGTAGCCGAGCAGCCTGCAGCGGTCGTCGAGCCCGTGGTCGAGGCCCAGCCCGAAGTGGCTGAAGCACCTGCCGCCGAGCCTGCGCCGAGCGTTGCCGAGCAGGCGCCCGAGGAAGCACCGGCCCCGGTCGAAGCACCTTCGGCGATGCTGGCCAACGGCCGCGCCCCGAACGACCCACGTGAAGTGCGTCGCCGCAAGCGTGAAGCCGAAGCAGCAGCCGCCGCTGCCGCCCAGGCCGCTGCCGAAGCAGCCCCTGCTGAGGCGCTGGAGACCGCCGATGAGCACAAGCCTCATCACGGTTGATAGCCTCGGCTGAATGAAAAAGCCCCGCCAGTGCGAACTGGCGGGGCTTTTTCTTTACCGGGTGGATGGCACCGGCTTCGCCGGTGTTCGCGGGGCAAGCCCGCTCCCACGCAGCCCCACTCAGCCGCGCAACGGTGGCGTGGGAGCGGGCTTGCCCCGCGATAGGGCCGGCCCAGGCCAGCCCATTAGTACAGGTTCGGCTCCATCTCCAGCTCAACCCCGAAGCGCTCAAGAATATCCGCCTGGATCCGCTGAGCCAGCCCATGCAACTGCGCCCCGCTCGCCTGGCCGTAGTTCACCAGCACCAGCGACTGCAAACGGTGCACACCGGCATCGCCATCGCGATATCCCTTCCACCCCGCCTGCTCGATCAACCAGCCGGCCGCCAGCTTTACCTGGCCATCGGCCTGCGGATATGCCACCACACCAGGATGCTCGGCACGAATGCGCTCGGCCAGTGCAGCAGGCACCACAGGATTCTTGAAGAAGCTCCCGGCATTGCCCAGCTCCGCCGGATCCGGCAGTTTTTCCCGACGGATACTGCAGATCGCATCGCTGATCGCCTGCGCGGTCGGCTGCTCGATACCCTGCTCCGCCAGGCGCTGACGCACCGGGCCGTAGTCCAGGTGCGCCTGCAACGAACGGTTCAGCACAAAGCGCACACGCAGGATCAGCCAGCGGCCCGGATTGCGCTTGAACAGGCTGTCGCGATAACCGAACGCGCACTCCGCCAGCGAGAAGTCACGCAGCTCGCCGGTCTCGCGGTCCAGCGCGGTCAAGCCGGCGAACACATCCTTGATCTCCACGCCATAGGCGCCAACGTTCTGCATCGGCGCAGCGCCCACGGTACCGGGGATCAGGCTGAGGTTTTCCAGCCCGCACAGGCCCTGGTCGAGGCTCCACTGCACGAACGGATGCCAGGGCTCGCCGGCCTCGGCCTCGACCACCACGCGCTCGCCGTCGTCGCTGAGCAGGCGCCGCCCACGGCTGGCCATATGCAGCACCAGGGCGTCGACATCGCGGGACAGCAGCAGGTTGCTGCCACCGCCAATGACCAGCACCGGCACCTGCCGCGCAGCGGCCTGGGCCAGTGCCTGGCGGGCCTTGTCGTCGTCATGGGCCTGGGTGAAATAACGGGCACTGACGTCGATGCCGAACGTGTTGTAGGGCTTGAGCGATACCCGCTCCTGCCAGTTCGCCGTCATAACCGCCCCTTGATTTCCACGACCAGCTCACGGCACGCCGCCTCGATCAGGTCCAGGACCTGCTCGAACCCTTCGGCGCCGCCGTAGTAAGGGTCAGGCACTTCGTCCAGCGCCGCGCCATAACGGCGCAGGAACAGGTCGAGCTCGCCCGTGGCGTTGTGTGGGCGCAGGGCCTGCAGGTTGCCGAGGTTGCTCTTGTCCATGGCCAGGACCAGGTCGTACTCGGCGAAATGCGCCGCCTTGACCTGCTGGGCGCGCTGGCGCGACAGGTCGTAGCCACGGGCCAGCGCGGCCTTGCAGGTACGGCTGTCGGGCGCCTTGCCCACATGCCAGTCGCCGGTACCGGCGGAGGCAACCTGCACCACGTCACCGAGGCCCGCGGCCTCGAGCTGATGGCGCAGCACGCCCTCGGCAGTCGGCGAGCGGCAGATATTGCCGAGACAGACGAACAGAACGCGCATCAGGCCTCCAGCAAGCGCCGTACGCGCTCCAGGTCTTCAGGGGTGTCCACGCCCACGGCCGGGGCCTCGATGGCATCGGCAACGTGGATGCGCACGCCGTGCCACAGGGCACGCAACTGCTCCAGCGACTCGGTCTGCTCCAGCCAGCACGGGCCCCAGGCGACGAAGTCCTGAAGGAAACCCACGCGGTAGGCGTACATGCCAATATGGCGGCGGTAAGGAACGCCTTCGGGCATGCGCTCCCGGTCCTTGGCGAACGCGTCACGGGCCCATGGCAATGGGGCACGACTGAAGGTCAGGGCCAGGCCGTTCTTGTCACTGACCACCTTCACCGCGTTAGGGTTGAAAATGGTTTCCGTCGCGTGGATCGGCTCGGCGAGGGTGGCGATGCCAGCCTCGGGGTGCGCGGCGAGATTAGCCGCCACCTGATCGATGATCACCGGCGGAATCAGCGGCTCGTCACCCTGCACATTGACCACGATGGCATCGGCAACCAGGCCCAGCTGGGCAGCCACTTCGGCCAGGCGGTCGGTGCCCGACTCATGGTCGGCGCGGGTCAGCAGCACTTCGGCGCCGAACGCCTGGCAGGCCTCGACGATGCTGGCATCGTCGGTGGCGATGACCACGCGGCTGGCGCCGCTCTTGCGCGCCTGCTCCCACACATGCTGGACCATCGGCTTGCCGGCGATCGCCAGCAGCGGCTTGCCCGGCAGGCGCGTGGAGCGCAGCCGGGCGGGGATCACCACGGTGAAGTCCAGGCTCATTTGTCCAGGCGCTCGTCGTCGGTCAGGGTGCGCGCCTCGCTTTCCAGCATCACCGGGATGCCATCGCGAATCGGGTAGGCCAGGCCCGCGCCCTTGCTGATCAGCTCGGTCTTGTCGGCGCTGAGCTTGAGCGGGCCCTTGGTGATCGGGCAGGCCAGGATATCGAGCAGTTTGGTGTCCATGGGAGCTTCCTTGAAACGGAAATTGAAAAAGGCTCAGGGCCGGGGGCGGCCAGGCAGCAGGCGATCGAGCGCGGCGTCGAACCAGGCAACGAACGCCTGCGAGGGTGCGGCGTCGACCGCCAGGTACCACCAGTCGTCGGCAGCGAACGGCCGGCATTTCACCGCATCCTTCTCGGTCATCACCAACGGCAGCGGCGGGCTGAACGCCAGCACTTCGCGGCTGTACGGCGCATGGTCGGCAAAGGGGTGCGGCACCGGCTGCCAGTTTAGCCCCAGCAGGGTGTTGAAGAAACGTTGCGGGTTGCCAATGCCGGCCACGGCGTGCAGCGCCTGGCCAGCGGGAAACAGGTCAAGCTCGCGGCGCTCACCGCTGCGCAGGTTGATCAGCGCCGAGGGTTGCAGGCGGAAGGCAAAGCCGTCGTCGCGGTCAGCCTCGGCGCCATTGAACAGCACCGCGTCGGCCTCGGCCAGGCGCTCGGCGGGCTCGCGCAACGGGCCGGCCGGCAGGCAGCGACGGTTGCCCAGGCCACGGGCGGCGTCGATCAGTACCAACTCCAGGTCGCGGGCCAGGCGGTAATGCTGCATGCCGTCGTCGCACAGGATCAGGTCCGGCGCGTCGCTGGCCAGCAGCGCCTGCACGGCGCGGGAGCGGTCGGGGTCGATCATCAGCGGCACGCCGGTGCGCTGGACGATCAGCAAAGGCTCGTCGCCGGCCTGATCGGCGGGCTGGTCGGCGGCGACACGCCAGGGATACTGCGGCGGCTTGGCGCCGTAGCCACGGCTGACCACGCCGACCTTCAGCCCCTGCCGGCGGCAGTGCTCGATCAGCCAGAGGATCATCGGGGTCTTGCCGGTGCCGCCCACGGTGATATTACCCACCACGATCACCGGCACCGGGGCGCGGTAGCTGGGGCTGATGCCGCTGAGGAAGCGCGCACGCTTGCGCGTCACCACGCCACGGTACAGGGCCTCCAGCGGGCGCAACAGGGCCAGCGCCGGATGCCCGGCATACCAGGCGGCGAGCAGACGGTCGGCGAAGGCCATCAGGGATTACCCTGCGCGGCCTCGACGGTGGTCATGCGCAACTTGCTGAAGCCGAGCTTGCCGGCCGCATCCATTGCGGTGATCACAGCCTGGTGCGGGGTCTTGCCATCGGCGCTGATCGCCAGCGGCAGGGTGATGTCACCGCCGGATTCCTTCTCGATGGCTTCGGTCAGAGTGGCCAGGTCGCTCTTGGGCAGCAGGTGGTTGTTCACCGAATACACGCCGTCGGCGCTGATGGTGACTTCAATCAGTTTGCCATCATCGGGCTGCGCGGGCGCGGCAGTGCTTGCTTCAGGCAGCTCGACACGCAGCTGGGTCTCGCGGGTGAAGGTGGTGGTGACCACGAAGAACAGCAGCAGCACGAACACCACGTCGATCAACGACGCCAGGTTGATGTCGACGTTCTCGCGCTGGCGATTGCGCCGAAACTTCACGCCTTGCCTCCGGCCACTTCCACTTCGCGGTCGCCCTGCAGCACCTCGACCAGCTTGATCGCCTCCTGCTCCATGCCCACCACCAGCTCATCGATGCGGCGCAGCAGGAAGCGGTGGAAGAACACCGCCGGGATACCGACCATCAGGCCGGCCGCGGTAGTGACCAGGGCCTTGGAGATACCGCCGGCCAGTACCGCCGCATTGGCGGTCATCTGCGAGCCCATGAAGGCGCTGAAGATGTCGATCATGCCCAGCACGGTGCCCAGCAGGCCCAGCAGCGGGGCCATGGCGGCGATGGTGCCGAGGGTGCTGATGTAGCGTTCCAGCTCGTGGATGACCCGCGAGGCGGCCTCCTCGATGCACTCTTTCATGATCTCGCGACCATGGCGTGAATTGGCCAGGCCTGCGGCGAGGATCTCGCCCAGCGGCGAATCGGCGCGCAGGGCCTTGAGCTTGTCACTGGTGAGTTGCTTGTCCTTGATCCACATCCATACCTGGCCCAGCAGGTGCGGCGGGGTGACACGGCTGGCGCGCAAGGTCCACAGACGCTCGACGACGATCGCCATGGCGACGATGGAGCTCAGGATGATCGGCAGCATCATCCAGCCACCGGACTTGACCAATTCCCACACAGTTAGCATCCCCTCGGAAAAAGGCCGCCACTCTACCATAGGACCGACTGGGGCTCATCTGCCGGAGGTCAGGGAAAAGGTCGGCCCGCGATAGCGTCGGCTCAGCCCTCGTCAACCTCACGCCAAAACCGCCGCTCCCTCCGCACACCCTCCACCTCACCCTGACTCCCCAGCATCAACCGCAACGCCCCCTCCAGCGCCGTGTCATGCACCACCACCCCATGCCGCCGATAGCGCTCGATCACCTGCGCATGCGGATGCCCGAAACCGTTGCTCCTACCCCGCGAAATCATCACCCCACGCGGCGCCAGCGCCTTGACGAACGGTTCGGTGGACGACGTGCGGCTGCCGTGGTGTGGCGCCTGCAGCCAGTCGATACGCGGATCCTCGCTGGCCGCCAGCCAAGCCCGCTCCGCCGCGGCCTCCATGTCGCCGGCCAGCAGCAGGCGCTCGCCATTGGCCACCACCCGCAGCACGCAGGAACGGTCGTTGCTGGACGTGCCTTGCGGCCAATGCCACAGCTCGAAATCGACCCCATCCCAGCGCCAGCGCTCACCACTTTCGCACAGCGCGGCAGGCGCAAGCCCGGCAACCTCCCCGGCCAGCACCCGCGCCACCGGCAGCCCCCGGCGCACCGCCGCCGCACCGCCGGCATGATCGGCGTGACCGTGGCTGACCAGCATCAGGTCCAGGTGCCTCACCCCCAGCCTGCGCAAGGTCGGCAGCACCACGCTTTCGCCCAGGTCACTGTCCCCGTGGGCAGGCCCGGCGTCGTACAACAGCGCGTGATGACGGGTACGCAGCAGCACCGCCAGGCCCTGGCCGACATCCAGCTGCCACACCTGCACCAGCCCAAGGGGCACCTGCTCGCGCGGCGCCCACAAGGCCAGCAGCATCACCGCGCCCGGCAAGCGCAACGGCACGCCCCGAGGCAACAGCAACAACAGCGCGCCCAGCGCGACCAACAGCCACGCCCACAGCGGCAACGGTTCGGGCAGCCATGCCGGCCACTGCCCCGCAAGCTGCGCCAGCAGGCGAAACAGCCCATCCAGCGAAAGCCCCGCCAGCCACAGCAGCCCCTCCCCCACCCCAGGCACCGGCAACGTCGCCGTGCCAAGCAAGGCCAGCGGCAACACCGCGAAACTGATCCAAGGCACCGCCAGCAGGTTGGCCAGCGGCGCCGTCAGGCTGACCGGCAACCCCAGCGCCAGCAGCACCGGCAACAGGCCCACGGCAATTACCCACTGGGCGCGGCTCCAGGCCTGCCAGGGCCGCCAGGCGCCCAGCCGGGCAGAGAAGCACAGCATCAGCACGCCAACCGCGGCAAACGACAGCCAGAAGCCCGGCAGCAGGCTGGCCAGCGGATTGATCAGCAACACCCCCGACAACGCCAGCAGCAACGGCAAGGCTGCCCCCAGGTGCCTGAAGCGCAGGCGCCAGAGCAACACCACCGCCAGCATCAGGCAGGCCCGTTGCACCGGCACACCGAACCCGGCCAGCCAGCCGTAGCCCAATGCCGCGACCATGGCCAGGCCACAGGCCCAGGGCAGCCACGGCCAGCGCGGTGGCCAGGCGCCCAGCCGCGCCAACCCCGCGACCAAGCCGTACACCAGCCCGGCCAACAGCCCGATATGCTGGCCGGAGATCACCAGCAGGTGCACCGTGCCGGTAGCTTGCAGGGTTTGCCAGTCTTCGCGCGCCAGCCCGGCGCCATCGCCCAGCACCAGGGCCGTCAGCGCCGCCTCGCGGCCGTGGGCATCCACATTCATCAGCCGCTGGCGCACGGCATCGCGCCAATCCACCGCAGCCTGCCCGACCCGCTCGCCGGCCTTGACCGAGCCGGTGGCACCGATACCCCGGGCCAACAACAACGCTTCGCGGTCCGGGCCATGGGGGTTGAGCAACCCATGGGGCTGGCGCAGGTTCACCGCCAGGCGCCAGCGCTCACCAGCGCGCAATTCAGGGCCGGCGAACCAGCTCAGTTGCAGGCGCCTGGGCAATTGCGCCCGGCGCGACTCAGGATGCTCCAGCTCGAAACGCACGCCACGCTCCGTGCGGGTCGGCAGCCCCACCACCTGCCCCTCCAACCACAGCGTGCGGCCATCCAGTGCCGGGGCCAGGCGATCATCCAGCGCCTGCTGCGCGAACCAGCAGGCCCAGCAGCCACCCAGCACAAACCAGCCCAGCGGCCAGGCCCGCGTACGCAGGCAGGCCAAGGCCAGCAACAGCAACGGAATCAGCCAACCGACCGGCGGCAAAACGGGCAAAAAACGCAGGCTCAACAGCCCGAGCACCAGCGCCAGCATCCCTGTGCGCATGAGATAGAGCTCCAGAAGCGATAACGGCCCCTGAGGCTTAGCCGATTGGCGGGGAAACCCTGCTAAACAATTGTCACAAACTCTGAACGAGGCTGCGTTTCAATCAAGGCATACTGACGCCCTTCAACCCCGCCGGGAGCCCACATGCCGCGCCGTCTGTTCAAACGCTACATGCCGGACCCGACCAGCATCCGCGAACATAAGTCCTTACGCTTTTTCGGCAAGCTGCTGCACGACCCCAACCTGTGGCACCTGAACCGCCATTCGGTGGCGCGGGCCATGGGCGTCGGCCTGTTCGCCGCGCTCATTCCCATCCCCATGCAGATGCTGCTGGCCGCCGCGCTGGCCATTCCCGTGCGCGGCAACCTGCCGATCGCGGTGAGCCTGGTGTGGCTGACCAACCCGCTGACCATGCCGCCGGTGTTCTTCGTCACCTACATGACCGGCGCCTGGCTGCTGCAGGTGCCGCCACGCACGCTGCCCGAGTCGATCACCGTCGACTGGGTCACCGAGCAGCTGGCGACGATCTGGCAGCCGTTCCTGCTGGGCTCGGTGGTATGCGGGGTGGTGCTGGGCGTGCTCGCCTACTTCACCACCATGGGCTACTGGCGCTGGTGGGTGGGCCGGCAGTGGCGCCGGCGCCAGTGCCGATGCCTACGCACGCATGCCGCGGCCGCTGACCAGCAGGCGCACGCACAGCAGGTAGAGCAGCGCGGTGGCCACCAGCATGAAGCTGATCGCCGTGCCGATACTGATATCCGACACCCCTAGGATGCCGTAGCGGAACGAGTTGACCATGTGCAGCACCGGGTTTGCCAACGACACGGTCTGCCAGAACGGCGGCAACAGGTTGATCGAATAGAACACCCCGCCCAGGTAGGTCAACGGCGTCAGCACGAAGGTCGGGATGATCGAGATATCGTCGAAGTTGCGGGCGAACACCGCGTTGACGAAGCCCAGCAACGAGAAGATGGTCGCGGTCAGCAGCACCACGATGACCGTCACGCCCAGGTGATGCACCTGCAGATGGGTGAAGAACAGCGACAGGAAGGTCACGATCACCCCCACCGCCAAGCCGCGCAACACACCGCCCAGCACATAGCCGACGAGGATGGTGTGCGGCGACACCGGCGACACCATCAGCTCCTCGATGGAGCGCTGGAACTTGCTGCCGAAGAAGCTCGACACCACGTTGCCATAGGAGTTGGTGATCACCGACATCATGATCAGCCCCGGCACGATGTACTCCATGTAGGTGAAGCCGCCCATGTCACCGATCTGCCGGCCAATCAGGTTACCGAAGATCACGAAGTACAGGACCATGGTGATCGCCGGCGGCAGCAGGGTCTGCGGCCAGATGCGCAGGAAGCGCCGCACTTCGCGGTAGACGATGGTGTTCAGGGCGACCCAGTTGGTGCGCAGCTCCACACTCATACAGCCACCTTCGACAGGTTCTTTTCCACCAGGGACACGAACAGCTCCTCGAGTCGGTTGGTCTTGTTGCGCAGGCTCTGCACCTCGATGTTCTTCAGCGCCAGCTGGCCGAACAGCGCGGTGATGCCGATGTCCTTGTCCACCTGCACCTCCAGCGTGTGCGGGGTGATCAGCCGGCACGGGTAGCCCTGCAGCTCAGGGGCGGCGGGCAGGTCGCGCTTGAGGTCGAGGACGAAGGTCTCGACGTGCAGCTTGCCCAGCAGCTGGCGCATGCTGGTGTTCTCGACGATGGTGCCGTGGTCGATGATGCCGATGTTGCGGCACAGCTGCTCGGCCTCTTCGAGGTAGTGGGTGGTGAGGATGATGGTGATGCCTTTCTGGTTGAGCTCGGTGAGGAAGCTCCACATCGAACGGCGCAGCTCGATGTCCACCCCGGCAGTCGGCTCGTCGAGGATCAACAGGCGCGGCTCGTGGATCAGCGCCCGGGCGATCATCAGCCGACGCTTCATGCCGCCGGACAGCGAGCGCGAAGGCACGTCGCGCTTGTCCCACAGGCCCAGCTGCGTGAGGTACTGCTCGGCGCGCTCCTTGGCCAGCTTGGGCGGGATGCCGTAGTAGCCGGCCTGGGTGACGACGATGTCGAAGGTCTTCTCGAACTGGTTGAAGTTGAACTCCTGGGGCACCACGCCCAGGCAGCGCTTGAGCGCCGCGGGCGACCGGTCCAGGTCGTTGCCGAACACGTTGACCGTGCCGCTGGTCTTGTTCACCAGGGTCGAGAGAATGCCGATGGTGGTGGACTTGCCGGCGCCGTTGGGGCCGAGCAAGGCGAAGAAGTCGCCTTCGGCAACATCCAGGTCGATGCCCTTGAGGGCCTGGAAGCCGTTGCCGTAGGTCTTGGTCAGCTGTCGAATGGACAGGGCGGAACTCATGGCGGGTCAGGTACCGATGAAAAAGGTTCGGGACACGCCAGGTAAAGACACTGGCGCAGTGAGTGCGGCCATGGTGCAAGGCCCGGCCGCACAAGTACAGTCACATGTATCGATAGTGACTATCGAAGTGGCGTCACGTCAGGGCGGTCATCACCGCCGCCTGGTAGGCCGGGCGTTGCTTGAGGCGCTCGTACCAGGCTTGGAGGTGATACATGGCCGGGCGTTCAATCGGCATTTCGAACCAGGCGTAGATGAAACTGCCCAGGGGGATGTCGCCCATGCCGATGTGCTCGCCGGAGAGGTACGGCTGCTTGGCCAGGGTCTCGTCGGCGATAGCCAGCAACTGGGCGCATTGCTTGTGTGCGGCGTTGATCGCCACCCAGTCGCGCTGGTCCTCGGGGGTGCGCAGCAGGCCCCAGAACAGCGGGCGGAAGGGGCCGGCGAAGGACGAGGTGGTCCAGTCCATCCACTTGTCGGCCAGGGCGCGCTGGCGCGGGTCGTCGAGGTACCAGCCCTGCTCTGCGCCGTACTCGGCGCACAGGTAGCGCACGATGGTGTTGGATTCCCACAGCACCAGGTCACCGTCTTCGAGCATGGGCACCAGGCCGTTGGGGTTCAGGGCCCGGTAGTGCGGTTCGTTGACCACGCCGAAGGCGCCGCCGGCATCGATGGACTCGAAGTCCAGGCCCAGCTCGTGGGCGATCCACAACGCCTTGCGCACATTGCTCGAATTTTTGCGGCCCCAGATCTTCAGCATGGCAACGTCCTTATGAGTGCGGGAGGTGGGTCAGTCTACTCCAAGATCGTGACCTTGCAGGGTCCGCGATGGGGTCTGGGTGAACGCCATCGCGGGGCAAGCCCGCTCCCACAAGAATGGCGCATACCTCGGCTTGTGTGGCGCGCCTGCCTGAATCGTGGGAGCGGGCTTGCCCCGCGATCCGGGCTGCGCCCGGCCATCCTCTGGGGTAAGACATTTCCGAACCTGAAACCAAATGCTTCAGCCAGCAAAGCTTGGGAACTATCCTACGCGCTTGCCGGAAGCCGCCGCGTTGTCGGGGAAATACCCCAGGGATAACTTCACCGGGTCGCCACATTTGGTGACCGGGCGTGAGAAACCCGACTACATATGACAACCAGCGGCTTCGTCATGGTGGCCGTGTGCGGGCAGACTTCGGTCTGGCCGGGTTTGTCCTATGTCCCGGTTTTCTCACCTCGTACACGGCCGCCACCCTTACCTCGTGAGAAAGGACCTGGCTGGTGGTTTTCAATGACCGCATAGGACTCTTGACCATGAAAAAAATCGTCCCAGACCCACCCCGTCTCTCCCACTTCCTCACCATCCGCCCCACCCTCTCCCGCGACGACGCCATGGCCGCCGCCGTCGAAGTGGCCACCGCCATTTCCGACGTCCTCGACATCTACTTCCAGACCGAGCCCGGCGAAACCCAGGACCGCCTGTTCACCGCCAGCGACTACCTCGGCCAGCTCGCCTGCGCCCTGCTCGAGCACAAGCCACAGGTGCAGCCATGAGCCGCGGGCATACCGCAGGCCGCACCACCTGCCTGGACCTGTTCAAGGTCGAGCCGGGCGTTACCTTCGAGGATGCCTTCAGCGAGTTGTCGGTGCTGCTCGGCTGCATCCGCCACCTGACCTGCGAGGCGGAAATGGAGGGCGACCTGCTGGCCGGTAGCTCGGCGCGCATTCTCAGCGCCATGGCCAAGGCGCTGATCGATGACATGGAGGTTGGGTTGAATCGCTCCAGATAATCTGATGGCCGCATCGCGGGGCAAGCCCGCTCCCACGCCCACATTGCATATCTGGCGTGGGAGCGATGACTGCATGACATTCCCCACCGAACTCCCAGCGCCCCGCCCTGTCATTTCCTAGGCAGGCCATCCACCCTGGTGCGTCTAAGCTCTGTGGGTCGGCCTAACGCCCGCTTCCAAGGAGGAAGAATCATGTTGCTGTTGTGGTTGCTGGTCCTGGTGCTTGGCGCCGCGTATCTCCTGCACCGGCGCCTGGCGCCCCTGCAGATCCTCGCGGCCATCGCCGCCTATACCCTGCTGATGGGCATCTTCAGCAGCGCGCCAGGCTGGCTGCTGGCGCTGATCTGGCTGGTGATCGCCGCCAAGGCGGCCTTCTTCGCCCTGCCGGAGCTGCGCCGCAAACTGTTCACCGCGCCCATGTTCAGCTGGTTCCAGCGCACCCTGCCGCCGATGTCGCAGACCGAGCGCGAAGCCATCGACGCCGGCACCGTGTGGTGGGACGGCCACCTGTTCAGCGGCCGCCCCGACTGGAACACCCTGCTCGACTACCCCGCGCCCAAGCTCAGCGAGGAAGAACAGGCCTTCATCGACGGCCCCACCGAGCAGCTGTGCGCCATGGTCAGCGACTGGCAGATCGGCCAGGACCTCGACCTGCCGCCGCAGGCCTGGGATTTCATCAAGCAGCACGGCTTCTTCGCCCTGATCATCCCCAAGGAATACGGCGGCAAGGGCTTCTCGGCCTACGCCCACTCCCAGGTGGCGATGAAACTGGCCACCCGCAGCGGCGACCTGGCCTCCACGGTGATGGTGCCCAACTCCCTGGGCCCGGCTGAGCTGCTGCTGCACTACGGCACCGAGGCGCAACGCAACCACTACCTGCCGCGCCTGGCCCGTGGCGACGACATCCCCTGCTTCGCCCTCACCGGCCCCCTGGCCGGCTCCGACGCCGGCGCCATGCCCGATACCGGCATCATCTGCAAAGGCCAGTGGCAAGGCGAGGAAGTCATCGGCCTGCGCCTGAACTGGGAGAAGCGCTACATTACCCTCGGCCCGGTGGCCACCCTGCTGGGCCTGGCCTTCAAGGCCTACGACCCCGAGCACCTGCTGGGTGAACAGGCCGAGCTGGGCATCAGCCTGGCGTTGATCCCCACCGACCTGCCCGGCGTGGAGATCGGCCAGCGCCACCTGCCCCTGGGCGCGGCGTTCATGAACGGCCCCAACAGCGGCAAGGACGTGTTCGTGCCGCTGGACTGCCTGATCGGCGGCCAGGCAATGCTCGGCAAGGGCTGGATGATGCTGATGAACTGCCTGTCGGTGGGCCGCTCCATCTCCCTGCCGGCGGTCGGCACCGGCGCGGCCAAGTACACCAGCCTGGTCACCGGCCAGTACGCCCGCGTGCGCGAACAGTTCAACGTGCCGCTGGCCGCCTTCGAGGGCATCCAGGAGTCCCTGGCGCGCATCGGCGGCAACGCCTGGCTGATGGACAGCGCCCGCCTGCTCACCGCCCAGGCCGTGGACCTGGGCGAAAAACCCTCGGTGCTGTCGGCAATCCTCAAGTACCACCTCACCGAGCGCGGCCGCGAGTGCATCCAGCACGCCATGGACGTGCACGGCGGCAAGGGCATCATCATGGGCCCGAACAACTACCTGGGCCGCAGCTGGCAAGGCGCGCCGATCTTCATCACCGTCGAGGGCGCCAACATCCTCTCGCGCAACCTGATGATCTTCGGCCAAGGCGCCATCCGCTGCCACCCGTTCGTGCTCAGGGAAATGGCCTTGGCCGGGCGCGAGGACCATGACCAGGCGCTGAAGGAGTTCGACGACCTGCTGCTGCAGCACATCCTGTTCGCCGCCGGCAACGCCGCCAGCACCCTGGTGCTGGGGCTGGGCCTGGGGCATTTTGAGAAGGTCCCGGGCGACGCCCTGAGCCAGGGCTACTTCCGCGCCCTCAACCGCCAGGCGGCGGCCTTCGCTTTGCTGGCCGACCTGTCGATGATGCTGCTGGGCGGCGCGCTCAAGCGCCGCGAGCGTCTGAGCGCCCGGCTGGGCGATGTGCTCAGCTACCTGTACCTGGCCAGCGCCGCGCTCAAGCGCTACCACGACCTGGGCTCGCCCGAGCACCTGCGCCCGTTGTTGCGCTGGGCGCTGGAGGAAAATCTGGGCCAGGCGGAAAAGGCGCTCGCCGCGCTGCTCGACAACTTCCCCAACCGCTTCATCGGCTGCGCCCTGCGCGTGCTGGTATTCCCCTTTGGCCGTAGGCATACCGGGCCGAGCGATGAGCTGGATGCCGAAGTGGCGGCGCTAATCGGCCGGCGCAAAGGCGACCCGGCGCTGGAAGCCGTGCTGGAGGGCTGCTTCAGGCCTCAGGCCGAAGGCGACCCGGTGGCCGCGCTACAGACGGCCTGTGACCTGCTGGACGATGCCGCCCCGCTGCACAAGGCGCTGCATCAGGCGATCAAGGAAGGCCAGGTGCAGGCGGCAGCCGGGCAATCGGTGATCGACGCTGCCATCGAAGCGGGTGTGCTGCAGGCAGAGGAAGGCCAGCGCCTGCACCAGGCCGAGCAGGCGCGGCGGGTAGTGATCGATGTGGATGCGTTTGACAAGGAGGTGTTGTTGCCCGAGGCAGGCAAAGTGCGCTGAGGATTGGTCGACCGCATCGAGGGGCAAGTCGCATCGGCGCACCGCCGCTCCCACGCCAATCGCACATTTGGCGTGGGAGCGGCGGTGCGCCGATGCGACTTGCCCCGCGATAGCGCCATTACAAGCAGCTGCGCTGCCAGCCTGTACAAAACCGGCGTATACTCCGCCCCCCGTTTCAACCACCGAGGAGCGCCGCCATGGCCAACCCCCACCTGGAATACCACCTGCAACTGCTCCACCACCTGCGCACCATCCTGGCCGCGCTGGGTGAAGCCGAACAGGTCCCGGAGGAAAGCCACGCCCTGTTCCTCGAGCGCTTCGACGAACTGCTCACCCTGCTGCCGCAGGACCCGCTGCAAAGCCAATACCTGGGCCAGGACCTGATCTGCCAGGTGATCCAGCGCTATCCGCAAATCGCCCACCTGGTGCCGCGCGACCTGCTGTGGTTCTTTGGTGGCGATTGCCTGCACTTCATGCCGGATGAAGAGTTGGCCTTGTACCAGGAACTGGAAGAACGTCGTTACCTTGCTGAGCAACAAGGTGAAACCTTCGAATGGCACCTGGAAAAACAACGTGCCCAGCGCGCAAACGGAGAGACGTCTCACTGACAGGAAAATGCCCATGGCACCACGTGGCGTGCCATGGGCATCTGGCTCATCACCGATTGTGTCTGCTTAATTTCCTGAGCAGCTGAGCAATAATCACCTCATCAGTGCTCTATTCTTACGCAGGACAGCTTGCCTCCCACTTGCCCTGACCCTCTCTTCCACTCCAATCTTAGTCCGGGGGCAAGTATTGTCCCCTCTGGCTTCTCGTGGGCAGCACTGAGCAGTATTTCGTCAAGCGTTGTTGGGCTTTGCAGTGTACGCACCATGAAGGCGAAATTACCCGTGGCGTCACAGTCGGGGTCATCGTAAAAAGTGACGAGCACCGCGGACGGCACCCCGTCCATTTTAAAATAATAGGCTTCATCATTGGGCAGTGATGTACAGGTCTTGCCGGAGCCAAATCTGTACTCCTCGTTCTTTCCCGCTATAGGCTTGAGCGAGCAGGACCTCTTCAACTCTTTATCGTAAATGATGACATTCCCTTCTACACCCTGACCCCCGACGGTTTTTTCGTGCGAAAGCTGGGTAGCTGAAGCCGCTGCCAGCGCCGTACTCAACAGTATTGTCATACTCAATACTATAGATTTCATCGCCGTCACTCCTGCCCCTGCGACACTGTCGTTTCAGCCAACGGCCCTGCCGGCGAAGTACTGATACGCGTTCCTCCATCGCCCGTCTTGAGCGCGGTCAATTCATCGCCCAGGTAGAAGCGCTGTTCCTCATCCGTGCCCATCAGGATGTTCTGCGGGTTATAGAAGTACGAGACAATTTGTTGTTCCTCCTCGCTCACGGACAACAACTGATTAAGTGCATTGTACTTGAGCACGCGGCCCTGCTCATCATTAGTCAGGTTGCCATTGTCGTCATACGCCAGCACAATTTCTGCCGGGTAGCCGTTCAACGTGCGCACCGTCGGGTCCGTGGCTTTATTGGTGATCCTGCTCAACTGCGCCGGGTCGTCGCCCTCAAAGTGGTAAGTCGCAGTATTCGAGCCACCGACAAACGTAGTCACCACTTCAGTGATATTATCCAAGGCATCGAAGTCAAACACCTGCTCGGTAATATAATTACCATAAGGGTCTTGTGGCTGGTAGGGATCATTATCAACCCCGCGACCGCTGAAAGTGTAAGTCTCCAGGCGCTGGCGCTTATCGTAAGCATACGTTTCAACCCGCAGGTTTACCCCCCCCTCTGACAACGTCCGCGTCGTCAAGGCGTCAACGTCGTCGTAGAGCTGGGTGAGCGTCTGAACCATCGACCCTGCCGTAAACTTGCGCTCGGACTCGCGGTCGAACTCGTCATACTGCAACTCGGTAGCCAGTGACTGACCAGCCTCTCGATCATGCGTGGTATACGACTTCAGTTGCCCAAGCTCGTAATAAGTAAAGTCGGTTTCCAGCAACACCTTGCCGGCCTTGTCCTTCAGCGTGGTCTTTTGCAACTGCCCGGTAGGGTAGTAGTCGTTAGTCTGGACTTGGCCCAGCACATCGGTGTACTTGAGCAAGCGGCCTCGGTGGCTGTAAACATAGTGCTGGGTTTGTGGCTCACCGATCGGCGGCGCTTGCTCATCGCCACTCTCGTGCTGTGTCCAGGTCTCACTTTTGATCTGGCCGGTCTGGTAATACTCGCGTTTGAGCCTCTGCCAGGGTCGCTCACCTTCGGCTGGCATGGTCCAGCCCTTCAGGCGTGCATTCTTCTTGTCGTAGTCGTAGATCACTTCAAGCTCGCCAGCAGTAGTACCCGCCCCCATCAAGCGTGTTTCGGGGTTCTCGCTGAGCTTGAGCTCATAGGTATAGTGAATCTCGCCTTCTGGCGTCTTCACGGTCTTGGGTTTGCGTACACCCGCATCATAAGCATACGTCTGTTCCCGACCTCCGGTTGTGGACACTGCCATCCTGCCCAATCCATCGAAATCCTGGGTACCCAGCTCCTTCGACTCGGCTACAGCGGACTCCTGCACGGCGATAGTGATCGGCAAGTCTTCGCCGCTGTGCTCTGCATAGGTCCGCAGCACGATGGCACCACCAGGCAATACAGTCTTGACGTTTCGGTTGAAGGCGTCATAGGTAAAACCCGTGATCCGCTTGACCGTATCGCCCACGACCTGCTCAACCAACCGACCGAGGCCATCAAAGCCATTGACCTGCAGACTGACCCGGCCATCGCGCAGATCGCGCCGCTCAATCCAAACCTGCTCGTTGAACCGATTGAGCCAAATCTCGGTAATGCCAGTCTTCTTCGGATTCGCTTCCGAGCCTTCCTCTCGCCAGCTCAATACCCGTTTGCCCTTGCTCTCAGGCGTGCCAACCGGATCGTTTTCTTCGATCACCTTGACCTTGTCGGGCCCCGTCACCGCGCGTTGCTGGCCCCAGATGTCATACTCGAACGTCGAATTCAGCGGCACAAGTGTCTTCTCATGCCAGTCGTACTCGGTCTGCTCGGTCAATTGCCCCAGCGTGTTGTAGACGGCGGTATACAGCAAACAGTAGTTGCCCGCGTCAAAGTCCGTGTCCTGACGCTCTTCTTTCACCACACGATTGAGGCCGTCAAGCGTGGTACGGGTGATGACCTCGTTGACATCCTGCCGGGTCTGCTGCGCCTGATCGCCGGGTTTGCTGCACAAGGTGTAGGTGTAATGGCGTGTCGCCTTGAAGGCGTCATCGTCAGGTGCCACGGTTTCGGCGGTTACCCGGCGCAACTGATCGTACTTGTATTGGATCTGCACATCGTTGTCGTCGGCGTTGAGCACCGGCTCGCCGGTAAGCAGCGAATGGGTCAGGGTAATGGTCTTCTGCCGTGACGCCTCGTCTTCGGCGCCCTCCTTGTGATCCCACCCCTCCACGGTCTGGAAGGTCGTCAGCACCGGCTCGTTGTTGAGCAACTTGCGCTGCAGAGGCTTGATCCTGCCTTGCAGCGCCTTGACGTGCGCCGGGAGATCCACCGGTGCGGTGACGTGCTGGCCCGCTTCCTCCTCGCAGTCATAGCAGTAGGCGGTGACGGTGGGCTTGCCGTTGAGGGTGACGGTTTCGGCCTTTACCCTGCCATGGGTCTGGTATTGGGAGGGCGTATCGAAATAGGCGTAATCGGTCGCTTGCAGCCCATCGCCCGATTCGTTCTCGCTCAGCGACAGCACCTCGCGCTTGATCCGGTGCCAGGATTTCGGCCCGGCGCCAGGCAGCGCAGCGGCCTTCTCGTAGCTGTAGTGCTGGTACAGGGTCGGCGCATCCTTGTGCGCGGCGGTAGGGTCGGGAATGCGCGCGGTGCGTTTCAGGCGTGGCGTGAAGAAGTTGGGGTCACGCGGATCGGCGCCCTCGCCGCCGGTCGGATGCCACTGGTAGGCCGTGGTCAGGCCAAGCACCGGCTTGTCGATGCGTGGATCGCCATGCACCTGAGCCTCGCGCTCCAGGTTGCCGTCAGGCTTGTACTGGCGGATCTCCCCTTCGAGGTAAGGCATGCCAGTGTTGCGCTTCCAGGTGCGCGTGGTGATCCCCGGCAACTGGCAATAGGCGTGGTCTTCATGGAAATAACCGCCGTTGCTGTAATACGCCGTTTCAGTCATTTCGGTGGAGGTGACCTTGGCCTGGGTATCGGTGTGGGTGGTCTCCTCGCGGACCAGCAGGTGGAAACGGTTGTACTCGCGCTCGACCTTGTGCTCCTCGCCCTGCTTCGTGCGTGTCTCGGTCGAGCCGTAGGCGTAGGTGCCCACCGAACTGAACAGGTAGTCCAGGCCAT